>DLOZ01000003.1:0-13647 GCA_002479765.1 Sphingomonadales bacterium UBA7471 | reverse complement strand
ACCAACCCGCTCGACGCGATGGTATGGGCGCTGCGCGAATTCTCCGGCCTGCCACATCACATGGTTGTCGGCATGGCAGGCGTTCTCGACTCAGCACGCTTTAGCCACTTCCTTGCGGACGAATTCAATGTGTCGGTAAAAGACGTCACCAGCTTCGTGCTTGGCGGTCATGGCGACACCATGGTGCCTGTCATTCAATATTCGACCGTATCGGGCATTCCGGTTCCAGACCTGATCAAAATGGGCTTTTCGACTCAGGAGCGCATTGACGCAATCGTGCAGCGCACGCGCAGCGGCGGCGGTGAAATCGTTGGTCTGCTTAAAACCGGCTCTGCGTTCTACGCGCCGGCAACCAGCGGCATCGCGATGGCCGAAGCCTATTTGAACGACCAAAAGCGCGTTCTTCCAGCTGCTGTGCATCTGACCGGCCAATATGGCGTCGACAATCTATATGTCGGCGTGCCCGTCGTCATTGGCGCGGGCGGCGTTGAAAAGGTCGTCGAAATCGCGCTTGATGACGAAGCCAAGGGTAACCTTGCGATAAGCGTCGATGCGGTCAAAGAACTGCTTGTCGCATGTAAGGCAATTGATTCCTCGCTGAACTAAGCGAACCCCCGAATTTAGGAGACATATGTGAGCATCCTTATCAACAAAAACACCAAGGTCATCACGCAGGGTATGACGGGTGCCACTGGCACATTCCATACCGAGCAGGCGCTTGCTTATGGCACGCAGATGGTTGGCGGTGTTACCCCGGGCAAGGGCGGAACAACGCACATCGGCCTGCCGATGTTTGACACGGTGCTTGAGGCGAAAGAAGTCACAGGCGCGGATGCGTCGGTTGTGTATGTGCCACCGCCCTTTGCAGCCGACTCAATCCTTGAAGCCATTGACGCGGAAATCCCGTTGATCGTCTGCATCACCGAAGGCATTCCTGTGCTCGACATGGTCAAGGTGAAGCGCGCATTGTCGGGCTCGAAATCGCGCTTGATTGGCCCGAACTGCCCTGGCGTTCTGACACCCAATGAATGTAAAATCGGCATCATGCCCGGCAGCATTTTCTCCGCGGGCTCGGTCGGCGTCGTCTCACGGTCAGGCACGCTCACTTATGAAGCCGTATTCCAGACCACCGCAGAAGGCCTTGGCCAGACCACTGCAGTTGGCATTGGCGGTGACCCCGTCAACGGCACCAACTTCATCGATTGCCTTGAGCTGTTCCTTGCCGATGATGCGACCAAGTCGATCATCATGATCGGTGAAATCGGCGGCAGCGCAGAAGAAGAAGCTGCACAGTTCCTGATCGACGAAGCCAAGAAGGGCCGCAAAAAGCCAATGGCTGGCTTCATCGCCGGACGCACCGCACCTCCCGGACGCCGCATGGGCCATGCTGGCGCCATCGTATCGGGCGGCAAGGGCGACGCAGAGAGCAAGATCGCAGCAATGGAAGCAGCCGGCATCCGCGTATCGCCGTCACCATCATTGCTCGGCAAGACATTGGTCGAAGTGCTGAAGGGTTGATTTTGATCCTCCCCGTTCGCGGGGAGGTAGCAACTGGTGCGTAAGTACCGGGTGACGGAGGGGCCTTCCGTCTGACGCTGGGTTAGAGCGGCAACTCCCCTCCACCATCCAGCGGATGGTTCCCCTCCCCACATATGGGGAGGATTTGGAGAAGTAATATGGGTCTTGAAAACCAAGATTTTGAAACTGAGCAAGGTCCAAGCTGGGCACGTTCGAATTGGCCTTTGTCCATCACCGATGACCTGACGGCTTCGCTTGATCCGACGCAGATGGCGGTCGCGGTTAAGGCCGCGGCGAAGGCTGCTGGCAAGCCCATGGCAGAAGCCGACGCCGTTGCCGCAGCGAGCGATTCTATTCGCGCAATGATGTTGGTCCGCACCTATCGTGTGCGCGGACATCTGGCGGCGAATCTAGATCCGCTTGGGCTTTCCAAGCAGGATATTCCCGCTGACCTTACCCCCGAATATCATGGCTTTTCTGGCGCAGACCTCGACAAGCGGGTCTATGTCGGCGGCACGCTTGGCCTCGAATGGACCACGGTTCGTGAACTCGTCGATACGCTGCGCGCCAATTATTGCGGGCCAGTTGGCCTTGAATATATGCACATTTCCGACGTCGAAGAGCGCCGGTTCCTGCAAGAGCGGATGGAGGGCAAAGATGCCGCCATCCAATTTACGCCCGAAGGCAAAAAGGCCATTCTCGGCAAAGTGATCGAGGCGGAGCAATATGAAAAATTCCTTGGCCGCAAATATGTAGGCACGAAGCGGTTCGGCCTTGATGGTGGCGAATCGATGATTCCTGCTCTCGAAGCCGTCATCAAATATGGCGGCCAGCTCGGCGTGCGCGAAATCGTTTACGGCATGCCGCACCGCGGTCGTCTCAATGTTTTGGCCAATGTGATGGCAAAGCCATACCGCATCATCTTCCACGAATTTTCAGGCGGAAGCGCGAACCCCGATGATGTTGGCGGTTCGGGCGATGTGAAATATCACCTCGGCACCAGCACCGACCGCGAATTTGACGGCATCAAGGTGCATATGAGCCTTGTGCCAAACCCCTCGCACCTTGAAGCGGTGAACCCAGTGGTGCTCGGCAAGGTACGCGCGAACCAAACCGCACGCGATGACCTTGGCAAGCATGAACAAGTGCTGCCCGTGCTGTTGCATGGCGACGCGGCCTTTGCTGGTCAGGGCATCGTTTGGGAATGCCTCGGCTTTTCCGGCATTCGTGGGTATAATACTGGCGGCTGCCTGCACTTTATCGTGAACAACCAGGTCGGTTTCACCACCAGCCCGCAATATGCGCGGTCTTCGCCTTATCCATCCGACGTAGCCAAGGGCGTTCAGGCGCCAATATTCCACGTCAATGGTGATGATCCCGAAGCGGTGACCTTCGCGTGTAAAATTGCGATTGAATTCCGTCAGACATTCCACCGCGACATCGTCATCGACATGTGGTGCTATCGTCGCTTTGGCCACAATGAAGGCGACGAGCCCGGTTTCACGCAGCCATTGATGTACAAAGTCATCAAGGGCCACCCCGCCGTCAGCAGCTTATACGCCAAACGGCTTGAGGCCGAGGGTGTTATCGATGCGAACTGGGCGGACGAGCACGCGATGCGCTATGTGCAAACGCTTGAGCAGGAATTTGCCAGCGCAGCCGATTATAAAGCCAACGCCGCTGACTGGTTTGGTGGGCGCTGGTCTGGCCTGTCCAAGCCAGCCGATCCAGAAACCGCGCGCCGGAATGTGCAAACCAGCGTGTCCAAAAAGCTATTCGATAGCCTGGGCCGCACACTAACCACTGTTCCTCAAGGCCACAATATTCACCCGACGCTCAATCGTGTGCTTGATGCCAAAAAAGCGATGTTCAGCACGGGTGAGAACTTTGACTGGGCAACAGGCGAAGCGCTCGCTTTCGGATCATTGCTTTCCGAAGGCTATGGCGTGCGCTTATCGGGCCAAGATTCGGGGCGCGGTACGTTCAGCCAACGCCACGGTGTCTGGGTCGACCAGACGACGGAGGAAAAATATATCCCGCTGGCAACATTGCCGCATGGCCGTTTTGAAATTCTCGACAGTCCCTTGTCGGAATTCGGCGTGCTGGGTTTTGAATATGGCTATGCGGGTGCCGAGCCGAAGACACTGGTGCTTTGGGAAGCGCAATTTGGTGATTTCGTGAATGGTGCGCAAACCATGATCGACCAGTTTATTGCCTCCGGTGAAGCGAAATGGTTGCGCGCCAATGGTCTCGTGATGCTGTTGCCGCATGGCTATGAAGGACAAGGTCCGGAACACAGCTCCGCGCGCCTTGAACGCTTCCTGCAATTGTGCGCCGAAGATAATATTCAGGTCGCAAATTGCACCACGCCTGCAAATTATTTCCATTTGCTGCGCAGGCAGATGGCACGGCCGTTCCGCAAGCCGCTTATCGTCATGACGCCAAAATCATTGTTGCGGCACAAGCTTGCGGTTTCCAAGGCAGAGGATTTCCAAGGCGAAAGCCATTTCATGCGGATCCTGTCGGATATCAACGCGCCTGCGGACAAGGATGTCAAACGACTGGTCCTATGTTCGGGCAAGGTTGCCTATGACCTGATGGAAGCGCGCGATGCATCCGGTGACACAAACACCGCGATTGTCCGCATCGAGCAGCTATATCCCTTCCCCGCCGAACCATTGATTGTCCGGTTGAAGCGTATGACCAATTTGGAAGAGGTCGTTTGGGCCCAGGAAGAGCCGCGCAATGCGGGCAGCTGGAGCTTCGTCGCCCCCTATTTGGAAGAATGCCTCGCAGAAGCCAATGTCGGCCCAGCACGCGCACGTTATGCCGGACGCAAAGCCGCCGCCGCGACAGCCACGGGTCTTGCCAAGCGCCACCAAGCCGAACAGGCCGCATTGGTTGCAGACGCATTGGGCCACAATGTCCGCGAAGAAATCCGCCGTCAACGTACCGGGGGAGCCAAGCCGGCTACCCCTCCATCCTCCTGAGGATTGAATTATGAGCACTGAAGTTAAAGTCCCCGTATTGGGCGAGTCCATCACTGAAGCGACCCTTGGACAATGGCTGAAAAAACCCGGTGAGCCGGTTGCGGTCGATGAACCGATCGCCAGCCTTGAAACCGACAAGGTCGCGGTCGAAGTGCCGTCACCTGTCGCCGGTATCATGGGTGCCTATGCTGTTGAGGAAGGCGCGACCGTTAATGTCGGCGCGGTCATCGGTTCGATCGATGCGGGCACCGGAGCCGCAGCAGCACCTGCCACAGCCGCGGCCGCTGTGACCCCCGCCGTTACGAGCACCGCGGCGCCTGCACCGGTCGCGGCTTCAGAAAACAGCGATCTGCCCTTGTCACCTGCGGTCCGCCGCTTGGTGCTTGAGCTCGGCATTGACCCAAGCAAGATCAAAGGCACCGGCAAGGACGGCCGCCTGACCAAGGAAGATGTTATTGCGGCGGCAAAGGGTGCGCCTGCACCTGCAGCCACTTCAGCATCAACGGCAACGCCAGCTGCGTCTGCGCCAACAGGTGCGCGTCAGGAAGAGCGCGTGAAGATGACGCGTCTGCGCCAGACAATTGCAAAGCGTTTGAAGTCCGCACAAGACACAGCGGCGCTGCTGACGACCTTTAACGATGTCGATATGTCCGCCGTGATTGAAGCGCGCGCGACGTACAAAGACCTGTTTGAAAAGAAGCATGGCGTGCGCCTCGGCTTCATGGGCTTCTTTACCAAGGCGGTTGCGTTGGCAGCGCGTGATGTTCCTGCCGTTAATGCGCAGATCGATGGCGACGAAATCGTCTATCACAATTATCTCGACGTCTCGGTCGCGGTTAGCGCGCCAAATGGCCTCGTCGTACCCGTCGTGCGCAACGCCGACGCCATGAGCTTTGCCCAGATTGAAAAGGCCATTGGTGATTTTGGTGCAAAGGCCAAGGCCGGTGCGCTCACCATGGACGATATGTCGGGCGGAACCTTCACCATTTCCAACGGCGGTGTGTTCGGCAGCCTGATGTCGACCCCGATTATCAACCCGCCACAGTCTGCTGTGCTTGGTCTTCACCGTATCGAAGACCGCCCCGTTGTCCGCGACGGACAGGTTGTCGTTCGCCCAATGATGTATTTGGCGCTAAGCTATGACCACCGGCTCATCGACGGCCGTGAGGCAGTGACTTTCCTGAAAATCGTCAAAGAGGCGATTGAAGACCCGACCCGATTGTTGATCGACCTTTAAGGAGCTGAGCAATGGCAGACCATGATTATGACCTGATCGTTATCGGTGCAGGTCCGGGCGGTTATGTTGCCGCCATCCGCGCCGCACAACTCGGCCTGAAAACAGCCTGCGTCGAAAGCCGCGAGACATTGGGTGGCACGTGCCTCAACGTCGGCTGCATTCCGTCAAAAGCTTTGCTGCATGCATCCGAAATGTACCATGAGGCACAATCGGGTTCGCTGGCGAAATTCGGTATCGATTTTAAGGGCGTCTCGCTCAACCTCGACCAAATGCACGCAGAAAAAACGAAGGCTGTGTCCGAATTGACCGGCGGCATCGAGTTTCTGTTTAAAAAGAACAAGGTTGATTGGCTCAAGGGCCGCGCCGCGTTCACGTCCGCCAACAGCATTGATGTATCCGGCAAAAATTACACCGCGAAAAACATCATGGTCGCGACAGGATCATCGGTAACGCCATTGCCCGGCGTCGAAATAGACCAAAAGGTTATCGTCGATTCCACCGGCGCGCTGGCCTTGCCAAAGGTGCCCAAACACATGGTCGTCATCGGCGGCGGTGTTATCGGGCTTGAACTTGGCAGCGTATGGTTGCGTCTTGGCGCGCAAGTGACTGTGGTCGAATATCTTGACCAGATCCTGCCCGGCATGGACGGCGAAGTCCGCAAGGAAGCGGCCAAGATCTTCAAAAAACAGGGCTTCAACCTGCGCATGGGTACCAAGGTTACCGGCGCAACGGTAAAGGGCGGCATGGCCACGCTGACGGTTGAACCATCAGCCGGCGGAGCCAGCGAGACGATTGAAGCCGATTGCGTACTTGTGGCGATTGGCCGCCGTCCAAACACCGATGGCCTCGGGCTGGAAAAAGCGGGTCTTGCGGTCAATGCGCGCGGGCAGATTGAAATTGGCCATGATTTCCAGACCAGTGTTCCCGGAATCTACGCGATTGGCGACGTTTGCCCCGGCCCCATGCTGGCGCATAAGGCGGAAGACGAAGGCATTGCCGCGGCTGAATTTGTTGCGGGCCTGACGGGTATCGTCAACCATGACGTCATCCCGGGCGTGGTCTACACCTACCCCGAAATCGCCAGTGTTGGCCTGACCGAGGAAGAAGCGAAAGAACATGCTTCGGCTTCGGGTAGCGAGATCAAGGTCGGCAAATTCCCGATGATGGCCAACAGCCGTGCGAAAACAAATCGCACCACGGACGGTTTCGTCAAAGTCATTGCCGATGCAAAAACTGACCGCGTGCTTGGCGTGCATATCATCGCATCCATCGCCGGAAGCATGATCGCTGAAGCAGCCGTCGCCATGGAGTTCGGTGCGACTTCGGAAGACATCGCATATACCTGCCATGCCCACCCGACCCATGCCGAAGCCTTGAAGGAAGCGGCCATGGCCGTGACCGGCAAACCGATCCACATGTGATGATTACCCAAGCGGCCCAAATAGCCCCGGCGATGATTTCATGGCTGGACCTATTTGGGATCGCTGTATTCGCGGCATCGGGCGCTCTCGCCGCGGCGCAACGCAAACAAACGCTGGTGACGTTCTCCTTCTTTGCGCTGGTTACCGGCGCGGGTGGCGGCACGGTTCGCGACCTGCTCATTGGTGCGCCCGTGTTCTGGGTGCAGGATTGGCGTTTTGCAGCAACCTGCCTTGTGACCGCCGGGCTGGTGTGGGTGACGCCGCAGCATCTTTGGAAGCCGCGTGCGCTCGACTGGTTTGATGCGGTTGGCATTGCTATTTATGCGGTGTTCGGCACTTGGAAATCACTTACGCTTGGCGTTCCATTGCTACCGGCCATGATGATGGGCGTCATCACCGCCTGCGTCGGCGGCATCATTCGCGATGTGCTGGCGGGTGAGCCATCAATCCTGCTGAAACCCGAAATCTATGTGACCGCTGCGGCATTGGCATCCGGGCTATTTGGCCTATTGTTATTTGTCGGCATACCCGTTCTGCCCGCCGCGATTTTCAGCGCGACTGCCGGTTTTGCCTTGCGGGCGATGGCGATTTGGAAAGGCTGGGCGATCCCTGCCTATCGGGGTTAGTTACCGAACGCGGCTGGGGAAAAGCCTCGTCAAATTCGCAATTTTCGGTTTGTCCCATTGCACGATATAGGGGTGCCTTGGGTTCTTCGCCATGAAGTCCTGATGATAGCTTTCGGCAGGAAAAAAGCTGAAAGGCTCCAGCGTCGTGACAATGGGTTTCTTCCAATATCCCGCCTTGCCCAGTTGCGCCACATAAGCACGTGCCACCTTTTGCTGCGCTGCGTTCGCGGGAAATATTGCGGATCGATATTGCTTGCCGCGGTCCGGACCCTGACGGTTCAACTGGGTCGGATCATGCGCCACGGAAAAGAATATGTGGAGCAGTTCGCCATAGCTCACCTCGGCAGGGTTATATTGGATGCGAACAGATTCAGCATGCCGCGTGGTCCCGGAACTGACGAGGTCATAGTCAGCGGTTGATCGCGTCCCGCCGGAATAACCAGACTCCACGCGCGTCACGCCCTTCACGCGCTCAAACACGGCCTCCATACCCCAGAAGCAACCACCGGCAAAAACAGCCGTCTGTATGCCCTTTGGTTCAACAATTTTCGCAAAAGGCGCGGCGATCCGAATGCCCTCTTCGGCATGCGCAGTGCCAACGGCGGACCCAAAATCGGAACCGCATCCTGTTACCAAGCCAAACAGCAGCGCGACATGTACCGCGCGGATAACGCATTTAGGGGTTCGGGGCAGCCGCTTCATATGATGGACCTCCAACGGACACAGACCGCGTGGCTTCTGCGTTTTAATCATTCGCGCTGGCCGGTTTGATGATGGCCAGTCCAGCCACACCTAGCGCAAATCCGCCAGCAAGACTGAGGAATAGATCCGATCGCACGAAGTTATAAAGACGGTCCATATTTTATCTCTGACATAGTGCCCAGATTGCCGCCGAAACAGCCATGTGCGTCGGCTTAAAAAGCTTTCACCAGAAAACACATTAAACGTGCATGAACGCCGTTCAGCGTGATGCAGTTGTTGCGATCATGTGAGTGCGGCGCACGCTGCTTGGATACGCGTGCACGCTTCCTTGAGGATATCCGACGATGTTGCATAAGAAATCCGGAAGCCTGGCGACAGACCGAAGGCCCCGCCATGCACCGCGGCCACGCGATAATCATCGAGGAAATAATCGATGAGGTCCGCGTCGGTTTCAATCTTCTTGCCCTTGGGCGTCGTCTTGCCCATCACACCAGTTGCGTCGGGATAGACATAAAATGCGCCCTCTGGCGTTGGGCAGCTAAGCCCCGGTGCGTCGTTCAGCATCGCAACGACAAGGTCGCGGCGCTCGCGGAAAGCGACATTGCGTTCCCGCAAGAAATCCTGCGGGCCGTTCAGCGCGGCAAGCACGGCATATTGTGAAATGGAGCAGGGATTGCTCGTCGATTGCGACTGCAAATCGGCCATCGCCTTAATCAACCATGCCGGGCCACCAGCATAGCCGATGCGCCAACCGGTCATGGCATAGGCCTTAGACGCGCCGTTCATGGTGAGGGTGCGATCATAGAGTTCGGGGCACACCTGAAGCATCGTCGCAAAGGGCGACTGCGCATACCAAATATGTTCGTACATATCGTCGGACAGCAGCAAGACGTGCGGGTGGCGCAGCAGCACTGCACCCAATTCTTTCAACTCAGCCGCATCATAAGCTGCGCCGGTCGGGTTGGACGGCGAATTCAGGATCAACCAGCGCGTCTTCGGCGTAATCGCGGCTTCCAGTTGTTCGGGCGTGATTTTATAATTTTGCGCCGCAGTCGCCATCACGATCACGGGCGTTCCGCCGGCAAATTGCACGATATCAGGATAGCTCACCCAATAAGGTGCGGGGATGATGACTTCATCGCCCTGATCAATCGTTGCGACCAGGGCGTTAAACAATGTGTGCTTGCCACCGGAGTTTACCGTGATCTGCTTTGGCGTATATTCAATGCCATTGTCGCGCTTGAATTTTGCAATGATCGCCTGCTTGAGCGGCGCGATACCGTCCACGGCAGTATATTTCGTCATGCCGTCACGAATGGCCTGAATGGCGGCGTCTTTGACGAATTCTGGCGTGTCGAAATCGGGTTCACCGGCCGACAGTCCAATGACATCGATGCCCTGCGATTTAAGATCAATCACACGTCCGGACATGGCCAGCGTCGCTGAAGGGGCAATCCGGCCGAGCGCGGCCGACAGACGGTCAATCATCATCAAAACTTTCGGGCAAAAATTGAACAGAAGTTGCGCGCTTGCCCCTAAAGCCTCGCTAAAAGTTACGCAACCCTATGCGCTCTTATTAATCCACGCGCGCTGTTTCCGACAAAAAAACCACCCGCCAAATCGTCGGTTGTCAAATCCGCCTCTTGGGCTTCACCAGCGTCGATCAGCGCGCGGCGAAGCACGGATGGCAGTAACCCGGTCTCAAGCCGCGGCGTCAGCAGAACGCCATCCCGTTCAACAAACAAGGCCGTGATGCTGCCTTCAGTTAAACGGCCATCGGCACCTGCGAAGATAACTTCGTCACAATCGGTGCGCGCTTTTCGGGCGTTGTCGTAAAAAGCCCGATCACTTATCTTGTGCCGAAGCCGGAAATCTTCGGCGGCGACAGGCAGTGGAACAACGGCAACGCGCCAGTCGGTCACATCCTGCAGCGGGCTGATCTCAATCGCGACGGCACCATGCCGGGAAACCATCAGCCGGATTTTCGAAAGCTGATCGAGATGGAAAATGCTGGCGTGCAGCCGGTTGCGCAATGCGTGCCGGTCAAATTCAAATCCGAACAACATTGCGCTCGTCTTCATGCGCTCCAGATGCAACTCCAGCCGAAGGATACCAGCCATCGGTTCAAAACGCATGGTTTCGATCAGGTCAAATCCGGCATCGTCCACCTTGGCAAAATCCCCCTTGGCCAAACATTCTGCCCATTCATCTGCTTCATTGGAATCGGCAACAACCCCTGATCCTAGCCCAAGTGAAAGCGTCTTTGTGGAATCGCACAGGGTAAAAGTGCGAATGGCAACGTTGAAGGCGGCATCACCATTGGCATCAATGCGCCCGATCGAGCCGCAATATATTCCGCGTGGCGCGATCTCCACGTCTTCGACGACCTGCATTGCGCGGATTTTCGGCGCGCCGGTAATCGACCCGCATGGAAATAACGCCGTTATGACGTCAACCGCATCCACACCCTCATTCAGCACACCGGTAACGGTCGAGGTCATCTGATGAACCGTGGGATAGCTTTCGACATGAAACAATTCCGGCACGGCGACACTGCCCGCGGCGCACACACGGGACAGATCATTGCGGAGGAGATCGACAATCATCAAATTTTCCGCCCGTTGTTTCGGGTCGGTGCGCAAGCGCTCCGCAGCATCGCTATCCCGTTGTGGGTCGGCTTGCCTTTGTACCGTGCCCTTCATCGGTTTTGTCGTCACGCGCTGGTCCTTAAGCGCGAAAAAAAGCTCGGGTGAAAAGGACAGATAATGCGCATCCCCCGTGTAGATGACACCGCCATAGCCCGCCTTCGCGCGGCTGCGTAGCGCCGCATATAAAGCCAGCGGATCGCCCGCATAATCCGCCGACAGCGGAAAGGTCAGATTGGCCTGATAAATGTCCCCGGCGTGGATAAAATCCTGAACCGCCGCAAAGGCATCGCCATATTCTGCGCGCGAAATCGCGGGACGCAATTCCGACAAATATGCACCCGCCGGATCGGGTAGATATGACGGCACGACGTCAGCCGAAATTGTGCTGTAGCCGCGAAACAAGCCGAACCACGCCAGTGGTCCGCTGCGTTCTTGCCCAAGATTGGGCAGGAAATGCTGCCCACATTCATAGCCCAAAAAACCTGCGGCATGCAGCCCGCCCCGCTGCGCATCACGCACGGCATTTAACACAGCATCGACTTCATCGAAGCTGTTGGCGGTCCATATTTCAACCGGGTCGGCATATAGCCGTGCCGGCGACGCACCGTGCATACGGGCATCGTCGAGCAGCACATAAGGGCGATCTGTCGGGATCCTCATATGCACAACAGAATCGACAATGCCCAAGGCGTTAGCCGTTTAGCCGTTCCGCATGCCAAGCGAGATGTTCGGCCATAAAGGTCGAGATGAAATAATAGCTGTGATCATATCCAGGCTGCATGCGAATTTCGGCACGCTGCCCAACCGCGGCGCATTGTTCGACGAGCAGATGGGTCTTGAGTTGTGACTCGAGGAAATTGTCAGCCAGGCCTTGGTCAACCAACAGATCAGGCAAGCGTGCGCCATCTGCCAACAACGCAACGCTGTCATAGGCGCGCCATTGCGCACGGTCATCGCCAAGATAGCCACCCAAGGCCTTTTCACCCCAAGGACAATTTAACGGCGAAACGATCGGCGAAAATGCTGACGTCGACTTATACTTGCCGGGGTTACGCAGACTGATCGTCAGTGCGCCATGCCCGCCCATGGAATGCCCCATAATGGCTTGCCGCTGCATATCCGCAGGGAAATGCGCGGCGATGATGTCGGGCAATTCACGCTCGATATAATCTTGCATCCGGTAATGCGTGTCAAAGGGTGACGCGGTGGCGTTGACGTAAAATCCGGCACCCAAACCAAAATCATATGCGGCATCGGCATCATCGGGCACGCCTTCGCCACGCGGGCTGGTGTCGGGCGCCACGAAAATCAAACCCAGCTCTGCACAGGCGCGGCGGAATTCGCCTTTCTCGGTCACATTTGCATGGGTGCAGGTTAGGCCCGACAAAAACCACACCACTGGCAAAATCTGGCCTTCTTCATGCGGCGGGACATAGACGGAAAAAGTCATGTCGGTGCCAGTGGCTGATGAATGGTGCTTATAAACACCCTGCACGCCGCCAAAGGCAGTGTTTTGAGAGACGGTTTCGAAAGTCATGCGGGCTCCAATGTCGGGATGGAAATAATCTGGGGTGGGTGCTGCCAGTAAGTTTGCGCGCGAACAAGATCGCTGGTCGCAATGCTTAAAGTCGCACTGTTTCGCAGCGGGTGACAATTGATGATGTCAGCTTGCGCTAACGCGGCATCCAGCACGAATTGGACAGCACAATCTTTATCATTGATTGCCGCCAAAGCAGTGACCGATCCCGGTGTTATGCCAAGCAGCCGCTCCATATCTTCGGCTTTACCAAAGCTGATCCGGCCACAACCGATGGCGGATGGCAACACCTTTAAATCAACGCGGGCTTCAGCAGGGACGGTGACCAGAAAATATGCGCCGTTTTTGTCTTTCAAAAACAGATTTTTGGTATGCGCCCCTGCAATGTCGCGATTATGCGCTTCGCTCTCCGCAACCGTGAATACCGGCGCATGTTCGTGCTTCTCATAAGCAATGCCGAGCGCGGCCAAATCTTTATACAACTGCGCTTCGGCATCGTTCATGATGGCAACACTATCAGTCAGTAACACGGTGCAAAGCGCACAGCTTGTTACCATCCGGATCACGCAGATAGGCAAGATACATTTTCATGCCATTGCCCTCGCGGATACCCGGTGCATCTTCAATCGCTTCGCCGCCATTTTCGACGCCCGCCTTATGCCAGGCATCTGCCAACTCAGGGGTCATCGCAAAACCGATGGTGCTGCCATTGCCGTGCGTGGCCGGATTGCCGTCAATGGGTGGCGTGACAAGAAACAGCGAACCATTGTGCATGTAAATCAAACGACCCTTGGGGTCCTGCATACCGGGCTTTCCGCCCATGGCAACGAAGGTTGCGTCGTAGAATTTTTTCGAACGGGCAATATCATTGCTGCCCACCATTATATGACTATACATTATTACTTCTCCCTATTTTAGAACACCACGACGCTGCGGATGCTTTTTCCCGCATGCATCAATTCAAATGC
>DLOZ01000001.1:35135-60659 GCA_002479765.1 Sphingomonadales bacterium UBA7471 | reverse complement strand
GGGTTCTGCCGGGCGGGGCTTTGTGGTGTTACTCACGATTCTGGAACGGCAGCTTGCAAGCTAGGAAACAGGTGCCGCCGTCGAACGGAGGGCTTATAGCGATTCTGATGGATCACACTGCATTTCTCCAAACGCTTCTTCTGACCGACCCTCTCCGGCAACGGGCCTTGCAGGTTGTAGCTGAGTGCGGCCTTCCTGATTGTTGGATTGGCGCAGGTTTTATTCGCAATCCAGTTTGGGATCACCTTCACGGTTATGCAGAGTCAGCCCCAAGCGGAGACGTGGATGTTATCTGGTTTCCTAGCGTGCCGACACTGGCAGAAGTTGACCTGCGCGTTGAGCAAGAGCTTCGAGCAGCAATGCCTGAATTGCGGTGGTCGGTGAAGAACCAAACCCGGATGCATCTTCGCAATGGTGATATGCCTTATACGTCAGTTGCAGATGCGGTGCGGCACTGGCCAGAGACGGCAACAGCGGTCGCAGTCCGACTGGTCCCTTCTGGCTTGATCGAGGTCAACGCGCCCTTCGGTTTGAACGATCTTTTCACATTACGGCTGCGACCAACGCCAGCGTTTCAAACAACCAAGCATCCGATCTTTGTTGATCGTGTGTCGTCCAAACGCTGGATTGAGCGGTATCCACTGCTCTACCTTGAGGCGTCAGCAGCGTCCCGTGTGGCGGTCGATTCTTTGAGCAACAAATGATCCCGCGCCCGCCATCCCCCTGCAATGCTATTTGCACGCTGGATCGCAGCGCCAGCGTCTGCTCCGGCTGCGGTCGCACACTAGGCGAGATCGCCGAATGGGGGAGCGCGACCGCCAGCCGTCAGCATGAAATCGTCCGGCGATCTTCAGCCCGCATGGGAAGCGGCGCTTCACATCTCACCTGAAACTTCAAACCCCCAAGCGCACCCAATGCTCCTTATTGTCATAAGTAGAAACACCCTTTGGGTGCGCTTGTCTTAGGGGGTTTGTCTGATTTGTCTTTAATGCAGGATATGCCTAGCGGCGCGTGTTGTCTTACATTGCCCGTGTTTCACTACGTTTCACCGAGCATGTTGGATGGCGACAAATCTATCAGCGAACAGCGCGACGCTTACCATTCGGCTTGATGCCGATGCGCTCGCGGCATTCGACGGCTTTGCGGTCGGACGTGGTGGACGAAGCGCAGTTCTGCGGCAGATGATCGAGCAGACGGTGCGGGAGATCGCAGATCGTCCCTTCATTGACCGTCCCGATGGAGTCGCGCGCAATCGTGTTTCGCTACGATTTACCGATGTCGAGATCGCCGTGATTGAGGTTCGGGCGGCACAGCGTTCGACCGATCGCGCCGGTTGGATCAAGGCCTTGGTGCGCCGCCACCTCGCTTTGAAATCACGGGTCGATGACGGACTCCTCGCCGAACTCGCGCCGATCAGAATGCAGTTGCTCCGTATCGGCCGCAATCTCAATCAAGCGATGAAGGCCGCCAATGCCTTGATGCTCGAAACCGGCGACGAGCAGATCGAACCCGAGCTGCGACGGATCGCAGACATGCGGATGGAAATCTCCGAGCAGGTAACAGCCGTTGGCGATGCCATGCGCGGCGATGCGAGCTACTGGACGGTAGCGGATTGATGGGCCTGGAATCCGCCTTGTGGGAAGCAACCCGTCCGGCGTTTCGGGTGCGCTATATCCATGATCCCACCAGCACGCCGCGCGTCCCGCTCTATGCCAGTTATGGCTTTGCCACTGGCCTGACCGCCCGGGCCAAGCTGGCGCGGATTGTTCGCAAGGCACCCGAGGTTGTGGTAAAGGTCACAGGTCGGCAACGGGGCGGCAACCATGTCAAAGCCCATCTTGAGTATATCGGGCGCAAGGGCGAAGTGGACATCGAAACCCGCGACGGCGAAATCCTGACAACCAAGGAAGACGTTGCCGAGCGCGCGGCGGAGTGGAGCGATACGCTCAAATGGCGGTCGCGGCCTACGGTGTCGTCGGTGTCGCTGATCTTCTCGATGCCCGAAGGAACAGACACCGATAAGGTGCTGAATGCTGTCCGTGCGCTGGCCCATGCTGAACTGAGCGATAATCACGATTATGTCCTGGCCCTCCATACCGATACGCCGCGCCCGCATGTTCATCTGACGGTGCAGGCCGAGGGGCTGGATCGCACACGGTTCAATCCCCGACCGGTTCAGCTCAATCGCTTCCGTGAGCGCTTTGCCCGTGAGCTGCGCGCGCGGGGGGTGGCTGCCGAAGCAACGCCTAGACGGGCGCGCGGACAAGGGATTGCCGGATCGAGCATGGCTCTGGTCAAGTTGCGGGCGCGGCTGCGAACCGAAGGGAGCCGCCAGATTACCCAATCCGACCGCCGCACCAACGAACAGGCCATCGCCGTCGCGCGCGGTCAGGAGCAGTTACCACCGTTCATCGCGGTGGGAACGTTGCGCTGGCGCGAGATACGCCGTGCGTATGAGCAAACCGCCGTTTCGCTTGAAGCTACCGGGCAAGCGGACGACCTGGAGCTCGCCGACGATGTTCGCGCTTTCCTCGACAAACACCGGGGCATGAATGCCACGCCCGAAGTGTTCGCGGCGCACCATGCACAGCTTGCAAAGCGCCAGCTGTCGGCCATGGACGTTCAGCCACCCGAACTTCGGTCACCGGGCGAACAAAGGAGCCGATAGAATATGTGGCCTTTCATCCTTCGCCCCTCTTTCGGGGTGTTGTGGCTGTTGGCGTTAACAGTCGCGGGCTCATTGACCTGCAACTGATTATGCGCGTCGTGGCAGCAATGCCTCGATGAGGATGTCGATCGCGTAGTCGAACCTAGCGATCGCTATATCGTCGAATCCCTTGTCCAGCGCCGTGAGGGCCATTTCGGTAACAGCGGCGTTGAGCAGGCGCACGGCAAGATCTTGATCGGGGCAGTCCGCTTCGCCATTGGCAATAGCGTGCCTGATCAGCGCATGTATTGCCGCTTCGCTTTGTGAGAGCTCTATCTGGCGCGCCTTTGCGAAACCGAGGACACCGGGGCCGATTTCCAGCAGTATGCGGCAAGGACGCGGTTTGAGGACGGCACGCAGCCAGCCTTTGAGCGCGCACGAGATCGCTTCGCGCGCAGTTTCAGCTGCCCCCGACGCTTTCGCGGCCTCTGATAGGACCTGTTGCGAGACTTCTGCAAATACAGCCTCAAGCAGGTCGGTCTTGCTGGCAAAATGATGATAGAGCGCACCCTTGCTGACCCCGGCCTCCAGCAGCACGGCCTCAAGCGACGTCTCTGCGTAGCCCTTCGTTTCGAAGCAGCTGGCGGCCGCTTCGATCAGCAGTCCGCGTGTCCGCTCGCGTCGTTCGACCTGCCTTGCCAAAATCCCCACCACTTCATAAACATACCGGGAGTCGGTTTATATGGAAGGAACCAAAATGTCACCCGCCCCTGAATGTTTTGCCAATTTGCTTGCTGCATGGAATGAGCGTGACCACGCCAAACTGCGCGAACTCGTAGCAAAGTCGGTTACACCGGACGTTACATTCACCGATCCGCAATATGCGATCACCGGGTGCGACGCCTTTATCGAGATGATGATGGCCTTTCAGGAACGGGTTGGGGAGGTTCAGCTCAATCGCACCAGCGCCATCGACATGCATCATGATCGCGCCCGCTATTCCTGGGAAATCATCTGGCCGGATGGCACGCGCTTTGAAGGGTTTGACGCGGTGGCGCTGGATGAAACGCTGACCAAGGTTTGCCGCATCGATGGTTTTTTTGGAGCATTGCAGCCATGCGATGAAGCGCCAGATGGCTAACAATGCGCGGGCCTGTCCTTCGTCAATGTTGGCAGCCGTAACTTCCTGGGCGGTTCAAGCGAAGACTAGGCTGAACGAGCACTGGGAAAGCGCGGAATGAGCACTGTGGTTGATAGACCGATACGACCTGAAGGCGCGGCAACTGGTGAGCGCGTTCCCTTTCGCGCAAATGATGACAGCGGGCAATGGCGCATTCAGACCATCTCGGCAATCACCGGGCCAGAGCTTCCGGCTGCGCGCTATCTGCACATTGGTGACGGCGGGCCGCAACATGATCCTGTCTGGACGCTCAGCGCCTTTGTTAGCAACCTGCGGTACACCACCGCGCTTGAACGTAAGGCTTTGCAGGAGCGACAGGCCGGGCTTGGGCGGGCCGTGACTCACCATGCGGTCCTGATTCCGATCCGGAAGAACCCGGCCTGGTGGTCAATGGCGCAGGACGAGCGCCGAGAGATTTACACACGATCCGATCATACGCCCATCGGGCTTGACTATCTGCCCGCGATCGCCCGCCAGCTGCACCACTGCCGCGATCTGGGCGAGCCATTTGATTTTCTGACATGGTTTGAGTTTGCGGACAGCGAGGCGGACCGGTTCAGGGAATTGCTGGTCCGGCTACGCGCCACCGAGGAATGGTCCTATGTCGACCATGAAGTTGAAGTTTGGTTGACGCGTTAAGATATCGCCTCAACGTCCTCTTCAGCCGAGAGACCTTTTGACTTGCTGCCGAAGCACTGGCAGCACTTCAACCTCAAACCAGGGATTCTTTCCCATCCACCCCGTGCTCCGCCAGGAAGGATGAGGGAGCGGGAAGAGCGATGGACCAAATGCGGCGTAGTCGCGCACATTGTCGGTCAAAGGTTGCTTCTTGGCCAATGGAAGATAGCGGTGCTGCGCATAGCTTCCTACCAACAGCGTCAGCCGCTTAGGCGGCAACGTCGCTATCACCCGATCATGCCATAAAGGTGCGCATTCAGGCCGGGGCGGGAGATCGCCGCTTGTCCCCGTGCCTGGATAACAAAAACTCATAGGCACAAGAGCGACCCGCGCAGGATCGTAGAAAATGTCCGAGGTCAATCCGGTCCACTCACGTAGCCGTTCGCCGCTTGCATCGTCCCACGGAATGCCACTTTGATGAACGCGAGTTCCCGGTGCTTGCCCGATGATGACGATCCGCGAGGTCTCGCTGAACTGGACAATCGGTCGCGGCCCCGCGTCCAAATGCGGCGCGCAAACCACGCAAGCACGGATATCCTCGATAAGCGCTGACATCCTGCTTCTTCCCATTTCAACTCGCTTCGCACAAGAACGATAACCCAATACCTACTCAGCGAATTGGCTCTTCATTGGAAAAGGCAGTTTACCGTGATCGTGCATCGCGCTGCACCGCCTGTTCCTGCGTGATGTCGCGCACTCTCTGGGCTTGCTGGTTGCGCACTTGAACAACGGCGATCTTGTCACCATTGGCGATACGGATGGCGACCTCCTGGCGCCTGGACTCTACCTCTTTTGACGCCTTCACCGGATCGTCAGGGTATTTCGCGCGGGCGATCGAAATCGTCTGGGCAACCAGACTTTGCGCGCGGCGCAGGTCTGGATCACGCGCGTTCTCGGCGTGGGATTGACTCAGGAATCGTTCGGAGAGGGCTTTCAGCTTGCTCAATTCGTCTTTGGTCTGCGGCGGCTTTTTGCCAGCCTTCTTTCCCTCGCTGCGCTTCTCGCGTTCGGCGATCCTTGCCCGAATCCGGTCAGCTTCGGCCTCGACGACCTTCGACGGGCGATAATTCTCGACATCCAGCCCTTGCGAGGCGGCGGCGAGATAGGCCGCCTTTTTGAACTTGTCGCCTCCATTCACCTTGATCGACGCCCAGCCATTCGCCTTGGCAATCCGTATGATGTCAGGAAGCGCGTCGATATTGCTGGTCTTGAGCCGGTCGCCTGCGATCCGCACAATCGGCGTCTTATCGTCGGAAGTGCGATAGAGCTTGTTGCCGATGCGCAAAAATTTGCCGGTCAGTTCGTCAGTGATTGTGGGCGGCTCGGACTTGCGCTTGGGCCTGCCCGGCTTAGCCTTCGCTGTAGCCGGCTTGGGCTTGGCAGTGCGGCTGCGCCCCGAAGGCGTTCTTCCTTCAAGGTCATCAGCCATTTTCATCGCCTTCCTCTATGATTAAACTTGGATTGCCGTTGCGATCCAGAGACACCAGATCGGGATTGAAGCTCGGATAAACTTCGGTGCGGATGTCGTCCGGCCTTATCGGATGCGCCGGGTTTCCTTCCAGCTCTTCGGGAGTCATTTCGCGGAACAGTGCGGGAGAAGGTGGCACGACGATTTGCTTATCGACCGGCGGCACCACGGGCGGCGGAAGGGCTCGCTTCTTGAAGAAGCGGCTCTTGAAGTAGAATATCTTGGTGCCGATGATCGGCGGGATGCCACCACGCAGCAGGATCAGCCTGTCCGTCGGAAACTGCATCAGTTCCTGCGGCAGCAGCAGGGCGCGGCGCTGTTCGGAAATGGACTTCGAGCGATTGGCGAGCAGACCGTTTATCGTGAGGGAACGGGTGACACTCTCCTGCCCCACGTAGCCGATGCGATCCGACAGTTCGTTTGCAACACGAAGTTCCTTGGGGGTGAAGGCGACTTCGACTCCGCAATTGGCGACGATCTCATCGGCGACATGCTCACCATAAACCCCTCGCAGTTGCGAGCGGGACTGGATCACCGGGAGCAGGCGGATGCCGTAGCCCGCGACATAGGAAAAGGCGCTGGCGATTACCGAGGCGCGGCCAAGCCGGGCAAATTCATCGAGGATGACCAGCACGGGAGCCGGTTTGGTATCGTCGGGCAATTCCCGCACATTCAGATCAATCAGTTGCTGGAACAACAGATTGTAGAGCGGTGCGATGCGGTCGAGTTCGTCGGGCGATACGCCGAGGTAAATCGAGATGGGACGCTTGCGTAGCTCGCGAAGATCAAAATCGCTCGTGGATGTTGCGGCATCGACCAGCGGGTTGAGCCACAGGCCGAGGACATTGGTGATGGTCTTCTTGATGTCCGCAAAGCTGTTGTCGGAACCACCGGCAAAATCATTGAGTGCCGTTCGGCATCCCGTGGATAGGTTAAGTTCGGGATTGGCCAGCTCCCTTTTGAAGAAGCTGCGCGCATCGCCTTCGGTCAAATGGCGGTAGATTGCGCCCATCGTCAGCGGTTCGTCGCTGGTTTCTGCAAGCCAGGCTCCGACTCCTGCAAAGCCGGTGCGCGCGCCATTCGCCCAAAAGGCTTCACCGCGATCTGGCGTGACGAACAGCATCGTGGCGATCTTTTGCAGTTCGATTATTACATCGTCAGGATCGGCACGGTCAATGTAGGCGAGCGGGTTGTATCGCGCGGTGCGGCCTTCGCGGTCGGTCGGGTTGAACAGGAAGACTTGTTGGCCATAGTGCGCGCGAAACCCTGCGCTCGCGTCATAATTCTCGCGCTTCACATCGAGAACAACAGTTGAGCCCTGCCATGTCAGCAAATTGGGAATGACGATGCCGGTGCCTTTTCCCGAACGGGTCGGCGCTTCAACGAGGACATGCTCGCTGCCGCCGAACGTCAGGAAGCGCCTGCCCCTACGCCCGACAATGATGCCCGCAGCGGAGCGGAAGCCGTGCCGTTTGAGTTCGCGTTCGCTGGCGAACCGCGCCGCCCCGTGGAGAGGAGCGCCGCGCGCCCAAAGCGCATAGATCAACCCGGCAAGCAGTGTGACGCCGCCCGCCAGACCGCCTGCCATCGCTTTTACAACACGCGGATCGCCGCGATAATACCAGACGAATTGCGGCATCTTGAGCGGGTCATAAGCTGCTATTGGCAGCCCCAGAATCAGCCACCCAATTATGCTGGCGATGGCAAGCGCAATCAGGCTCCCAAGCGGTATGGCGATCAAAAATCGTGAAACCCCGCCGTCAGGCGAGGTGCCTGCTCTCCGGGTCATAATAGATCTCTGTCACGCGAAATTCGCCATCGGTTTTCTTGGTCTGGACAACGACATCGACGAGCATCTTGAGAAGCGCACGAATGTCGCCGCGCGCCAGATCGGAGCCGCCTTCGCTTTCCTTGACCAGCAGGGTCAGTTGTTCGAACGCCAGTTCCGCCGAGTCCGCATGTATGGTCGTGATCGAGCCGGGATGCCCTGAATTGACGTTCCGCAGATAGAAGAAGGCCGTCCCGTCGCGCAGTTCCTGGAGCAAGATGCGGTCGGGCCGCATCCTGAGCGCACTTTCGAGCAAATGCTTGGCTGTAACATTGGCGGTGCCTTGACCGTCTTTGGCATAAAGCATGTGGACGACGTTCTTGTGTGGAACGACCAGTTCGCGCGTGTCCTCAATCGTCAGCAACCGTTCTTCGGGCGGAATGAGCTGGATCAGCCCCTTCGATAGCGTAGTCTTGCCCGAGCCAGTGGCACCCGAAATTAGGATGTTGAGCCGGGCTTTTACCGCCGACCTGAAAAACTCGACATGGCGGCCGGCCTTGAGCAGCGCGAGCAAATCCAGTTCGTGAGCCGACACCTGCTTTTCGGCGATGCGCGTATCTTTGAACATCCCCGCCGCATCGAAATCCGCCAGCGTCATGGTGATGGTCGATGGCTTGCGAACAGTGATCGAGACGGTTTCATCGGGGACGACGGGCGGCACGATGATTTGCACCCGTTCGCCGGTCGGAAATATCGTCGAAACGATCGGGTTCTCGCGGGTAATGTCCTGTGCGGTATATGCGGCGGCCGCAGTCGCAAGCGCCATCAGATTCTTGAAATCAAGGCTGGGTTCGCTTTCCCACGACCAGCCTCCACGTCGCTCAATGCCGACTTCTTGCGCGCGGTTGATGACAAGTTCGGTTACACGCGCGTCATCGAGATATTTGCGTAAGGGCGCGGTCACGCTGTCGAGGACAGCGGTGTTTTTGCCCGGTGCGGCCATTATTTGAGCGCGAGGCCGTAAACGGTCGAGAAGTCGAAATCCTGGGCGACGGTGATCCCAACATCCTCACCCTGATTCTTGCGCAAGACCGGCCTGATTTGGCCGTTCTGCTGTAGAATCGTCGAAGCCGCGTCGGAAGGAACGCGGGTGGTATTGGAGGCGCTGTTGCCGACCGCTTCCGCGCCCACGGTGGCCGCGTCTTCGACCAGGCTGAACAGCAGCGCGGTGCCGAAACGCTGCCAGAAGAAGTTGTTGACGCGGCCATCCATCCCGCCGCGACCGAGAGCATCGGTTGCGGGCGAAGCGACATCGATCGCGATCCCGCGCGGGGTGACGGCGCGGGTCCACAGCACGAACAGCCGGTATTGGCCGCGATCGAGACCGCCCTGATATTCACCAACGATTTTCGTGCCCTTTTCCATCAGCACGACTCGGCCATTGTCGGAATAGACGTTGCGAGGGACAATGCAGCTCACATAGCCGGGTTGGCTCGAATCCATCGCCGATTGCAGCACGCAGGGAATGAAGCTGCCCGCCGTGATCAGAAAATTCCGGTCGGGAAGCGACCGGGCTTGCGCCTGTCCGATTGCCGATGCTTGGCGCAAATTATCGAGATTGGTGGCAGGCGACGAAGGCTGGCGTCCGGCAACGGGCGCGCCGCCGTAATCGCTGCTGCGAACGCCTGTGCTGCCGCTGCCACGTTCCCCGCCATAGGCGATCAGCGAAGACCGCCGTGCGGCTTCGCGCAGCACTTCGTCTTGCGACGGCTGGCGGGCTTGCTGTGCGCCGGGCGGAGGAATCTGTGACGGCGAAGGCCCGGCTCCAATTGCGGGAACGATTGGTTCGCCTACGACAATCGGTGCGTTGGGATCGGTTGCAGCCCCAGCCAGCGTCGGTGCAATGACCGTTGCCGGATCATATTGCGCGGGTTCAAGCGCCGGTTTCGGCTTTACCGGGGGAAGGCTGGAGTTTCCTGTCAGCCCCGTTCCCAGCGCCAGCACCGTAAACATGATGGCACCCGCGGCTGCGGCAAAACCAATCATCTTCTTCGGGTCCATCGCCGTTCCCGGTATCGACGGCATCTTGCTGGCGCGTTCGACTGCGGGTGCGCGGTCGATGTCCTGAGGATCAGGGGTTTGATCGACGGTTACACGGTCGCCCATAGGAATGTCGGCCATCATTTTCTCTCCCCACTACCTTGACCAGACGTGCGTTCGACGATGCTTGATGCCGTGCCGGTCTTCGGGTCGCGCCCGTAAAAGTCCGGCGCTTCGTTGAACACGCAGAGCACTTCCTTGCCGCGCCGAAGGCGAAGCTGGGCAAACACACCGTGGATCACGACAAATTCATCGCGGACGTCGAAGGGAACGATACTCTCGCTGCCATCTGGGTTGACCGCGAAGAAAGCCGGAAGCTCGCGTTGGTTAGGAAAGCGCAATGCAGTGAACTGGCCATTGTCGGTGATTTCCGAGGGCTGGAGCACCGATGAGCCTTGCACCGAGTAGCGCAGGTTCCGCTTGCCTTCGAGGACGGCGAGATCGAGCGCGGAGCGGATCGCACCTGATTGCAGTGCGACGGCTTGGGAATATGCCGCCTGCGTTGCTGCTGCCTGCGCGGCGGCGGCTTCCTCGCGCGGATAGCGGAATACGACCTTGAAGAATGTGTCGGCAGATCGTGCGCCGATGCCCCCGCGCCGCGCCGACAGCTCGAACGTATAGGTGCGGCTACCTGCATTGGACCGCGTAATGACTATCAGGTTGGTCGATCCTGCCAGTTCGCGCGGTTTGATAAACAGCGAGTTCTCGGCCGGGGCGACTTCCCACGATACCGTATCGCCAAGCGCGACATGCTCGACGCGCTCGCCGGGGGAGAACACGATCTGCGTTGCTGACCGGAAAACGCCGACAATACGGAAAACCTGCGTGTCGCTGTAGATCACTTCGCGGATGCGATTGTCCTGCGCCGTCGGGCGCGGGGTTTCGCTTGGGCTTGCCGGTGCGCTGGCCAGCATCAATGCAATTGCCGTCAGGCAGATCATTCGTCTCATTGTGTTACCTCCAGATCGGCGCGGTAGGTCTGCACCTCCAGTCCCAAGGGGTTTTTGAATCGCTGCTGCTCGGTGGTCGGTGTATCGGTGTTGTCGTAAGTCACGGTCGCAATGGCGGGGGTGTCCGTGACAGTCGAACCGCGCTGGAGCGTCTTGGTGAAGCGTATCTGCGCGACCTTCGCAGAAACGAAGGTGACGGACTTCACCGCGATGAACACCGTATCGAGATCGGTGAACACCGCTTGCGGCGATTTGGGATTATCCTTGCCATAAAAGGCCGTCCACCGCGCCTGCTCTTCACGCGACGACATCGCCAGCACGCCTTCGAAGAACTCCTTGCGCGCTTGCGGAATCCACCCCTCTCGATTGCGGACGTAATCGGCAAGGAAGTATTTGGCGACGGCCTCGTTATAGGTGATTTGCCAGTCGCCCGACATCGGTGAGGTGATTTCGCTTGCGCCGGTCGCCTTATCGACCGTGATGACATAGGGCACGACAGTTTTGAGCGGCGTCAGCATCGCAACCGCCGCAACCCCGGTAATCGCCAATCCGCTTGCTACGCCCGCGACCATCCACGCCAGCCGTTTCGATCGATTGGCCGCAATGAATCGGTCGTGATCCCAGCTTGCGGCTTCCGCAAAATAGGCTTTGAGATCGTCTTTGCCGGTGACGCCGCCTGCCATGACGTTCAGCAACTCTGGCTGGCGGTTTGAGGCGATAAGCCGCTGATCGGCGGCACCTGAATGTTGGAAGTCGCCCCCGGGGTGCCTGGCTTGGGTGCGGCAGGTGGTTTTTCGGGAAACACCTCGACGCCCTTGCGCCCTTGGTCTTGCGTGTGTCTTGCGGGCGTGGAGGTTCCATTGACGGAATCGACGGTCGGCAGAATCGAACCATAGGGATTGGCCGGGCGGCGCTGCTTGCCATCGCACTTAGCCAGTTTTGGCGATTTCGATGCGGCAATGCCCGAATTGACCGGCGCGACCAGCGCCAGTCCTGCCAAGATGCCTATGATACGTTTACCCATGAGCCTGTCCTTTTATGTTGTTCCTCGGCTGACCGAGCCAGACGTTCGCATTCGCACGATGCCGCGCGCAAAGCCGCGTTCGATGGCGCGGCTGGTCGCCTGTGTTGCGGTTGCGCCGCGCCCCGCCACAAAGCCGCCCGCCGCTGCGATCGCAGATGCAAACTGGTTGGCGAGCGCAGGCCCGCCGCCGCCAAGCGAGGCAGCGAGCATCGGAATTTGCAGGAAGAAAAAGAAGCCGAGTGCGTAAAAGGCCAGCGCCTTGATCGCGGCCATGCCGATCTCGTCATTCTCGGAAATCGTGGCGATGACGGCATCGCCGGTCTGCGTCAGGAACAAAGTCAGCACCAGCGCAAACACAATCAGCATCAGATAGTTGATGCAGGCACCCAGCCACGCGAAGAAATAGCCCCGCGTGGACTCGAACAGCAGCCCGGCCACAAACAGCGGGCCGACGACAGACAGCAGGGCGAGTGCGAACAGGCCGAATGCGCTGATGACGAAGCCGATCGCCGCGCAGAGCAGCGTGGCCACAATCACCATCACCACGAGGAAGCCGGAGAAGACCGCATAGCCGATGTCGGGAATCGTCCCCTGGGTTTGCTGATAGTCGGCAGCGATCTTCCGCATTGTGTTGGCGGTCTCGAAGCCGGTTCCCGCCAGCTTGTCATAATAGCCGCCAAGGCCGCCGACGTCCGAACCGCCGAGCGCGCTGGCGAACTGACCGGGGAGACCGCCCAGCGCGAACATGCCAATCTGGCTTCCGTAAAGCGAGGTCACGGCAAAATAGAGAAAGGCGAGTTGGCAGCCCCGATAAGCATATTCCCGGAAAGGATATTGCACCGCGCCGCGCATGATCGCGTAGCCGAGTAGCGAGATATAGATGACGATCCCGATGCGTAGCGCCGGAGAGACGATGCCAATGACGGCCGCATATTTACCGACAATGCCCGCAAGCGCACTGTTGAGCGCCTCGAACATCGTCGTGAAAACATGATCGCTGAAATCCATGCGCGTTGCTCAACCCTTGTCTTGTGCGGTCATTTGCGAAGTTGAATTTGCGACTTGGCGAATGCCGCCGCGCGGCAGTTGCCAGTGACCACGGCGGGTTGCGCTTCAGACGGCGCGCCGGAACCCGCCCATTCGCGGCAAATCTTCTGCATCGGCTCGATTTCACCGGGATTGGCGACATAATATCGCCAATCCCGTGCAATCATCTGAGCTTGGGGTGTGGATCGGCCACAGCCCGCCAGCAGCAGCACGATGCAGAAGATCGCCAACCGCACGTCATTGCCCCTTGTAGTAACGGCTCGCTTCATCGAGTTTTTGGGCGAGTGCGGCTTGACCCTCGGCTGCGCGCTGACGTTCCTGTGCTTCTTGCTGCAAGCCAATGGCCTGCAAGCGGAGCTGGTCGTTTTGCATAGCAGCGGATTCAAGTTGCAGCCGTGCGGTCAGGTCGGCCACTTCCTTTGCGGTAGCCGCCGATGCGAGGCGGCTTCGCAACTGGTCGAGACCTTCCGCCCGCGAAGTGACCGCAGCGCCCATATTCTCTGCGAGTCCGGCATTGATGCCGATGTTGCGGGCATTGAGATCATAAGCCGCGCGGGACTGTTCCGAACCGGCAAGGCCTAATTGTTTGAGCAGATCACGATAGACCGCATCGGCCTTGGCACGGCCTGCGCCGACAACATCGAGATTACCGTTGCCGAAGCCTTCGAGCGAACCTCCCGATATGTCGAGTTCGCGCAGGGCATCGGATTTGAGCTGCTGCGCCAATTGCGGGATGTCGGTGAGCTTGTTCAAATCCTGATAGAGCTTCTGCGCTTCTTGGATTTGCTGCTTGCCTTGAGCAACGACCTGAAGTGCCTGTCGAACAGCATTGATTTGCTGGACAAGGCTGGCGCTGTCATGGACAGGCATCCCCTGTGCGAATGCGGGCATCGGGGCCGCGAATAGCAATGTTGCACATAGTGCTTTGGTCATCGTTTTCATCGACTTTCCTTTCTTTCAATTCAACTTGGACGCCTCCGTTTGTGGAAGAGCGGGAGCCAGACGGCGGGATCGCTTCCCGCCTCGGCAATCACTTCGTCGGCAACAGCGGTGGTTTCCGCACGTCCCGACAGCACAGCCAGTTCATCATCGAGTCCGGCGAGATCGAGTTCGACCACCACGCTGTCATGGCCTTGCTTAACCAGAAACTTGTGGCTCTCCGGCGCAAGCTCCTCGCGCACGAGCTTGTATTCGGCTTCGGACAGCGCGAAGCCCTCGACATAATCGCGCCGCGCCCCGAACGGGTTGGGCAGCATGATTTTGGTAGCGACCTGTTCGAGGATCGAATGGCTGATGTCGCTCTTGAGCGCGTCCGCCGGGGATTGAGTAGCAAACACCAGCACGGCGTTGCGCTTGCGATAGGTCTTGAGGCCGTCCTGGGCGAAGCGGCGGAAAGCCTCGTCGCCGAGCGCCTTCCAGAACTCGTCGATGCAGATCACCATCCGTTCGCCGGTCAGAAGCTGGTCGATCCGGTGGAACAGATACAGCATAACCGGCGTGCGAATGTCGGCATTATCGAGAAAGTCGGTCATGTCGAAGCCGATGAACCGTGCGTCGAGCGTCATGGAGTCAGCGGGATTGTCGAACACCCAGCCAAGCGGCCCTTCGGACGTCCATTTCTCCAGCCGTGCGCCGACGCCGCTTGCATCCTTCATCCCGAGCATCGAGCGGAGCGCGCTCAGCGAACGATTGGCGATGTCGAGCTTCATTACGGCGTTGATGCCGTCTTCGATCAGCCGTTCCTCCTGAACCGAAATCGGCTTGCCATCGGCGCGGACGAGCTGCCGGATAAACAGCGACAGGAATGTCTTGTCTTCGCCCTTGTTGGCGAGTGCCTTCAACGGCGAGAAGCCGGTGGGGACACCATTATGGAGCGCGAGATAGGTGCCGCCACTGGCCTGCACAAAGATTTGCGCGCCGCGATCCTTGTCGATGAATATCTGCCGCGCGCCGGTCTTTTCTGTCTGCGCCATCAGGAAGTTGAGCAGCACGGTCTTGCCGCCGCCCGATGGACCGATGATGAGGGTATGGCCGAGATCGCCTTTGTGGAAATTGAAGAAATAGGGACTGCGGGCATTGGTCTTGAGCAGGGC
Source organism: Sphingomonadales bacterium UBA7471 (assembly GCA_002479765.1). Taxonomy (GTDB): domain Bacteria; phylum Pseudomonadota; class Alphaproteobacteria; order Sphingomonadales; family Sphingomonadaceae; genus Sphingorhabdus_B. The sequence continues at coordinate 45,704 of DLOZ01000001.1, read as the reverse complement.
AATCGCATCGCCCCAATGATTGCCGCTCGCGCTTCCTGCCGGGAAGGTATGGAAGGGAGAGAAGGCTGCGAAGTTGAGCGAGGTGATCGGTGCGGGCCGGGCGCGCCATGCAAAATTGCCGACAAGCTGCGACCAATAGGCTGCTTCAAGCGCTGCCCCTTCGCGGGCCGCCACCATCCCGGTATCGGCAAGCGCCGCCCTTGCGACCGACATATGATCGCGCAAGCTCTTCATGCTGGCAGCATAGACGGCGAGCGTGAAATGGTGATCGCCCAGCACAAAGCGGTTCGACATCAGATCGTCGCTCGCGTCGATCAGCGCATCAGCCTGACTGACCGCGCGGTCGCCGGCATTTTCCATCTGCGTCATTCGCAGCCGGAATTTCTCGGTCGCAGCCGCCCGCCCGAGGAAAGTAAAGCTCTGCGTCAGCACGAACCCGAAATCGACCGACAGCAGAGCCTCGAACTGGCGCGGCGTGGTTTGCGCGGGATACTCGCGGATACCGAAGATGCCGCCGAACGCCGACGCATCGGCGTCGCGCACTTCGATGGTTTCAGCACCAAAGATCGTCCGCGAGCGGTAGAGCGCACCGCCGAGATGGCCGCGCACGACGGGGACGCGGCGGTGGCGACCCGTCATTACCATGTCGGCCACTTCCATCGTTTCGGAGAACATCAGCCCCCGACGTTCGTAGATGGCGCAGCGGCGCGGCGCTAGCCGAGCCATCAGTTTCTCGAAATCACGGGCTTTGTCGTCGAGCAGCTCGACGAGCGCTTCGTCGAGTATCGGCCCGTGCGCCGCATCTTTGGACACGCGGCGCTTGAACAACTGGATGATCTTGTCGCCACCGGTGGCACCTGGCCGGATTACCAACGTGACGAAGAAGCGGTTGATGAACATCCGCTCGCGGTTGATCCGCCCAAAATAGGCGCGGTCGAGATCGGCGGCGAAGCCGGACTTGAATTTTCCACCGGGATATTGCTCGACGCGCAAGCGGATCAGATGCGTCCAGATCGACAGCCGTTCGTCGTGAAGGTTGCGAAACAGCCCGTTTAGTTTGGTGTGCCAATCGTTGAGATCGCGGACATCGGCGGTCTCGAAAGCGCGGCCCTGCAACTCGAAAGTCAGCATGATGTCGCCGGAATCGAGCGCAACCATGTCTTCGTTCACATGGCGGGCATAGGGCAGGAACTTCGCTGGGTCCGCTTCGCGCTGTGCCACTTTCAGAGGCACGGCGTTAATCGAGGCGGGCAGCCTAGCCATGACGGCCAAATCCTTTCCGGCGCAGGCCAGCCAGCGGCAGCGGCGAATAGCTGCTGCCGCCCCAAAAGGCGCGATTGCGGTTGCCGAGCTTCGTCCGTCCCCACAGGAAAAGCAGCCGGAAGGCATTGACGTCATGGCGCACGATCAGCCGCGAGATCGAATAACCGAAGGCGACGACTAGCGCGCCATAGACCGGGCTGTTGGTCCAGATCAGCACCGACGCGCTCGAAATGAGCAGCAACACCGCCGCCTCGATCGGAATCCCCGCCCATAGCGCCGGGCGCGTTACGGCGAGGAACAGCGTGTTTTTCGTCAGGATTTCGGAATCGTCTGACATCGAATTATCCCGCGATGATGCCGACGATGGAATCTGCCGAAAAGACGATGGCGATACCGATGATGACGGTAACCAGCACCGCAGTTGATGCGCGACCTGTAAACCAAAGCAAGCCCGTCACGATGACGGCAATCACCGCGAGGGTGCGCAGCAACGTCGATGAAAGCAGGCCACGAACCTTGCTCGCGAAACTCTCCAAATTCTGTGCGTAGGCAGGATCCGGGTTTGCCAACGAAATGATCGTCGCCGCAGCTAATGCCGCGCCCCACAATATTGCGCTTTGTCGCGATTTGGGCATAGCATTGAGTCTGGCTGCAATGCTTGCCCGCCAATTTCCGACACCGCGCCCGACCCTGAGGATGATTTTCACATGCTGCCCCTTTCGTTTTCAGCGAGAATTAGCGTTTCGCGTTCGTAGGCGGCGCGCTCGAAGACGTTCCATTTGGGCGGCGGAGCGGGGCGGGGTGTGATCGTCGGCGCTTGGATTTGCGGGTTTTCTGAGACCAGAAGTTCGCGCAGGTTGCCGCTTGCCGGTGCGGCTGCACCAACGGTCGGACCTGCCGCGGCGTATGATACGCCGCTGTCCGCGACGCCCGCGTTGCCAACGACCTTGGCAACATAGCCATTCCGAAATCCGCGCGTCTGGCTTCCCGTGTTATACATCGAGAGTGCGACCCGAAGGGCGGATTGCGGATCGCGTCCGGCTTTCACCGCATTGTAGTTAGTGGTGAGGACACGGGCCAAGGCGGCAACATTGGTGCAGGGGTCGAAAACCGTTTCCCAGGTCAAGCCGAGCCAGCGCATGTTGCGCGAGTTGATTTGCCCAAGCCCGAGATCGACAGAATATCCGGCTGCGACATATCGCCGGGCGGTTGCGGCGGCATCGGCAGCGTTGTTTTGCTTTGCCGGTTGCCGCGCGCCATTGACATTGAGCGCGAAGGGATAGGCACTGCTTTCCGTTCGGACAATGGCAAGCACCGTTTCGGGTGCGACACTTGGTGCGCATTGGGACGCCAATGCAAGGATGGCAGTCGCAGAATAGGCCATCAGTTGAGCACGCTCGAAGGCGTTTCAGGTCCAGAAATTCGCGCACCTTCGCTCACGTTGCGTACCTCCTTCGACAATCACCCAGAGTTGGGATCGCTTTGTGAAAGTCCGATAGTGGTAAATGCAGCAAGGATGCTTGCGCCATAGATTCCAAGAGGAATTGTAGCCTTTTCAACTTCCCAATCGAAGTCGGGAAGGCCCTTTGTCCTTTTTTCTTGAACTCGCGGACTATGTTTTTGTCATCGGGTGGGTTTTTCGGCCCAATCCATAGTTCGAGCACCGATATGTAAGGCGAAATCAGACATTTGCCTTCGCAATCTCAACGCCTCGCCGGTGTCATCCAGCTAGAGGCAGAATATGAACCGAAGTCGTTATGTCACCCGGTCAATTGATAAAACTGATCGAGAGATCATCTTTGCACTGTCTGGAAACGGTCGAATGACGGTTCGGGAGATCGCGGCAGAAATCGGCATGTCCAGCCCGAGCATAACAGACCGTATCCACAAGCTCACTGATGCCGGTGCGATACGGGGATACACGGTTGCAGTCGATCCCAAGGTTTTCGGTTTGGACATCGCCGCACATGTCAAAATCATCGCGATGCCAGGCCAAGTGAATCGCTTGGCGCAGATGCTTATCGACACACCCCAAATCATCGAAGCTGATCGTGTTACCGGTCAGGACTGCTTCATAGCCAAAATCATTGTGCGCGACGTGACCGAGCTGGAGACAGTGCTTGATCAGTTCCTGCCTTTTTCCTCTGCGGACACTGCTATTGTGCAGTCCTCAACAGTCGCTTTGCGTCTTCCAAAGATATAACCTCATTGGCGGCGTAGGGTTCGGATCGGTTCGCTATACTCTCGGAACAAACGCCCACTTAAGAAGACGGGAAGGCTAGTTGCTAATTCCTATATGCGTGTTGCCGCTATGATCGGGCCTCCATTCGGAACCTGAACGAGTATTGCCGCCTCCAACTCTGTATGGGCAGTGGCCGGAGGTAAGGCAAAACTGCGGGAAGTGCTTCCGCTTGTTCCGAGTTCGACCAATTCTGTCACGATATGCCGATGCGGCAACGTCCGTCCGTTGTTTTCGCCGGCTCTGATCGGTACGTCGCGGCTTGCGGGGTCGTAGCGCACCAGCCACACGGTCGCGGGAGATTTCCCGCCTGCAATCGTAACACTGTTCCCGGAAACCGAGACATCGGGGCCGCCAGCTGGTCTGCCCGATGCCGCGATCAAACGGTCCAGTTCGGCCCGGACATTGCCAACGATAGCCGCCTTGCCGTTGACGATGACCTGTGGGGTATAGACATTCGCGCGACCGCCGCCGTGCGCATAGTCCCATTGTCGTTCGGTGAACGCAGGTTTGGCGAACCGGTCCTGCCAGCCGAGCTTGTCCCAGTAGGTAACCGCGAACGACAGCGTGAGCACATCGGGTCGGTCAGAGATCGCATTTATATTGGCATTGGCAGGTGGACAGGACGAACAGCCCTGGCTTTGGAATAGTTCCACGACTGTTGGATGCTCTGCGGTCGCGGCGGCCGCAGGCTTCGTCGGCTTTGCCTGCCCTGCGGGCAGGCTGGTTTCACCGGAGCAAGAAGATAACAGCGTGATCACACTGAAAATGGCAGCACGTCGTAAAGTCAGGTTGGGCATCGCAGATCTCTTGGTAATTGGAGTGACTTTGAAATTGTATTCGCAGTGGCGATCATCCAAGTTACGTTTCATGCAGCTATCAAAACATAAGAAGCATGGGCTTGTTTTTCAGCTGGCGACGGCAGCAGCGCTTTCGTTGGTCGGATTGTCTCAATCGGCCTGGGCTGCGACCTGCTCCGCGACACCCGTAGCAATTCAGGTGTTGGGTTCCGGCGGGCCCATTGCCGAGGGTGGTCGTGCGAGCACCAGCTATTTGTTGCGGGTGGATGGCGTTCCGCGATTGTTGATCGACAGTGGCTCGGGCAGTTTTCTGCGGTTCGGCGAGGCTGGGGCCAGCTTGAGCACACTTGATGCGATTGTCATTACCCATCTCCACGCCGATCATGTGGGCGATTTAGTTGGCATCCTGAAAAGCGGAAGTTTCGAGGATCGTGTTACCCCGCTTCCAATTTTCGGGCCCGCAGGTGGCGGAAGATTTCCCGGCCTGAAGGACCATTTGGAACAGTTGCTGTCACCAAAATCGGGCGCCTATGGATATCTCGGCGGCTATCTCGACGGAACCGAGGGAAAGCCCCGCATCGACGCGACAGAAGTCGTCACCGATGACGGAAACGCCGCCAGTCTCGTGAAATCCTTGCCTTCCGGCATTAGGCTGACGCTGATCCCCGTGAACCACGGTGTTGTGCCAGCTTTTGGTGTCTTGATCGAGGTTGGTCAAAAAGCGATTGTCATTGGCGGTGACCAAAGCGCCTTTAGCGAGGCGTTCGAGCAAAAGCTCGCCAACCGGCGTCCCGACATCCTGATAGCCCACCATGTCATTCCCGAGGGTGAAGGGCAGCCAATAGGACTACACCGCAGCCCGACGGCAATCGGATTACTCGCACAGAAGCTTGATACAGGGCGCCTTGTCCTTTCGCACAACATGCAGCGCTCACTGTCGAGGCTTGAGGAAGGCCTGGCAGCCATCCGCAAGAACTATGGCGGAGAGATCGTGGTTGCCAATGATCTGGACTGCTACGTCCCTTGATGTTGCTTTCAGTCGATTGGCGGCTTTTCCTCATTTTCCGCCTGAAGGAACGTCTCGACCGCTGCCCAATTTGCTGCTGCGCCGTCTTTATTCAGTTCAGCAATCAGCGTTGAAGAACCATGTTTTCCAATCTTTGGCACATGCAGCGTCTTGCGCTTTGACCCAATCGCTTCAAACACCGGTTTTGCCGCGCTCAATTCCGCAGCGTCGCTGCCAACGGAAACATAAACCGGAACGCGCACTTTTGCAGCAGCTGCCGCGACTGGCGTTCCGGGTCCAAGATATTCGCCGGGGGAGAATGCCAGCACCGCCGATACGTCTCCGGGATGTTTCGCCGCGAGTTCGAAGACCAGCGCAGCCGAGTAGCTGCTGCCCCAGACGATCACCGGAAGGTGCATGCTGCTACTCCATTTGAGCGCTGCGTCGAGATCGTGAAGAGCGTCGCCATAGCTCGCGGGGGTCGGCATCCTAGCGGCCGTTAGGTTCTTGCCAAACATCGTGCCACCCGACCTTTGGTCGATGGCAAGTGCGCTATATCCCATTTCGACAAGCTTTGGCGCGATAGTCGCATATTCATCCATGCTCGAATTGGCCTGATGAAAGAGCAGGATCAGCGCCTTTGGCTTGGTTGCGCGGTAAAATTTCCCACTGACTGTCAGACCATCGTTGGCCAAGAAATCGACCCGGGAAACCGGCATCATCGATGGTTGTTCGGGCATTGGCTCGTTGGCTGACTCCTGCGTTGCTGGTTGATCGGCAGCTTGCTGGCACCCGCCGAGCAATACCAGGATCGCAAGTGCGGCCCGCCTAGTCGACAACCGGTGTCGCTTTACTAGATCGCCGCCGCGAATATCAGATAGCTGCTGTTCGGCAGAAACGGGCTTGGTCATGTATATCTCCCCCGGTTTCTTCGACTAAATTGACCGAGAGGTTACAGCCTGAAAAATCAACTTATGGCCAGCAGCGGATCATTCGCGAACTCATTTGCCAGAAACTCAATCATTGACCGGGTCCTGGCAGCGACATGCCGGGCAGCCGGAAGGATGATATTGATCGGCATGGAAACCGGGGTAAAATCGGGCAGAACGGCCTCAAGCGTCCCTTGTCGCAGATCGTTTTCAAACAGCCAGATGGCGTTGACCGCTATCCCCATGCCCGACCGAGCGGCGGCGCGAAGCGCGTTCGGGCTGTCGGCGGAGAAATTGCCCTTGACCTGAACGCTGTCTCCATTTTCGAACTCCCACCGCTGGCGATATGAGGCCAAAGCATAATATAGACAATTGTGGCTGGTCAGATCGGCTATGCTGGTCGGACGCCCAGCCCGGTCGAGATATTCCGGTGATGCCGCCAGCATCCGTCGCGTCATACCTATTTTCCGGGCGACAAGTTGATTGTCGCCAAGCTGTCCCACGCGCACGGCCATATCGAGATTGTCCGAGGCAAGGTTCAGCGCATGGTCGGAGAGCCTGAAATCAACCTCGACACCTGGATGAATCATGAGAAACTTCTTGATCATTGCGATCAACCTGCTTTCGCCGAGCGTTAGCGGTGCCGTCATCCGCAATACGCCGGTCAGTTCTCCTGTGACGCCAATCGACGCTTCAGCCTCATCGATGGCGGCGAGTGCGGCAACCGCCCGCTCGTAAAAGATGGCGCCATCGTCAGTTAGCGACAGGCTTCGCGTGGTGCGGTTGAAGAGCCGGGTTCGAAGATGGGCTTCCAAGGAAGCGACGTGCTTAGACAAGGTGGATTGGTTATGGGGAGGGCGCACCGCCGCGGCCGAAAAGCTACCAGCGTCAGCGATCTTTACGAAACTTCGCATCCACAATGTGATTTCGGCCATTAAATCCGCGTCCTTGTAGTTTGATTCACATTGAGGAAGCTCAATTTATTCAAAATACAACTAAGTGCAAGTCATAATGGCTGGATTGACGACCAATTTTCAATAAGCCATACGGGCATCCATCTGTAAAAGCAGGTTTTGCGAACTGCTTGATCGCGCGCTCATGTGCCTCGTTTGACGCTGGCCGTCGGGATCAAGCATCTCGACCCACTTGCAGCGTGCAGCATGTTACGAGGTCTGTACAGCAGGGAGCGCAAATCGGTGGAAATGCATCAGGTGCGATATTTTCTTGCGGCAGCTCGCACGCTGAATTTTACACGTGCCGCCGAAGAATCAAACGTCACCCAGCCTTCGCTGACGCGCGCCATTCAGAAGCTGGAGGAGGAATTTGGCGGACAATTGTTCAGGCGTGAACGGTCGCTTACCCATTTGACTGAGTTGGGGCGCATGATGGTGCCGCATCTTGAAAGGACTTATGAAGCAGCGCAGGCGGCAAAAATGCTCGCCAAAGGCATCGGCAAGGCTGAAAGCGCGCCGATGGCGCTGGGTGTGGCTGGAGACTTGTCGATCCATATGCGGGAAGCGTTGGCCGTCGTGGCGGAAGCCTTGCCGGGGTTCCAGCTGTCACTTGTCAATGCGGCTACGGCTCAACTGATCGATGAACTGATCAAGGGCGAGTTGGACGCAGCATTCATCGTGGCGCCGCGCGAGATGCCCGATCGCCTAGATCGCATCGACCTTCGCGAGGATGCCTATGTTGCCATTGCTCATAAAGCGAGTGCGCTTGCTGCACTAGCGTCGCCTTCGATTGCAGATTTGGACGACGTCCCCTGGGTCGAAAGCGGCTGCGACGTTGCAGCCGAGTTTCGTAGTCACTGTGCAATCGCAGGGATCAATCCTGATTTTCGGCACCTGGGGCAATCATTCGAAACCGTGAGGGATCTGGTTGGGGCGAATATGGGGTCGGCGGTCGTGCCGTCTGTTATAGAGTTACCCGAAAACGTTACCGAAGTTGAGATCGATGGGCTGCAAATTTCGCGCAGGACGGTCTTCGTGACAGTATCAGGCAGAAAGCGTTCGACGGCTACCGATGCGCTGATCCGCGCCGTCAGAGCGCGCAACTGGCAAGCAGATTAACCTGCTTCACCGATCAATCGCTTCAACAGCAGCGATAACTTCACCCGGATCGGCGCGGATTCGGAAGTCGGGATCTACGAACGCGTAACGAACCGTTGCATCGCGATCGATCACATAGGTGGCAGTTACTGGCAAGATACGACCCGAGTTGCCGAAGATTCCGGCCAAATCGATTCCAGCCTCGACATAACGCTGGTGAAATTCCTCGCTGACCGGAAAAGCGAGGGCGAGTGACAGCGCAAGTCCATGATCGACATCGCACAACATCGTTGCATTCGGCGCAATGTGGCAACGGAAGTCTTCCGCGCGCCCGCCGACTTCGGCGCTGATGCCGACAAATCGGCTACCCTTCGCTTCAAGTCTAGGGATGGCATCATGCCATGCCTGCAACTCTGCTTTGCAATAGGGACACCAGTGACCGCGCATGAAGCTGATCACGATAGGCCCGGTGCCGATCAGCTGCGAAAGCGAAATATGCGCGCCATGTGAATCGGGGAGCGTGAAATTGGGAAATATCTCGCCCAATTGGGGCGCGGTTGCACCGACCTTGCGACCGCGCAGCTCCGCAATGAAGCGGTTCGAGATGTCGTCCCACTCGCTCAAATCTTCCTTGATCGCTGGTCTAGATGGCATATTCACAATTCTGCTAAGGTTTAGGTAGGGCGCTCGCTAACGTGCTTAGGGTAGTGACGATCCGACATCGATTAAAACATCGTCACTAATCCACCGGCCCAGCATCGCGCCAGCGAAAGCTGCAAAATCGGCTTCGTCGTCTGCATCGCTGCCAAGCTCCGAGCATATCCTACCAAAGGACACCCCCGTGATCGCCAGCGCCAGCGCTTTGCCTTCCAGTTCCGAAACACATTGGAAGCGAGGTGCAAGGTCCTGACGCCAAACAGTTAGAATTTCAGGCGTGCCGAGGAGGTGAGCCTTTGGCGGTTCAGCTTCTTCGTCTTCCAACGCGCCCCACAATGCGCCGACATTCGTGCTAACCGGGCGCATCGCAAGCGTCGGCGTGATATGCAGTTGGGCGTTGTCCCAGTCCGCTTCGGCGAGCTTCGCGCGGTCCAGTGCCGGGCTATCCGAGCCGTTGAATGCAACGCGAAGATTCCAGTCGAGCCAAGCCAGTTCGGCCACCTCAGGGTTTTCGGGATAAAGGTCGCTTAGCACCGCCTCAAAGCCCAACCCATAGTCAGACATTGTCCAACTGTTCGGGGGATTCCTGTCGATATGCACGCGCGCCGCGTCGTCGAAAAGATCATCGCCCAGCCAGCTATGCGTGCGTTCGAACACGTCGCGCAATGCGTTGATAAGCGATGCCCGGTAGGCGTAATGATAGACGGGCAGTCCGCGCTTTGACCGTTCTGCAACGCCGTCGAGCAGGTTTGCCCCGTCACTTCTGATATAGGCGCTCAGCTCGCGCTGAAGTTCGGCCAGCATCATGCGGCGACCTTTGCGCTTGCTTGCGAAAACTGTCTGGCCATCTCCATTTCGGCAATAAGGTCTTCGAGCGGCGGAATATCGTCATCACGCTCGATCATCACCGCCACATTGCTAAAGCGCTCGATGACCTTGGCATAAAGCGCCCATACGGGGTCCGGTACCGGCTGATCATGCGTGTCGATCAGCAACCCGTCACGCCCGTGACTGTGTCCGGCGAGATGGATCTGTCGAACGCGGTCGGCAGGGATGGCGGCCAGATATTCCAGCGGATCGAACCCGTGATTGGTTCCGCTGACATAGATGTTGTTGATGTCGAGCAACAGATAGCAACCGGTGCGTTCACACAGTGCGGACAGAAAATCCCATTCGCTCATCATGTCGTCAGCAAAAGTCAGATAGCTCGACGGATTTTCGATCAACATCGGCCGTTCGAGGAAATCCTGAGCCTGGGCGATATTGGCAGCCGCTGTATCCAGCGCCTCTTCGGTATAGGGCAACGGCAGCAGATCATGCGAGTTGAAGCCATCGATGCCTGTCCAGCACAAATGATCGGAAACCCATAGTGGCTGCACCCGCACCGCAAGACCTTTCAGTCGTTGCAAATATGAGCGATCGAGGCCGTCAGCAGAACCGACTGACATCGACACGCCATGCATGGCAATTGGATAATGTTCGCGAACGCGATCGAGCGAATAGAGCGGGCGTCCGCCCTCGACCATATAGTTTTCAGAAATGACTTCGACGAAATCGACCGGCGCTTCGCCAGCCAGATAAGCGTCATAGTGCGGCGTTCGCATCCCCAGGCCGAAGCCCGAAT
>DLOZ01000001.1:31232-35070 GCA_002479765.1 Sphingomonadales bacterium UBA7471 | reverse complement strand
CCCGGCTGCGGAAATTCGCAAGCCGGGCCATAGGGAGAGGTTGGGTTATTACTTCGGTGCGGTCAGGCTGCCGCCCATCTTGGTGCACTTTTTGGCAGTGGTTTCGATGAAGCCCTGGCCCTTGCATTCGTTCTGGCCTTTGCACGACGTCTTGGCGGTCGCACAGGCCGAGGTGCCCTTACAGGTATTCACGCCGTAGCAGTGAACCTGCTTTGCACCTTTGGCTGCCAAAGCGGGGGTGGCAACGCCCATTCCCGAAATTGCAAGCAAAGCGGCGGTTGCGGCAACGCTGATGGTCTTTTGCATGGTATTCATTTGTTATTCTCCTTCTTGAGGTTTTGAAGTTTTTTTGATCCATTGCCTCGGTGGCATAGGGTTATTCGCCAAGGCTTTTTGGCGGGTTACAAAAAACTTTTGTCACCAACGCAAAAATTTCGGGCCCAGAAATGTGCCAATTGCGGTGGAGGCGGAAATCCCGAGCGAATACCACAGCAGGATGAAGCTGGCGGACGATTCCGTGCAGGTCAGCGCGTAGATGACCGATGCAGCAGCACCGGAGAACAAGCCGATGGCTGCCCCCGCTTCCCGCAATCGCACAGGCGCTTGTTGCCGGACGACATAGATCATCGCGGCAATCAGCGGCAGCGACAGGAGCGCGATGCGCGCGGAACAGGACTGCCAGGACGCACCAAGCAATGCCGTTCCCAATCCGGATGCGGACGAGCCCGCGACAATGCCTATTGCCGCGACGGATGCAACAGCCGCCACAGCCGCCAGATGCGATCTGAAGCCCTGCAATGGCTGAGCCGGCCGCGCATAGGCGACGATGCCTTTGAGCGCGACGTAGGCCAAACTGCCTCCCAAGGCCGCCTTGCCAAGAAATGGCAGCAACGCGGGCGCCGTATCGAGATGGGGCTGGACGCCCCATAGTGCCAGCAGGCCAAGGAGCGAGGTGCCCGAGCCAATGGCGGCGGCAGTCATGAGCGGCTTGTGTCCCTTGTCAGGTTCGACAGGCCTTAGGTCGTCGCAAAGCGACTGAATGAGCAAAGCATGATCCATGGTAGAGTCTCTTCGATTGTCCGCGCTCATTTTTTGCGCGGGGGTGGTAACGCTGGAACATCAATCCGCGCCGCAGACCCGCGAGGTTACAAAATTCTGGCAATCACTATCGAATGAGAGTCGATGTGATGTTTTTGTAACGTTCAACGACGCCCCGACGAATAGCCTCACATGACCTGATTCTAACGCTTAGGGTCATATGCGGCGGCCTTGCGTCCCCTTTGGTCTCCCCCTTGCGAGGCCGCCGCCCCTTCCCTTTTCCGCCGTCGCTTCAATGCTTCGATCCGCAAGTGTCTGCGCTTGATCGATGTCCGTCGCAGGTATTGAGTCGGCGTTGGTGATGATTGCGCGGATTTTGGCCGCTGGTGCTACAAGAGCGCAATGACCTTGTGGCGGTCTTGCTGCGGGAGCTGACTGTTGGGTTGGGGTTGGGAAAAGGCCAAAGCAGCCGTTCGAGAGGGCCTCAGTGATCGGCAATTCCCGCCAACTTTCCGGACCTTTGGTTGGTCAAAACGCTTCCCTGATACCTGCCTTTCGTTCAGTACGCTTGTGACGGCGAGTTTATCGCGGAGGGCAGCGTCCGGACCTGCGATTGGGATAGCCGCGTTTCGCACCCTAACTTCGGCTAGTATCGGCGTGCTCTGGATTAGCCTCCTGTTGGGACTCCAAACCGTAATCGTCGCGTTGTCGTTTCATCGCTGCTATGAACCGACATACAGCGTTGCTGGCTCTATTCCTGCATTTGCAGTCCCGACTTTGCACGCGGCTAAATTATTGGGTCGTTGAATTTGGCCGTGCCCTTGCCGCCTTACGAAAGGAATTTGACCATGACCGAACTCAACCGTCGCCGCGAGATTGGCGCAGTCGGGCTGGGGCTGGCGGCAGCCGCGACCAGCGGCGCGCGGGCTACCGAAACGCCAGCTTTATCGCCTGCCTTTGCGGGCTTGCACAAGCCAGCACCGCTCAAATTCGATCTGGCGAAACTGACCGGCCTCTCGGAAAAGCTCATCCGCTCGCATTACGACAACAACTATATCGGCTCAGTGAAGACGCTGAACATGATCGAGGGCAGGCTCGTGGCTGCAATGGCCGACAAGGACTTGCCGCCGGTCGTCTATGGCGGGTTGAAGCGAGAGGAACTGCATCGCACCGGTTCAGTGATCCTGCATGAACTTTATTTCGGTGCGCTTGGCGGCAATGGCGCAGCGGCGGGCGATGTTCGCGCCGCGCTGGCGTCAGCATTCGGTTCGTTCGAGGCATGGGAGGCCGAGTTCCGCCGCACGGCGCTAGCGCTGGCGGGCGGATCGGGCTGGTGCGTGCTGGCGTTCAACCTGCACACCGCGAGCCTGCACAATTATTGGGCGTGGGATCATATGCACCAGCCTGCCGCGAGTGTGCCGTTGCTGACGCTCGATATGTATGAACATGCGTTTCATATGGATTATGGCACTGCGGCGGCCAAATATGTCGATGCCTTCATGGCCAATCTCGATTGGGAAGAGATCGACCGGCGCTATGCGCGTGTGATGCGACTAAAGTAATGTGTTGAACTCGGACAACTCCACCCTTAACGAAATGGTTGTGCATTTTATTGTCCGCCCTTTGCTGAGTCTTCTGGCCCTTGTTTGGCTGACGCTTGGCATGACCGTGCCGGTTTCGGCATGGACGGTGCATGAAGGGGCGCATGCCGCAGCGCGGGTCAGTGTCGATGTGCATCATCACCATGAAGCCGATGGCAGCATCGCGGTTCATGATCATGACACTGATGGCTCTGGGGGCGATACCCCCGATGGCGGGCATGACCATATGCCCAGTATTTTGCTGAGCGCGTTCGCCATTCCCGATGCCGGATTTTCGCTTGATGCGCCGCTGATGGAACGTGCAACTTACACGATGAGCCAGGTGCGGGGTGTCGAACGGCACGGCACCGGCGGACTACGACGACCTCCGAGGTTCGGCTGATCGAATAGAGAGGGATTGCGCCGGTATCGGCGTGATCGACTGTTTGCTCGCCCGGAGTCCGTCATGAAATCGCTGTTGCCCGCGCGCCGTCCGCGCCATTTGTCCGTTCTGTTTCTCGCCTGCACTGCGTTGACCGTACAGGCCGCCCATGCCGGTCCGTTGAGCGAGGCTGAGGCCTTGGCGCGCGCCGCCGCACTGCCGGAGACCGCTGCGTTCGATACGGCAACTGGCGATGCGGCGAAGGCCGACGCGCAGGCCGTCCGCCGGTTTGAGAACCCCGAACTGCGCGTCGCGCGCGAGCGGGTGAGCGGATCGCTTACCACCGAAACCGATTGGTCGGCGGAAATCACGCAGCCCTTGGGTATCAATGGCGCGAATGGGCGATTGCGCGCGGCGGCTGAAGCCGAAGCACAGGCGGTGGGTGCGGACATCAATCGTCGCAAAGCGATCCGGCTATCCGAAGTTCGCAAAGCTTATGCAGAATGTGGGGCTGCTGGCGAGCGTGTCGCGATCCTCGCCGGACAGGATGAGCGGCTCCGTGAAGTCGAGCGGATTATCTCGTTGCGCGAGCGCGCTGGCGACGCAGCAGGCTATGATCTGCGCCGCGTCCGGCTCGAAGCGCGCGGCATATCTGCGCAAAAGGCACTGGTCGATGGCGAAGTGCGCGCGGCCTGTGTCACGCTTTCACGCTTGACGGGTGAAGCCGATGCGCGCGCCACAGAGTCGCTGTTTGCCCTGCTCCGGCCCACACGCCCAGCACTGGAAGCAGGGACAGGCCGCTCCGATCTGGAAGCGCAGCGCTACCGGTTGACCGCTG
>DLOZ01000001.1:21803-31160 GCA_002479765.1 Sphingomonadales bacterium UBA7471 | reverse complement strand
AAGCCGATGCCGCGCGGCGTCAGCGGCTTCCCGATCTTGCGGTTGGCGCGGGTTACAAGCGCCGCAGCGAAGGCGGTTTGAGCGCGAGCGGCCCGACGCTATCGCTCGGCATTCGCTTGCCTATTTTCAGCGGCAGCGCAGCCACTCGCGCTGCCGAAGCGCGTAAGCGCGCCGCCGAAGCCGAACTCGCACTGTCCTCTGCGGCTATTGCCTCAGACCGCGATGCCGCCTTTGCCCGCGCCGAAGCAGCCTATGACGCCGCGCAAATCGCAGCCCGTACTGCTGAAGATGCACGCCGTATCGCTGATATTGCCGACGCTGCTTATCAGGGTGGCGAAACCGACATTACCGATTTGATCGATGGTTATCGCGCCGGGGCCGAGGCCCGGACCAGCGCCATCGACCTTGCCGAACGTGCGCTCAAGGCGCGCGCTGACCATTTACTCGCTCAAGAAGGAGAAGAATGATGAAGAAGACGATTTTGCCCGCGCTGTCCGCCATTGGATTACTGGCTGCCTGTTCGGGCGGTGCCGAAGCACCAAAGGAGGAGGCCAAGGCCGAGGCTCCTGCCACGGCTGCCGACGATGACAATGACAGCCCGGCCCCCGCGCCCGCCAAGGCGGAGGAAGACCATCCGCATGACGGCAGCGAAGGCGCTGACCATAAGCATTGATACTGGATTGATCGGGATATTGCGATGAAACGACTCCTCCTTGCGCTTGCACCAGCGCTTTTGCTTGCGGCCTGTTCGGGCGCTTCGACCGAGACGGCGGCGGAGGGCGGAGGGCATGGCCACGGCGCGGGGAGCGTAACCTTCACCCATTATTCCAATCTGACCGAAGTTTTTGCCGAACACCGTCCGCTGGTCGTCGGCAAGGATCGCCGGTTCGACGCACATCTGAGCTGGGTGGCCGACTATCGCGCGGTCGATTCAGGCACATTGACGGTCGAGCTGATCCATGCCGATGGCAGCGTGGACACAGGCCGAGGCGGCGTGTCCGAAACGCCGGGCATTTTCCGGGTGCTGGTGAAGGCGAGCAAGACCGGCAAGCCGACACTGAGGCTGACGCTTGTTTCCAAGAGCAAGACCAGCGTGCATGAATTGGGGCCGGTCGAGGTCTATGCCACCCGCGAACTCGCCGAGAAGGCCAACCCGGAACCGCCGGAAAATCCCGACCGCATTGCCTTTTCCAAGGAAGTGCAATGGAAAATCCCGTTCCTGACCGCGCCTGCGACCAGCGGCGATCTGGCCGAGACGATCCCGGTGATGATCGATGTTCGCTTTGCACCCGATGCCGAAGCAGTCATTGCTGCCCCGGTCGCAGGAATCGTGCGCACCAGCGGTGCGTTCCCCGCCCCCGGCAGCGCCGTCCGGCAAGGCCAGCAACTGGCGACGATTTCCGCGCAATTGGGCGGGGGCGAGGATGTTGCATCGCTCGATCTGAGCATCGCGCAGGCGCGCATTGCCGCCGATGGCGCGCGCCGTGATCTGACGCGGTTGCAAGGGCTTTACAGGCAAGAGGCGGTTCCCTTGCGCCGGGTGCAGGAAGCGCAATCCAATTTGCGGATTGCCGAAGCGCAGCTTGCCGCAAGCAGCCGTCGGCGCGGCAGTCTCGCCGGCGGTGGCGCAGGCGTGCCTTTGGTGTCGCCGATTTCGGGGCTGATTGTCAGCTCAACATTGGTGCGCGGTTCGTCGGTGCAGGCCGGGGCCGAACTGATGCGCATTGGCAATCCCAATGCGATCTGGCTGGTCGCCCGCGTTCCCGAAGCGATGGCGGCCAAAATCGGCGCGCCGGGTGGGCTGGACATCATGCGGTTCGAGCAGCCTGAGGCCTTGATTGTCGGCCAGCAATTGCGACTGATCTCGGCGGGCCGCTTTGTCGATCCGGCCACGCGGACAATGGAAGTGATCTTCGCCAGCAATGGGGCCAATGGCTTCAAGCCGGGGTCGCGCCTGTCGGGCCGTCTGCGCACGGGCAGTAGCGCGCAATCGCTCGCAGTGCCTGCATCTGCCATTATCGAGGAAGGCGGGCAGACGGTGGTCTATGTCCAGGTCGAAGGCGAAGCCTTCGAGCGCCGGATCGTGGCGCGCGGCGTCGCCAGCGGCGGGCTGGTGGCCATCACCGGTGCAGTGAAGCCCGGCGAGCGCGTGGTGATCGTCGGAGCCGCAGCGGTGCGCGCGGCGGCGGCAACCCCCGATGCTTTCGGTCACGGCCATGCGCATTAAGGGGCGAAGAGCATGATCGAACGCCTCGTCCGCTGGTCGCTCGGCAACCGGCCTGTTATCTATGCGCTGTCGCTGCTGCTGACGCTGGGCGGCATAGTGCTGGCGCTGCGCACGCCGGTCGATGTGCTGCCCGATCTGACCGCGCCAACGGTGACGGTGGTGGTCGATGCCGGGGGGTATACGCCGACCGAAGTCGAACAGCGCGTCACGATCCCGCTCGAAACCGCGCTCAATGGATCTCCCGGCCTGCGCCGAATTCGCTCCAATTCGGCGACCGGCCTGTCGGTGGTGACGCTGGAATTTGGCTGGACAACCAGCCCCGCCGAACCGCGCCGGATCACCTCCGAACGCTTGCAGACGGTGGGCGATGAACTGCCCGATGATCTGCCCGCGCCGCACATGACGCCCGCCTCCTCGGTGATGGGCGAAATCATGTTCATCGCACTGCGCTCGCCAAGCCATGCACCGATGGAAGTCAAAAGCGTCGCCGACTGGACGGTCAAGCGCCGTCTGCTCGGCGTTCCCGGCATTGCCGACATCATGACCATCGGCGGCGACGAACGGCAAGTGCAATTGCTGCTCGAACCTGCGCAGCTTTCGTTGCGCGGTATCGGCGTCAACGATGTCGCCGAAGCGATGCGCGGCGCAAGCGAAAGCCGCTCGGCGGGCGTGCTGGTTGAAGGTTCGCAGGAAGTGCTGGTCGAAGGCGTCGGGCGGGCGCGAACTGCCGAGGATTTCGGCGATGTGATCGTCGGCGAGCAAGGCGGCCTGCCGGTCTTCGCCCGCGACGTTGGCACGATCCGCATCGGCGAAGGGCTGAAACGCGGCACCGGCAGCTATAATGGCAAACCCGCCGTGATCCTTGCGGTGCAGAAGCAGCCTGGGGCGAACACCCTCGAACTCACCGAACGGCTTGATGCCGAGTTTGCCGCGATCCAGAAAACATTGCCCAAGGGCATGGTGCTGGAAACCAAGGTCTTCCGCCAATCGGATTTCATCGAACGCGCGGTTGGCAATGTGCAGTCGGCACTTGTCGAAGGCTTGATCCTTGTTTCGATTATCGTCCTGCTGTTCCTCGCCTCATGGCGGGCAACGCTGGTGACGCTGGCGGCTATTCCGGTATCGGTCGTCTCGGCGATCATCGCGGTCAACATGGTCGGCGGCACGATCAACACCATGACCTTGGGCGGCCTTGCCATTGCGCTCGGCGTGCTGGTCGATGATGCGATCATTGTCGTCGAGAATATCGTCCGCCGACTGCGGCTGAACGAAGAGAGCGCAGCGCCGCTCTCCAAGCTTGAAATCGTCGCCAAAGCGACCAGCGAAGTGCAGGGTTCGATTGTCTATGCAACGCTGATCATCCTGCTCGTCTTCCTGCCGCTGTTCGGCCTGACCGGCATTGAAGGCCGTTTGCTGCAACCGCTTGCGCTGGCTTATGGCGTGGCATTGCTTGCCAGCCTGTTCGTTGCACTGACGCTGACGCCGGTGTTGGGCCTCGATGCGCTATCGCGCTCGACCAAGGCATTGGGGCAAGAACCGCAATGGGTGCATCGCCTCAAGGCGCGCTACGGCAGTCTGCTCGCCAAGCTGCTGCCGCAATGGAAGCCGTTGGCGATGGTTTCCGTTGCCTTGGTCGTCGTCGCCGGAATTGGCCTCGCCCTGTCGGGCCGTGCCTTTTTGCCGGAGTTCAACGAAGGCAGCCTGACCGTCAACGTCACGACGCTTCCCGGCACTTCGCTCGATGCCTCGGACAAGGCGGCTGCCGAAGTCGAAGCTGCGCTCCTTTCGCAACCCGAAGTTGCCACTACGGCGCGCCGCACAGGCCGCGCGCCGGGCGATCCACATGCGCAGGAAGTATTTGCCTCTGAAATCGAGGCCACGCTCAAGCCCGGCGGGCGCGAACGCGAGGAACTGCTCACCGGCCTGCGCGCCGCCGTTGGCAAGGTGCCGGGGGTGCAGGCAATCTTCGGCCAGCCAATCTCACACCGCATCGACCATATCCTTTCGGGCGCGCGCGCCAATGTCGCGATCAAGATTTTCGCAGCGGACAGTGCAACGCTTGGTCGCTTGTCCCGTGACGTTCAAACCCGCGTCGCAGCGGTTCCCGGCGCGGTCGATGTGCAGGCCGATACGCAAAGCCAAGTGCCTTATTTGCGCGTCCGTTTCCGCCGCGCCGATCTCGCCAATGCCGGTATCAGCGTCAAGGAGGCCGCCGACGCGGTCAGCGCGGCGATAGGCGGCGCGACGGTCGGACAGCTCATCGAGCGCCCGGTGATCAGCGATGTCGTGGTGCGCTACGACCCGGCGATTGTCGGGGATGGCACCACGCTCGACAGCCTGATGCTCAGCGGCGGCAACGGCCAGTTGCTGCCGCTTTCTGCCGTCGCCGATATTGTCCGCGACCAAGGCCCGAACGCAATCTCCCGCGAAAGCGTCGAACGCGTCCAGTTCGTTCTCGCCAATGTGCAGGGCCGCGATTTGGGCGCGGTGGTCGCCGACATCCGCAAAGCTATCGAACCCGTGCAACTGCCGCAGGGCGCAAGGATCGAACTGGGCGGGCAGTTTGAAAGCGCCGCCTCGGCGACGCAGACGCTGCTTGCACTGGGCGTCATTGTCCTGATCGGCATGTTCTTGCTGCTGCGTCAGGTGTTCAACTCAGCCCGCGATGCCGGGATTGTCATGCTCAACCTCCCACTGGCGCTGGTGGGCGGCGTGGTCGGGCTGTGGGTGACAGGCGGGGTGCTTTCCGTCGCCACCATCGTCGGGTTTATCACTTTGTTCGGGATCGCCACGCGCAACGGCGTTATGCTGGTCAGCCATATCCAGCACGTCCAAAAGGTCGATGGCATCGCCGATCTGCGCGAAGCCGTCGCGCGTGCCTCGGAAGAAAGGCTGGTCCCGATCCTGATGACCGCGCTTGCGGCGGGCCTCGCGCTGGTGCCGCTGGCACTGGCGATGGGTGAGCCGGGAAGCGAAATTCAGGCGCCGATGGCCATCGTCATCCTGTTCGGCCTCGCCAGCTCGACCGCGCTCAACATGCTGGTACTGCCCGCGCTCTATTTCAAACTAACCCAGAAGGAAGAAGCCACATGAAGAAAGCTCTACTCCTCATTGTCCCGCTCGTACTGGCCGGATGCCAAGCCGAAAAGTCCGCAAGCGACAACGCAAGCGCGCATGACGGTCACGCCATGCCGAAAGCCGACGCCAACGCACCTGCCTCGACCAAGGCGTATCAAGCCGCAAACGACAAGATGCACAAGGACATGGCCATCGCCTTCACCGGCAATGCTGATGCCGATTTCATGCGTGCGATGATCCCGCACCATGAAGGTGCTGTCGCAATGGCAAAGGTTGCGCTTGACCATGCTAAGGATGCGGAAGTCCGCAAGCTGGCCGAAGACGTCATCAATGCACAGGAAATCGAGATTGCCCAGATGAAAGCGTGGCTGGCGAAGAACGACGCCGGGCCCGCGAAATAGCACGATGCTCTACCTTGCCATCAAAGCGGTCATCTCGGCTATCATTATCGTCATCGTCTCCGAAACTGCACGGCGTAATCCCGGCACCGGCGCGCTGATCGCGTCGTTGCCGCTGATTTCGGTGCTGGGCATGATCTGGCTGTGGCGCGATACGCAGGACGTGGCGCGCATGGCGGAGCACTCAGCGGCAACCTTCTGGTATGTGCTGCCCAGCCTGCCGATGTTCCTCGTGATACCGGCATTGCTCAAGCGCGGGGTCGGCTTCTGGCCCGCGCTTGTGGCAGGCTGCGTCCTAACGATGGCGCTGTATGCCGCGATGGTCTGGGCGGCGCCGCGCCTTGGGGTGAAGCTCTAGAATCGCTAAACTTTTCAGTCATTCCGATAGGCTTCGACCATTGTCGAAACCTGCCGTACATTCAGCTGTCGCAGAGCGGCAGTTTGGCCCCGGAGTTCGGAACATCTGCTTAGGTGTCCCGAACAGCTTTAAGCGGACAACACATCCATTACCAACAAAGCGCCAAGCGCCAAAATCATGGCTACAGATGCGACCAAAATCATGCCCGCAGCGACGCGCTCCCTGAGCGGAGTTGCCGCATACCCAGCTCCGGCAATCGGCAGCACCTTACTGGCGCCCCAAGCTGCTGCAAGGGTCAGGCCCGCAGATAGCATCCAGAAGGAAATCCAGAGCGCATGGCCTAGAAGGTCCGCGTAGGCGTTCCCTTCGGTTAGTTGCGGCCAGAACCAGCCGATGGCGAGCAGCGCCGTACCACTTTGCACCGCAGTGAGATGTGCGGAGAGCCCGATCCTTGGGCTGGTGAACTTGGGGATTGCTGCGCCAATCAGAAGGCCGGTCAGAAACAACCATAGCCCTGACTTGGCGAGAAATAATGCGGTCATATCTGTGTCTTTCCATTCTCTAGTTGCGTTTGCGGGCTATTCCCAAGAACATCTTGTTGCTAATAACCGACCGGTAGTCGAATTATACCGACTATCAGTCGGTATATCAAGAGAAGAAAAATGGTTAAGCAAGAGGACCGTAGAACTGCGACACGCGGGGCGATCATCGCTGCCGCTTTTGACGCCTTTGGAAGCGGGGGTTACGTAAATGTCTCGGTTGACCAAATTGCCTCGCGAGCGGGCGTCGCCAAGGGCGCGATCTATCATCATTTTTCGAGCAAGGACGTGTTGTTCGAAGCGGTGCTTGAGTCTGTTTCAAACGCGATCCTGAGCGAAGTTCTTTCGGCGATTTCTGCTGGTCAAGACTTTTGGGAAGAGCTGGCACTCGGCAACCGGGCGTTCTTTGTCGCCTGCGCAGGTCCTGAGCGGTCCCGCATACTGCTGCGTGACGGCCCCGCTGTGCTGGGGTGGCAACGCTGGCGCCAGATAGATCAACGTCACTTTGGCGGCCTGTTGAGAATGGCGCTTTCGCGCGCAATGGAGGACGGAGTCCTTATCCGCATGGATGTGGAGATTGTGTCCCGAGCGCTGCTTGGTGCGGTGACGGAAGCTGTGATCTCCTGCGCAGAGGCTGAAGACTTCATGGCCTGCGCCGAAGGTTATCTTGACACTCTTGGCGTGCTGGTGGCTGGATTGGCAGCGCGATCCGCCTGATCGCGCAATTGACGGCTATAAATTCCATGTCCGGATTTGTGTGGAAAAGCATAAAAACGGTCATTTGGTCGACTATACCGACCATCTCGTCTGCCTACTTCCCGCTGTCGGCAGAGTAAGACGTCAGAATCATGTCCATAATCGAACGGGCAGTCTTCACCGTATCGTTCCGGCCACTTACCTGCGCGGTCGTGATGGCACCGTCGAGTACAATCATTATTTGATCTGACGCCAACTCCCGCTCCGGCTTGCTCCAATGTTCAAGCAGATTGCTGATGACTTCACTCAAGCGCGCCTTGTGTCGGCGTGCATGGGCTCGAATGAGATTGTCAGAGCTGCCATATTCGGCCGCAGCCCGCACAAAATTGCAGCCAAAGAAACTGTTGCTCCTGATCCACTCGTCGACAATTTTCAAAATCTCGTCGATCTGCTCGTTGGGGGCGATGTCGGGATTCACCTTGCTGCATTGTGCCAAACGCCTTGCGATCTCAGAAAAAAAAACTTCGCTGCGCCTTTGCAGCACTTCAAGGATCAGATCCTCCTTAGTGCGAAAATGCTTGTACAATGTCGTCTTTGACACGCCTGATTGCTGGATGATCTCATCGACGCCGCATTGGTGGTAGCCGTGCTGATTGAACAGGCCAGCAGCGACCATGACCAAATGCTCTTTGCGTGGTTGTTCCATTGGGGTCTGTGGTCCTTCGGGTTTTCGATCAGAAAAGGCACGCTTGACCTGTACCGATCTGTACACTTTCGGGAGTCGCTTCATGGCTGATGAGCAGAATTCAACTTATACGATGGGCGTGCATCATGTGGGCCTCAGCGTCGACAATCTCACCGCGACGACAGATTTCTTCGTCAATGCGCTCAACTATCGCGTTGTGGGTGAACGCCCAGCTTATCCAGCGGTGATGGTTTCGGATGGCGTGACTCTTATCACTCTATGGCAAATTGAAGATGCGACTTGCGGTGCGCCTTTTGACCGCCGGAAGAATGTCGGGCTGCATCATTTCGCTGTGCTGGTGAAGGACAGCGACATGCTCGACAAGGTCCATGCCCGAGTTATCGAAGGAGGTGCAACGATAGAGTTTGCGCCCGAGGCGCGAGCTGACGGCAAAGCGCGCCACATGATGTGCTCCATACCTGGTGGACCCCGCATGGAGTTCATCGCCCTAACGCCAGATGCCGGTTGATCGGAGTGGCCCAAGCGATGAAAGCACTGCAAGTTGAGGCGTCAGGAGTGGTGCTGCTTTCCCGTCATGACGATATTCGCATTTCACGAATTGTTCGACTGACGGCGCATGAGACACTGCAATTGGCGAAGGGACAACATGATCTGTTCGTGTTGGCCGGTGATGGATTCGTCGAAACGAGGCGGCTATCCTTGGGCGGGTATCTGGGTTGCGGAGGTGGTGCAACTATTGAGGCCGGTAAGCGGGGCATCACTCTCTTTCATTTTGCGCACAATGGTCGAACTCCCTCTGAACTGACTACTATCAGCGAAGAGGAGCGAGTGTGGCGCGGCTCGACTACGGCACTTATAAGCCGATCTGATTTTCGCGACGACTTGTATCGGGTAGCGCTTGTGGCATTCCATCCCGGTTCAAAGGTTATCCCTCATCGACATCCACATGGCGAGGAAATTTTTGTCCTATCCGGCTCATTGCATAATGCACCGCGCTCGATAAAGCCAGGTGATTGGCACCGTCTGCAGCCGTCTGAAATACATGCGCCAAAAGCGGACGAAGAAACCAACATCATTTTGCTAACTGGGCACCTCGGATAAGTTGTCGGCAGCGGTGAGGTTGACGCTGCATCTTAACGAAGGTCGACTTTTAGGGCGCTCTTGTTAGTAATCGATCGCCCGAAAACTGGTCGGAAGCTAACACAATGCCGCTCGGTTAGCCATCAATCGTCACGAAGTCGGCCGCGCAAACTGGATGAACCCGCTGCGTTTGGCGACATGCTCGTAGAGGTGGATTGCGCGGGCGTTGGTTTCGTGGGTCAGCCAGTGCAGTCGGCGTGCGCCATGTCTTGCAG
>DLOZ01000001.1:0-21736 GCA_002479765.1 Sphingomonadales bacterium UBA7471 | reverse complement strand
GGTTGCCGCTTCGATCAGCGCCGCGCCCGCGCCACTGCCGCGAATCTCTGGCGCAACGAACAGGTCTTGTAGATAGGCCGTTTGTGCTTCGTGCCATGTCGAGAGGTGAAGGACGACATGCGCAATCCCGATGACAGTGCCGCCTTGCTCTGCGGCTAGGCCTTTGATTGGCGATGCATCGTCGAGAATGCGTCGCCATGTTTCTTCGGTCACACCATCGCTCAGGTTCACGCCGTAGAACTCTTGATAGCCGCGCCACAGCCGCTCCCACGCGGCGCGGTCCTTGGCCTCAAGCAGGCGACTGGTGAGTTCCACGTCCCTCATCCACGATTGGCAAGGATAGCGCAGGTCTGGATGCCGTGCGCGAGCAGTCGCCCTCCGGAATCGACGAGGCGCGCCTCGGCCGCAGCGAGTGTCCGACCGCGGTGCGTGGCGGTGCCTTCGCAGCGCACCGTTTCTCCTGCCTGCACGCCACGGAGAAAATTGTTGGTCATGCTGGTGCTGACGTAGATTTCCCCGGGCTTCATCAGCGTATGAACCGCACTGCCCATTGCCGAGTCAAGGACCGTCGCAATCCAGCCGCCATGCACGGTGCCCTGCGGGTTGAGCATCCGCGCGTCGGGGCGCCCTTCAAATTCGGTGTGGCCTTCGCTCGCACCGGTCAGCCAGAAGCCCATATGCTCGCCAATGGGCGCGACCGGTAGGCTGCGATCAATCATGCCGCGGATCACTTCGAGCCCGGTCATGTCGGCGATGACATCGCGCGGGAGTGCGCCGATCACAAAACTCTTGCGCTGAGCAGTGGTCGTTTCAGTCATAAATTCCGGGGTTGCATCGAAGGATAGGTGCCTTCGCGGATGAAGGCAGCGGCCGCGTGCGCCGTCCAACGCATGACCTCCATCATCGGCCAGGCACCGCAGCTGATCCGCCGCACGCCTGCGGCTGCCAGATCGTCGACCGACGCAATTCCTTTTGCCGCCATGATGTTGACGGGTAGCGTGGTTGCGGCACCTAGCTCGGCGATCATGGCTAAGTCGGTCAGTCCCGGCACGAATAGGCCATCGGCACCGGCCTTGGCATAGAGACTTGCACGCGCGATCGTGTCGACCAGCGCCGCTTGCGGATCGTTCTGATTGAGCAGAAAGCCATCGGTGCGCGCGTTGATGAACAGCGGGACGTCGATCCGCGCCGCAACCTCCCGGATCGCGCTAATCTTGGCGGCATGGGCTTCAGCGGATGCCAACACGCGGCCTCCGCCGAGTAAACCATCTTCAAGATTGATGCCGATCGCACCTGCTTCAATGATCCGTTCGACAGCCAGCGCCGCGCCTTCGGGCGTATCCGAATATCCTGCCTCAAAATCGACGCTAACCGGAACGGTGACTGCCCCGCACAGGCGACGAACAAAAGCTACGACGGAATCGAGCGGATGTGCTTCGCCATCGGCAAAGCCATGTGCTGCGGCCACAGCCCCGCTTGAAGTCGCAACCGCTGGTGCGCTAGCCGCGATCCCCCGTGCGCTAGCGATGTCCCAAGCGTTGAAAAGCAGCAGTGGACGGTCGTTATGATGCAGCGCCTTGAAGGCTAGCGCGCGATCTTTTTGCGCGGCCATTAGTCGAGGCTCGAAAAGCGGTAGTGCAGGCCTTCCGCAGTGAATCGCGCCGTGGCCACCGCGTAGATGCCGTTGATCCATTTATAGGCGTCAGCACCAGTCGAAAAATGCGCAACGTAGCGCAGATAATAGCTCGCAGGATCGATATCGCCGCGCTTGCTGGGATCGACAATCTGCATCAGCACCTGCGGCGGCGCGATCAGCTTTCCATCCCAATGGGCATGGATCATCGCGCCATCGTCGGTCTTCAAAGACAGATCGGCATCGAGATGGAGCGAGCCGTCCGCACCGCCGGTGATCCAGTCGGTGCCGCCGGGAAGAACTTCGCCGCGCAGCCGCTCGCCGTTAAAGGTGCCGCCACTGGTCGCGGCCTGGAGCCGCCGTCCGAACGGCGTGTCGCCGAACATCTGGAACGGCGTGATACCATAGCTGACTTCAAAGAGAGGGGTGAGCGATAAGGGCAAGAGATCAGGCATTGGGAGTTTCCTTGAAGAGAATGTAGTAGGTTCAAGCGGCCACAGCGCACGGTGCGAACAGGGCGGCGCGCAGGGCATCGGTCGACACGCCCCATTGCGAACAGACATGCGCCAGATCCCATAGGAAATACTCGCGCGAAATCAGGCCATCCTTGAAACTGAATCGGAAGAAGGCCGGAAAGACGGCAGGCTTGCCATTGGGCGATACGCCATAACGGTCGGTCGAGAGCGTCATCGTCACATCGCCCCAGGCGACAAGCTCGTCTTCGCCCGCACGGGCAAAGCCTTCGAGCTCGACCGAATAGTCGGGAAAGGCCCTGAAAAAGCCCGTGAGCGTCTGCTCATTCGCCGCCCGCCCGACAACGAAGGCGCCCATGGCAGGGACTTCCAGGACCATTTCCTCATGCTGCAACAACACGGTGGCCGCTGCATCCTGAGCGCTTTTGACCCGACCCAACTCGGTCACAAGTTCGATCATCCGATCGGTGTCCATGGCAGCTTGTCCTTCTTTGCAACGAATCACATACGATAGGTATGCAAAATACCTTGCGCCCAGTATGTGTCAACGCGTATGTGAGAGCGCATGAGTGAAACAGCTTTCAAAAGCCGCCGCGAGGAATATGCCGAGGCAACGCGTCAGGCCTTGCTCGACGCGGCGATCGCCGCCTTTGCGGCCAATGGCTATGCGGGCGGGAGCGCCGAGGGCATTGCCCGCGCCGCGCGCGTCACCAAAGGTGCATTTTATCATCATTTTGCCGACAAGAAGGCGGTGTTCGATGCCGCTGTGGTCGAACTCCAGCGCCGGGCGGCAAAGCGCATCGCAACGGCTGCAAAGGACAAATCGGATCCCTGGGAGCGCTTCAACATTGGCCTCAACGTCTATCTCGATATCTGCGTCCAGCCCGACTACGCGCAAATCATCATCCGCGACGCAGGTCCCGTCCTTGGCGATGCGCGCTTTCGGGAAATAGAGGCGGCCTATTGCTCCGGACTGCTGACCGCATCACTTTGCGAGCTTGCCGAGCACAATCTTATCGAAACTCCCGATGTCGAACTGCTCGCGCGCCTTGTTGATGCGATGGTCTGCGAACTGTCAGTTGCGCTGCCAGGCCATCCTAAACCGAAGTCCGCGCGCGCCATGGGGCTTGCGGCAATCGACAGGTTGCTGGGGCGGTAGATCCCGCTGACAATGCGGTCGTTGATCGGCACAAACGATCGCTCCAAAGCCGACATACATTCATGCTCGAATGCGATACATACCAGCGAATGGGATCAGTAAAAATTCTAAGTTTGGATTTTTGTGCCTGACGGTTGACTCGATTTGATGCGGTCAGGCTAGGATATTGGGCCCAGCACCCATCCCAATGAAAATGCCAATAGAACAAAGCAAATACGCTCACGGGGTAGACCCCGCATTGATCTGGTAATCATTCCCATCTAGGGTGGCGAAATGCGATACACCCAAAGCCAGATTCGCGAACTGCTCTCGATTTCAGTGGATGCCCTGCGAACTTGGCGGGATGCCATCCCGGCATTGGCTGCGCATAAGGGGCATGCTCCAAGTTTCACACCCGGGGACGTTGTCGCAATGGCGATCGTGGCCGAACTGGTCAGAGATTTCGGCGTTCGCGTCAGCACGGTTGGCAGTCGTTTCGATCAACTATTCAGGGAGTGCCGCGGCAAGTCCTGGCTCTCGTTGGAAACCTGCGTTGCCCTGATCGAAGCCGACAGCATCCATCTCGTTGACGCTGGCACCCCTGCGCGTCCATCGCCGAATACCTCTACCCTATCCGTTCCTTGTGGACCAATCGTGTCGCGCTTGCAGTCGGCGCTAACAGCTACCGAAGCTGATCTGGCTCAAGGCTACCTACAATTTCCTCCCACCGCGATCGGCCCGCAGGCTGAACGACGCGGAAGGCGTGCATGACCGCCACCATGCCATCCGCGTTGGCGCAGGAGTGGAAAGACCGCTTGGGGCTGACAAATCGGCGCTCGCCTGAACTCTACGAGTCAGCCGAGGCCGTCAGCGACGTGCCGCACGCACCTGCTATCCGAGCAGCTCTGACCGAAATTGGGGTGTCAGCGATTTTCTGCGTCCAAGGCGTCCCGACTGTCGCAATATTGGAAGCAGATCACTATGACCGCGCCGCGATTATCGATCTACACGGCGCGCTCTGGAATCAGGGCCTGGCCAGCCTGTTGCTTGTTATCGCCGAAGATACGCTCAGGGCGTTTTCACTCGCCCGTACTCCGCTGAGCGATCCCGGCGACGCCTTCGAGGCCCGCTGCCTCATCGACAGCCTAAGCCTGACGACCGAAGCGCTGCGGTTTCAGAATCTCATCTATGGCGCGGAGTCCGGACGTCTTTGGAAGGACTACGGTGAGTATTTCCCCTCGAAAGAACGGATCGATCAAGTTCTCCTCGACAATCTGAATGCGTCCCACGACCTCCTGCAGAAGGCTGCGCTTGCTCCCGATGCGGCGCAAGCCCTTCTCATACAGGCGATGTTTATCGCCTACCTCGAAGACCGGGAGATCGTAACGCCCGCCTACTTTGCGGCTGTATCCGAGAAGTGCGCGGAGAGTTTCTCGGCGTTGCTGGAAAGGGGTGACGTCGATCTCTTCCGGTCCTTCTTCCGGACCCTCCATGCGGATTTCAACGGGGATCTGTTCGTCGCGCCGTGCTCCTTCGAGGCCACGGGCGAGGCGCCCGAAGTCACGCCTGCCCATCTGACGATCCTGGCGCGGTTCCGGTCAGGCCGTGAAGAAATGGCGCGTTCCGGACAGCAGCGGTTCTGGGGCTATGACTTCCGCTACATTCCGATCGAGCTCGTCAGCGCTGTCTACGATCGCTTCCTGGGTGAGCGCGAGGCCGAGCGCCGCGCCAACGGCGCCTACTACACACCCATGTTCTTGGCCGACACCGTTGTTTCCCAAGCCTGGGAGATGTTGCCGGACGCGACACGGACAACCGGAAACTTCCTCGACCCCGCCTGCGGTTCAGGCGTTTTCCTCGTCCGCTCGTTCCAGCGGCTCTGCGAACACTGGCGCGCCAAGCACAAGACGCAGACGATTTCCTGGAAAACGCTACTATCCTTGCTGAGCCAGATCCATGGCTGGGATTTGAATGGCGGCGCCGTTCGGGTCGCCGTGTTCTCGCTCTACGTTGCCTTGCTCGAGGAGGTGTCGCCACGCGACATCCGTAAGCTGATCACCCGGGGGAAGCTCCTCCCGGAGCTCTGGGGCAAGACGCTCGTCTGCCGCGACTTTTTCGACGTGTCGCCTGATGGCGATCGATACGAGGTCATCATCGGCAATCCGCCATGGACTAGCCGCCGCGGTCCGGCGCGTTCATCCGTGCAGTGGAGCAAAAATGAGGGCCATCCCATGCCCGGTGGCGAGGACGCCTGGGCATTCAGCTGGAAAGCCCTTTCGCATCTCGCCGACGGCGGACTGATCGCGTTCCTGCTGCCGGCGATGGGATTTTTGCATAACCACGCCCAAAAGACGGTCGAAGCACGTGATGCGTTCTTCCGAAAATCCCAAGTCCGCCGCGTCATCAACTTCGCCGACCTTCGCTTTCAGCTTTTCGAGAAAGCCCATCGCCCCACAGCTCTGATCATCTACGGCAACGCAAATGCGGGTAATTTCCCGTATCACTTCGACTACTGGGCGCCGAAGGCCGACCTCAACTTGCGCATCAAACGTGTCATAACACTGAGCAGCGCGGACAAGGCCTCCCTGGGGGTGAGCGCGGTTTTCGATAACCCGCTCGTCTTCAAGCAGCGCCTTTGGATGCGCGAACCGGACGCCAAACTTTTCGGTTATCTCGCAAGGCTTCCCAAGCTAGAAGCCTTCGTCAATGATTTTGGCGGCCTAAGCCGTCGCCGCGAAGAGCCGGGCGATCGCTGGGTGATCGGGCAAGGCTATCAGCCCTTCAATGAAGACAGCGATAGCGATGCACCTCCACTCCAAAGCACGTACGTCGGCCGACTGCCAGACCTACCCATTGCAGCCTATTCACGCCTAGCTCAGACTGCGGATGGCCTGCTGCCAGCCGCATCGTCGATAGTTCGTCGTCGGGGATTCGAGGCCGGGTTCGATGGCTCGCGCATCCTTATTCCGCGCGGGGTAGAGACGTCGCAGAATCGCCTTCGGGCCGCCTATTGCGATCAGCCGCTGACCTTCCAGCATATCTTCCAAGCAATCGTGGTGCCGGACGGTCAGAGCGACCGTGCGAAACTCCTCACCGCGATACTCAATAGTCGCGTGGCGGTCTGGTACGCTTTTCATGGCACTGCTTCGTTCGGCTCGGATCGGCCCGAAGTCCAGCAGGCCGACCTACTGCATTTGCCGTTTCCATCGCCCGACGATGTCCCCGATCCAGCCGCAGCCGCGCAAGCCGCCCTCAAGCTGATTGCGATTGTGAACGACGCACGCGAACGCTCCAACGAACCGTTCACAATGCAGGTCGACGACGGCAATGTCCTACGGAAAATTGACCACCTAGCGTACAAATACTTCTGCCTGTCGCCCGATGAAATCGCGCTAATCGATGACACCGTCGAGGCGATCCTCCCCGCGCTTCAGCCCCATGAAGGCCACTTCCCTAAACTCTGGGGCGCGCCTGACGAGCCGCAACGCGCTCAATATGCGCATACATTGTCGGCCAGCCTTGCGGACTGGTTCAAAGGCAAGAAGATCGATGCGCGCCTTGTCGCGCGGGGCGCTGACCTAGCGATCCTCCGCCTTCACCTAGGCGGCCACGAAGACTATGCCGAGGATGTAGCAGGCGAGCTCAGCGAGGTGCTGGAGCAACTTGCAGCCCACATCCACAGACCGCTCGACGGCAATTTCCAGCTCATGCCGGATCTGCGCGTTTTCGTCGGTGACTGCCTCTACCTCATCAAGCCTATGCAGATGCGCTTCTGGCTGCGCTCCACCGCACTCGCCGATGCCGATGGTATAGCGCTCGACCTCCAGCAAGCCGCCGCCCTGCCCCAACAGCGGAGCGCGGATTGATGCTCATCGGCGACGTGACGGGATGGGTCGACAACTTCGTATCGTTTGATGATCGCTTCCTGGAGAGGATCGCGGCAGCGTGGCCCGCGTGCATGGCGGTTCTTCCCGATCAGCCCGGGGAGGATGACATCACCATCAACCTCGTCGATCGGCTGGCCAAGGACGTCGTGGTGCGTCGGTTGTGCCATTGGGTCGAATATCAGTTCGAGCCGTTCGGCCTTGCTGCCGACGGGTCGAAATTCAGCAAGGGCATCATCGACATCGCCGTGCTATTCGACTGGGATCGACAGCGATACTTGGCCTATGAGTGCAAGCGGCTCAACGTGATCAACGGCGGAAGCCGCAGTTCCCTAGCCACCGTGTATGTCACCCAAGGCATGATGCGTTTTCTCACCGAGCAATATGCTGAACACCTGCCTGTGGGGTGCATGCTGGGCTATGTACTCGACGGCGATGTGCCCTTCGCGCGATCGCGGATTGCCGACGCCATCGGCGGCCATGTTCCTCTTGCGCTGGGCGAGGGACCTACACCCCTTGCCGCGATCGAAATGATCGAGCGCTTTCGTACAAGGCACACCCGCCCCACCGGATCGCACATCGAGCTTCGCCATGCGCTATTTCCAAAGCCATCAGCGGCCGCGCCAATCGGATGACGAAATCGACGCGGGTGACGATCCTCGCGTTTTTTGAGACTTAAGCGCGCCGTATACTGATGCATGATTTATAAGTGGCAAAATCATGGGAAAGCGCGACTGCCGATCAAGGTAAACAGGACGCGTGAAGTCATAACTACGGGGAGGTCGAGTATCGATGTTTATTGAACGGCTCAGTCTAACGAATTTCCGTTGCTTCGGGCCTGACGCGACCAGCGTCGACCTTGCCTCAGGCCTTACCACCTTTGTAGGCGTCAATGGCGCGGGGAAGACGGCTCTGATGCAGGCCCTGCAGCGGCTCTTCGGCGTGAACGGCGATCAACGACGCATACGACGCCAGGATTTCCATGTCCCTTCCACCGAGCTTATCGCGCCGCTTCAGCGAACCTTTGTGCTTGAGGCGATCATTGCCTTTCCGGAACTGGACGCGGACGGCGCCGGGGGCGCGGCGATTCCGGAATTCTTCCACCAGATGGCTGCTGAGGAAGCGGGCAAGCTGAAATGCCGCCTGCGTATCGAGGCGACCTGGACCGATGACGGTTCACTCGACGGAGCGATTGAACAGAAATACTGGGCGGTCCGAACTTTCGGGGCGTTCACCGACGCTGACTGCACCGAGTTGAAGGCGACCGACCGGGCGCGGATCCAAATGATCTACGTGCCGGCGACACGGGACGGTGCCTCCCAGGTGACGGCCTTTCTTCGCGGCAGGCTTTGGCGCGCCATCAACTGGTCGCAGGGAGTGCGAGACACGTTCACGAACGCCGGCACCACCTTGAACGGGGCTTTCGCCGGGGAGCCGGCCGTCGATGTCATTGCCGCAGCGGTGACGCGGCGATGGCAGGAAGTTTACACAGCCGGGACCGACACCACGCCGGTCTTCCGGCCGCTCGATCTCCGTTTTGAGCATTTCATCAGAAAGGTGGAGGTGGTCTTCCGCCCCGACGAGGCCGGACGGGAACGAGCCCTGGATGACCTGAGCGACGGCCAGAGATCGCTCTTTCATCTAGCCATGACCGCGGCGACACTGGACGTTGAAGCCGGGATCGTGGCCGATCCTGCTGGGGCCGGTTTCCAGGCTGGCGGTGTACCGTTACCGGCGCTCACGCTCATCGCGATCGAGGAGCCCGAGAACAATCTCGCTCCCTTCTATCTCTCCCGCATTGTCCGGCAGATACAGGACCTGACGAAGTCGCCGCAGGCGCAGGCCGTTGTCTCCAGCCATTCCCCAAGCATCCTCGCCCGGGTAGATCCCACGCAGGTCCGGCACTTCCGGCTCGATCCGCAGGATTGAACGGCCCGCATCCGCCCGATCAACCTCCCCGTCGGCGAGGAAGAGGCATCGAAATTCGTTCGCGAGGCCGTGCGGACCTATCCTGAACTCTATTTCGCGCGCTTCGTCGTCCTGGGGGAAGGGGCATCCGAAGAGGTCGTGCTTCCGCGTCTCGCCGAAGCGATGGGGCTCGACATCGATCGATCCTTCGTCGCGGTCGTTCCGTTGGGCGGTCGCCATGTTAACCACCTATGGCGACTGCTGACCAATCTCGACATCCCCCATGCCACCCTGCTGGATCTCGACTGGGGGCGTTCGGGGGGCGGATGGGGGCGCATCAAGACGGCCTGCACGCAGTTGCTCGCAAACAACGTTACGCCGCAGGCTATCTTTGGACAGCATCTCAATCCCCAAGGGCCAGCTGCCAATCTTGCGGCTTTCGATGCTCTACCGGTCGCGGACCTGGCGAATATCACGAACTGGATGCAGTGGCTGCGCCAGTTTAACGTCTTCTTCTGCACGCCCCTCGACCTCGACTATTCGATGCTGAAGGCATTTCCACTGGCCTATCAGGTCATCGAACCCGGCCGCCAGGGACCGTCGCCCGCCGGCGAACCGCGCACGGCGGTTCTCGGCGACGACGGCCTGCCTCACCTGTACGCTGCCGACCAAGACGCCTTGATGCGCTGGTATCGCTATCTGTTTTTGGGGCGCGGCAAGCCAAGCACCCACGTCCGGGTATTGAGCGCGCAAGACTCGACCGCGCTTGCAGTCGGCGCTCCTGAAGAACTGCGCGCGCTCCTGAACTCTATCGTCGCTCGCCTTACGCCGCCGCCGCCCGCAGGTTTCTAATCATGCGGCTCATTCGTCCCGAGGACTGGCGCCCCAGCGGCATCGACGATCTTGAACCGGCGGCGTGGAATGCCCTGCGCCACGGCGACTCGGCGTGTGTGGTCGCAGGCCCCGGCGCCGGCAAGACCGAGTTTCTGGCCCAACGCGCCGACTATTTGCTTGAGACGGGCCTCTGCCGAGCGCCGCACCGCGTGCTGGCGATTTCTTTCAAAACAGATGCAGCCAACAATCTCGCGTCGCGCGTCCGCCAGCGGTGCCCGCCAGAGTTCGCTAATCGGTTCGTTTCGGTCACTTTCGACGCCTTCACGAAGAGCCTGGTCGATCGCTTTCTCAACGCCATCCCCGCCGACTGGCACCCGACTCGGCCTTACGAAATCGCCTTCCCAAAGCGCAAGGCAGTAGAAGGCTTCCTGACGCTCGCCCGCCTCAGCGCGCCGCCGGAATGGCAGGCTGAAATCGCCGGCTACAGTGCGGGCGACTTTGAAGCCAAAATTGTCGGCAGCTACCGCCTGCCGACGGGGCTTAACGCGCCCCAAAACGCCGCCGAGTTCACCATCGCCCGATGGTGGGCGACGCAACTACCTCCGGGACAGCCTTCCTTACTCACCTTCGTCGGCATCAACCGGCTCGCGGAGCTGCTACTCCGGGCCAATCCCCACATCCGCCGGGCACTCGTCGCCACCTATCCTTTCGTGTTCGTCGACGAATTCCAGGACACGACCTACGCGCAATACGACTTCCTTCATTCGGCGTTCTCTGGCGGGCAAACCATCATCACCGGCGTCGGTGACGACAAGCAGCGGATCATGGTCTTCGCCGGCGCGCGTCAGGACGCCTTTCTGCGGCTGCAGGCCGATTTCGGCGGAGCAAGGTTCCCCCTCCTTTTCAACTTCCGTTCGTCGCCGGACCTAGTCGCGATTCAGCACATTGTCGCGCGCTCTCTCGATCCGAACACCGTCCCTACGGTCGCTCAGACCGCCCGTCAGGTCGATGGCGACGTGGCTCAGGTTTGGTCCAGCCAGACCATTGCCGCGGAAGCCGCCCACCTGGCGCAATGGATCGCTAATGACATTGCCACCCGCGGCCGGGCGCCGCGCGACTACGCCCTCCTCGTGAAGCAGAAATCCGATGACTATGAGCAAGAACTCGCTGAAGCCTTCGCTGCTCAAGGACTGCGGATCCGTAACGAGAGCCGTGCTCTCGGCAAGACCTCGCTTCAGGATTTGCTTTCCGACGACCTAAGCCGACTTGCGATCGCCATCTTCCGCCTTGGCGCGACACGCCGTGCGCCGGCCGCATGGCAGTTGGTGTCATCTTCGGTCTTGGCGCTGCGCGCTGCTGGCCATGACGATGATGCGCGCGCGGCCAAGGTCGAGGCAGAACTCAGCGGATTTCTAACTGTCTTGCGCACCGACATGGCGGCTACCGCCCCGTCGCGGCAAAGCGCGCTCGATTTCGTCAAACGGGTTTTCGAATACCTGGATCTCGGTGCGATCGCCCGAACCTATGCGGAATATGGGGTTGGTGAGCAGCTCCAGATTATCCTCAAAGCGTTTTGCATTCACTTCTTCAGCTGCGCCGATGGCGCGCCGAATTGGGCCGCCTGCCTCGACGCGTTCGAGGGACTCAATCAGATTCCTATGATGACCGTCCACAAGAGCAAAGGGCTGGAATACGACACCATCATCTTCGTTGGCCTCGACGACCGGGCATGGTGGGCACATACGCCCGGCGACCCTGAAGGCGTCGCCGCGTTTTTCGTGGCCCTCTCGCGGGCTAAGCAGCGGGCGATCTTCGCCTTTTGCCAACAACGCGGCCAGCGAAACAACGTGGCCGAGCTCTATCAGTTATTGACTGACGCGGGCGTGCCGGAAGTCGCCATATGAGTGGCACGGTCGTTTCCGGCGCCTCCCATGATTAACGAAGGGCGGAAAGTCGCCTTTTCGGTCTAATAGGAGACTGTCGGCAGCGTCCAATTTGCGACTATACCGACACGTCCTTTTGATGTCCGCTTTCAGGAGGCGCATCCGTGTCTAGTGACGACTGAAATTGGGAGTCGGGAACGTACTGCCAGGTTCCAAAGGCTCCTGGCTCCTACAAATACTTGACGCCTTTCCCGAGCGTATCGATGGCCCTAACTGCCGGTCTGCGCAATTGCTGCGAGCTTTGAAAGACCGCGATGGATGTTGACCTTGACGAGCGATTCGGACTGCCCGGTTCTGTGGGCGGCATCCTCGATGCTGAACCCCTGGAGCTTGACAAGCCGGATGACCGTCGCCTGTGCGGGCTTTAGCTTGGTTAGCAATTCTTCGAGCAGAACGGCGCTTGTCACTGCGCTTTCATGGTCTTCGACCGACGGTTCAATCAGCTCGTCGTCAATCGACACCGTCGCCTTGCGACCCATTGCGCGAAGCCGGTCAATCCATTTGTACCGCGCGACCGCACCGAGCCACGGACCAAACGGGCGCGCGGGATCATAGGTGTGGCGTTTCTGATGGATGGCGATCAGCGTATCTTGCATCGCGTCATCAACCATCGACATCGGGAGCCGACGAGAAAAATAGCGGGTAAGCCAAGGGCCGAGCTCGCTGAGCAAGCGGTTATAAGCGCCGCCATTGCCAGCTTGGGCTGCCGCCATCAATTGCCCCCATTGGTCGATCGTGGCCTTGGCCGGTCTTGCCGGCGATTGATGGGCGGATGCTGGCTTCAGGGCCGTTGCGGTCATTTCTCGTCTCCTCATCCTGGCGGTAGGACCGCCTTTTCGATGAGTGACTATTGTCCGCTGACTGGCGTTTGCGAATGTACCAGTCGTCTATAGGTTCCATGCACGTTGCGCATGTAACTTGGGGCCTTGGTTGGGCGGATAACCTTGCGGCACTTCCGCCAAACAAAGAGGATCTGAAAATGAAAGCCACTATTGTCGCAAACGAACTGCCGGCTAATGGCCACGCTTATGCGCCAATCATCGGAACGTTAGGCGCTTTCGCCGCTATGATGACAATCGCGATGCTCAATGCGGTTCAGGTCGCAATGGCCATGATGGGGTGAGGCGATTATCTGTGACCGAACACGCTATCTATCCAAAGGCTTCATCGTCGAATGGCAGACCGGTCAGACGGTCTCGCCTTTGGCGATGCGCCGGATAGGCCTAATGCAATAATCGAACGGCATTGGCATCCACGCTGTGTCTGCGTGTAAGTTGCGAGTGAAACTGCTTGGAACGCGATCTAATCCAAGCGCTTAGTGCGTCAGTCGCTTGACGACTTCCATCACATCGCTTGGTTCCGCGCGAACGCGAAAATCCGGATCGACAAAGGCGAACTGAACGACGCCCTGACGGTCGACAACGAAAGTCGCCGGGATCGGCAATATCCCGCTATACGTGCCGTAAATGTCAGCCAGGTCGAGACCGCATTCATAATATCGTGCGATGAGCTCGGGACCGGCATAAAATGCGAGGCCAAGGCCCAGCGTCGCGCCATGATCGACGTCGTTTAGCACAATGGCTGTGTCGCACATCAAATTCGCCAGCCCGTCATTCCTGCCGGACACTTCGCCTGCTATGAAGACCAGCGTTGCTCCGGCACCTGCAAGCTCCGGCTCAGCATCGCGCCATGATTCAATCTCGTGGACGCAATATGGGCACCAGCCGCCACGATTGAAGCTGATCACAAGTGGCCCCTCGGCACAGAGGGTTTCAAGCGAAACGTAACGCCCCTTATGATCGGGCAGCATCAACGACGGAAAGGCTGCCCCAACTTGTGGCGCGGTCTTTCCCGCTTCCAGCATAACGAGACGTCCGACGAAATCGTCGTAGAGCTCTTGCCATTCTGGCGATTCTTCCGCGCAGCGGTTCAGCCTGTCGAAAAGTTGAATTGCTTGTTCCATTTCGCACTTATGCCCGATCAACCGGCTTTGCGACAGACACCAACTCTGCATGAAGTCAATGCGCGCCGTGCATTGACCCATGCCATCCTGCGACCAGATATCCGTCGCCTGTAACGGGAAGCCTCCCTCTAACGAAGGAGGTTCTTCAATCATGAGGAGCGAGCAACTTTGGTGACGACTGTCCTGTTGGCGGCATTTGCGACCGCCTGTGCATTCCTTATGGGGTATTCGGTCAATCAAGGGAGCACGTGCGCTGTTACCGCCGCAAAGCAGCTCGTCGATCACAACCAAGCGACGATGCTCACCGGTTTCGCCGTCGCCATTGGAACTGCCGGGCTGATTTGCTTGCCGTTGCACTGGCTTTCAGGAGGCCTCAGCCAGGTGGCACCGGATGCGCCGCTCTCTTGGGCGCTGGTGATCGGAGCGATATTGCTCGGCATCGGAGCGTTCATCAATGATGCGTGCATTTTTGGAACATTGGCGCGGATCGGCCAAGGCGAAGTGCGCTTCTTCGGTCTGCCGATTGGCCTTGCCCTTGGCTTTGCCGTCGCGGAGCGCCAGCGTGTTCTGCCGCATAGCCCTGCAATCGAGAACAGCTTCAGCCAATTTTCGGTCGCAGGCGGTGTCGCAGTTTTAGGATTCGGTGCGTTGTTAATCGGGGCATGGACACTTCTCGGCAAAGCAAGAGACGGATACCGCATCGCCGATTGGCCGTTGCGTCGGGCCATGGCAGTGCTCGGCATCTGTGGTGCGCTCCTCTATGCTTTGACGCCAGGCTGGACCTATGCCGACGCTGTGCGGACGCTTGTTTCGACGGAAAATACGGCTTCAACGCATAGTATCGGCGCGCTTGTAGCCGCCGTCGCGGCTCTGGCGGGCGCGCTGGTCTCAGGCATTCGCGCCAATGCGTTTCGCCTCGAACCGCCAACAATTCGGACGCTGTCACGCTCGATTGTCGGCGGCGCCATCATGGCATTTGGAGGCGCGCTGATTCCCGGCGGCAATGACACATTGCTCTTGTCGAGTGTTCCATCTGCGACCGTAAGCGGCATTGCTGCCTATGCAATTATGTCGCTTACGGTTCCGGCATTGTTGCTGGCGCACCAGCGGCTGGGCAGATCAACCTCTGCCAAAGGCACAAAGATCTAACTCACCAAGGTGAATGTGCGCGCCATGTCGCGCAGCACGTCTGCTTCCATTTCGGAGGATTTGAGGCGGGCGGCCACAAAATCACCCATCGAGACAAGGCCGGCAATGCGCCCATCATCTTCGATTGCGACCAGATGGCGAACGCGGTTGCGCGTCATATACGTCATCGCGTTTTGGACGCTGTCATTTGCGAAGCACTGTAGCGCTGTCTTGCGCATCACGCCGCTGAGGCATTGGTGCAATGCGGCAGTGCCGAGATTGTAGAGTGCCGCCGTGATTTCGGACTGCGATACGATGCCAGCGGGGTTAGCCGTCCGGCTGCTCGTAATGACAATCGAGCCGATGCCATATTCGTGCATCACTTCGATAGCTTCTGCCAGCGTCTGTTGCTGATCCAGCGTGCCAACCGCAGCGCCCTTGTTTGCAATGATGTCGGATACGTTCATTTGAATAGTCTTTCACACTAAATCCCTGTCGCAGTGAATTTCGCAGTGTGACGTGCCCGCGTTACAACAGACATGCGGGCCGTCCCGGAAGCGCTGGCGGTAAGATGCTCAGATTCCTTGATCTTCTAGCGACATGCGCGCGGCACGCATGAAACCTATAGCCGAAAGGCATTTCTGTGATCCCGGCCGTTGCGCCTAAACCGGCACCATGAAGAGACCGCTTTCAATCGCACCGCCAAACCGGAAACCAAGGATTGTGATCGTCGGTGCAGGATTTGGCGGCCTGGCGGTCGTTCGCGGATTGTCGAGCGTCGATGCGGAAATTACGCTGATCGACAAGCAGAACCATCACGTGTTTCAACCCTTGCTCTATCAGGTCGCGACGGCGGCATTGTCACCAGCCGATATAGCGGCTCCGATCCGCACAATCGTCAAAGAGCGCAAGCAGATGCATGTGCTTCTGGATGAGGTAACAGGGATAGACAAGGAAGCCCGGACGGTTTTCCTCTCCAGCGGCGCTAGCGTTGATTATGACCTCCTCATCCTGGCGACGGGCGCGCGCCACAGCTACTTCGGCAATGACCACTGGGCTGAACATGCGCCTGGTATCAAAACGATCGACGATGCAACGAAGGTCCGGCGCACGATCCTGCTCGCGCTTGAGCGGGCGGAAACCAACCGGCAGGAAAATGTCGAGAG
The DNA here is from genome assembly GCA_002479765.1 of Sphingomonadales bacterium UBA7471. Taxonomy (GTDB): domain Bacteria; phylum Pseudomonadota; class Alphaproteobacteria; order Sphingomonadales; family Sphingomonadaceae; genus Sphingorhabdus_B. The sequence continues at coordinate 5,666 of DLOZ01000001.1, read as the reverse complement.
TCGCGATGAGCTGCTGACCTTTGTTGTCATCGGTGGCGGCCCAACGGGCGTGGAAATGGCGGGCGCAATTGCCGAATTGACCCGGCATGCGACATCGATGGAGTTCCGCTACATCACACCCAAATGCGTGCGGATCAAATTGATCGAGGGCGGGGATCGGCTTCTGACCACATTTCCCGAAGATCTGAGCGCAGCGGCAAAGACTTCGCTCGAAATGCTAGGCGTGGAAGTGCTGCTCGGCGCGCGCGTCAATGATATTGACGCAACCAGCGTCACCGTCGGTGAAGATCGAATTCCGGCAGCCACGATTATCTGGGCCGCTGGCGTTCAGGCCTCGCCGGCAGCCATTTGGCTGGGGGTCGAGGCTGACCGGGCTGGGCGCCTTGTCGTCGGATCAGACCTGACCGTTCCTTCCCATCCCGAGATTTTCGTCATTGGTGACACGGCAGCGGTCATTGATGCCAACAACAAAGCTGTGCCGGGGATTGCACCCGCAGCCAAACAGCAAGGCGAATATGTCGCTAAGACAATCCGGTCACGCATTCGCGGGAAAAATGAGACCAGTCCCTTTCGATACCGAAATTTTGGTACCCTTGCGACGATCGGACGCAAACGCGCTGTCGTCGATTTTCGCTGGACCAAGCTGAAGGGCTTTCCGGCCTGGTTCCTGTGGTCGACAGCGCATCTCTATTTCCTGGTGGGCTTTCGCAACCGCTTCGTCGTCGGAGCAAACTGGATGTGGAACTATCTGACCTTTGAACGCGGTGCCCGGCTGATCACCGGGCTTGATCGGGGCATGGACGTGCAGGCTGATGGAGAAGATCTTGTAACCAAACAGGCGGCCTGACGAATTCCATCAGACAATATATTTCAAGGACAGGAATTCACCCCAATGAGACGTCATCGGCTTTTCAGCAACTTTACAGCATGCGTCATTGCAGTCGTCGCAGCACCGGTTCTGGCTGGGCCGATTCAGCCATACAGCGCCACCGCCCTGAAGTCGGCGCAAAGGACCGGAAAGCCTATACTGGTTGATGTGCATGCCGATTGGTGCCCGACCTGCCGTGCGCAGGCGCCGACGATAGCGGCGATTTCCAAGGACCCCAAATTCGCGCAATTCGTGATCTTGAAGCTGGATTTCGACCGTCAGGAAGCAGAGCGTGTCGCGCTCGGGGCGCGCAAGCAAAGCACGCTGATTGTCTACAAGGGCGCGCGCGAAGTCGCTCGTGCCACCGGCATCACCGATCCCGCGCAGATCAAGGCGCTGGTCGCCAAGGCACTCTGATAGGCGCATGCTCTATATGTCTGCCGTTAGTCCCTTTGTGCCTGCTCTCAATCCTTTGCTTGGTTATGCTGCGGGTGCGTTGACGATCCTATCGCCTTGCGTTTTGCCGTTGGTGCCGATTGTCCTCGGCAGCGCTGCGCAAAAGCACCGATTGGGGCCGTTGGCACTTGCTGCAGGCCTGGTTGCGTCGTTCACGATCACAGGTTTCCTGATAGCGGTGCTTGGGGCATCTGCCGAATTCGATGGCGAGATTGTTCGTCTCTTCGGCGCGGCCATATTGGCGCTTTTAGGCCTTGTGCTGGTTGTCCCGCAACTGCAAACGGCGGTCACGAATGTCGCCGCGCCGCTCGCCAGTTGGGCCGGACGGCAACAAGATGGCCTCGAACGATTCGGGCTCGCCGGACAGGCGGCGATCGGCGCCTTGCTGGGTCTTGTCTGGAGCCCCTGTGTCGGTCCAACCCTCGGCGCGGCAACCGCGCTCGCTGCGCAAGGTCAGGATTTGGGGCAAGTTGCGACGGTCATGCTCGCCTTTGGCCTTGGGATCGCGTCGGTGCTGTTGGTGCTCGCTTTTGCGACGCGAAGCGTCATTGCGAAGTGGCGTGGACGGCTGATGTCCACGGGCAGCCGCGGCAAACAGGCGCTGGGGGCAATTCTTGTTCTGGTCGGGTTGTTCGTGATGACCGGGGTCGACCGCCAAGCCGAACGGATCATTGTTGCCGCGTCGCCAGACTGGCTGATTTCAGCAACGACGTTCCTTTGACTCGAATAGACATGCTGCCCGCGCTTGCTTCGCTTTTCGACAGTCCACATTCACAAAGGCTGGAAATCAAAGGTGGCGAACCACTCTACAGCGCTGGAGCGGAGGCAAAAGCCGTCTTTCTCGTTCGCAGCGGAGGCTTGACCGTCCTGCGTGGAACCGGTTCGGCCAGCATGTCGGTTGGTGTCGTCCGGCCCGGTGAGATCGTTGGCGAATCTGCGTTGCTTGCTGGAACAACACGCACTGCGACCGTGATTGCCTTGCGCGATAGTGAGATAGCGATGCTGCCAAGCGAGCGCTTTTTCGCCGCGCTCGCGACCCTTCCTGAGGCGATGAATGAACTCGCCCGGTTGCTGATCGCCCGCACCCAGACTGGCGACCCCGACAGCTTGCGGACGCAGCCGAAAATCCTGGCCGTAATGGCGGCATGTGCGACTGTTCATGCTGAGACATGGGCTGATCGGTTGGCCCGGTCGATTGAAACGCTGGGTATGCGTGTCGCCTGCGTCCATGCATCCGATCAGCCGCTTTCGCCAGCAGACTGGTCGATGCTGGAAGCCGGTCATGACATTGTTCTTTGTGCAGTCGAACATGATGATCCGGCCTGGGCTGCCCTATGCCAAAGGCAGGTCGATCGTTTCTTGCTGTTGGCCTGCCCGACTCAAGCGTGCCAGAATGACGCGAGCGGTTTGATAGCGCAGTCGCATCGGAAATCGGGCCTTGTCGATCTGGCGCTGATCGGTCCGGCTACGGCGAACGCCGCCTCATGGCTTGACGCTACTGAGCCCTCACGGCTCTTTCGTTGCGCCGATGAAGACCAATCCATCGCGAGAATTGCCCGTGTCTTGACTGGAAAAGCGGTCGGCGTGGTTTTGTCCGGGGGCGGTGCCCGGGCGTTCGCACATGTTGGTGCAGTCCGCGCCTTGCGTCGTGCCAATATCCCGATCGACGTGATTTGCGGAACATCGATGGGAGCCATTGTCGGAGCGGGCGTTGCCGCCGGTTGGAGCGACGGCGAGCTTGATATGCGTCTGCGCCGCGCCTTTGTCGAAACGAGCCCGCTCGACGACATCGCGTTGCCGTTCGTCGCTATGACGAGAGGCCGAAAGGTGGAGCGGCGTTTGCGCGAGCATTTTGGCGAAACCGACATCTCTGATCTTAGGCTGCCTTATTTCTGCGTCTCGACCGATCTGAATGTCGGCGAAGATGTGGTGCATCGCCGTGGATGTCTGACAACAGCTTTGCGGGCATCGATCTCGCTTCCCGGAATCCTTCCACCCGTAATCGCTGGCGACCGAGTCTTGGTCGATGGTGGCGTGCTGCGCAATCTGCCGTCCGAATTGCTCCGCGCCGAACATCACGGCACGATTATCGGCGTTGATGTGTCGCAGGCAAAAGGCCTGATGGCCGCTGATGTCGCGCGTCCAAGCCCGCTCTTGCAATGGTTCTGGTCGGGCAAGTGGCGGCGCGGGCCGCCGATCGTATCGCTGCTGATGCGTGCTGCAACCGTTGGCGCTGGGCCTGACCTAGCGCGGAGCAGGGCTGCGTGCGATCTCTATGTGATGCCCGCAGTGGAAATGATCGAGATCCGCAACTGGCGGGCCTATGACCGCGCCGTCGAAGCGGGTGAAGCGGCAATGACGGAGGCGCTTGCCCAACTCAGCTCGCCGGTCACCGAGCTACGCCAGCGAAGATTGACCGAGGCGCGCAATATGCCGATTTAGTCTTTCTTAGCCTAAACAGCATGGGATTGTAACTCACTGGCGACCACAAACGAATAAATCTTCAACCAAGGAGATAGCGTTTGTTGTTGAAGAAGTTACTCGGTCGCATGATCAATAGTGGTGAATTGGAACTCAGCATCGCCGGCGGTTCGCCTCAAAGATTTGGCACACCGGAGGCGACGTTCCAGCCCGTCCGGCTGCACCTTAGCAGCCACGGCGTTGGCCGTGCTATCGCCCGTAACCCGGCTCTGGGTGCGGGTGAGGCGTGGATGTCCGGTGACCTGAAAATCGAGGACGACGACATTCTCGGTCTGTTGCGGCTCGTTGGCCACAATATGCGCTGGGACTGGGACAACAAACACCGTGTTGCACTCTGGAAGAACACCCGCTGGCTGGCGGCAATCCTGCCCCGCAATGACGGCACGCGTGCCAAAACGAATGTTGCACATCACTATGATCTTTCCGACAGGCTTTATGATCTGTTTCTCGACGCCGACCGCCAATATAGTTGCGCCTATTTTACTGATCCGGGCAACAGCCTCGAGTCAGCCCAGCAGAACAAGATGGCGCATATTGCCGCGAAACTCTGCCTAACTCCCGGTCAAAGGGTGCTCGACATTGGATGCGGTTGGGGCGGGCTGTCGCTCTACATGCATCGCGTCGCTGGCGTCGATGTGCTTGGCATCACGCTGTCTGAGGAACAGCTTGCGGTCGCCCGGCAACGCGCCGAGGCGGCGGGAGTCTCCGACCGCGTGAAATTCGAGCTGATCGATTATCGTGATGTCAGCGGTCAGTTTGACCGGGTGGTTTCGGTCGGCATGTTCGAACATGTCGGGCGAAAACGGTATCCGCAGTTTTTCGAAACAATCCGTGACCGGCTATCACCCGATGGGATCGCCTTGGTGCATAGCATCGTCCGTGCCGATGGCCCTGGAGCGACCGACCCGTTCACGGCGCGATACATCTTTCCAGGTGGTTATTGTCCTGCCTTGTCGGAAGTCTTGCCTGTCATCGAAAAATCCTGGCTTTGGACGACCGATATCGAAATCCTGCGGCTGCACTATGCCATGACGCTTGCCCATTGGTACAAGCGCGTGATCGCTCAGAAAGCATCGATCATCAGCCTTTATGATGAGCGCTTTTATCGAATGTGGACCTTTTACCTTGCCTCCGCGCTGATCGCGTTTGAGCATGACGGGCATTGCAACGCCCAGATCCAGCTGGCGAGGAGGCGGGACGCCGTGCCGCTGACCCGTGACTACATGCTCGAAGCTGAGTGGCGATACCGATCGATTGGCTGAAAAACTGGACAACAAATTGATGCCGCAAGGTCTGCATCCGCCGTCTTCTTCCTCAAGCTCAACGGAACCCTCAAAAACAGTGACGTATGCCGCAGAGATCGTGATGCAATTCCTTCGCGACGTCCGCTCCGGGCGGGACCCGGAATCTGCTTCGCGCTACCTTGCACCACGCGTTCTTGAGTATCAGTTGCAAACGGAAGGTGCTTGCTCAATCGAGCGGACGCCCTCTGACTATGTTTTGCATGTCCGCCAGCTTCTGCGCTTGTTTGGAAACTTTACGCTCCAGTTCGAAGATCTTGTCGCACAGGATGATCGCGTCTTCGTTCGCTGGATTCAGCGAGGATGGCATTGTGGTTCAATCAACGGCGAGGAGCCAACGGGCAAGCCGCTGATCGAACTCACATCAGCCATCTACAGGGTCGAAGCGGGAGCGATTGTCGAATATTGGCTGCAAACTGATCGCAAGGGTTTGGAAATCCAGCTTGATCGCATTTCAAACGGTGTGAAGCGCTAGACGCTCTGGATTCTCGGTTCAGACCCGAGAAACCCGGTTCCCACCAATCAATTGCTTGCAACGCGCTTGCGACCCGCCGCGGCTG
>DLOZ01000002.1:129377-133820 GCA_002479765.1 Sphingomonadales bacterium UBA7471 | reverse complement strand
GCGCCCGCCACCGCCCCCGCCGCCACCGGCGCGTGGTCCACCCGGCGTACCAGCGGGTGCAGCCGCGCAGGGTGCGCCACCGGGGGCACGCGGGCCGCCCGCACCAGGAGGGCCGCCAAAGGGCCCGCGCATTGGCGGGGCTGCGCCGATATTTCCGGACACGTTAAAGCCCCAGCGGATGCGTTGCGACGTTTCACGGTCATAATTCACCGGCCGCTGGTCCACGCTCAATAGGCGGCCATTTCCGTCCCGCACCACGCGGCTTGCAAACGCAGCCTCAATTTCGGGGGTGAGCAATGGAAAGGAGGCGGTTGTATTGCGGCTGTTGTTTCTAAAATAGCTCGCCTGAAGCGCGAAATCCTTAATGAAGGTCGGGGTCCAGTTGGCGTTTAGGATCAGATCGCGGCGCTTTTCGCCAATCAACGCGGGATTGCCGCCTGTTGTGACATTGATGAAAAGGCTTTCCCCGCGGGTAAAATCATAAGTCGCGACATTGGGCGTCACGAGGGTCGGGTTGCCGAGTTGGCCAATACCCGGCGCATTTTCATCACCGGTAATTGATGCCTGAAATGTCAGGTTGCGGGCGGGGGCCCAACGCAAGCCCGCGCCATATTCAACAAGTTGCCCAAAGTCCGACAGGTCGCTGAACCCGATATTGCCGTTGATCGACCATTCGCCAATGGTTGAACCAATGCCGAAATCGCGGCCTGTGATGGGTAGTTCGGCGTTGATCGATTGGTTTATGACATTGCGGCGCAAGGCAACATTTGTGGTGACGCCCGACCGCCATGTTTCGCTGTCGAGCATCTGGCGTGTGAAGCCGGAGGCAAATGTTGTCTGCACCTCGCCTGCGGGCAGGGTAAGCACGGAACCCGCCAAGGTACTGCGGACATCGAGATTTTGGTTCAGGCTGCTCGCCAGATCGGGCGCCAGAAACAACAGTTCCGACCCAAAGCCCGCGGCAAACGGGTTCACGGTGCCCGCAAGGACGCCGGCACGCAAAGCGGTATAGTCTGCGTTGCGCGTGGTGCGGGTTTCATTGTCGGTGCGCGCGTAATTCCCCGTCACCGTCCAGCGCCACCGGCCCAGCGCATGGTTGAACGTGCCCCCGGTTTGGAAAACATGCGTCTCGCTCTCGCGTTCAAGCGGGCGCGGCGTGTCGAAATAGCGGCTGAGCGTCACATCTTGGCCGAACGGGGAAAAGGGGCTGCTGCCCGGCAACACGAAGCTGGTTCCGGGCAAGCCAAGCAAGGATGCGCTGCCATTCAGTGCATAATTGGCGTTGAGCGACAGCCCCGTCTGTGGACCAAGCGATCGGCTCCATGTGCCATTGATTTCCAGCCGTTCGGTCCGTGGCAACAGCGTGCGGACATCGCCGATGTCGCTATTGTTCAGCCGGTTTGCGGTACCGGCAAATTGCGCCAAGGTCGGGTTGGCAATGCCCATCGGCACGCCGGCCTGCGTGACCATAGAACCCGCAGCAGCGCTCAGCGATGGCGAAATCTGGCCATTCAGGCCAAGGCCGCTGATATTACCGCCACGGGCGAACAATGAACCATTGGACGCAATCAGGTCGCGTTCGCTTTCCGTCAACGCGGTCGCGCGTTCCAGTTCCACATCAATGTTGAAACGCGTGCTGGCGCCAATGCGCGTCAGCGTTGCTTCCAATTCATTGCTACCAAAACCGCCCGCTTGGGGCTGTGCATGTTCAAACTCGGTCGCGAAGGATGCGAAATTGTCTTTCAATATGAAGTTGATGACGCGTTGATCGGGGCGATAGCCATATTTCAGCGCAACTTCTTCAGGAAAAATCTGGACCTGACGAATGGCCTCGGGCGGCAGATCGCGCAATTCGCGAAAGCCGGAAACGCGCTGACCATTGAGCAATATGATCGGCATGCCGCCGCCACGGCCACGACCCGAATTGGCTTGCGGTGCAACCGCCGCAACCAGATCGGTCAACGACGATGCGCCTAAGGACGCAATATCGGCTTCGTTCAGCTGCTCCACGGGCGGAACGTCGGTATCGACTGACCCGCGAATGCGTTCTGCGGTCACGACAATTTCGCCCGATGTATTTTCATCAACGGGCAGGTCTTCGTCGTCTTGCGCGAGGGCAATAGTGCTGCCGGTGGCCTGTGCATCAACGGCTGCCATGGCGGGCGCAGCAGCCGTAGCAAGCAGGATGATGCTAAACGAAAAAATTTTCATCGGGGGGGAGAAACTCAGTTTATATTGTTAAAGCACGGGTTTCATAACGCATTACAACGTTACGCATAGCTGAACGTTGTAGCATTTTGTCGCAATAGCGTGAATATACTGTAGAGCTTCCCTTTTTCCAACATGTGGTTTAAAGGCGCAGCAAGTTTGGATTTTTGACGATTTAAGGGGCCGAATGGCAAAAGAAGAATTACTCGAAATGCGCGGTACAGTACGTGAACTGCTGCCTAACGCGATGTTCCGTGTCGAGCTGGAAAATGGCCATGAAGTATTGGGCCATACCGCCGGAAAAATGCGCAAAAACCGCATCCGCGTTCTCGTGGGTGATGAGGTTTTGTGCGAACTCACCCCTTATGATCTGACCAAAGGCCGGATCACCTACCGCTTTAAATAAGGGCGGCAGACCTTGGGTCTGAATCCCACACTCATATTGGCATCATCAAGCCCGCGCAGGCGCGAATTGCTTGCGCGGCTTGGCGTGGTGCCTGACTGCATAGCCTCGCCGGACATTGACGAAACACCGCGCAAGGGCGAGGTGCCGCGTGTCTACGCGCTGCGCATGGCCGAGGAGAAGGCTGTCGCTGTTCCGCGTGCGGCGGGTGAAATTGTCATCGCAGGCGATACCACGGTTGCGGTCGGCCGCCGTATCCTGCCGCAAGCGGCCGATGGCGATATGCAACGCGGGTTTCTGGAACTGTTAAACGGCCGCCGCCACCATGTTTTAAGCGCGGTCGCCGTGATTGACGCGGACGGACGGATGCGCAGCCGCCTGTGCGACAGCATCGTGCGTTTCAAGCGTTTGTCGTCCGAAGAAATCGAAAGCTACATCGCGTGCGGCGAGGGGCTGGGCAAAGCCGGTGGCTATGCCATTCAGGGCAGGGCAGAGGCGTTGATTGACTGGATGGCGGGCAGCCATTCGGGCGTTGTTGGATTGCCGCTGTATGAAACGCGCACGTTGCTGCGTGCATCGGGTTATACGCTTGCCTGAACTTTGGCGCGATGATGCGCCGGGCGAACGCCGCGCCGCCTACGTCGAAGACGGTCAAATCGTTGAAATTCATGTTCAGCGTGATGCGCATTGGGTGCTTGGCGAATGCGGCATGGGCCGTGTCGACCGGCGCACGCCAGCGGGCGCCTATATCATCGCCGAAGACGGCAGCGAAGTTTTACTACGCAGCAAGATGGGCGCGGCCGAAGGCACATATGTGGCGTTTGAAGTGACGCGGGAAGCCATCGCCGAGCCTGGCCGGATCAAGCTGCCCGAGGTTGCCTTGCGCGATGGCTTGCCTGAAGACGCTTTGTCGAAAGATGGTCTGTGGGAACAGCGTCTGGCGGCTTTAGGCAGCTCCACTGCTAAGCAAGCTCTCGATGACGTCTTTGATACTGCCATTGCAGGCTATTCGCAGATTGGTGATGTCATCATCAGCTTTCAACGTACGAAAGCCGGACTGGTATTTGATGTCGACGGTATCGGTGACGCCTTTACCATGAACCGCATCGCGGCCGTGGAAATCGCACGGCTGCTGCGCCTGTATCAGGTGGGTGCGATGGTCATGATCGATTTTGTGTCGATGGAGGCCAAAGCCCAGCGCGCGGAAATCGCGAATATTTTTGACGCGGCGTCGGCAAAAGACAGCCGTCCCTTCGAACGCACCGCGATCAATGGCTATGGCCTTATGCAAGTCGTACGCGCCCGGCCGCGGCCTTCGGTGCTCGATCATCTGTTTGGTGCCCGCATTGCCGCCTTGTCCGACGAAACGCAGGCCTATTGGTTATTGCGCAGCGCCGCACGGTCATCGGGTTTCGGGGACAGAACAATAACGGCCCGCCCTGCGGTGGCGTATTTGTTGTCGTCGGAACGCTGGCAGCCGCTGCGCGCCGAATGCGCGCGTCTGGCGGGGGCAGGGGTTGCGGTTGTTGCAGATGAAAATGCCACAGGCTATGGGCATGTGCATGTCGCGCAAAGCTAATCACTGCCCTTTATGTGGGAAGCCACAACAGCCTGAAACCAAACCTTTTTGCAGTCAGGGATGCAAGGATCGCGATCTGCTGAAATGGCTGGATGAGGGCTATCGCGTGCCTGGTCCACCGGCGGATTATGCAGATAGTTTTGGCGGAGACGACATAGACTGATTTTGCGCTTGCCAAGGGGCGTATCGTCTCTCTATAGGCTGCGCTCCCACGCGGTTTTTGCCGTGTAGCCCGAGTAGCTCAGGGGTAGAG
>DLOZ01000002.1:0-129317 GCA_002479765.1 Sphingomonadales bacterium UBA7471 | reverse complement strand
TTGAAAATCCGCGTGTCGGTGGTTCAAATCCGCCCTCGGGCACCATTTTCCCGGTGTTTTATCTTAATCCAGCGCGCGGCCTGTTTGGTCGGTCGTTGGCTCTTGCATGCCGTTCGCATGCCACGGACAAAGAAAAAGCCGGAGCAGCAATGCTGCCCCGGCTCAATCTGCCCTGAGGTTTTCAGGATATTAGAACTTGTACTTCACCGATGCACCATAAGTGCGTGGAGCGTTTGGATAGCCCGAAACTGAACCGGACTGCACAACGCTTGGGAAGATGACGGAAAGATATTGCGCATCCGTCAAGTTGCGGCCCCAAAGCGAGAATTGCAGACCCGTGTCGAAACGCAACGTTACCGCTGCACTCAGGTCGTTAACTTCACGCTTATATTGGGCGTCAGCTGGGTTGTCATTTATCACGGTATTGGATTCATTGTGATAATCGGCATTGAAGACCAGCGCTTTGCCGTCGTTCAAGTCCGCCGTGTAGGTTGCACCCACGGTTGTCGACCATTTTGGAATACCACCGACCGACCGGCCGCTGAGGTTACCAAATTGCGATCCGACATAGCTGTCATATTTGGCGTCGAGATAGACGGTAGCAACGCGCAATTGCAGTGCGTCGATCGGATTGAAACTGCTGTCAAATTCAATGCCCTTTACCGATTGCTTACCGGCGTTGGACAAAACAAAGCCTGTACCGATGAAGGTGTTGCCCTGGAAGTTTTTGATCGACTGATCAAAAACGGTCAGGTTGAATGCAACACGATCCCATTTGGCTTTTACACCCAGTTCCATGACCGCTGCCTCTTCAGGAAGCGCATAACGCGTTCCGCTGGTAAGGTTAACAGTGGCAAGGCCCGCGGTCCGAATGGCCGAAGGTGTTATCGGTGCACCTTGTGCAGGTGAGCCCGCGACAAAATCCGAAGCGAATGGACGCGAGTCAATCGACATGTTCCACGACGTTGCCTTAAACCCTGTGCCATAGCTGGCATATAGGTTGATATTGTCGGTCGCTTCCCAGGCAATACGTGCCGAATAGGTCAACTTGCCATCGCTTGTGCGGCCATCTTCAACGGCATTTGGAAAGTTCAGGAACGGCGGCAAGAATTGCAGCGCCTGAAGGCCGAGGAACGGGTTACAGACAGTTGGCGCGCCATTTCTGTTCGGGCAAGCGGTGATGCGTGGGTACAATGTGCTTGTATTGCCCACTGCACCGGCCGGAAGAACCGCAGGAACGCCAGCTGCAGCAGCGACCTGGATCAAATCGATGCTTGAGAAGACGTCGGTAATCCGAATGTCGCTCGCAAGATTTTTCTTGTCCTTGGTGTAGTTGAAACCACCTGTCAGCACGAGGCCGTCGGTGAGTTCAAGGTCCGCCGTACCGAAGATGGAATAGGCTTTGTTCTTATAATCCCAATCTTCAAAGCGTCCTTGGCCTTGGCCACCAAATTGGGCGGCGGTCGAAGGGACGCCTGCCAAGGCGCGGATGAGTGCTTCATTGCTGGTATATGCTCCGCCGGTGAGGGCGTTGGCATAATTGCGGAAATCACGTCCAAGCGTCAGTGCCTGTTTGTTGTTGATGCTCTCGTTAAAATAATAGGCACCCAGCAAGAAGTTGAATGGACCGTCAAAATCCGACGCCAAACGCAGTTCCTGCGTCTTGGTTGTGATGTCCACATCGCCGCGGTTTTGTCCGATGAGGTCAGCGCTGGTGAAATCACTGTCCGCATTCGTTTTTGCGCGCGATTCACGATAGGCGGAGATGGAAGTAAGGCTCAACGAACCCATTTCATAATCCGCCTGCATCGAAATACCGCCGTTGGTGATGTTGTTTTCCGAATTGAAGTTCTGATATTCGCTATAGCTAAAGATGCCGCGCGAGTTTACCCGGCCACCAATGGCGCGAATAGCATTGCCGGTTGGGCCATCGAAGATATTCCCAACAAAGCAGCAATTTTCATCAATCTTGTCATAGTCACCGATGAAGCGCAGCTTGAAGCTTTCCGAAGGCTCGATCAACAATTGTGCACGGCTATACCAGCGGTTCCGCTCGCTGGTTTTTGATCCGTCGGTCAGGTTGGTGCCGTAACCGTCCGCTTTGTTGATGCCGCCAGCAAGGCTGAACGCCACATTGTCAGAGATTGGGCCCGTAACATCGGCCTTCGCGACGATTGCGTTACGATTGCCATAGCTGAGTTCAGCCGAGCCGCCGAATTCATAGCTTGGTGCTGCAGTCACAATCGAGATAACACCAGCCGACGCGTTTTTGCCGAACAGGGTCGATTGTGGACCGCGCAACACTTCGACGCGTTGCAGGTTTGGAAGATCGCTGATCGCTGCAGCGGAACGCGAACGGTAAACACCGTCGATGAATACGCCAACCGAGCCTTCGATGCCTGGGTTGTTGGCGCCGTTGCCGAAGCCGCGAATGATGAAGTTTGTGTTGGCCGAGCTTTGCAGCTGGCTTACGCGGAGCGAAGGAACAAGTGTTTGCAGATCCTTAAGGTCACGAACTTGCGCGCGCTCGATTGCAGCAGCCGATGTCACCGAAACGGCCACTGGCACTTCTTCAAGTGTCTGTTCGCGCTTCGTTGCGGTTACGATGATGACATTTTCGTCAGCTTCATCGCTTGCCTGTGGCGCAGTGTCTTGTGCGAACGCTACTGAGCCAGCGCTCAGCGACACAATGCTGATCGTTGACAGCATTGCAGCCTTCAGCAGATGATTTCCGAATTTCATATACACTCTCCTGTTGAACACTTTCCTAAGGCTTTGCGCCATTTTTATTGGGGATGAAAGCATAATTTGCCCCCAGCATCCCTCTGAGCAGCCTTTTGGCGTACGATGCTGATAACGTTTGAAATGCTGCGCAGCAAATAGTTAGTTTCATTCGCAGAAATATAGCAGAAACTGCGATAAAAATGTTACGCATGTAACACGCGCTAAAATATGGAGCCCATCAATGCCCAAAATGGTCAAAAAAGCAGACCTGCCGTCAAAAATATGCGCAGCATGTGAAAAGCCATTTGCGTGGCGCAAAAAATGGGCGAAAGATTGGGAACATGTGCGCTTCTGCTCGGACCGCTGCCGACGCGCGCGCTAACCATTCGCTAAACGCATATTGCGAACATAGTCGCGATGCGCACCCTCCATCATTTGCTTGCACCACTCGCCTCAGCAGGCATAGATACGGCCGTCGCTAGCGGCGTACAGAATGTCGGGGGAGTAAGCGTGGGTAAGATCGAACAAACCGCACATGGCCAGCCGTCTGGTCACCCCAAGGGCCTGTACTATTTATCGTTCACAGAGATGTGGGAACGCTTTTCCTTTTATGGAATGTCTGCGCTGCTCACGCTCTATATGGTCAAAGAGTTGCTGCAGCCTGAAAATGCGGCGCACGTCATTGGGCTTGCCGCGCTTCGCAATATGTTCGAATTTCGCGGGCCGATGAGCGACGTCGCTTTTTCGGCCATCATTTATGGTTGGTATGCGGGATTGGTCTACTTCACGCCTATCGTCGGGGGGTGGGTGGCCGACCGCATATTGGGTGCAAAGCGCACGGTGATGATCGGCGTAATCCTGATGAGCGCAGGGCATCTGGCGATGTCCTTTTATACCAGCTTCCTATTTGCGCTCTTGCTGCTGATCCTTGGATCTGGATTTCTCAAGGGCAATATTTCCGCGCAGGTCGGGGCGCTTTACCCGCGCTCGGATGAATCCATGCGGTCGCGCGGCTTTACCATTTTTTCGACAGGTATTTGCATCGGTGCGGCGAGCGGGCCGCTCGTGACCGGGCTGGTCGCAGCACTCTATGGCTGGCATGCCGGTTTTGCGGTTGCGGCGGCTTTGATGTTGATCGCGCTCGTCGCCTATATTCTGGGCCAGAAGCACCTGCCGGATGACCGTCCGGTGGCGCGCAAACGGGAAAAGGCCCCGGCCATGACCGCGGCTGAACGCAAACGGGTGGCGGTGCTTTTGCTTGTTATTGCGCTCACCATACCGGCTGAAATTGCGTATCCCATGGTGTGGAGCATCGGTATCTTGTGGGTCGATCAATATGTGAATTTGGCGACATCGCTTGGCGAGGTGCCGTCGAGTTGGTTTGCATCGATGGACTCGATCGGTGCCATCCTTGCCGCGCCTGCGTTGATCGCGTTCTGGGCCTGGCAGGCCAAGCGCGGTAGCGAGCCCACCAGCGTGACGAAAGTCGGCATTGGAACAACCATCATTGCCTTTGCCGCACTTCTTTTTGCTTATGGCAATTTGGGACTGAGTGAACCAAACAGTGTGGGCGCGGGGTGGGCGATCGCGGGTTGGCTCATCATGGGGCTCGCCTGGATGTATTATTGGCCAACGACGCTGGCCATCGTCAGCCGGGCGGCACCTGCGGGGATGGGCTCTTTCCTGATGGGCGTTGCGTTTCTCTCACCCTTTGTCGCACATGTACTCGCTGGATGGGTGGGTAGCTATTTTGACCAAATGACCCCGTCGGTTTTCTGGGCTATGGACGCGGCCATCGCTTTGGTGGGAGGGACGCTCATTTTGCTGCTCCGCAAACGCCTGCAAGCTGCGCTGGACCCTGATCTGTCCGCTTAAGAAATGCGGGCGCCTTGGCGGACCAGTTCCTTTTGCACGGCGCTGATATCAATTTCGTCAAAGTCCCGGTCCGTCTTGACCGCCAACGCCGCAGCAACGCCAGCACCTTGCCCCGCAACCGCGCAACACATCATGTTGCGGACGGCGGCATGGCTGACCTTGTCGCCGCCAATGACACGACCGGCGGTAATCAGGTGCTTCACATTTTTGGGAACCATCGACCGATAGGGAAGATGGAAATAGCGGCCCGTCGTCGGCAAAATAAGATAGCCATAGCCGTCGATGAATTCAGGAAAAATGCCGATGCTATCGTCAAAGCGGCCTTGTTCCATCACATCGTTGGCGGTCATATTGTAAACCGCATCAATTTTGCGCGTATCGCGAATGCCCAGCGTCATACCGAAATTGCGCAGCTTTGCGTCTTCGCAGCCGGGCATAAAGGCCTGCAACGCCGCAATGGCGTGCATCGCCTGCTTTCGCCCCGCCATTTCGCCATGGGTTAGGGCATCGGGATCAGTGCCGTCGAGATAGAGATGGCACATGTTGAGATAAGTGAGGTCTCCCTGATCAGAAACGGTGCCCCATGTGCCCGCCATGGTTTTTACACTGTCCGGGATGAGCCCGGCCTCCAGCGCCTTCTGGAACGGCTTGCGCAAAAAGGGCGAGAACATGTCATCCTCTTTGCCGCTGGTGATCACTTCCCACTCACCGCCCACGGCCCAGTCGCCATAGGTTTGCGGGTCGGCCTTTACGGCGTCAATAAACCGCGTCTTGTTGACCCCGCACATGGAGAACATGACCGAGACCGACATCATTTCGTCGACGGGGTGCATATGCGTTGGCGCACCGGCCCGATGGGCAATGTCGGCGTCCCCAGTCGCGTCAATCACGCGTTTGGCGAGTATGGCTTCGCGGCCCGCCTTGCTTTCGACAATCACGCCGCGGATCATGTTGCCATCCATGATGGGCGCGACACATAATCGGTGCAGCATCGGGATGACGCCTGCTTCCTCGACCAGCGTATCTGCAACGAACTTGAACCCTTCAGCATCGAGACTGTGGCTGATCGATTGCGGCTCGGGCATTGCCGCGCCCATGGCTTTGGCGCGGTCTTCAAATTCACGCCCGATACCTTCGCTGTCGATCGTCGCCGGGTGCCGGTACCATGCGAAGCCCTCGACCCCGACCTGCGTTATATTGCCGCCGAAGCAGCCATAACGTTCAAGCAACGTCGTTTCGACGCCCGCCCGTGCAGATGCCAACGCCGCGGCAAGGCCCCCGGGGCCTGAACCAATGACGAGGACGTCCGTTTGCCGGATTACATCAATCTGGCGTGCGGGCTCAAGGATAGTGTGTATCATCTTTGGGCAACGTTCCAATTTGGCGCAACGTAAAATGGCGCATTGGACGGTGCGAGCATGGGCTTGCCAAGGATATGATCGGCACCCTTTTCACCGATCATAATCGTCGGCGCATTCAGGTTGCCCGTGGTGATGGATGGCATCACCCCGCTGTCGACGACGCGCAGTCCTTGGACACCGATGACACGCAATTCGGGGTCCACCACCGCCATTGGGTCACGCGGACTGCCCATCTTGCATGTGCAACTGGGGTGGAGGGCGCTTTCGACATGCTCGGCAATGAAGGCGTCAATCTGTTCATCGGTAACGCAGTCTGCGCCGGGCTGAATTTCGCGTCCGCGATAGGGGGCGAAAGCAGGTTGCTGGAAAATCTCCCGCGTCAGCCGGACGCAGGCCCGCATGTCCACCCAATCGTCGGGATGGCTCATATAGTTGAACAAGATTTTGGGCTTGTCGTGCGGGTCGGCACTTTTGAGTGTCACTGTACCCCGGCTTTTTGAACGCATGGGGCCGACATGCGCCTGAAAGCCATGTTCTGTTGCAAGCGACGACCCGTCGTAATTGATCGCCATCGGAAAGAAATGATATTGGATATCCGGATATTTTATGCCGGCGCGGCTGCGGATGAAGCCGCAGCTTTCAAACTGGTTTGATGCGCCCAGTCCCGACCGACCAAATAGCCATTGTGCACCGACCATGGCTTTGCCGAGAAGATTTGCTTTGCCGTAAAGGGTGATCGGTTGGGTGCAGGCCATTTGAAAATAAAATTCAAGATGATCCTGCAGATTTGCGCCAACACCGGGGCGGTCTGCGCGCACTGTTATGCCGTGGCGCTGCAGCTCTTCTGCAGGGCCGATGCCGGAAAGCTTCAGCAGCTGGACCGAATTGATCGGCCCGCCCGAAAGGATGACTTCGCGTGCGGCGCGCAGCTGATGCCTTTTGCCCGCTTTTTCATACTCCATGCCGACCGCGCGCGTGCCTTCGAACAAGATGCGTGTCGCCAGCGCATGTTCGATAACGTGCAGATTGGGCCGCTTGCGGGCTTCATACAGATAGGCCTTGGCTGCCGAACAGCGCGTGCCGTTCCGCACCGTCATGTCCATCCGGCCAAAGCCTTCCTGGGCATAGCCATTATAGTCTTCTGTCAGGCTATAGCCTGCCTGTTGCGCCGCATCGAGCCAGGCCTGATGCAATGGATTGTCGAGCGGGCCATAGCTGGTCGACAACGGACCATCTCCGCCGCGATATGCGTTGCCACCTTCGGCGCGACCTTCGGCGCGTTTGAAATAAGGTAGCACATCGGCATAGCCCCATCCGGTTGCGCCTTCATCTTCCTTCCAGCGTTCAAAATCGAGCGCGTTGCCACGAACATAGACAAGCCCGTTGATCGATGATGATCCCCCCAAACCCTTTCCGCGCGGGCAGTTCAGGCGGCGTCCATTCAGATGCGGTTCCGGCTCGCTTTCATAGCCCCAGTTCCAACGTTTGGTATTCATGGGGTAAGCGAGTGCGGCGGGCATCTGAATGAAGATCGACCGGTCACTGCCCCCAAATTCAAGCAACACGACGTTATATTTGCCATCGGCGCTCAGCCGGTCCGCCAGCACGCATCCAGCCGACCCTGCGCCGACGATGATATAGTCTGCAGCCTCAATAGGGGGCATCGATTGGTTCCATCGCGACATAGACGCTCTTGAGTTGGGTATAATGTTCAATCGCCGCTTTGCCGTTTTCGCGGCCCAGACCGGATTGTTTGTTGCCGCCGAAGGGCATTTCAATCGGCGTGATGTTGTATGTGTTGATCCAGCAGGTGCCAGCCTCCAACGCCGCGATTACGCGGTGCGCGCGGGTCAAATTGTTGGTGAAAATACCTGCGGCGAGGCCGAAGCTGGTGTTGTTCGCCCGCGCGACAACCTCTGCCTCGTCCTCGAAATCAAGCACCGCCATGACGGGGCCGAAAATCTCTTCGCGGACAATGGCCATATCATCGGTGCAGCCGGTGAAGATGGTCGGTTCGACGAACGACCCCTTCGCCAAATCGCCGGTCGTCACCCGCTTTCCGCCGGTCAGCAGATTTGCACCTTGTTGTTGGCCAAGCGCGATATAGCCCAGCACCTTTTCCATATGCGCTGGTGAAATCAGCGCGCCCATTTGGGTGGCGGGATCGAGCGGATCGCCAATCACCATCGCCTCGGTGCGCGCCTTTAATTTTGCCAGAAACGCATCACGGACATTTTTGTGGACAAAGACGCGTGTGCCGTTGGTGCAGACCTCGCCCGCCGAATAGAAATTGGCGAGCAACGCGCCCGCGACCGCTTCGTCCAAATCCGCATCTTCGAACACGATCAGCGCCGATTTGCCGCCCAGTTCAAAAGTGACATATTTCAGCGTGCCTGCCGCATCGACCATCACTTTTTTGCCAGTGCCGACTTCGCCTGTCAGCGACACCTTCGCGATGCCGGGATGCAGGCTGAGCAAGCGGCCCGTGTCGGCCTTGCCTTGCACGACCTGAAACAGCCCATCGGGAAGGCCCGCATCACGATAGGTTTTTTCTAGCTCAATCGCGGTCAGGGGGGTCAGCTCGGCCGGTTTGAAGATCATCGCGTTGCCACAAGCCAGCGCGGGTGCGGATTTCCAGCAGGCAATCTGTATGGGATAGTTCCACGCGCCAATGCCCGCAACCACGCCTAAAGGCTCGCGCCGGGAATAGCCGAATGCACCTGTGCCAAGGTCGTGGTGTTCACCGGCGATGGTGCGCGCAAGGCCAGCATAATATTCGATACAATCCGCGCCGGACAAAACGTCTACGGCAATGGTTTCTTGAATGGGCTTTCCTGTATCTTGCGCCTCAAGCCGCGCGAGCATGTCATTGCGTTCAACGAGCAATGCGGCGGCGCGGTGAAGGATGCGGCCACGTTCTACACCCGGTGTTTTCGCCCAAAGCTTTTGCGCCTCGGCCGCGCGGGCCACAGCCTTATCGACCTCCACCTGTCCGTCTATGCGGATTGTCGCGAGCAGTTGCCCTGTCGCCGGGTTGACCGTGTCAAAGCTTGTGGCGGCACGCGAGGGCAGGGTGTCCTTCAGGTTGCGCGCAATGAATTCAAAGATCAGGTCGCGCGCCAACCCGTTCTGAAGCGCCACGCCGCCATTCATCGCAGCGCGCAGCCACACACCGTCGATCATCGCGGCGATAGTGTCCGCCATGGGGGACACGTCCTGTGCGTCGACAATCTGCCGCAGATCAAACTTCAAATTAGACAACATGCGCTGTTGATGCGCGCGCTGCACGCGTGCCAGCTGTGGTACATGCAGCGCCTGTCCCCAGAAAGACAGCCAGACCCGCGCCGTTTCTTCGGAAAAATCATTATGCCCAAGATGGGAGTCCACCAGCGCCTGTATCCGCGCGCGGGGCCCAGCAGCGAGCCGGAGACGCGCCGTCGCCTGATTGTTTAGCTGACGCACTACGGAGCGGAAAGCTGCCTCAAGAAGGGCTTCTTTGCTCGCAAAATAATGAACGATCAAAGCTGCCGAGATACCGGCATGGTGCGCAACTTTGTTGAACGTAAATTCAACTATTCCAAATTCCGCCAAAACACAGATAGCCGAGGCGATAATATGTTGGCGACGATCAGTTCGAATCTCTTGCATAAGAGAGAATATCAAACATTGAACGCTTATTCAATCATGCCCATCCACGGTCGTCATGCTCCTCGATCCACCCGAAGTCATTACGCCCGTCACAAAATTGCCAGCGGGTTCGCGTCAGGGGGCAGGCCGCCAATGGGATCGCTAATCACCTAATGACGCGATAGGCATATCATTGGCATGTTCCGGCTATGGGCTGGCGGGGCAGCGGGCGGCCGGCGGCAACGCCTGTAGGTGCGCCGTTTTCGACCGCGACTTGGCCATTGACCACCACCGTGCGCATCCCTGTCGCCAGCAAAAACGGATTGGCATAGTCGGCCCGCGGCGCGAAGGTTTCGGGGTCGAAGGCGATGACGTCAGCAAACGCCCCGACCTTCAGCTGCCCGCGCCCTTCAATGCTAAACATCGCCGCCGTCGCTGCCGTCGACTGGTCAATGAAGGCTTGCAGGCTCATCACCTTCGCGTCCTTCACATAGGTCGCATATTTACGCGCAAATGAACCATAATAGCGCGGATGCCCGAGCGTCGCATCGGAGCTGGTCACGACCCACGGCCGTAGCATGAACGCGGCAATGTCATCTTCGCTCTGGTTGAACGAAGCGACGCGCGCCTCGCTTTGCTTGAGGATCGCAATTGTCGCAGCGACCGGATCTATGCCTTGCTCTTGCGCGAAGGCTTCCAAGGTCTTGCCTTGCGCGTTGGCTGGGCCCGACGTGATCAGGAGCGAAGCTGCACCGCCACGCCGGCGAAGATTTTCAAGTATCTCTGGACGCATCTTCTCCATCGTTGGTGCATCGTCGAACCGCTTGAGCATTGCGGCGCGCCCGCCATCCTGAGCGCTGCGGGGGATTACCGCTGCGGAAAGGCCGGTGTGCGAAGCCGACCATGCATATTGATCGGCATGGACCACCTGTCCCGCACGTTGCGCCGCCTCAATCATGGCAATGATCGCCGGTGCCTGGCCTTGCACATCGACACCAAGCGCTTTGATATGTGCGATATGGACCGGAATGCGTGCCGCGCGTCCAATCATCAGCGCCTCTTCAACCGCATCATGCAGTCCGATGCTATAGCTCGACTCATCGCGCAGATGGCTGTCATAGATGCCGCCCTTGGCCGCCGCTGCCCGCGCCAGTGCAACCACCTCGTCGCGCTTGGCAAAGCTTTGTGGTGCATAGAACAGCCCGGTCGAAAGCCCCAATGCGCCTTGGCACATCGCGTCGGAGACGAGACCGGCCATCTGCGTCATTTCGGCTGCTGTCGGCGCGCGATCGGTTTCACCGATCACCTGTTTGCGCACGTCACCAAATCCGACATAGGAAGCAAAATTGATGCCGACGTCGCGCTCCGGGCGCGTGGAAGGGGACCCAGCGGTGGTTTCGTCGGCAACCGTGCGTCCCAAGGTGCGGGCGATATGTGTGTCCCCATACCCGTCGACGCCGATGAACGCCGTTGTCACACCTTGCATCAGGAATGGCAGCACCAGTCGTGCGGTGGGATCACGCGATGCCAGTGCCTCGTCAGAATGGGTATGGGGGTCGATAAATCCGGGCGCGACGATCAGGCCGGTTGCATTGATGACCTTCTTCGCGCCGCCGGGGGCCTTGGGGCCGACATAGACGATGCGATCTGCACGGATGGCTATGTCGCCCGGGAACGGGGCCGCATTGCCGGGGTAGATCGTGCCACCGCGGATGACGATGTCTGCGGGCGGCTCCTGCGCCGCGGCGGCCACCAGCGCTGATGCTGCGGCCATTGCCAGCGCTATCCGGGCCACTCGCTTCATGAACTTCGCATCCGCCATCACGTAACTACCCCTGTTTCATTTTGCCTTTGGCAAAAACCTTATTGGCTATCCTTATAGGCAATCGCCTCAATCTCAACCATGGCATCAGGCACAACCAGCGCCGAGACAATTGTGGAACGCGTGGGATATGGTTCTGCAAAATATTCGCGATACACCAAGTTAAAATCGGCCATCGCCTCTGCATCGGTAATCCAGGCGGTGACCTTTACGACATCGGACAATTGCAGGCCTTCTGATTTCAGCACTGCCGCAAGGTTTGCTAAGGCTTACCGACTTTGGTCCTGCATATCGCCCTTGATAATTTTGCCGTCTTCCCCGCGCGGCAGCTGGCCTGAAACATATGCGGTCGATCCGGCGAAACGCACGGGTGAAAGGGGTGGTTTGCTTGCCATCTTACATGCTCCAGCGTTACGGAAAGTGTCCAGCATATGCAGTTCGGCACGCGTCTTCCCATAAACAACTTGTGATTAGTCCATAACCATATGGAATGGATTAATCACACATTTGTAATGACTATGGCTTGTCAATGTTGGGGTTTGGTGCAATTCGGGTAGACATGCACAAGCCGCAAGGGGGCGGCATGGGGAGGCAATTTACAGTGTTCAAAATTTCAATGCGTGCCGGTTTGTTCATCGGCTGTTCCATCATCGTCGCCACACCATCGTTCGCGCAATCTGCGGGCCAATCTGCTCAGCCTGAAGCAGAAGCCGAAACGACCGAAGCAATCGTGGTGGTAGGTAGCCGCATCGAAGGCTCGAAAATTGCGGAAACCCTGCCGGTTTCGGTGTTGAGCGAAGACCGCATCGCCGCCACTGGAAGCGTTTCGGGTGACGATCTGTTCCGTTCGATCCCACAAGCAGGTGATGTGCAGTTCCAAGAGGCCCGTACGACCGGCAACCTTAACGATGCGCGCGGCGACAATGCCTCGATCAACCTGCGCAGTGTCGGCACCGGCAACACGCTGGTTCTGGTCAACGGACGCCGCATGATTTTGACGCCGGGCACGCAGACCGAGAATTTTGTTCCGGTACAGACGGCCAACACCAACTCGCTTCCCGTTGGCGCGACGCGCCGGATCGAAGTTTTGCGCGACGGTGCGGCCGCTGTGTACGGCGCGGACGCCGTTGCCGGTGTGGTCAACGTCGTCACGGACGATAGATATGAAGGACTGCGCTTTGACACGCGCTACGGCTCTGCCGACGGAACGAACGAAAAAACCGGCGCAATCAAGGCCGGCTTCAAAACCAAGTCTGGTGGGCGCTTCACATTTTTTGGCAGCTTGACAAAGCGGACACCATTATTCGCAAGCGAACGTCCATTTTCGGCAAGTGAAAACCATATGCCCGCGCTGGTCGGGACACCTTGGGAAGCCGATACCGGCTTCGACAACCGTTCAACATCATCACCTTGGGGCGCATTTACGGTAACGGCCGTTCCGTCACCCACCATCCGTCAAGGCACATCGACGACAGCATTGACGACGTCGGGCGTTTTCCACATCGAACCGATTGCAAACACTGCAGCGGGCTGTTCCAGCGCTGTTTTCAACGGCAATCTCTGTCTACGCAGCGGCGGCATTACAGGTGCGACCAGCCGCGTGCTGCGTTATGATGAAAACCCCGATCGTACGATCCGCGGTGGCCTTGACCGCATCAATCTTTTCAGCACCTTCCGTCAGGACATCGGATCAGTCGAGCTCTTTGGCGAGCTCGGCTATTATAATGCAAAGCTTGAGGGACAGCGTGAACAATCCGCACCGATTTCGAGTGCAGTCATTACGGTCCCGTCCACCAATTATTACAATCCCTTCGGTCCAACCACGTTCAACGGCGTAGACAACCCAAATCGTTTGGCCGGATTGGTCGGCGTGCCAACGACTGGGCTTGCGCTGCGTATCACAAATTATCGGCCAGTCGATACCGGCCCGCGTACGTTCGTCGTAACCGATGACAGCATCCGCTCGCTGATCGGCGTGCGCGGAGAGTGGGACAATTTCAAATGGGATTCGGCGGCCTCTTATTCTTGGGCACGCACCGACGATAATACAAAAAATGCCGTCAGCAATACGCTGTTTCAAGCCGCGCTCGCACGGTCGACCCCCGATGCGTACAACCCGTTCAACGGTGGCAATCAACTCAATTATTCGATTAGCGATGGTACCCCGAACAGTGCGGCCACCATTCAGTCCTTCCTGGTCGATGTGCACCGCATCAGCACGACGTCGCTTGCCACATGGGACTTCCGCATTTCCAACAGCGATATCTTTAGCCTCCCTGCAGGTGGCGTAGGCTTTGCCAGCGGTCTCGAAGTGCGGCGTGAAACCTATTCGGATAACCGGGATAACCGTCTTGATGGCACCACGACGTACACAGACAGCGTTTCGGGTATTCGCTATGGCACCGACATCATGGGCGCCAGCCCTGCGCCCGATGTAAAGGCGCGTCGTACCGTAATGTCGGCTTATGCCGAACTCGCCGTACCGTTGATTTCGGACGATATGGATATACCGCTGATCCAATCCATTGATCTGCAAGTTGCGGCCCGCGATGAACATTATTCCGATTTTGGAAATGTGTTTAAGACCAAGGTTGCCGGTGCATGGACCGTGATCGATGGCATCAAGCTCCGTTCGGCATGGTCACAGAATTTCCGCGCACCCAACCTTGCGCAATTTTATAGTGCCGGAACACAGGTCGCAAATACGCGTACTGACTTTGCCGCTTGCCGCCTGAACCCGGCGACAACTTGCAGCGGTATTAGCACCCTTGAAGTTCGCTCAGGCAATCAGAACCTGACACCTGAAAATGGGGAAACCTTGTCGGCAGGTATCATCGTACAGCCTTTCCGCAACCTCACGTTCACGGCGGATTATTGGTCACTGCGTTCCAAGGGCGTCATCGGCCTTCAAGGCGCGCAAAACCAGATTTTGTTCGACCTTCTCGAGCGGCTGGGCGGACGCAGCAACCCGAATGTCGTGCGTCTGGCGCCGGTGGGTACGCAAGTCATCGGCACCATCGATTATGTGAAGGATGATTATTTCAACCTTGGCCTGCGCGAGTTGGGAGGCTTGGATTTCGGCGTCAGCTATGACGTGCGGAACACATTGTTGGGCAGCTTCAACATCGACATCAACGCGTCGAAGTTGCTGAAATATGAACAGTCGGCATCTGAACTGCAGGCGCAACTAATCGCGGCAAACGCGGCGGGCACATTGGGAACAGGCGTGACGATCACGCAGGCCGGAAGCCAGATTCAGGTCAACGGCAATCCTGAGTGGCGCCTGAGCGGAAACCTAACGTGGAAATCAGGCCCCGTGAGTGCGGGCGTCTTGGTCAACTATGTCGGTGCTGTTTTCGACACGGGAACGATTAAGGTCGCCGATCAGTTTTTCAAATTGCCCAGCGTTACGACGGTCAACACCTATGTGCAGTATCGCGCCGGTGATGATCAGGGTGCATTTTCGGGCACACGGTTCCGCATAGGCGCGCGTAACTTGTTCGATACGCAGCCTCCGCTTGCATCGACCAACTATGGTTTCTTAGGGGCGCTGCACGATGCCGTCGGCCGGTTTGTCTATTTCGAACTGTCGAAAGAGTTTTGATAAAGCGGTCTGACATGACGACTGCTTGGCAATTAGCGGCGCAGAAATTGCGCCGCTAACTTGCCCAAATGAGACTGAGGCAGATTGAAGTTTTTCACGCCGTTTATGCCAACGGCTCAATAAGCGCGGCCGCGCGCGGATTGAATGTGTCGCAGCCAGCGGTCAGCAAGGTATTGCGGCACACCTAACCGCAGCTGGGCATCAGCCTGTTCAATCTGGTGCGTGGACTCTTGGTTCCGACCGACGAAGCGCACGCGCTGTTTGGTGAAGTCGATGAGGTCCTTACCCCCAACGAGGCGGTGAACAAAGAAGCTGCGCTTGTCGAACGCAGCCGATTATGCGGCGTCCTATCAGGGCTGGGCGGGTATTCGGCCCATGACGGCCAACGCGCTTCCCATTATCAGGAAGATTGCGCCAAGGGTTACAATCAACGTAGGACATGGCATGCTGGGTTGGACATATGCGATGGGATCGGCCGAACGGGCTGCGCGATTGTTGAGAGGAGTTTGAAGGTGAAGATTATCGGAAAATGGTCACGTGCGGGCATCATATTGCTGTCCATGGTCGCGTTGACGGCATCCCCGGTCGTTGCGCAGAAGAAACAGCTGCTCGAATATCCCAGCATCCATTCCCCCGTGATTGGCGAACAGGGCATGGTGGTGTCGCAAAATGCCATCGCGTCAGAAGTCGGCGCGGACATTTTACGCCGCGGCGGCAATGCGGTGGACGCTGCTGTCGCGATTGGCTTTGCTTTGGCTGTTACGCTCCCGCGCGCGGGCAATATCGGTGGCGATGGTTTCATGCTCGTGCATGATGCCAAGAGCGGGGAGCAAGTCTTTTTCGATTTCCGTTCGGTCGCGCCAAAGGCGGCAACGCTTGCGATGTTTGTCGACAATCAGGGGCGCGAATCCGAAATCGCCAGTCGCGGTTATTTGGCCCCGTCGGTACCCGGAACGGTTGCGGGCCTCCATATGGCGCATAAAAAATATGGCAAACTGCATTGGGCAGACGTCGTTTCGCCCGCCATCGCGCTCGCCCGCGACGGTGTAGTCCTGACGCCCGACGAAGCCTTTGTTTTTGGTTGGGGAAAGGAACGCCTGTCAACCAGTACGGCGGCCAAAGCCGCGTATTACAAGCCTGATGGCGCGTTGTACCGGGCAGGGGAAAGGCTGAAGCAGCCAGACCTTGCATGGACACTGACACAAATCGCAAAACGCGGGGCGGATGGTTTTTATAAGGGGCCTGTCGCGGCGCGTTTTGCCGCCGACATGAAAGCCAATGGCGGGTTGATTACCATAGAAGATTTGGCCGCCTATCGCGCGATTGAACGTAAGCCATTGCGCGGGACATATCGTGGTCTTGATATTGTAACGGCCCCGCCGGCAAGTGCAGGCGGCGCGACTTTGCTCAATATGCTCAACATCGTTGAGAATTTTGACCTGAAACAGAACGGCGTCGGTGCGGCCAAGTCGCTGCACATTATGGCCGAGGCGATGAAACTGGGATATTCGGATCGTTATGCTGTGTTGGGGGATACCGATTTCGTCACGACGCCGATTCAGGGTTTCATTTCAAAACCCTACGCCCTGTCACGCGCCAAGCTCATCGACCCCGACAAAGCCAAGCCCGCCGGGCAAATCGGCGTAGGGGATCCATTAAAATATGAAAGCCCGTCGACCACCCATTTCTCTGTGGCCGATGCGCAGGGCAATGTGGTGTCAACGACCTATACGCTGGGTGCCGATTTCGGTTCGGGCGTAATGATCGCCGGAACGGGCGTGCTGCTGAACAATCAAATGAATAACTTCTCGCATGCACAGGCGGCAAAAGCCCTGCGTGACGGCTTGCCACCACCCCTCAATGCCATGGCTCCGGGGAAACGGATGTTGTCGACGATGATGCCGACAATTGTCATGAAAAATGGCAAACCTTGGCTGGTAACCGGTACGCCGGGCGGCAGCACGATTATCAATACGGTCATGCAAGTGATCGTCAACGTCGTCGATTTCAATCTCAATGTCGAAGAAGCCACCCATCAACCCCGCATTTATCAGGACACCAGTGATAAATTGCGCGTTGAACCAAACTTCAATCCCGACACCGTGCGCCTATTGCAGAACTTAGGGCACACCATCACGTCTGACGAAACGATGGGCAGTGCGCAATCCATCATGATTGAGAACGGCCTTTTCTTAGGTGCCGCAGACCCAAGACGCCCCGGCGCACAGGCCATTCCGCCAGAACGGAGGCAGCCGCGTTGAAGGGGGAATGACGGACGCGATATAAACAACGGTTTTTGGCCAGATGGCTCCACTCTTGGAACGCAAAAGAGGCCTGCATTCCTACGAGCCTGATAGGTTCGCTATCCAGCGATCTAATTTGTATTTGAAAAAGTGGTGCCGGCTACAAGGTTCGAACTCGTGACCCCCTGATTACAAATCAGGTGCTCTACCAACTGAGCTAAGCCGGCACTGAGGCGCCCATTGCCTCAAATGATGCCAAAGGTCCAGCCCTCAGTTGCAGCTATTTCGCAATTTAATGCAGCTGGCTTCCAAAATTGTCGATTTGACGCGGTTTTGCGCAGCCATGCGGCGGTAAGCAACGCATCTGTTGCATGGTCGGTATAGCGTTCGAGCGGTGTGTGGGGCAGGGAATTCAACGCACTTAGAGCGTCGTCGAGCCCGCGTGCGTCGCGAATCTTGCTGCGGCCTTTGGCGACGCCTGCGGCGCGTGCGGCGATTGTTGTATATATCTCCACCACCACAGGCCCGCGTTCGGGTAGCGGATCAAACGGCCATATGGCGACATGGTCGCGGACATGGTTTAGAAAGCGCATGCCGGCAAAGCTGGCCTTTGCGACTTGTGACGCGCCGATGGCGTCGAAGACGGTCGAGATCTTCCCGCTACTGTGCTTGTTCAACAACTCGCATTGCCGCCAATGTAAGAATGTCGATTTTACGCCATCGGCAGCACCGAAATAAAAATGGCGGCGATGGTGTTTTTCCAAAAATGAGGCGGCTCCCAAATCGGGATCATCGCAGATGTCGTCAACATAGGCCCAAAAAGGCTTGGCAGATGTCGGCAATGCATCGCCCGGTAAATAGCTGCCACGCGCAATCATGGGCGGTGCGAAGCTGAAGTCGAAGCCAATCAGTAAATCATCATCTTGCGCCAGCAGCCAATCGGCAACCGCCTGACGCGACCAAATGCCGGAAGGTGCAGGAACAAGGCGCGGGGCTTCATTGCCGGCTTCGCAGACGGCAAGGGCGATGCCGGGATGGCGGCTGCCCTTTGCCCCTGACCAATCGGCACAGGCAAAACGCGTAAAGGGCCGCATCAGGCGTTTGGGCAGAGGGTTGCGGTCATGTCGCGTCGGGATCGGTTTTGCGGGCGCGCAGACGGTCCCAATATTGCAGCCGTTCTATGATCTTGCGTTCAAAGCCACGTTCGACCGGCTGATATAGCTGCGTCGGCGGAACTTGGTCCGGCCAGTAATTGGCGCCGGAAAATCCGTCCGCGCTGTCATGGTCATACGCATATCCCGCGCCATAGCCGATGTCTTTCATCAGCTTGGTTGGGGCATTCAATATGTTCGCGGGCGGCATTAACGATCCGGTGTCGCGTGCCAGCTTCCACGCGGATTTTTGGGCTTTATACGCGGCGTTCGATTTTGGCGCGGTCGCCAGGTACAGGCATGCCTGAACAATGGCGACTTCCCCTTCGGGGCTGCCCAGAAATTCATAGGCGTCCTTGGCCGCAAGGCATTGGACGAGCGCTTGCGGGTCGGCGAGGCCGATATCCTCGCTGGCGAAACGGACAAGGCGGCGCAGCACGTATAAAGGTTCTTCGCCCGCCACCAACATCCGCGCCATCCAATAGAGCGCAGCTTGTGGATCGGAGCCACGCAAGCTTTTGTGCAGCGCGGATATCAGGTTGTAATGGCCTTCGCGGTCCTTGTCATAGACGGGCATCCGCCGCTGCAGCAGCGCGGCCATCGCAGCCGGGTCGAGCGGGTTTTCGATTGTGATGGAAAACAACGTCTCGGCTTGATTAAGCAGGAACCTACCATCGCCGTCCGCGCTCGATATCAACGCAGATTTGGCATCGGCCGTGACGGGCAGGGGGCGCCCCATGATATCTTCTGCGCGCGCGAGCAATGTCGCCAATGCGGCGTCATCAAGACGGTGGAGCACCATGACCTGTGAACGCGACAACAAAGCGGCGTTCAGTTCGAACGACGGATTTTCCGTTGTGGCGCCAACGAGCGTGACCAAGCCGCTTTCGACAAAGGGCAAAAATCCGTCTTGCTGCGCGCGGTTGAAACGGTGGATTTCGTCCACGAACAATAAGGTTTGCTTGCCCGTCCGCGCCATCGTCTCGGCTTCGGCAAACGCCTTTTTGAGGTCCGCGACGCCGGAGAAGACCGCAGAGATCGGCTTGTAATGCATGTTGACGGCATCCGCCAGCAAACGCGCGATGCTCGTTTTTCCAGTACCCGGCGGGCCCCAGAGGATCATCGACGACAATTTTCCCGCGGCCACCATCCGGCCAATAGCGCCCTCTGGTCCCGTCAGATGCTCCTGACCAATGACCTCACTCAGTTGCGCCGGACGAAGCTTATCCGCCAGCGGCGCTGTTTTCGGCAGCGTCTCTGTTTGTGCGGGTTCGTCGTGAAAAAGGTCGCTCATGTGTATTGGGATCCGGTACCGGGCAGCCTACCTAACACATGCACCCTGTCAGCGCGCAGCAATATCACGCGCGGCACGTTGACGGATGAGGCGCAGATATGTGTCTGCAACGGTCTGGTTGATCGCATCCCAGCTATAATCATGTGACCTGCGCTCGCCTATATCGCCATGTTCCGCACGCAGGTCCGTATTTACGCAATAGGCCTGCAGTGCGTCAGCAAACTGGTTGATTGCGCCCGGCGTTATAAGGCGTCCCGACACTTTGTCTTCGACCAGGCTTTGGCTGCCGGTTGCTTTTGCGGCGACGACGGGCAGTCCGCAGGCCATTGATTCAAGCGTTACGTTGCCAAATGCTTCCGTGACCGACGGGTTGAAAAACATATCCATGCTCGCCACGGCTCGCCCAAGATCAGCACCCACTTGAAATCCGGCAAATTTGGCATCGGGTATCCGCGATTCAAACCATGCGCGTGCGGGGCCGTCTCCTATCACCAAAACCTGATGCGGGACGTGACGTCGCTTGAGTTGGTCAATGGTGTCTGAAAAGACATCAAGACCCTTTTCCATAACCAACCGGCCCAGAAACCCGATGACAGGTGTGTCGTCCGATATGCCAAGTCCGCGCCGCCATTCCATGTCACGGCGGCCGGGATTAAAAATCTCCCTGTCGACACCGCGCGACCAGATGTCGATGTCATAGTTCATTCGCTGTTGGCGCAAGACCTGAGCGAAGCTCTCCGATGGCGCCACCAACGCGTCGCATTTGCGATAAAGGCGGCGGATCCATGCTTCGACGAGCGGCTCGATGAAGGACATATTATAATAACGGAAATAGGTTTCGAAACGGGTATGCACCGAACATAGAACAGGCAGGTTCTGCTTTGTCGCCCATTTGACGGCCTTGCGTGAAACCCGGTCAGGGCTTGCGATGTGGACAATATTGGGATTGAACGCCTCAAGATCACGTCGAACGCTTCGCGATAACGACAATGGTATGCGATATTCGGGGCGAAAGGGAATGGCCATGGAAGGCACGGACACCAGATCGCCCGTGGCTGCAAATGCGGGATTTTCCACTGTCGGCGAATAAATACGCACCGACGCGCCTTGGCTTAAAAGATATCCCACCAGCCGGTTGAGCGCCTGATTGGCGCCATCGCGTACATAATTATAATTGCCGCTGAAAAGCGCAATGCGAAGGTCGCTGGTGTGCATTGATGGGCTTTTATCGGTCGTAAAGCAAAATGCCAATGGGAATGCTGTATTTGGTGGGATATGTTGCCGGGATGATTGTAACCCAAGTCGACACCTTGCTGATTGGCGGCCCCAAACCCTTCCGCGCTGACGGCACGATGAGCGCCATGGCCCGCGCGCCTGTGGACCGGCCCGTGATCCTAGGCAAAATGGGGTTTGAAGGCGATCAGGTGGCCGACCCGACGGTGCATGGAGGCGTTGATAAAGCGGTGCATTTTTATCCCGCCGAACATTATCCCAAATGGATTGCCCATTTTGCAGCGGAAGGTTTTACGAATCCGAAACTCGATTATGCTGGCGCCTTTGGCGAAAATATTAGTGCATCAGGCCTAACCGAGGACAAATTGCGCATCGGTGACAGGCTTCGGATCGGAAAGGCCTTGGTTGAGGTTGCACAGGGGCGTCAGCCATGTTGGAAGCTGGACCATCATTTCGGTGTGCATGGCCTGTCCGGCGTGGTCATCAGCTCAGGCCGCTGCGGTGGCTATTTTCGCGTTATTGAGGAAGGCGAAGTCGCACCGGGTGACCGCATAGAGCAGGTTGAGCAGGCAGGGCACGACTGGACCGTCGCCCGCACATTCAAACTGCTGATCGGCGGCGGGCATAAGGCGGCGGATGCGTTTGCGCAGCTGCAGGCGCTTTCGCAGCTTGAAACATTGGCCGAATCTTGGCGGATGCGCGCTGCCAAACTCGCCGCGCAGCTTTAACGGCAGTTTATTCGTCAGTTTCGTCCGTGTCGGGCGATGGCGCGAACAGCCGGATGCGCGTGACCCGTTTTTCGTCGGCTTCCAATATTTCGAGTTTCCACCCGCTCGCTTCGTGCGTCAGCATTTGGCCGACATCGGGAACTTGCCCGGCAATAACAAAGGCGAGTCCGCCCAGCGTGTCGACATCTTCTTCAACTTCGGACAATTTAGCGTCAATGGCTTCAGCCAGATCGTCGAGCTCGGCGCGCGCATCGGCTTCCCACATGGTGGGGCTTAACTGCGTGAACATCGCTTCGGGTTCTTCGTCATGCTCATCTTCGATTTCACCGACGATTTCCTCAACCAGGTCTTCAATCGTCACCAGGCCTTCGGTGCCGGAATATTCGTCGAGAACGATCGCCAAATGGGTGCGCGTCCGGCGCATTTCGTCGAGCAACGCGAGAACACTCATATTCTGCGGCACAAACCGGGGCTGACGGATAAAGGCTTCCAAGCTTTCCGGAGGCTGTTCATCAGACGCAAGAACGGCGAACACATCCTTGATATGTATCATGCCGATGATGCTGTCCAAGGTCTCGCGATAGACGGGCAGGCGGCTGTGCCCATGTTCGGCGAAGGCCGCGATGCAATCGGCAAAGCCAGCGCTTTCGTCAATGGCGACAATATCGCTGCGCGGCACCATGACATCGTCAACCCGGTGCTCGCTGAAATGCAAAAGGTTGCGCAGCATGGTGCGCTCAACCGCGGTCAAATCGCCGTCATTGTCCGATTGGTGGGCATTGTCGCTGTCTTCTTCGTGCTCGGCAATTGCTTCTTCAAGCTGCTCACGCAACGTCGGTTCGTGATCGCGGCCAAAAAACATCGTTTTCAGCCGCTGCCATATTCGTCCGTCGTTATCGTCGTCGGTTGCGGTTCTTGAACCGCTAAAACTGTCACCCTCGGGCATAATGGAAGCGTATTGGCCTCTTTTTAATGGAATTAAGCGTCATATGGATTGTGAAGCCCCATAGATGCAAGCGCTTTTACTTCTAATGCCTCCATGGCTTCAGCCTCTTCGTCGTCAACATGGTCATGGCCAAGCAAATGCAACATGCCGTGGATCACCAGATGTGTTGCATGGTCCGCAACGGAGATTTGCTTTTCCTCCGCTTCGGCGGCGCAGGTTTCATAGGCCAAGATGATGTCACCCAGCATGATTTCGGGCGCGTTGTAGGTTCCGTCCAGCAATGCGTCGATTTCATCATCGTCGAGCATCGGAAAGGACAACACGTTGGTTGGCTTGTCCTTTCCGCGCCATTCACGGTTGAGCGCGTGCACCTCTGCATCGTCGGACAGCTTGACGCTCACGCTCATGGGGACAATGGGGTCGGCCAGTTCAGGTATCGCGGCAAAACGGACAGCCGCATCGACGGCCTTTTCAACTTTACTTTGTCCGAAATTGCAGCTGCCCCATGGCAAGCCGATGTCTAATTCGACGTCAATCACGCCCGCCCTCATAGGCATCGACGATCCGTCCGACCAATGGATGGCGGACGACGTCGCTGCTGTTGAAGCGGATGGTTTGAATGCCGCCCACACCTTCGAGGCGTTGAACCGCGTCATTCAGGCCCGACATCCGTTCGCCACCGGGGATATCAACCTGATGCGGGTCTCCGCAAATGACCATACGGCTGTTCATGCCAAAACGGGTCAGGAACATTTTCATCTGCTCGGGAGTCGTGTTCTGGGCTTCGTCGAGAATGATAAAGGCGTCAGCAAGGGTGCGCCCGCGCATGAAGGCGATAGGCGCGATTTCGATTTCGCCCGAAGCGATGCGGCGTTCGACCTGTTCGGCGGGCAAGCAGTCGTACAGGGCATCGTAAATCGGACGCAGATAGGGATCGACCTTTTCCTTCATGTCGCCCGGCAAGAAACCAAGCCGTTCGCCCGCCTCAACCGCTGGACGCGAGAGGATGAGGCGTTGCACGGCGCCAGTAATCAGCATCGCCACCGCCTGCGCCACCGCCAGATAGGTTTTTCCCGTTCCTGCCGGTCCAAGTGCGAAGATAATCTCGTCGCGCGCCAATGCTTCCATATAGGGAATCTGCGTGGCGGAACGCGGCACCAAGGTTTTCTTGCGCGTGCGGATC
The DNA here is from genome assembly GCA_002479765.1 of Sphingomonadales bacterium UBA7471. GTDB lineage: Bacteria > Pseudomonadota > Alphaproteobacteria > Sphingomonadales > Sphingomonadaceae > Sphingorhabdus_B. The sequence continues at coordinate 105,526 of DLOZ01000002.1, read as the reverse complement.
ATGATGCCGGGGGCGGAATTGTCTTCCTTGCGCAATATGCCTTCAAGCGTGGGTTCGGCGGTCATTGCGATAATCGACTGCACGGCTTCGGAATCCATGTCTTGTCCGCGTGAAATGCGCGAATAAATATCGTTGAGAACATCGCGTGCCCGGCCAATGGCGCCTGCTTCACCTTCGATTTGGACGCGATTGCCGCGGGCCGAGATGTAGACGCCAAGCCTGTTTTCAATTGTCACCAGGTTGCGATCAAATTCGCCAAACACCGCATTGATAAGATGTGGCTTGTCGAAGCTCATTTCCAGCCGTGACAGGTCACCGGCTTGCGCTTGGGCTTTTTTGGCCATTCAGGCGGCTGCTCTCATCGTTGGTTCACCTTTTAAGCTCAGGGGGCCCGAATCAGTAATCTGAACGCTAACAATATTGCCGATAGAAAGGTCCGGCGCAAGGACATGCACGGATTGCAGCCAAGGCGATTTGCCAATCAATTGGCCATCAAATTTGCCCGGCCGTTCGAGAAGAACATCGCAGTTTTTACCAACGGTATTTCGGTTGAATGCGGTTTGGTCCGCAACGATTTGCGCCTGCAACCGCTGGAGCCGTTCGTCCATAATTTCCATCGCGATCTGGTCGGCCATATCGGCGGCAGGTGTGCCCGGACGCGGGCTATATTTGAACGAATATGCCTGCGCATGGCCGACTTCACGCACAAGGTGCAGGGTGTCTTCGAAGTCGTCTTCGGTCTCGCCGGGAAAGCCGACGATGAAATCACCCGAAAACGCGATGTCAGGGCGAACGGTACGTACGCGGTCCAAAATGCGCAGATAGCTGTCGCGGCTGTGGCTGCGGTTCATCGCCTTCAATATGCGGTCCGAACCCGATTGTACGGGTAGGTGCAGGAATGGCATCAGCTTTTCGACATCGCCATGCGCGGCAATCAGCCCTTCGGTCATGTCGTTCGGGTGGCTCGTCATATAGCGGATGCGGCGCAGGCCGGGAATTTTGTCGAGCGCGCGGATGAGGCCATCGAGGCCCTGCAACTGACCTTTGTCGTCTTCGCTATTCCAAGCGTTGACGTTTTGTCCCAATAGAGTGATTTCTGCGGCACCGGCGTCAACGATGGCCTTTGCCTCATCAATCAACGCGCTCCAGCCGCGCGAAATCTCCGCGCCGCGGGTGTAGGGTACAACGCAATAGGTGCAGAATTTGTCGCAGCCTTCCTGAACTGTCAGAAACGCAGATGGCGCTTGCTTGCGGCGTACAGGCAACTTGCTGAATTTGTCGAGGCCGGGCAGGTCAAGGTCGACCACGCGTTCACCGCGTCCGACCGCTGCGACCATCTCCGGCAGGTTATGATAGGCTTGCGGGCCGACAACAATGTCCACTTCGGGCGCTCTGCGGCTAATCTCGCTGCCTTCGGCCTGCGCAACGCATCCGGCCACAGCAATGACGGGGCTGCTGCCGTCCTTGCGACGCAGGCGGCCGATTTCGGAATAGACCTTCTCTGCGGCCTTTTCGCGAATATGACAGGTGTTGAGCACGACAAGATCGGCATTCGCCTTTTCATCGGCGGGCGTCATGCCCTGGCTTTCGAACATTTCGGCCATGCGTTCGCCATCATAGACGTTCATCTGGCAGCCGTAATTTTTGATCGAATAGGTTTTGGGAGAATCCGTGCTCATAGCGCGCGTCTATACATAGCGCCGTGCACCACCGCCACCCTCCATGGCTGCACCTATGCGCGCACGCACTTCAGCGGAAATCGCCTTGCGATCGGGGTAATGCAGCGGATCAAACGGTTCCAGAAAATGCAGGGTCGCCGTAATCGGTTTCATATGGGACAAAAGCCGCCAGAAATTCTCGGTCACTTTTTCATCGCCGACCCACGCCACACGCGGGGTATGGTGCCCGTAGCTTAAAAACACTGGCTGAACGAGCATGCCGGACGGTGGCGGAACGAGTGCGGCAAATAACGATGGTTTGAATGGCAAAAGGCCCGAACCGTCATGAGTCGTGCCTTCGGGGAATATCGTAACCGGTTGATCGCCCGTCATGGCCGCGCGCAGATCTTCCACCTGATTTCCGACGCTGGCGCGGCTTTCGCGGTTCACAAAGATGGTGTTGTTGATTTTGCACAGCCAACCAATCAATGGCCACCCCTCAATCCCATCATTGGCGACAAAGGTGCAACCGGTAACACCGGACATCACGGGAATGTCGATCCAGCTATGATGGTTGGCGGCGTAAAACACATTCGCGCGCACCCGCTGTCCGGTCGTGGCGGTTGCGATACCGCTGGTCCAACTGATCGACAGAAGGAACAGGCGCGGCCAAGGCGATGGCCGGTTGAGAAGCCGCCACAGATTGTGGAGGAGCAAGCTCGTTACCAAGCTGGCGGCCATTAGCAGCAGCCGGGCGGCAAACAAACATTGGCCAGCTAAAAATGCAGCGGGGTTGCGGCGTTTAATCCTTGCGGTCGATGGCGACGCCATAGAGTTCCATGCGATGGTCAACGAGACGGTAGCCGAGGCGTTCTGCAATGATTTTCTGCAGCGCCTCCAGCTCGGGATCGACGAATTCAACAACTTTGCCGGTTTCGACGTCGATGAGGTGATCATGATGTGCTTCTGGCGACGCTTCATAGCGTGCGCGTCCGTCACCAAAATCGTGGCGGTCCAATATGCCCGCTTCTTCGAACAACCGGACAGTCCGATATACGGTGGCGATTGAAATCTTGGGATCGATGGCTGACGAACGACGATAGAGTTCTTCGACATCAGGATGGTCAGTCGCATCCGAAATGACGCGCGCTATGACGCGGCGTTGGTCGGTAATACGCAGGCCGCGCTCGTTACACAGCGCTTCAATGTCGATTTTGATGTCCATCGCGATACACATTTAGTGCCGCATCACGATTCGTCAAAGAAAAAGGCCGGAGAATGCTCCGGCCTTATTTTCCAGTAACGCGTTGCGCGATTTACTTGATTTTTTTCTTGCGACCCGAACCTGGTGCACGACCAAGGCCGATAGCCTTTGCGAGTTCACGACGTTGTTCTGCATAAGCAGGCGCAACCATCGGATAATCCGCGGGTAAGCCCCATTTTGCGCGATAGTCATCAGGTGTCATGCCATAATGTGTCATCAGGTGGCGCTTCAGCATTTTCAGCTTCTTACCGTCATCCAAGCAGACGATATAATCGCGCTTCACCGAATTGCGAACTGGGACAGCGGGTTCCAAAACTATTTCGGGCGCAGCAGCCGTTCCGGAAAGACCGGCGAGTGCCGCGTGCACATTTCCAATTAAAGTTGATACGTCCGATACCGCGACACTGTTGTTGCTGACATGGGCAGCGACAATATCAGCGGTCAGAGTAATTAACAATTCTACGGTATCGTTGCTTTCTTGAGACATAGTTTGAACCCCTGGACCCATTTTTTAAGTTTACGACGTCCCCGATTCATATAGGCTTGAAATGAATTCGTCAAGAAAAGCCGCTAGATTTCAAATATTAAAGATCAATGAACATCGTAATCGCGTCTGGACTTATTCCTTCAGTGCTTTTGTAATAATTTTTGCGCCGTCCGATGGGTGCAAAGCCAGCTTTTAAGTAGAATGACGATGCAGGATTCCCGTCCCGAACTTCAAGAAATAACTTCTCTCTTCGTGCGGTTTTTCCTCTATTTATCACGTCTCTGAGAAGATTTTGGCCAATCTGTTGGCGCTGGTACTTTCGTGCAACGCCAATCATCAGCAATTCTTCATGTTCAAAAACCCAGCGCGTGATGGCGAATCCGCACACAACATCACCATGCTTGGCAAGTAACAGTTGGCAGTCCGGCAGTACTAAAGTGGACAGGCATTGCGCCGCCGTCCACGCTTCGCCAAATCGGGGGTCGAACGCGTCAGACATGATGGGCATGATGGACGCAATGTCTTTTGCAGCCCCTTCGACGACGCGGATCATGCCCCGACTGCAGCCGGTTTTGCGTCTGGCGCCCTTCCATACACAGGAACGGGCGGAAGGGCGTGGTCTTCGGGTAAATGCGCCCATGCGCGCGCGTCGGGGAGGGTGTCGGTCCACAGCCGATCTGCGCGTTGCGGGTCAATGTCGCCGGCAACATGGTCGGCGATGGCAACTTTCGCCAATAGCTCAGGCAAAACTGACCGCGCTGGGGCTATCGAATGCCCGGCGTCGTTAAATGCTTCGAAGAAATACTCACCATGGCCGCCTGTCATGATGACGTCGACGGCTGCTTGTGATCCGCTTTGTGCGCGCGCCATCGCGGCGACCAAGGAAAGGCAGTCATAGCCGTTCACTGGTATGTGCCACGCCAATCCCAATGCTTTGGCAGCGGCAACGCCGACACGGATGCCCGTGAAGCTGCCGGGGCCAACATCCACCATAATCTGGTCAGCTTTGCCATTATCCGGCAGCGCTGCAATGAGCGGGAGCAAACGTTCCGCATGTCCCCGGCCAATCACTTCATGTTGGGCGGCCAGCAATTGCTTGCCATCGAACAACGCAACTGAGCACGCCCGTGTGGCAGTATCGATGACCAATGTGCGCATGGTCGTAAGTTAGGCGACCTGATTGAAGCGGGCAAATTCGGGGCGCGGGCTGCGTGCAAAAATGCTCGCTGTGTCGCCATAACCAAGTGTACAGATGAAATTCGACTGCACGTTGGTTCCGGCAAAGAATGCCTTGTCGACAGCAGCATTGTCAAAGCCCGACATTGGGCCGGTATCCAGTCCCAATGCACGCGCGGCTAGCATCAGATAGGCGCCTTGCAAGCTGCTGTTTCGAAACGCCGTCTTTTCAATGGCTACGTCGTTACCGGCAAACCAGCTGCGGGCATCGGCATGGGGAAATAATTCGGGAAGCTGTTCGTAAAATTCGAGGTCCATCCCGATAATCGCAGTGACAGGCGCTTGCAGAATTTTGTCACCATTCGACGGCATTGTGCATGCCGCCAGCTTTTGTTTCGCTTCCGTGGATGTGCACCAAATGATCCGCGCGGGAAGACAGTTCGCAGATGTTGGACCAAATTTCATCAGGTCCCAAATGCTCTCAAGCTGCGCCTGCGACACCGGCCTATCCAGATAGCCATTATAGCTGCGGGCCTCTCGGAACAGCTGGTCAAGCGCGGTGTCATTTAAAGCTTCGGACATAAGGTTTCTTTCAGGTGGAGAGATTAGGCAGCACGCACTTCGATGACTTCGGGCACATAATGCTTCAGCAATTGTTCAATGCCATTTTTCAGCGTTGCCGAAGAAGATGGGCAGCCGGCGCATGCGCCTTGCATCTGCAAAAAGACGATGCCCTTTTGAAATCCGCGATAGACGATGTCGCCGCCGTCATTGGCGACCGCAGGGCGGATTCGCGTTTCGATCAATTCCTTGATCTGGACAACGATGTCGGCATCTTCCGGATCATCAAGCGGATAGTCGGCATCTGCCGATGGGACAGCAAATCCGGCGGCAGCTGGTTTGAAAAGCGGCATGTTTGCGCTGAAATGGTCAAGTAATATCGCAAGTATGTCTGGTTTCAGGCTGGACCAATCTGAACCTGGGGCAGCGGTGACCGAAATAAATTCGCGCCCAAAAAATACCCCGGTGACATCACCAAGCCCGAAAAGCGCCTCCGCCAATGGGGAGGCTTCAGCCTCTTCCGGGGAAGCAAAATCGCGCGTTCCATTTTCCATCACGGCGCGACCGGGCAGAAATTTGATCGTGGCGGGGTTTGGTGTGAGTTCAGTTTCTATCAGCATTTCACGCATGTGGTGCGGTGGCGGTAAAAGTGCAAGCCAGAATGTCTTGACAGCGACGAAGCCACGGTTGACCAAGCGCGTCAAAGGGAGAGTAAAAATGGTCGATCAGTCGCATAAAACAGCCTGGATAACAGGCGCATCGTCGGGGATAGGCGAGGCACTGGCCAAAGCATTTGTCGGAAACGGCGGCCACGCGGTGTTGTCCGGCCGAAATGTGCCTGAGCTGGAACGCGTCGCGCATGCTACCGGTGCACCCGAACGCTGCTTCATTCTGCCATTTGACACCGTCGATTATGCCGCCTTGCCGTCAAAGGTCGCTGAAGCCATCGCTTATCAGGGCAAGATCGATGTGCTGGTCAATAATGCGGGCATTTCGCAGCGTTCACCCGCCATCGACACCGATCTGTCGGTTTACCAGCGGATTGTTGATGTCGACTTGCTTGCGCCGATTGCGCTCACGCAAGCGCTTTTGCGACATATGGTTTCCAATGGACATGGCCAGATTGTCATGATTTCCAGTGTTGCGGGCAAAGCTGGCGTTCCCATGCGGACGGCCTATTGCGCGGCCAAGCACGGGTTGATTGGCTATGCAGATGCGTTGCGCAGCGAAGTTGCCGGGCAGGGCGTCAAAGTGCTTGTCGTCGCGCCGGGTTCTGTACGGACCAACGTATCGCGCAATGCATTGAATGCCGACGGCACGGTGCGTGGCACGAGCGATGCTGCCATCGATAACGGTATTGATCCAGACGTTGTCGCAACCACGATTTGGGATGCGGTTGACGCCGGAAAGCGGGAAATCGTTATCGCCGAAGGGATGGAGGCAGGCATTCCCGTGCTGCGGGCGCAGGACCCCGAAAAGCTGTTCGACATGGTCGAAGCGATGGTCGCCGACGGCTATGCGCAGAAAATCGCGGCGCGATAATCTGCGCGACGATAGGGTAATCTATCAACCCTACGGCAGATATGGCTTTGGTACTTAAGTCCGGCCTGCGCGTAACGCCGCGCCGGCGGCAAAGGGCGACAAAGCGGTAATGGCGAGCGCAGTCGCGGCAAGTAGCTGCATCGCGTTGCCGGGATTTTCGGACAATGTGCCTGCGCCAAAGATCAGCAATGGTATCGTGATGGGCACGAGCAGCAGCCCGCCCAGCGCGCTCGCCCCGCTAAGGCCCGCCGTCAGCGCTGCGATTGTGACCGATAGCCCCGAAAGCGCGGGCAGTGCCAAGGCAAGGCCAAGCAGCAATGTGCCCAATTGTGCCTCAGGCAATCCGATCAGTGCGGATCCCACAACGGTCGCGAGAAGGAGCGGAAGGGCAAAGGCAAAAATCTGGCCAATGATTTTGGCGGTGGCGACCAATTCGTCCGACCAGCCACGCATCGCCAGCTGATCTAATATGCCTGCTTGCCGGTCAGGAAGTATAAGCCGCTCAATTGGCAACAGCGTCGCCAGTAACGCGGCAATCCACAATATGCCGCCGCCCGTGCGTGCAAGGAGTGCCTTGTCCGGTCCCGTCACAAACGGAAACAGCGTCGCAACCGCAAGATAGAATATCACCGGCAGCCATAGCCCGCCGCCCGTCCATGCTACACGCACCTCGCGCGCAACCAAGGCTGCAAATGCCTTCATGCGTCGGCCTCCGGCCTGTCGAGAATGAGGCTGTACGCGACGTTTATCGTTGGGGGCTGGTGGGCCGCGACGAGCACTATGCCACCGGTTGCTGCGTGCGCCGTAATGGCTTGGTCAAGCCGGGCGCAGCTTGCGCTGTCCAAGCCATTATAGGGTTCGTCGAGCAACCAGATATCCGCCTTCGACGTGAGCACGCGTGCGATACTGGCGCGTTTGCGCTGGCCGGTCGACAGGAAGCGCACGGGAACCTGCGCCAGTGCTTGCAAATCCATGTCCGCCAGTGCCGTGCTTTGCGCGTCCGCAGTCGCGCCGTCCATATCCGCCCAGAACATGAGGGCTTTTGCGACCGTCAAATTTGCATCAAGCGCGAGATTTTCATCGGCAAGGGCAATCCGGCCTTCCGTCTGCATCGAACCGGCCGTTGCATGCAAAAGACCGGCGATGAGCCGGAGGAGCGTCGATTTGCCGCAACCATTTGCGCCACGGACCCAAATGATATCTCCGCTGCGCGCAGTGACCGTCAGCCCGCGCAGCACAAGCCGGTTGCCGCGGATAACCGCGACATTGTCAACGCTGATGGACGGCAAGGGTGCTTGACGTGACGACATTTGGCGACTTAGGCATGAATTCCACCAATTGCAAAATCAGGATGACGTTATGCAGGTTTCAAAACTCGATGAAGCAAATCGCGCCGCAGTTTTGGAACAGCTGCCTTTGTGGTCATATGACGCTGATGCACAAGGGATAAGGCGCACTTTGCGCTTTGCCGATTTTGCTGAAGCGTTCGGTTTCATGGCGCGCGTTGCGATCCTTGCCGAAAAAGCAGACCATCATCCCGAATGGTTCAACGTTTACAACCGCGTTGAAATATTGCTGACAACGCATGATGCCGGCGGCTTATCGCGGCGCGACGCCGATCTGGCCGCGGCCATCGACGCTATTGCGCCGACGGCTTAACCACATCGCCTAAACCGCCAAGCAAGCCCAATTGCTTGCGCAACCGGTTCGGAAACCAGCGGGCAGAAAAAGCAAGTTGCTTCGCCATTTTGTTGACGGGCGTGTGTACCTTGTCACCGTGGATGGCGTCCCAGGCCGCTGGGCCGATGATCGAGACCGGGCTGACTTCGACGCCTGCTGATTGCAGCTTTTCTTTACCCGTCATGTTGCTGTTGGCGTCAACCGCGCCAATGATGTTGGTGTCAATAAAGCCGGGCATGAGGCTGCGGGCCTTAATCCCGTAAGGGCGCCACTCAATATCATGCGCTTCGGCAAGACCGCGCACCGCGAACTTGGTCGCACTATACACGCTAAGTCCAGCCGATCCGTAAATGCCAGCGGCTGAACTGGTGTAGAGGACGCAGGCATCAGACGTATTTTTCAACAGATCAAAACAGGCGCGGGTTCCGCTGATAACGCCAGTCAGGTTGATGGCGATCATCTTGTCGATGTCCTCGTCGGTCATGTCCTGAATAGGTCCGCCCGATCCAATGCCTGCATTGTTGAACAAGACCGTCATATGGCCATTTGTGTGCTTAGCAAAGTCGGCGACGGCGGCTTTCCACTGTGCACGATCCGTCACATCAAGGCGGTGGCGCGACCATTGACCTGGTGGCAATAAAGCTGCGGTTTCGTCCAAACCCTTTTCATTGACGTCAGCAAGGCCCACGAACCAGCCGACATTGGCAAAGTAACGCGCGACTTCGCGCCCTAAACCAGACGCGGCGCCAGTGATGAAAATGCTTTTTTGCGTTTCGGACATAATTTCGTCTCTCCCTTATTCACATGTCTGTCAGCCACATTAATTTACCCGAAACGTCAACTGAATATTGCGGCAGCGGCTTTGCCGGGACTGAAGAACGGACTTAAGCTTTAGGGTCAGGACCTATTACATGCACCATCGCGGCGTCAAAATGGCAAAGATATCGAAGTAAAATGTCCGCCGCAGGCAGTTATTCTGCCTGCAAGGGCATTTTGCTTTGAGATCGAAGCCATTTTGGCGTCCTTCGGATTTGACCCATATTGTCCATTGCTACGTTGGCAAGCTTGGACTTAGAACCACTAAGTCCGGCGCTTGCCGCCTTGCACTGAACAATATGGCCTCAAACCGCGAAGGTGCATTTAATAGGTCCTGACCCTAGTCCGTTCTCAAATCGCCTGAAATCCCTTGGCGTAAATGTGCCAAGTAAAAATGGCGGCCGCGCCTCGATGGGGACGCCAGCGTTCGGCGATGACCCGTATGTCTTTTTCCGATGGCCGCGCATCCAGCTTCAGCAAGCGACCTACGCCTTCTTGCACAGCAAGATCGCCTGCGGGCCAAATGTCGGTGCGGCCCTCGGCAAACAGCAAATATATTTCGGCTGACCAGCGGCCAATGCCCTTTACGCGGGTGAGGTACGCAATCGCCTCCTCATCATCGGCGGGCAGGGCATCGAGCGGCAATTCTCCCGACAGCACGAGTTCGGCAAGCGAGCGCGCATAGCCTTGTTTCTGGCGGCTCAACCCACAGGCTCTCAAGCCGTCAAAATCTTGCGCCAATAACTTGGCTGGCGGGCATTCTGGGCCAATGAGCGCCTCAAGCTTGTTCCACACCGATGCGGCGGCCGCGACGCTCACCTGTTGCCCGACAATCGTGCGCAGCAATGTCGCATAGCCCGGTTCGCGGATGCGCTCGTCCGGATAGCCCGTGACCGCCAGCGCCTGCGCTATGCCCGGTTCAAGCGCCGCCAGGGCATCAAGGGCAGCATGCAATTGTGCAGCAGGAATACCCATCAGCGCGCTACGCCTAACAACGCCATGGGCATAGCAGCGACCTTCATCCCTAAATTTACGCGATTCTGCGTCATGTTTGGTGTCCTTGTTTAGCCCCGCCGGACGGTGGCCGCATATAATGCGATCGCAGCAGCGTTCGACACGTTCAGCGACTCCATGTGTTCGCTGATTGGCAGCTTCGCCAGCTGGTCACAATGTTCTTCAATGTTGCGACGCATGCCATCACCTTCAGCGCCCAGAACAAGCGCGTTGCGGCCCGGTGTCAGCGCCTCGTCCAACGTTACGCTGGCATGGCCCGACAGACCGATTCGCCAATATCCAGCATCGGCAATTTCTTCCAATGCACGCGCCAGATTAACAACCCGGACCCAAGGCGTGATTTCAAGCCCACCCGAAGCCGCCTTGGCCAATGCCCCGGATTCAGGCGGCGCGTGCCGGTCCTGCGTCACAACGGCGACTGCATTGAACGCCGCGGCCGTGCGGAATATTGCGCCGACATTGTGCGGATCCGTGACCTGGTCGAGGATCAGCAACGGGCGGTTATCATCATTGTCGACCGCAAGCGCATCGGTCAGCCAGACGTCCTCCAATGGCGCAACTTCAAGCACCAGGCCCTGATGCGGTGCATCTTTCGGTACAAAGCGCGCCAAATCATTCACTTCGGCATATTGGACCGTCAGTCCGTCGGGAATCACGATTTTGCCGATTTCTTCGCGGGTGCCCCACAGGTTGATGAGCCGCCGATCGGGATTATCAAGCGCGGCATATACAGCGTGACGGCCGTAAAATTTGGGATTGCCGCTGGAAACGGCAGCGCCGCGGCGGCGCTGGCTCTTATGGGAAGACATTTGAAACACCTGTTGATGAAAAAGAAGACGATATAGACCCCTTTCCCACTTGAGGCATTGACAGGCAAGGGCCGTTTCGCCATTGGGCTGCTTCTTCGTCGGGACCGGCCCTTATGCTTTGGCATAATGCCCCGTCAAAGAAGTGGACAGGTGGCCGAGTGGTTAAAGGCAGCAGACTGTAAATCTGCCCGGTTTTCCGTACGCTGGTTCGAATCCAGCCCTGTCCACCATTTTCTCAATAAGCAATTGTTATGCAGCGATTTTATCGCTGCGCTTGATTTTGGCACCTCAATTGTTGAGGTCGCGCGCGCTTAAGCAGTTCCGCGCTTCAGCAGCTTAACTGGCACAGGTGCGATGTTGGGCGCATCGCCCTTTAATACGGCAATCAAAGCCTCCACCAGCATTTCACCGGCCTGAACATAGTCCTGCTCAATCGTGGTGAGCGGCGGTTGCGCATATGCGCCCGTTGCAATGCCATCAAAGCCGATGACGCGGACATCGGTGCCAACGGCGATATGGTGCTCATCCAGCGCGCGCATTGCGCCCAACGCAATGAAGTCATTGGCGCAGAACAGACCGTCGAAATCGATCTTGTCGCGGATAAGCCCGTTTACCGCTGCATAGCCCTGGTCTTCGCGCACCGCGTTTTCGGGAAGCGGCGGGCAGATGGGCGGCATGCCCTTTTGCGCCATTACCGTCATATAGGTTGTGAGCCGATCCTGAAATGGCGGCTGTTCGCTGTTTGTGGGGCCAATATAGGCGATTTTTTTGCATCCACTGGACAGCAAATGTTCAATGGCAAGTCGTGCACCCTGCACATTGTTGCTCTTGATTGAAATAAGGTCTTCTTTGCTTGCGCCCCAACAGATCATCGGCGTTTTGTGCCGCGCATATTCCCCAAAAAACTGCCAACCTTCAATATTCTGGCCGCTGCCGATGACAATCAAACCGTCTGCTTGCCTGCTGCCGGTGTAATTGGCGAAGAAGTTAGCCGGGGAATCCTGAAACGAAACGATGAGGTTGTACCCGCGTTCGGAAGCGGACGCCGCGATGCAGCCCAATAGCGACAGATAAAATGGATTGATGTTCGCTTTATTCTCACCGCGCCGACACAAAATAACCAGCGCAATGGAATAGGTTTGCTGTGTGCGCAGGCGAAGGGCGTTGTGGTCGACCGAGTAATTAAGTTCGTTGGCGAGCGCGACAATACGCGCCCGCGTGACTTCATTTACCTTTTTGTCACCGCGCAACGCCCGCGACACTGTTGGTTGTGACACCCCCAGCATCGCGGCGATTTGATGCGCCGTTATTCGCCCCTCTTTGCCCATGCAGTGCCGTTAGCACCTGAACCTGCGCAAGTCACGCGGCGAGCGCGGATTCCGGCGTGACAAAATCAAGGCCAAGGCTTTCGGCGACGGCTTGGCTCGTCACCTTGCCGCGATGTACGTTCAAACCGGCGAGCAAACCGCGACCCGTTTCCGTGCTACCATCAAGCGCGGCGGTACCCTTGCTTGCTAGCGCCAGGCCATAAGGCAATGTCGCGTTATTGAGCGCAGCTGCGCTGGTTTGCGGAACGGCGCCCGGCATATTTGCGACGCAATAATGGATGATGCCGTCAACGACATAGGTTGGCTCGGCATGGGTGGTGGCATGGCTGGTTTCAAAGCAGCCGCCTTGGTCAATCGCGACATCAACCAGAACCGACCCCGGCTTCATATGCTTCAACATGTCGCGGGTGACCAATTTGGGTGCACTTGCGCCGGGAATAAGGACGGCACCAATCACCGCGTCGGCGATGCTGATTTCATGGTCGATGGTTTCCAGTGTGGAATAGCGGGTGCGCACGCGTCCGTTGAACAGTTCATCCAACTGGCGAAGGCGCGGGATCGAGCGGTCAACGATGGTGACTTCTGCACCAAGGCCAACGGCCATACGCGCGGCATGTGTGCCAACAACGCCGCCGCCCAGAACGGTAACGCGGCCGGCAGCAACGCCGGGTACGCCGCCAAGCAATATGCCTGCGCCGCCCTTACTGCGCCGCATCGCTTCGCCGGCTGCCTCAATGGCCAAGCGGCCAGCGACTTCGCTCATGGGGGCCAGCAGAGGCAGGGTGCCCTTGTCATCGGTAACGGTTTCATAAGCGATAGCCGTGCAACCGCTCGCGATTAAGCCTTTTGCCTGCTCAGGATCCGGAGCGAGGTGGAGATAAGTGAAAAGCAGCTGGCCGGGGCGCAGCAACACCCATTCGCTCGGTTGAGGTTCCTTGACCTTTACGATCATGTCGCAGCCAGCAAAGATTTCTGCGGCTGTCGCGGCGATTTCGGCACCCGCTGCGCGATAGGCATCGTCGCTGGCCATGATGCCCGCGCCTGCGCCGGATTGCACCATAACCTGATGGCCATGGGCGACATATTCACGAACGGCGCCGGGGGTTAAGCCGACACGATATTCATGGACTTTGATTTCGCTGGGGACGCCGACACGCATAATCTCACTCCTCAAAAAATTATCTGTATCGGAAATAGCATCTTCGATATGACGATACTGTGCAAAGATTTGCCTATTTTTGTGAATAAGCACATAAAATCAGCGAAATTGAATATATAATTGGAAAATTTATGCAGCTTGATCGAACGGACCGGAAATTATTGGGTGCGCTTGTGCAGAATGGGCGGGCCACGCAGGCGGAATTGGGCGAAGCGGCTGGCCTGTCGCCAAGCGCGGCTGCGCGACGGCAAAAATCATTGGAAGATGATGGTATCCTGCGTGGCTATCGCGCGGATGTGAACCTGCGCAAACTTGGCCTCGCGGCAACGGTGATGGTGACCATCACGCTCGATAGCCAAAGCGAAGAGGCCATGGCGGCATTTGAAGCCGCCGTGGTGGGAAGCCCGTCAACCATCCGGTGCCACCTTATGAGCGGCCGGAATGATTATCTGCTCGTTGTGCGCGCCGCATCGATTGAGGATTATGAGCTCATTCACCGGCAGGAAATTGCCCGATTGCCAAGGGTCGCGCGCATCGAAACCGCCTTTGCGTTGCGCGAAGTCGTCAATCGAACCGTCCCGCCGCGGCTGTTTGACTAATCGTTTAAAATCGAACTGGGCGTCACCCTGTGCTGCGCTCGCTGATACCCCAATCCTGCGTCGGACTGTGACGGTTTTGTCACATTGCGTAAAAAGGACAATGACATTGACACAAAATGACTTGCCTGCGGTAAGTTTTGATGTTTGTGTGCGCCTGCACAATAAAACGCGAGCCGATAAACTTTGGTATTGCGCAGGCATTTAGATTTAGCGGGACAGAACGGTATCTGCCGGATGTAGGGCTATGCGCTCGCTTTCGGCGCAGTTATTGGTGCACCTAAAAAGGGGGTAATTTTATGCGTAAATCCATTTTGAAGCTGGCAACAATGAGCGCCGCGATGAGCGCGATGGCCATTTCGGTTCCTGCTTTCGCCCAAGACGCGGCGGCTGAAGAAGCCTCTGGTCCTATCACTATTTCGGGCGGTGCCGCTTTGGTATCCGACTATCGTTTCCGCGGCGTATCGCTGTCTGACAAGGGCTTTGCACTTCAGCCATATTTGACCGTCAAGCATGAGTCCGGCTTTTATGTCGGTGCGTGGGCTTCAAATCTCTCCGAAAATGCGGGCGATGATCTTGAAGTTGATCTCTATGCCGGTTTTTCGGGCGGTGAAGAACTGACTTACGACATCGGTGCGACTTATTATGTCTATCCTGGCGTATCCAGCTTCAACTATCTTGAACTGACCGGTAAGCTTGGCTCAACAATCGGTCCAGCAACCGTTGGCGCTCAGTTGAGCTACGTCCCAAGCCAGGACAACACCGGTAACACCGATAACGTCTATGTCGCTACCAATGCTTCGATCGCTTTGCCTGACTCACCAATTTCGATCGTCGGCTCAATAGGCATTGAAGATGGCGCGTTTACCGCGGGCAGTAACAAGCTCGATTGGACGCTTGGTCTGACGGCTAATGTTGCAGGCTTTACACTTGGCGCATCTTATGTCGACACCAACCGTCGTTCGGTGTTTGCATTTAAAGACGGCGCGGCTGGTGTCGTATTTTCGCTCAGCTACGGTTTCTAAACCTGTAAATTGAATCCTATGATGTGCGCGGGCTGGCTTGACCTTTTTAGGCCGGTCTGCGCACATATTGTTTTATGACTGTAAATCTCGCCAATTGGATAGCCGAGCATAAGATCGACGAGGTCGAATGCATCGTTCCGGACATTAACGGCGTGCAGCGCGGCAAGGTTTTGCCGGCCAAGAAATTCCTGTCGTCTGTCCGCGATAAATCGCTCCGCATTCCCGGAAGTGTCTTTATCTGCACAATTGACGGCCATTATCCCGAAGATATCGAAGATATTTGGGACAAGGATCCGGACAAAATCTTGATCGCGGATCCCGACACCATTTGCGTTGCGCCCGGTTTTAAATCGCCAACTGCATTTGTGATTGCCGACGTCTTCCACGGCGATGGTACTGAAGTGGAAATCGCACCGCGGACGATTTTGAAAAAGATTCTGGCCCTTTACGCCAGCCGCGGGTGGAAACCCATTATAGCGCCCGAGGTTGAATTTTATCTCGTCAGCCAAAATGTCGACCCTGATTTCCCGCTTGTGCCGCCCACGGGATCAAGCGGACGCGCGGAAACGGCGAGCCAGCCTTATGGTCTTGAGGCGATGAATGAATATGAAGACATTATCGATCACATCTATGATGACTGTGAATTGATGGGTCTCGACATCGACACGATGATTCATGAAATGGGTGCTGCCCAGCTTGAGGTCAACTTTCTGCATGGCGACCCGCTGAAGCTTGCGGATCAAGTATTTCTGTTCAAGCGCGTCGTGCGGGCCGTGGCCAAACAGCATGGCGTCTATGCCACATTCATGGCCAACCCGATGGCGGGGCAGCCGGGCAGCGCGATGCATCTGCACCAATCGGTGGTGGATGCTGACACCGGCCGCAATCTGTTTTCGAACGCCAATGGCCGCGACAGCGCGCTGTTCCGGAGCTACATCGCGGGGCTTGTGAAGTTCATGCCACAAGTATCGCCGCTTTGGGCGCCGAATGTGAACAGCTTCCGACGGATGCGTCCTGACAGCGCCGCACCGATCAATGTCCAATGGGGCGAAGATAACCGCAGCTGCGGCTTTCGCGTGCCGATTTCCGACAAGGCCAATCGCCGTGTCGAAAACCGTTTGCCCGGCGCGGATTCCAATCCCTATCTCGCGATGTCTGCATCCTTGGTCTGTGGCTATATCGGCATGGTCGAACGGATGATCCCGGCAAAGGCGATCACGGGCAGCGCCTATAATCGTGCGCGGACATTGCCCCGAACCTTGGAAGCAGCGCTGGACCGCTTCAGCGCCTGTAAGCCCGTCCGCAACCTGATTGGCGAAGAGTTTTTCGACATTTTCTATGCCATCAAAGACTATGAATTGTTCAATTACCAATCGGTCGTATCAAGCTGGGAACGCGAGCATTTGTTGCTGAGGGTGTGATGCCTGACCGGTTGAATGACAATTATTACCGCGCGACCGCGCATGGCTGGGAAACGCAGCGCCCGCTCAATTATGCCTTGGATTGCGACGTCGCGGTCATCGGCGGCGGCTTT
Source organism: Sphingomonadales bacterium UBA7471 (assembly GCA_002479765.1). Taxonomy (GTDB): domain Bacteria; phylum Pseudomonadota; class Alphaproteobacteria; order Sphingomonadales; family Sphingomonadaceae; genus Sphingorhabdus_B. The sequence goes on along the minus strand of DLOZ01000002.1, from coordinate 88,877 downwards.
ACCGGCCTGTCTGCTGCATTAGCCTGCGCCGAAAAAGGGCTGAAGGTTGCGTTACTTGAGGCCCAGACTATCGGCTTTGGCGCATCAGGCCGCAATGGCGGGCAGCTCATTCCCGGGCTGCGTTGGTCGATGCGTGAAATCGACGGGGCGTTTGGGCGAGAGCGGGCAAAAGCCATATTCGATTTGGCATGGGGCGCAGGCGCGCGTGTGCATGACCGCATCGTCCGGCATGATATCAAATGCGATCTGAAATCCGGCCATCTCGAAGCCGCCTTTAAATCCGGGCATTTCGAAGATATGCAACGCGAGGCGGAATTCTTGTCACGCGAATTTGGCTGGGATTCAGTCGAAATTGTCGCACCTGCAGACCTACACAAGCACATCAATGGCGGTGATTATCATGGCGGCCTTTATGACAGCAAAGGCGGGCATTTTCATCCGCTGAACTACGCGCTTGGTCTAGCAAAAGCCGCGAAGGCGGCAGGTATTTTGATATTCGAACATACCGCGGTGCAAACACCTTTGGACAGGGGCAGTTATGTCGAGATCGCGGCGGGGACAGGATCGCTCAACGCCCGTCACGTGATCATCGCCACCGACAACTGGACCGGAGATATTGCGCCGGAACTTGGCCGCTATACTGTCCCCATCATGAACTATAACATCGCGACCGCGCCGTTGCCCAATGCTGACCAGCTTTTGCCCAGTGATGCGGCTATTGCGGACAGCCGGTTTGTTCTGAACTATTTCCGGTTGAGCGCGGATAAGCGCCTGATTTTCGGCGGTGGTGAGAAATATGTCCGACGCCCGCCTGCCGACATTGCGGGATTTGTCCGGAAGCATATGGCGGAGGTCTTTCCTTCGATTGCCCAGACAGATATCGATTATGCATGGGGAGGTGCAGTGGGCGTGACGATGAACCGGCTGCCGCATGTGGGGCGCAAGGGGAATATTTTTTACGCGCACGGCTTTTCCGGTCATGGCGCGTTGGTCACAACGGTCGCTGGTGAGGTGATGGCAGAGGCTGTGCTGGGCACCATGTCGCAGTTCGATGTCTTTGCCAGCCTACCGCACAGCCGGTTCCCGGGCGGCAAATGGTTGGCACAGCCGCTCGCGACCCTTGGACTGCTTTATTATGCGATGCGAGACCGGCTGTGATACAAAGGGCCGCAATAGAAATGATGCGCGCGTGTGAGGTTGCGCGGTTTGTTGCCGCGAACCCAAAGTCGCATGCGCATGCGCAAGCTTCCAAAAGCTGGTTTCAGGGCGTCCCGTTCCATTGGATGCTGGATTGGTCCACGCCATTCCCGATCGTCGCTCAGGAGGCGTCTGGCGCGACGCTGACGAGTGTTGACGGGCAGGTCTTCGATGACTTCTGCCTTGGCGATACCGCGAGCATGTTTGGCCATTCGCCGCAGCCATTGGTCGACGCCCTGACCGCGCAAGCAGGGCAGGGGCTGAGCTATATGCTCCCGACATCAAAGGGTGCAGACGTGGGCGATATGCTTGCCGCGATGTTCGGACTGCCGCAATGGCAAGTGACGACCACGGCAAGCGAAGCCAATCGCGCCGTTATTCGCTGGTGCCGTGGGCTGACCGGACGCGACAAGATTTTGATCTTCAATGGTTGCTACCATGGCGCGGTCGATGATGTTTTTGTTGACCTGCGCGATGGCCAAGCGGTCAACCGGCCAAGCCTGATCGGACAGGTGCAGGATTTGCTGCCGACCACAGTTGCAATCGAGTTTAACGATGTGGACGCGCTTGCGGCGGCATTGCGGGGCGGCGACATCGCATGCGTGCTCGCGGAGCCGTTGATGACCAATATCGGCATGGTGCGTGACGCGCCGGGCTTTTTGGAGACGCTACGCGCCTTGTGTGACGAAACGGGCACCATATTGGTGCTTGATGAAACCCACACCATTTCGTCGGGCTATGGCGGGCACAGCAACACCCATGGGCCAAAGCCCGATATCATGGTGGTGGGAAAATCCATCGGCGGCGGCGTTCCAACTGCGGTATATGGCTTTACGGACGAAATCGCGAAAAAGATGGCGGCGCTGAACCAGTCGCGCCCGCCGGGGCATAGTGGCATCGGCACGACATTGTCGGCGAATGCGCTCGCTATCTCGGCCATGCACGCGATGTTGGGGCAGGTCATTACGCGGGATGCTTATGCCCATATGCTGGCGACGGCTGACCGGCTGGTATCGGGATTGCATGGCGTGATCGCGGCGCACAAGCTTGACTGGCATGTCAGCCATGTCGGTGCCCGCGTGGAACTGATATGCTCTGCGGTGCCGCCGCGTAACGGCAGCGAGGCGCGTGCCGCAATGGACCATGCGCTGGAAAGTACGATCCATTTATACCTCGCCAACCGCGGCATATTGCTGGCGCCTTTCCATAATATGATGCTCGTCAGCCCCGTGACTTCGCCGGCGCAGGTCGATCGGTTGGCGTTTGAGTTGAACAATGCGCTGACTGAGCTACAAGCGTCGTAAACAGGGTAAGTGAAAGTAACGTCATGACAATTAAGCGGGCCAAGTCATCTGCGACCATCGCTGCACGGAGCGAGGCTGAAGCCTTTTTTGCGGCGAACCCGGATATTGACTCTGTCGAGATGATTTACACCGACATGGGCGGCGTGCCGCGCGGCAAACGTCTGCGCCAGCACGAGGTGCTGTCGGTGTATGAAATCGGTCGCTTTTTTCCCGGATCCATCACCGTGGTCGACATTACGGGACAAGACACCGTTGAAACAGGCTTGGTATGGGAGGATGGCGACGCCGATCGCTCGATGAAGCCAATCCCGGGAACACTGGTCCGGACGCCGTGGGCGGGAGACAATGCCGCACAATTCATGGTCGATTTTTATGAGCTGGACGGTCAGCCGCATGATCTGGACTCGCGGCATGTGTTGGGTTTGGTCGTTGATCGTTTCGCAGAAATGGGCCTGACCCCTGCATTGGCTGTGGAGCTTGAATTTTACCTGCTGGATCCAAAGCGTGCCCGTGACGGTTCCATTCGCCCTGCACGCCCTGACTATAACCAAGAAACACCACAAATGGTTGAGGTTTATGGCCTGCGTGAACTGGACGACTTCCGGCCGTTCTTTGATGAATTGTATGAAACCTGCGATATTCAGGGGCTTCCGCTGGAATCCGCGATATCCGAATTTGCGCCGGGGCAATGCGAGCTGACCTTGCGTTACAAGCCGGACGCGTTGCGGGCATGCGATGATGCAATCATGTACAAACGGGTGGTGAAGGCCGTGGCGCAAGCGCACGGCTTGGAAGCGACCTTCATGGCCAAACCCTTTGCTGAACAAGCAGGCTCCGGCATGCATATTCACGTGTCGATGAACGATGCCGACGGGAACAACCTGTTTGCGTCGGATGATCCCGAAGGCACGCCGATGCTGCGTCACGCCATTGGCGGTATGATTTCAGCGGTGGGCGATTGTTTCGCGCTCTTTGCACCACATGCAAACAGCTACCGCCGGTTTAAGGCGAACAGCTATGCGCCCGTCGCGCCGACATGGGGCGTCAACAACCGCACCGTTTCGTTCCGGATACCGGCTGGCCCGGCGGCAAGCCGCCATGTCGAACACCGCGCATGCGGCGCTGATGCCAACCCCTATCTGGCTGTGGCTGGCGTGCTTGCGGGCATACATCATGGCATCGTCAACCAGATTGATCCCGGCCCCGCAGTTGTCGGCAATGGGTACGATCGCGACAGTTCAGGCGATGATAAGCCGCCAAGCAACTGGTTCGCTGCGGTTGACCGCTTCCATGGGTCAAAGCTGATGCGCGAGTATTTGGGCGAACGCTTTGTGGACATGTTCACAATCGTCAAACGCGTCGAACAGGACCGCTATTTCGGTCAGGTCCCGTCAATCGACTATGACTGGTATTTGCGAAACGCTTAAGCGCTAGCGACTGGAAAACGCGCGAGGATATTCTGCATTACCGCAGGGTTAAGCAGCGTATCGAACGCGCACCCAACCATCGTGCCATCGTTCCAGACAATTTTTGCCTGAAGCGCGCTGAGCCCCGGTAAAGTAAGCCAGACACGCGTGCCTGGGCTCATGGCCGTCAATGCCTCGCAAGCAACGCCGGACAGTGACAGATCACGGACGATGACGGCAAAGCCACGCGATCCTGAAGGCCGCATTGATGCCGGAATATCAAGCCGGACGCGCGGCGCGCTGCGGTCTTCCTGTGCGGCGTCTTCATATCGTTGGTAAGATTTTATCTGCGAGGGTGCTTGGACCATGGCTTCCTCTTCTGCTGTGACGGTCAAAGCTTATGAAATTATGGTAAACAAATGGTTAACCGACATTCGTTTCCGCCCCACTTGCATTTAGCCCATGTCGCGGCCATATGCGGCACGGGAGTCGGATGGACGTGGCACTCGCCAACCTGGTCAGGTCCTGACGGAAGCAGCCACAACGAATTCGCTGCGGGTCATCCGGCTCCTACTTTTCCTCGCCTTTTCTTTTAGAAAACTTCGACAAAGGTCGGTGACCGTCCTATCGTAACGATGATGCCCGATTCCAATCGCCCAGAATTCGCAGAACGCGACCCGGATATGCCCGATGATGCTTTGGGACTTGGCTTGGATTTGCCGCCCGTAGCGCAACCGACAGCGCCTGCCACACCCACACCGTCAGCGCCCGCATCGGCCGCGGTGAATACCGGCGGCGCGGCCTACCGCGTACTGGCCCGCAAATATCGTCCCCAAACCTTTGCCGAGCTTATCGGCCAAGATGCGATGGTGCAGACGCTGGGCAATGCGATCAAGCGCGGTCGTTTGGCGCATGCGTTTTTGATGACTGGCGTGCGCGGTGTCGGTAAAACGTCAACGGCGCGGCTGATTGCCAAGGCGCTGAACTGCATTGGTGTGGACGGGCAGGGTGGCCCGACGATTGATCCCTGTGGCACCTGCGAGCCTTGCGTTGCTATCGCCGAAGGCCGCCACATCGACGTTATCGAAATGGATGCTGCGAGCCACACCGGCGTTGATGACGTCCGTGAGATTATTGAGGCTGTGCGCTATTCGGCGGTTTCGGCACGCTACAAGATTTACATCATCGACGAAGTCCACATGCTGTCGAAAAACGCGTTTAACGCGCTGTTGAAGACGCTTGAAGAACCGCCCGGCCACGTCAAATTCCTGTTTGCGACGACCGAAGTGAATAAGGTTCCGATTACCGTATTGTCGCGGTGCCAACGGTTTGATCTTAAGCGTATTTCCACCGCAAAACTGGCGGACCATTTCGCGGACATCGCGGCCAAAGAACATGTTGAGGCAGAGGTTGAGGCGCTGACGCTGGTTGCGCAAGCCGCCGAGGGCTCCGTACGCGATGGTCTGTCGATACTCGACCAAGCCATTGCCCATGCCGACATGGAAGGTGATGGCAAGGTTACGGCTGCGCAAGTACGCGATATGCTTGGCCTGTCGGATCGCGGCGCAATCCGTCGGCTGTTTGGCCTGGTCTTGGCGGGCGACGCGCAAGGCATGCTGGCGGAAGCCCGCAGCCAATATAATCTGGGCGTAGAGCCGCTCGCGATGTTTGCCGGGCTTTTGTCCGAAGTGCACCGGCTGACGCTCGCAAAGGTTGGCGCACCGCGCGATGGTGCTTTGGATGCCGATGCCGCCGCATTGGTGGAAGAGCATGCGGATCGCTTATCCTTTCCCGTCCTGCACCGTTTGTGGCAGCTGTTGCTGAAGGGGCAGGAAGAAGTGGCGCGCGCATCAGTACCGCTCGACGCTGCGGACATGGCTTTGCTGCGCGTTATTCATGCCGCGACACTTCCCGATCCCGGTGAGTTGGCCAAGATGATTGGGCAGGGCAGCTTTGCAGCGCCACCGGCCTCTGCGGCCACTGGGCCCAGCACGCCACAGTCCGCCACAGTGCAGACGTTAATGCCTACCGATTTCCATGCACTTTTAGATCGTTTGGCGCGCGAGGGTTTTGTCGGTCTGGAGATGACCCTGCGCGATGTTGTCCGTTTGGTGGAATATGCGCCACCGGTGTTGGCCTATCAGCTGGCGGGACCCGTTGCGCCCGGTTTTGTCGCGGAACTGCGCGATGCGCTGGCGAAGGTGACCGGCACGCGCTGGGACGTTGAAGAGCGCGCTGGCGAGGCCGCACCAAGCTTGTTGGAGCAAGAGCAAGCGAAGGCCGACGCTGAAAAGCGTATGATATTGGAGTCGCCTCTCGTCAAAGCCGCGTTTGCTGCGTTTCCGGAGGCGGAGCTGCTCGACAACGACGAGCAGCAAATGAAATGGAGTAAGAGCGCATGAAAAGCATGGAAGACATGATCAAGGCAGCCCAAGAGGCCGCCCAAAACATTCAGCAGCAAATGGAACAAGCGCAAGCAACGCTCGACAGCATTCATGTCGAAGGCCTTTCCGGCGGCGGTTTGGTGAAAGTCCGCGCAACCGCAAAAGGCCGCATCCTGAATGTGGCAATTGATGACAGCCTGATCGTTCCTGCGGACAAAACGATGTTGGAAGACCTTATTACCGCAGCATTTAATGACGCCCGTGAAAAAGCGGACGCCGCGAGCAATGCTGAAATGGGTAAAATGTCGAGCAGCCTGCCTTTGCCGGCCGGGTTCAAATTGCCGTTTTAATCCCGCCAACATTGGCACCATTTTCCATTAAACCCGTTTTTTCCCCAGCAAATTGCGCTTTTGGGGCCCAGATGCATTGAAAGCCTGCACAGAGCGCTCATATTGCGTTGGAACGGGCGTGTCGCATTCGTGCGCGACACCCACTTGGAGTAGCTATGGATCTGAACCTGCCTTTATTGCCCCTGCGCGATATCGTTGTTTTCCCCGGTATGATTGTTCCCTTGTTTGTGGGGCGGGATAAGTCGGTCGTCGCGCTGGAAAAAGCGATGGCGGCGAACAAGGAAATTTTCCTCGTCGCGCAGCTTGATCCTGCCGAGGATGATCCCGGCAAAGATGATTTGTACGATATCGGCGTAACCGCGACGATTATGCAGTTGCTGAAGCTGCCTGACGGCACTGTGCGCGTTCTGGTCGAAGGCAAGCAACGTGCGCAGCTGCGCGATTTGGTTGAGCATGGCAGTGAATATGTCGAAGCGGCGGTCTCCGTCGTTGTCGAACAAAATGCGGAAGGTCCGGAAGCCACCGCCCTGATGCGTTCGGTCGCGGACCAGTTTGAAAATTATTCGAAGCTCAACAAGAAAATGCCTGCCGAAACCGCGGTGCAGCTTTCGGAGATCGAAACACCATCGGCGCTGGCGGACGCCGTTGCGGCCAATATCCAGTTAAAGGTGTCGGATAAGCAGTCTCTGTTGGTTGAAGCGAACCCGCTCCGCCGTTTGGAAATGGCGTTTGCCTTCATGGAAGGCGAATTGGGCGTATTGCAGGTCGAAAAGAAAATCCGTGGCCGCGTGAAGCGCCAAATGGAAAAGACGCAGCGCGAATATTATCTGAACGAACAGATGAAGGCCATTCAGCGCGAGTTGGGCAATGACGATGGCGAAGGCGGCGACGAAGTTGCCGAGATTCAAAACAAGATCGACACGATGAAGCTGTCCAAGGAAGCAAAGGCGAAAGCCAATGCCGAATTGAAAAAGCTGCGCGGCATGGCACCCATGTCCGCCGAGGCGACCGTTGTGCGCAATTATCTCGACACGCTTCTGGGCATACCATGGGGCAAGAAATCCAAGCTGAAGCGCGATATTGCCAAAGCGCAGGAAGTTCTTGATGAGGACCATTTTGCCTTGGAAAAGGTCAAGGACCGCATCGTTGAATATCTTGCGGTACAGGCACGCACCAACAAGCTTAAAGGCCCAATTTTGTGCCTCGTCGGGCCTCCTGGCGTGGGCAAGACGTCGCTTGGCAAATCAATTGCGAAGGCAACAGGGCGTGAGTTTATCCGTCAGTCGCTTGGCGGCGTGCGCGATGAAGCAGAGATTCGTGGCCACCGCCGGACCTATATCGGTTCGATGCCCGGCAAGGTCGCGGCCAATTTGAAAAAAGCAGGAACGATGAACCCGCTGTTCCTGCTCGATGAAATCGACAAGCTTGGTCAGGATTTCCGTGGTGATCCGGCGTCTGCATTGCTTGAGGTTCTCGATCCGGAACAGAACAACAAGTTCAACGACCATTATCTCGAAATCGACTTGGATCTGTCCGACGTGATGTTCGTGACAACGGCCAACAGCCTCAATTTGCCACAGGCGCTTTTGGACCGCATGGAAATCATCCGGTTGGAAGGCTATACCGAAGACGAGAAGCTGGAGATTGCCAAAAGGCATTTGCTCGACAAGCAAATCGAAGCTCATGGGCTGAAGCCGCAAGAATTCTCCGTCAGCGACGATGCTCTGCGCGATCTTATCCGTTATTACACGCGCGAAGCCGGTGTGCGCACGCTTGAGCGGGAAGTCGCGAAGCTGGCGCGTAAAGCGCTGCGCCGCATCTTGGAAGGCAAGGCCACCAGCATTGCCATTACCCCTGAAAATCTCTCCGATTTTTCGGGCGTCCGTAAATATCGCCACGATATGGGCGAGGAAGAAAACCAGATTGGCGCCGTTACGGGCCTTGCTTGGACGGAAGTTGGCGGCGAACTGCTCACCATCGAGGCTGTCACTGTTCCGGGTAAGGGCCAGATTAAGACCACCGGTAAGCTGGGCGAAGTGATGGGCGAGTCCATTCAGGCCGCCTTGAGCTACGTTAAGGCGCGTGCACCGAGCTATGGCATTAAGCCAAGCCTATTTGGACGCAAGGATGTCCATATCCACCTTCCCGAGGGTGCGGTGCCTAAGGACGGTCCATCGGCAGGTATCGGCATGGTGACATGTATTGTCTCGACCTTGACCGGCATTGCGGTGCATCGCGATGTCGCCATGACGGGCGAAGTCACCTTGCGCGGACGTGTGCTCCCCATCGGCGGACTGAAAGAGAAACTGCTCGCCGCACTTCGAGGAGGCATCAAGACGGTGCTCATTCCGCAGGAGAATGAAAAGGACCTTGCCGATATTCCAGCCAACATAAAAGAAGGTCTGGAAATCATTCCTGTCAGCCATGTGGATCAGGTGCTGGCGCGTGCGCTGGTGTCGCCTCTGGTGGCCGTAGAATGGACGGAAGCCGATGAACTTGCCGCGGCCTTGCCGCCTACGGTTGGCGGCGAAAACGGGGCGTCGGTCACGCATTAAGAGGTGATTTATTGCTTTCGGTTGGTCGTTATCGGTGAAACTGGCAGTTTTTCACAGAAAATGACGGTTTTGGGCGGATTTTTCCTTTGACAGTGCACGCAATGTCATCATTATCGCGCGGCCGGCTCACGCCGCGACTCAATTAACCAATGTTTTGAGTTTCATACAATTTTTGAGAGGGGGGTTCCCAATATGAACAAGCAAGATCTCGTCAATGCAGTTGCAGAAGCAAGCGGCCTGACCAAGGCAGACGCTGGTAAAGCAGTAGAAGCGACCTTTGAAGCAATCACTGGCGCGCTGAAGAGCGGCGGCGAAGTACGTCTCGTTGGCTTCGGCACATTCGGCGTTGCAAAGCGTAAGGCTTCGACCGGCCGTAACCCACGCACTGGCGAACCAATGACCATCAAAGCATCGACTCAGCCTAAGTTCAAGGCTGGCAAGGCGCTTAAGGATGCCGTCAACTAAGACAGACCAAATCTATTTGGTGAAAGGGGCGGGGCGAAAGCACCCGCCCTTTTTTTATGCCCGGCGCCAGCGGGCATGGCCGCGGTGCAACATGGCAAATATAACGCACCCGCAAAAACGCCGCCATGACGGCGGCGTGATGGTGGAGCCGATTTGCCCGGCCCGTTTGCGCAATAAAATCTTTTAAGCGGCGAGGCGCATTTCGCCCATGGAGCGGCCAGCGACCGGGAATGCGATAATCGTTGCGGGGGTGCGACGACGCATGTCGCCACATATGATGCGCCGTTCGCGCGCAACTTCGCCTGCAAATTCCATTGCAACGACTTCACGTATCCGCGGCATGGCATTGCGCACTGTTAAAAATATTGTGCCGGCCGACAAGCCAAGCGCGGTCACAAAAAGAAGGGAAGCTACGATAGTCATGGCACTGGTCCTTTCTGTCCCCCGCCAAAATATTTAGCGGGCTATGCTGGCCCGGCATGGGCAGCGTTTGAGTCCTTGTTCACTATTTGTTCTCGCTTGTCAAGCATGTTCTCACCGCCGAAATGAAGTGGAGTATTTCGGGGATTGGCTGTGGATAACTTTCTTGGAATCGCGCGGTGCGACGCCATGGAAAGCAATGATTTGGCGCACTGTCGCCGTGGTTCCCGCAATTCCAACACACTTTCCTCATGCCCCTGTTCGTCATCCTGAACTTGTTTCAGGATCTTACTTCCCACGTCGAAATAGTAAGATCCTGAAACAAGTTCAGGATGACGGGGTGAGGGATGACGGGGGGAGGGACGACAGGGCGGTCGGGATGAGGGCGGCCCATCTTCGTGCCTTCGTGCCTTTGTGCGAGATACATTGGCGCAGCGTTTGGTTTTTGCGAGGCTGTGCGCTCGCGCTATGGGCGAGGGCCCAGCCGGCTCGCCCTTTTGCTCTGTCTGGGGTATATCGTACGTGTCACCGTAATTCCATTGAGAGGATGGCGAGGAATAAGTCGCGGTTCATTTGCTGTAATCCCGAAACGTAGAAAAAGATCCGGCACCTAAATGTGCGGAAAGCTCTTGTTTATCCATCCACTCGATTTTGTCGCCGTTGAGCATTTGATTCCAATATTTGCTCAACCACCCCAACCTCTTCTCAATCCCTGTTGTGACATCGTCATCGGTGACTTCCACGGTGATGCGTTTCAGGCGTATGCCGGGACCAAAGCTGGCGGCAAGGTTTGCGGGGTCGACGCGCTGCACCGATTTGGGGTCGTCGATGTCGGTGAACGTAACAAGCATCGGGTAAAGCCACTGTGGTAAATTCAGCTTCACTTCCGCATCCTGTGCCGCTGCGCGCGCCTGCATTACATCCATGTGCGACACATCCCCCGCCGGGCCGGATGGCCCAATGGCGCGCAACACTTCGTACAGTAGCCGCGTTTGATAACCTGTCGCATCGCCTTGCGTGCCATCCGCGCCGCACAGCAGCGCAAACAGAGTCCGCCCGCCGGGCAGGTCAATCGCCACTGCCTCACCCTTTAGATGAAAACTGGTCCCCGACGCATCGCCCCAGCTTTTGCCCTCGCGCACTTCGGTCTCGACAACTGAGCTGCCCGTGCGCGGACCATCGGGCGTTTCCACCTCCACCGTAATCTTCTGCCGCAACCGGTCCGCCCCCCAGATCAACCCGCACCCCGACAGCAAAGCCACCGCACCGCCCGCCAGCATCCCAAGCACCCCCCGCCGCGCCATCATGCTGCTGTCCTCGCTTCACCAAAGCGGAATCCCCGTTCCAATCCGGGAACACAGTATTTAATGCCATCGTTCGGGTTCGTCATAACCCGCGTCTTACCCATATAGTTGCTAACAAAGGGCTAAACCGCTTGACGAATCCCTGTCGCGGCTATAACGGCGCGCTCATTCCACATGGGAAACGCACATACCGGTGCTGATCTTTGTCTTTTAGGCAACAGTGACGTTCTAGTTTCCCAGAGGCTCAACCGGAAGGAGAAGTACCATGGCGGCACCTGTCGTAACCATGCAGCAATTGCTTGAAGCTGGGGCCCATTTTGGCCACCAAACACACCGTTGGAACCCGCGTATGAAGCCGTATATCTTCGGCGCGCGCAACGGCATCCACATTCTCGATCTGTCGCAGTCCGTGCCATTGTTCGCACGTGCGCTTGATTTCGTTGCCCAGAGCGTTTCGTCGGGCGGCAAGGTTCTGTTCGTTGGCACAAAGCGCCAGGCACAGGGCCCAATCGCGGACGCAGCACGCGCATCGGGTCAGCATTTCGTCAACCATCGCTGGTTGGGCGGCATGCTCACCAACTGGAAGACCATTTCGAACTCGATCAAGAAGCTCAAGACGCTTGAAGAGCAGCTTTCGGGCGACACGCACGGTTTTACGAAGAAGGAAATTCTTCAGATGACCCGCGAGCGCGACAAGCTTGAAATGAGCCTTGGCGGTATCCGCGACATGGGCGGCATTCCTGACGTGATGTTCGTCATCGACGCCAACAAGGAAGAACTCGCCATCAAGGAAGCCAATGTTCTTGGTATCCCTGTCATCGCGATCCTCGATTCGAACGTATCGCCAGACGGTATCGCGTTCCCGGTTCCTGCAAATGATGACGCAGCGCGCGCCATTCGTTTGTACTGCGACGCCGTTGCCACTGCGGCAACCAAGGGCAACGTAAATGCTAAGGTTGCCAAGGGCGTTGATCTTGGTGCCGAAGTTGAACCAGCTGCTGAACCTGCATTGGCCGAAGAAGCTGCACCTGTAGCCGAAGTCGCTGCAGAAGAAGCACCAGCTGCTGACGCGTAAATAAAGCTTATGACCCCCCGACTTGTTCGGGGGGCATGACCCGAAACATCGGTGTACACATCGTTCTCGGATCATATTTTCCCGATTTCACGGGAATGACAAAATTGGCGGCTATGGGTGCCGCCGCATTCATTCGAAAGGACAAAATATGTCTGCAATTACAGCTTCAGCCGTCAAGGAACTGCGTGAGCTTTCCGGCGCTGGCATGATGGACGCCAAAAAGGCGCTTGAAGAAACCAATGGCGATATCGAAGCCGCGGTAGATTTGCTGCGTGCCAAGGGCCTTGCAACTGCCGCCAAGAAATCGAGCCGCACGGCTGCAGAAGGTCTTGTTGGCGTTGCCGTTGAAGGTACCAAGGGTACCGCCATCGAAGTCAACAGCCAGACGGACTTCGTTGCGAAGAACGAGCAGTTCCAAGAGTTCGTTTCTGCCGTCAGCAATATTGCATTGAGCCTGAGCGCAAATGACGCTGAAGCTGTTTTGGCGGCGCCTTATGGCGAAGGCGAAACCGTTCAGGATCGTTTGACCAACAACATCGCAACCATCGGTGAAAACCAGGTTATCCGCCGCGTTAAGTCGCTTTCGGTCAGCAATGGCCGCGTCGTGTCTTACGTACACAACGCTGCTGCGCCTGGCATGGGTGGTATCGGCGTTCTCGTGGCGCTCGAAAGCGAAGCAGACGCTGCAACGCTGGATGGCCTCGGCAAGCAACTGGCGATGCACATTGCTGCTGCATTCCCGCTTTCGCTCGACGAAACCGGTTTGGACGCAGAAACACTTGAGCGCGAGCGTGGCATTGCCCGTGAGAAGGCTTCGGAAAGCGGCAAGCCTGCCGATATCGTCGAAAAGATGGTTGAAGGCGCTGTTAAGAAGTTCGCAAAGGAAAATGCTTTGTTGAGCCAGCCATTTGTTATGGACGGCAAGACACCGATTTCCGACGTTGTTGCCGCAGCTGGTAAAGAAGCCGGCAAGCCAATCGTGTTGAAGGACTATGTCCGCTTCCAGCTTGGTGAAGGTATCGAAAAGGAAGTGTCTGACTTTGCAGCTGAAGTGGCTGCTGCGGTCGGCGCATAAATATTCTGGGCTTCCCCGTCAGATGACGGGGATAAAGCCTTGGCGATGTGGCGCGCGGCTCCTATAGCTGGGCGCCATTATTGTATCGGGACGAGGGACATTATGAGCGCGCACGGCTATCGTCGTATATTGCTTAAGCTTTCGGGCGAAGTGCTGATGGGGGATCAGGCCTATGGCATTGACCCCGATACCGTCGCGCGCGTCGCCGAAGAAGTGAAGGCGGCCCAGGATACCGGGCTTCAACTCTGCCTCGTTATCGGTGGTGGCAACATTTTCCGCGGAATGGCCGGTGCTGCCAAGGGTATGGACCGCGCGCAGGCGGACTATATGGGCATGCTGGCAACGGTCATGAATGCGTTGGCCATGCAGAATGCGCTCGAACAGCTTGGCGTTCCCACACGGGTTCAGTCAGCGATCGAAATGGACAAGGTGTGCGAGCCTGTCATTCGCCGCCGCGCAGAACGTCATCTGGAAAAAGGCCGGATCGTTATTTTCGCAGCTGGTGTTGGCGCGCCGTTCTTTACGACCGATAGCGGCGCTGCATTACGTGCTGCTGAAATGCAATGTGACGCCTTGTTCAAAGGCACTTCGGTCGATGGCGTATATGATGCCGATCCAAAGAAGGTCGCGACAGCAACCCGTTATGAAACATTGAGTTACGACCGGGTCTTGGCAGATAATCTGAAGGTTATGGACGCGAGCGCCGTGTCGCTTTGCCGGGACAACAACATTCCAATCGTGGTGTTCTCCATCCGCGAACAAGGCAATATTTTGAAAGTGCTGGACGGAAGCGGCACTTCTACTGTGGTAACAAGCGAAGGAAATTGAATCATGCCGCAATATGACAAGACTGATGTCGAGCGCCGCATGAAAGGCGCTGTTGATTCGTTTAAGAGCGACCTTTCCGGTTTGCGCACGGGCCGTGCGAACGTGACCTTGCTCGACCCCGTAGTGGTCGAAGTATATGGCGCACACATGCCGTTGAGCCAGGTTGCAACGGTCAGCGCGCCGGAGCCGCGCTTGTTGTCGGTACAGGTTTGGGACCGTTCAAACGTGACCCCCGTTGAAAAGGCTATCCGTTCGGCGGGCCTTGGCCTGAACCCGATTACCGATGGCCAGACACTGCGTCTGCCTATCCCCGATTTGACCGAAGAGCGCCGCAAAGAGCTGGCTAAGCTTGCCGGTCAATATGCAGAGAAGGCAAAAATCGCGATCCGCAACGTGCGCCGCGATGCCAATGACGGGCTGAAGACCGACGAGAATAAGAAGGAAATCAGCGAGGACGAGCGCAAGCGGCTTGAAACCGAAGTTCAAAAGATGACCGACGAGATGATTAAAGCCGTTGATGACGCCGCTGCGCACAAGGAAAAGGAAATCCTTAGCCAGTGATCGCTGTATCAACCTCTTGCCCGTTCGCCGCGCGCGAAGACGAGAGGCCAGTCGGTTCTTTTGCTCGACACGAACGGGCGGGCTAGTATCTTGACCACCGGTTCCCAAACTGAGCGCATTGAGGCCGGCACTGGAAAAATGCCGCGGCATGTGGCCATCATTATGGATGGCAACGGGCGCTGGGCGAAAAAACGCATGTTGCCGCGGGCCATGGGGCACAAAAAGGGCGTTGAGACCGTTCGCAACATTGTGCGTGCCGCGGGCGATCTGGGCTTGGAAGCGCTCAGCCTTTATGCGTTTTCGAGCGAAAACTGGAAGCGCCCGGAAGAAGAAATCAACGACCTGATGGGGTTGATGCGCGAATTCATCAAATCGGATCTCGATGAATTCGCGGCCAATGATGTTCGATTAAAGATAATAGGCAATTACAAAGCATTAGCGCCCGATATTGTGGAGATGCTTGAAGAGTCGATTGCGCGGACGTCACAGAACACACGTACGACGCTGGCCGTCGCGTTGAATTATGGCGCGCAGGATGAGCTTGTGCGCGCGGCCCGTTCCGCCGCTGCGCAGGGTGACATTACCGTAGAATCTATCGAAGCCAATTTGGATACCGCAGGTCTGCCGCCGTTAGACCTTTTGATCCGGACATCGGGCGAACAGCGGTTGTCGAATTTCATGCTGTGGCAGGCGGCCTATGCCGAGTTCTGGTTTACAGACACGCTGTGGCCCGATTTCAGCAAGGATGAGCTCGCACAGGCTTTGACCGAGTTTTCAACGCGTGAGCGTCGTTATGGTGGCCGATGAACGATAAAGGCGTTCCGTTGCTGAAGCCGCGTTCCGACTTGGGCGTGCGGACATTGTCAAGCGTGGCCATGATGACGGTGGCTATCGGCGCAACCTGGCTGGGTGGTTATGCGTTTATGGCGCTGATCGTTTTGGTCGGATTGGGCGTGTATTGGGAGTTTACAAAGCTGGCGCTTGCGTTTGCCCGCAATATGCCCGCGCGTATCATCTGGCTTGTTGGTGGGCTTTTGTACGTTGGCCTCGCTTGCTTCACTTTGTTGCTGTTTAGTGCACCCTTCTTTGGAATGACCCCAACAATCATGCTGATCGCAGGTGTCATCGGAACCGATGTCGGCGCATATTTCGCGGGGCGGACATTAAGCGGGCCAAAAATCGCGCCGCGCATCAGCCCGTCCAAAACATGGTCTGGTTTGCTGGGCGGCATGATTGGCGCTGGCTTGATGATGATCGCTATTCAGGCCGCGATTTACGCATTCAGGGGCGGCAACGCGGGCGGTGGCGACGTTTACCTGACTTATGGTTGGCAGCGCCTTGCCTTGACCGGCGCTGCACTTGCCGTTGTTGCACAAATCGGCGACTTTTTCGAAAGCTGGATGAAGCGACGGGCAGGGGTAAAGGACTCCGGACGGCTTATTCCGGGTCATGGCGGCTTGTTTGATCGGACCGACGGTTTGATTGCCGTCGCATTTGTCGCCGGGCTGATCACCGTGTCGCAAAGCGCAATGGGCAGTTAGAGATGACACGCAGCGTTTCGATATTCGGGGCCACTGGCTCTGTGGGGCTTTCCACCCTCGATCTTGTGCGTCAGCACCGTGATGCCTATCGCGTTGTAGCGCTAACCGCCAATGGCAATGCTGCAGCGCTTGCAAAGCTTGCCATTGAATTTGGCGCAGAGCTGGCGGTGGTTGCTGATGAGGCTGCCTATCCGGCGCTGAAAGATGCGTTGCAAGGCACGGGCATCGAAGCGGCTGCGGGCGCGCAAGCGCTCGTTGAGGCGGCGCAGCGTGATGTCGACTGGACGATGGCATCCATCGTGGGCTGCGCTGGATTGCCGCCGACCATGGCGGCGATACAGGCGGGCAAAACCGTCGCCCTTGCCAATAAAGAAGCGCTGGTTTCTGCCGGCGCGCTGATGATGGCCGCGGTTCGGCAGTCAGGCGCGGCGTTATTACCCGTCGACAGCGAGCATAATGCCATTTTCCAGTGCCTTGCCGGAAGCAAGCTGGAACATGTGCGCAAAATCACGCTAACCGCAAGCGGCGGCCCGTTCCGGTCGTTCTCGCTTGACCAGATGCGTGAGGTTACACCGGCGCAGGCCGTCGCGCATCCCAATTGGGACATGGGCGCAAAGATAAGCGTCGATTCCGCGACGATGATGAACAAAGGCCTTGAGCTGATTGAGGCATATCATCTGTTTCCCGTAGGGCTCGATAAGCTCGACATTTTGGTTCATCCGCAATCGGTCATCCATTCGATGGTGGAGTATGACGATTGTTCAACGCTGGCGCAGCTTGGTTCGCCAGACATGCGCATACCCATTGCCAGCGCGCTGGCATGGCCCGAGCGCATGGCCACGAATTGCAAGCCTCTGGATCTTGCGACCATCGGCCAACTGACGTTTGAGCAGCCCGACATGGTGCGCTTTCCCGCGCTCCGCCTGGCACGCACAGCGATTACCGAGGGCGGCGCAAAGCCGGCCATACTGAACGCCGCCAATGAAGTTGCCGTCGAAGCGTTTTTGCATGGCCAGATTGGCTTTCTGGATATCGCAAATGTGGTGGAGGCGACATTGACGGCCTATGCACCGGCAGCGCCCACACATCTGGACGATCTGTTCAGCATAGATGCAGATGCGCGGATTTATGCGCGGCACGAATTGGAGACATTGACGCGTGGCAACTGAATCACCCAATATCTTTTTGACCCTGATCGCGTTCATTGCGCTGATCGGGTCTTTAGTCGTTGTGCATGAACTTGGGCATTATGTCGTCGGCCGATGGTTCGGCGTGAAGGCCGACAAATTCTCCATCGGCTTTGGCCCGCAAATTTGGGGCAGGGTGGACAAGCGTGGCACGCTGTGGCGGATTGGACTGTTGCCATTGGGCGGATATGTCCAGTTTGCAGGTGACATGAACCCGTCCAGTCAAGCCGATGACAGCTGGCGGCAATTGCCCGAGGCCGAGCGCAACCAGACTTTTCAGTCCAAGACGCTGTGGCAGCGCGCGTTGATCGTGTTTGCTGGGCCCGCGGTGAACTTCTTGCTCGCGATATTGATCTTCATGGGCTTTCTGCTGGCATTCGGGAAATCGGTTACACCGCCGGTATTGGACGTGGTTCAACCCGGAAGCCCTGCCGCAGAAGTGGGTTTGATGCCGGGCGACCGCGTACTGAAATTCAACGGACGCAACATCGAAACCTTTAACCAGATGGCCAACGAGAGCATCATGATCCCCGGTGAGCGTGCCGTTATCGAAATCGAACGCAATGGCAAGCGGTTGGTAAAAGAAGCGGTTGTGGCCGAAGTCAAAGAGACCGATCGCTTTGGCAACGAATACCGTATTGGCCGCATTGGCGTTGGCGCCAGCAAGGTTGAAATCCGCGAAGTCGGATTATTGGAGGCACCATGGGCCGCTGTCTTGCAAACAGGCAAGGTCTTGCGTCAGCAGATAATCGGCCTTGGGCAGATTATTTCGGGCAGGCGTCCGCTTTCCGAACTTGGTGGGCCGTTGAAAATCGCAAAAGTTTCCGGCGAAGCGATGAGCCTTGGCATATTGACGTTCATAAGCCTTGCGGCGCTCATCTCGATTAACTTGGGGTTCATCAATTTGCTGCCAATCCCGATGCTCGATGGAGGACATCTTTTGCTCTACGGAATTGAGGCGATACGCAGACGTCCCGCAACGGCACAAGTTCAGGAGTGGGCTTTTCGTGCAGGTTTTGCGATGCTAGCGGCGTTCATGCTGATGGTGACATTTAATGATCTTGCGTCTTTCGGGCTTTTTGAAAGCGGCTGAAGGCATTGCATACTTGATTGCGGGCGCTGCATGGGGCAGGGACGCAAAACCGTTTTAGCGGCAATACGCCAACTCCCGGTGGGGGCCGGACATCAGATCGGATGACAATGAAAAGTAGACCTTTCGGCAACCTCAAGAGCGTTGGCATTTTTTTGATGGGTTCCACCGCCCTTGCGGCGTCAGGCATGGTGACGCCCGCATTTGCGCAAGCAACGCCGCCGCCACCGGCACCAGCCGCTGAGCCAACTGCGCCAGCTACATTCGATGAAATCAAGTCCATTACCGTTGTTGGTACACAGCGACTCGAGGGCGATACAGTCCGGTCGTACATCCGCTTACGCACGGGACAGCTTTGGACCCAGGCTTCTGCCGACCAAGCGTTGAAAGATCTATACGCGACGGAATTATTTGCGGACGTCGCCGTGCGCAACAATTCGGGCGCGGTTGTCATTGAAGTGCGCGAAAACCCGGTGGTGAACCGCATCATTCTTGAAGGCAATAAGCGTATCAAGAACGACAAGATCGAACCCGAAATAAAGTTGGCGCCGCGCCAGATTTATTCGCGTTCGAAAGTCCGCGCGGATGTTGCGCGCATCGTCGAACTGTACAAGCGTCAGGGGCGCTTTGCTGCGGTGGTTGAGCCCAAGCTGGTCCAGTTGGATCAGAACCGCGTCGATATCGTTTTCGAAATCACCGAAGGCCCCAAGTCAAAAGTTCAGCAGATCAACATCATCGGCAACGAAAAGTTTTCCGATGGGGACCTGCGTGGCGAAATGGTGACGAAGCAAGCGCGTTTTTACCGTTTCTTCAGCTCAGGCACCAGCTACGACCCTGATCGTTTGGCATTCGACCAACAAAAGCTGCGTCAGTTTTATCTGACGCAAGGCTATGCCGATTTCCGCGTGGTATCCGCTATTGCGGAACTGACGCCCGACAAGCAGGATTTCATCATCACTTATGTGGTGGAAGAAGGCGAACGCTACAAATTCGGCGATGTGAAGGTTGAAAGCCAAATCCGCGATTTCGATTCCGAACGTCTGACAACGACATTGCGCATGAAAAAGGGCGATTGGTACAATGCCAAGATGGTCGAGGATACGGTCGAAAGCCTTTCCGAAACCGCGGGTCTATTTGGTTATGCCTTTGCCGACGTGAACCCCGATTTCCAGCGCGACAAAGAAACGTTGACGATGGGTATCACATTCAACGTGGCGGAATCGCCGCGGGTGTTTGTTGAGCGTATCGACATTAACGGCAATACCCTGACCCAAGACAAGGTCGTTCGCCGTGAGTTCCGTTTGAACGAAGGCGACGCATTTAATAGCATTCAGGTGAAGCGCACCGCAGAACGCATCAAGTCACTCGGTTATTTCCAAGAAGATCTTGAAGTCGAGCAAACACAGGGCACTGCGCCCGACCGCATCGTGCTGACATCAAATGTCGAGGAAAAGGCAACGGGTGAATTGTCGCTCTCGGCTGGTTTTTCGTCGATCGAAAACTTCATTTTCCAAGGTTCCGTAAGGCAGCGGAACTTCCGCGGCGTTGGCCAGGAATTGCGTACGAATATCTCATATTCGTCTTATTCGAAGTCCGCTGAAATCGGGTTTACCGAGCCCTATCTGTTTGACCGTTCAATTGCGGTGTCCGGCGATATCTTCCGCCGTGATTTGAACAGCTTCAACTTCTTCAACAATCAACGCAACACAACCTATCAGCAGGCAACCACAGGGTTCCAACTGCGCGTTGGTGTGCCGGTGAATGAATATATCTATTTCCAAGCACGCTATGGCCTTAGCGAGGACGACATCTCGTTGGATGAAAACACGTTTTTCACTGACCCAGATGGTGTGGGGCCTTTACCTGCGTCGTGCGATCCAATCGTGGCCGGTCGGTTCCTGTGTGATGCCACGGGTAAACGCCTGACGTCATCGCTGGGTTATACCTTGTTATATGATGATCGCGACAACCGGATCCGTCCAACGCGCGGCCAGAGTATTGGTATCAGCCAAGATGTCGCAGGGCTTGGCGGCAGCGTTAAATATGTCAGGTCGCGCATTAACGCGGACAAATTCTGGAAGCCATTTGGGAATTTTGTGTTCGGCCTGTCATTTGAGGGCGGATATATCCATCCGCTCGAAAGCCGCGGCCTTGAGTCAGCGGGCGTTGATGACGTCCGTTTGACCGATCGTTTCTACCTTGGTGAACCACAGATGCGCGGGTTTGATATTCGTGGCGTCGGTCCACGGGTGCAGCGCGTGTTCTTTCAAGGCAATATCGTCAACGGCGTAGCCGTGAACACGGCATTGACGGACCGGAACCAGATTCAAGACGACGCCATCGGTGGTCGGGCTTATTATATGGGCCGTGCGGAGCTTCAGATTCCGCTGGGCAGTGGTGCAAGGGAATTGGGTCTGCGCCCATCCTTGTTCCTTGATGTAGGTTCGGTTTTCGATGTAACCCGTCCGATATTGCAGACGGTTCAGCAACGCGAAATATTGCCTGATGGCACGCAGGGGGCGCCGCTATATTATTTTGTCGACTTCATGGGGACATTGCAGACTTCAACAGAGCCCACCAATGCCGATGGATCGGCGCGCATATCTGCGTTGCGTTTCGAAGAGCGGTTCTTTGGTGACACATGGAAGCCGCGTATGTCTGTTGGTTTTGGCGTAAACTGGAATTCGCCTTTTGGTCCGTTCCGGCTTGATATTGCCCGTGCGCTGCTAAAACAGCCCGGCGACGACACCAAATTGTTCACATTTAACGTAGGGACTCAATTCTAATGAAAATTCGTAACATTGCCATCGTGGCAGCTCTTTTGTCCGCAACAGCAATCGCTGTTCCTGCAACGGCTCAAGTATCCGGCATTGCAACCGCCCAAACAGCGGTCGCTATTGCCCGTTCAAAAGCACTCGGCACGGCATATCAACAGATCGGCGCGCAATACGCATCGGCCGTTCAGCAGATGCAAGCCAAGCGTCAGGAAATCAACAATATCAATGTGCAGCTTGATACCAATAAAGATAAAGAGCTGACCCAGGCTGAGCTCGACGCAGCAGTTAAGGCGAAAAACCCTTTGCTGACGCAGCTTGATGCCAAGCAACAGGAAATCAATACGCTTCAAGAACCGATTATCTTGGCGCAGTTATATGCCGTTGAACAGGTCGCATTGAAGTATGACGCGGCGCAGCAGGCCGTTATTGCTGCAAAGAAAATCAGCGTCATTTTGACACCAGATGCATTTGTTTGGGCACCTGAAGCCGTTGACGTAACGCCAGCGATTACCGCTGAATTGGATAAAGCTATTCCAGCAGCATCGATCACACCACCTGCTGGCTGGCGTCCGTCGCGTCCGGTTGGCGCTTTGTATCAGCAAATTCAGCAGTTGTTTAACAACGCAGCGCAGATGCAAGCCGCTCAGGCCGCTGCGGCGCAGCCACGTGCCGCTGCACCAGCAAACCCTGCAGCACAGCCTGAAAGCCGCTAAGCGGAATGAGCGAAGCTGATTTTAGCAACTATGACGTCCGCCGGGTTATGTCGGTGCTGCCGCACCGCTACCCGATGTTGCTGGTTGACCGCGTTGAACAGCTTGTCCCTGATGAGCGCATCAGCGCGATCAAAGCCGTAACAATCAATGAAGGGTTCTTTCAGGGACATTTCCCCGGACGTCCTATCATGCCCGGCGTGCTGATTGTCGAGGCGCTGGCCCAAGCGGCTGGTGTTTTGGCGATGGAGAGCCTTGGGTTGATTGGTTCAGGCAAGCTCGTATATTTCATGTCCATCGACAATGCGAAGTTCCGTGCGCCCGTCGAGCCTGGTTGTTTGCTGCATCTGAATGTCGAATTTGTGCAAAAGCGTCCGCGGGTTTGTAAATTCGCGGGGCGTGCGATGATGGGGGATCAGGTCGCGGCGGAAGCCGATTTCATGGCCATGATCGCCGATCCGCCAGCGTGATAATATTCGCTGATAATTGAATCTTGCTATAACTGGCGTCCACCGCTATGCGCGGCGCTTCCGAATTTAGGGCCTCCGGTCGGAAACCGGTTGCTGAACAAAGGAATTATATATGAAACCCGACATTCACCCCGATTATCACATGATCAAGGTGCAGATGACCGATGGCACCGTCTTCGAAACACGCTCCACCTGGGGCAAGGAAGGCGACACATTGGCTCTGGATATTGACCCGACTTCGCACCCAGCATGGACCGGTGGTTCGGGCCGTATGCTCGACACAGGCGGCCGCGTTGCGCAGTTCAACAAGCGCTTTGGTGGCCTTAGCCTCAAGAAGTAAGATAATCAGCGTGCCGGGTTGACGCCCGGCATGTGATAATCTTAAGGCCAAAATATAGGAACGCGCCTGCCTTAGTGGCGCTATGGCGACCGTAGCTCAGTTGGTTAGAGCGCTGGTTTGTGGTACCAGAGGTCGGGGGTTCGAGACCCCTCGGTCGCCCCATTTATTCCCCCGCATAATCCGAGTGACTTTCGCATTGCGTAATATTATTACGCTGATGTGTAATTTGATTTCGACTGTCGTTGGATTAAATTCGTCCGTATTTGGGAGTGACGAGATGCCCGCTATTTGGGATTTGCCAGACTTTGACTCGCATGAGGCGGTCCATGTGTTTGATGACCGCGCGACAGGGCTCAAGGCCGTCATTGCCGTGCACTCGACTCATTTGGGGCCGGCAGCGGGCGGAACGCGTTTCTGGCATTATGCCGATTCGCAGGCGGCGATCACCGATGCGCTCCGTTTGTCGCGCGGTATGAGCTACAAAAACGCCATGGCAGGGCTATCTGCAGGTGGTGGTAAAGCCGTTATTTTGGCGAATCCGCAGCGGGCAAAGCCGCAAGAATTGCTTGAAGCGTTTGGACGTGCGGTCGACTCGCTCGGCGGCAAATATATCACTGCGCAGGATGTGGGCATTTCCGAAGCGGACATGGTCGCCGTTTCCAAGGTTACCCCGCATGTTGCCGGACTTCCGGACCAAGGTGGCGATCCCGGTCCATATACGGCGCGTGGCGTGTTTCTGGGCGTTAAGGCAGCGGTCAAGCATGCGCTGTGTACCGACGACCTTCATGGCGTCCATGTGGCCATTCAGGGCGTTGGTAGCGTCGGCGGCGGGCTCGCGCGTTATCTGGCGGCAGAGGGCGCCAAGCTGACGCTTGCAGATGTTGACGCGCAGCGCGCTGCAGATCTTGCGCGTGAACTCGGCGGGCAAAGTGTTGCGGCCGATGCGATTATGACATTGGAAGCAGATGTGTTCAGCCCGTGCGCGCTTGGTGCGGTACTGACCGAGGCCAGCGTAGCAGCGTTAAAAGTGCGCGCCGTTGCCGGTGGTGCAAACAACCAGCTGGCGACTGGCCCTGAAGGTCGGATGCTCGCCGACCGCGGTATCTTATATGCGCCGGATTATGTCATTAACGCAGGCGGTATTATCAACGTGCTGCGCCATATCGAAAATGCCGACGATGCCGAGATTAACCGGCGCATTGATGCCATTGCAGGCCGATTGGCGGCAATCTGGAAGGAAAGCGATTCGACCGGCAAGACACCGGCGGAAGTCGCCGACAATATGGCGCAAAAGCTTATTGGCCGCTGATGCCAAATCCATTGGCGTAACGCTTTGGTGGTGCTAGATGCGTCGCCCAGTTATGCATCGTTTTGCCAATCCTGCCCGCTTTCTGCGAATCGCAAAGCCACTTACGCCTTGGCTGTTGTGGCTGGGCATCGCATTGACGCTTGGGGCTTGCCTGTGGGGTGCGTTCTTCACGCCAACTGAACGGCTCATGGGCGATACCGTAAAGATTATTTTCGTTCATGTGCCCGCCGCTTGGCTCGGTATGGGCGGATGGACCGGCATTGCGATTGCGAGCATCGTTCAGCTGGTCTGGCGTCACCCACTTGCTGGCGTGTCGGCGCGCGCAATTGCTGTCCCTGGCGCGACCTTTGCGGCGATTTGCCTGATCACTGGGTCGATCTGGGGCAGGCCAACATGGGGCACATGGTGGGTGTGGGATGGCCGGCTGACATCCATGCTGGTGCTGTTCTTCCTATATCTCGGATATATCGCGCTTTCGAACGCATCGAGCGAGAAGGGTGATACCAGCCGCGTTGCAGCTGTTTTCGGTATCATCGGTGCCGTCAACATTCCGATCATCAACCGATCCGTCATCTGGTGGGAAAGCCAGCACCAAAAGGCGAGCATCACCTTGGGTGGCTCTTCCATCGATCAAGCCTATTTGGTGCCGCTTTTCGTGTCTGTTGCGGGCTTCAGCCTGTTGTTCGGCGCGTTGGTGTTGATGCGGATGCGCACGGCGCTGGCAGAAATGCGGATTGAGGCGCGTATGCGCCGGATGGCGGACTATTGATGCCGCACGCACCGTTCATCATTGCGTCTTTTGTTGTCACGGGCGTTGGCATCAGCTGGCTTGTGATCTCCAGCTATCTTGCCATGCGTCGCACAGAGGCATCGGCAGATGAATTGAGGCAACAGCCATGAAGCCCAAGCATCAACGCCTGCTGCTTGCCGTGATTGCGGTTTTCGCCCTGATAGGTGCTGGCCTGATCGCCGCCGCGGCATTGCGCGAAGAAGCGTCGTATTTTTACACGCCCACCACTTTGGCCAGCGCCAATGTTGCGCCGGGTAAGGCCATCCGGCTTGGCGGGATGGTGCAAAAGGGCTCAATCGTCCGCGCGCCCGATGGCGTTTCCATTACCTTTACCGTGCAGGACAAGGATAAAACGCAAAAGGTCGCCTATCGCGGTATTACGCCCGATCTGTTCGTTGAAGGATCCGGTGTCGTTGCAGACGGCCGGCTTGGTCCCGACGGCATCTTTATAGCGGACAGCCTGTTGGCGAAGCATGACGAAAATTATGTGCCCAAAGAACTGGCGGATATCGACATGAATTCCGCAGAACACACAAAGGACACGCTTTCAAAATGAAGGCTTTGACATGATGGCAGAGGCAGGACTTGCCGCATTGTGGCTGGCCGCCGCAATGGCGCTGCTGCAGCTTGTGGGCGGCATGACATTGTTGCGCGGCGGGGCGGGGCAGCTTGTGCCGCTCATCAAGCCTGCCGCCTATGTCCAAGGTGCCTTATGCGCTTTCGCGTTTCTCGCGCTGATGTGGCTGTTTTACGTCACCGACCTGTCGGTGTTGCTGGTCGCCAGCAACAGCCACATTGATAAACCACTGATTTTCAAACTTGCGGGCACATGGGGCAACCATGAAGGATCGATGCTGCTGTGGGTATCGGTTTTGTCGGTGTCCGGCGCCGCGATTGCGCTGCTGGAAAAGCGGATTGAATCCAAAACGCTCAATGCCACGCTGGCGGTGCAGGCATTCATTGCCCTTGGTTTTTTTGCGTTCCTTTTGTTCGCGTCAAACCCATTCGAGCGCCTCGTCCCTGCGCCTGTTGAAGGGAATGGGCTGAATCCATTGCTACAGGATGTCGGCCTCGCGTTCCATCCGCCAACTTTATATTTCGGTTATGTCGGTCTTTCGATCGCCTTTTCCTTTGCCGTGGGCGCACTGCTGACCAATCAGGTTGGGCCAGCCTTTGCGCGTGCGATGCGGCCTTGGGTGTTGGCGGCGTGGATATTCCTGACCATCGGCATCACCGCCGGCAGTTATTGGGCCTATTATGAGCTCGGCTGGGGTGGCTGGTGGTTCTGGGACCCCGTTGAAAACGCATCGCTGCTGCCATGGCTCGCGGCAACCGCACTTCTGCATTCGGTCAGCGTGCTTGCGACGCGAAACGCTTTGCGCGCATGGACGATCATGCTGGCGCTCGTGGCATTTGCTATGTCGATGGCTGGCACGTTCTTGGTGCGGTCGGGCATTTTAACCAGCGTCCACGCATTTGCTGTCGATCCAGAACGCGGGGCGTTCATTCTTGCGTTGATGTTGATATACACCGGCCTTGCGTTTGTGATTTTTGCCTTGCGCATTGGTTCGGTCAAGCAAGGCGAGCCGTTTCAGCTCATCAGCCGCGAAGGCGGCATTGTGGCGAACAATATCTTCCTGAGCGTTATCCTTGCCGTTGTGCTCATCGGCACGCTGTACCCCCTTGCGGCCGAAGCGATGGGTGACAAGATTTCGGTTGGCCCGCCCTATTTCAACAAGGCGACGGTGCCAATCGCTGTGCTGTTGATGCTTGCCCTTTTGATTGGCCCGATGCTGCGCTGGCGCCGCGATGATCTCAAACGCTTAAAATATTGGCTTATTGGGGGCGCTGCAATTTTGTTGTGGAGCGGCATCGCCGTCTGGAAATTCGCGCTGGACGTTGGGCTTTTCCCATTGCTTGGGATCGCCTTGTCATTGGCACTGGCTGTCGCCGCGTGGCTGCCCTTACGCGGCCGCAAATTGCTGCGCACGCCATTGCCTATATTCGGTATGGTCATCGCGCATTTTGGCATTGCCGTCAGCGTTTTTGGCATGGCGGCAGAGTCCGGATTTTCATCAGAAACATTGACCGCGCTTGCCCCGGGTGAAAGCGCGCAAGTCGCTGGCTGGCAAGTGAAGCTCGACGACGTCAATCCTGTTGTCGGGGACAATTGGGTTGCGGTTGAGGGCGAGATGCATGCCGTGAAAAATGGCAATGCGTTCATGCTTCGCCCGCAATCACGGCAGTTTTTCAAGCCCGAAATGCAAACGAGCGAGGCGGCATTGTTGACCCGTTGGAATGGCCAACTTTATGCTGTCATTGCGCAGCCTGACCAAGAGGGGGATGGCCGCTGGCAAGTACGCTTGTGGTGGAAACCCTTTGTGTCGTTTATCTGGTATGGCGGACTGCTGATCGCGGTCGGTGGCATCATTGCGCTGCTTGGGCGCATGTTCCGGCGCGCGAAAAAGCCTGCTAAAAACAAGTGGCAGACAACATGAACCGGCCCTGGCTTCTGTGGATCCCGCTTGCGGTGGTCGCTTTTATCGGTGGTCTGGCCATTTACGGCCTGGCTGTGCCGAAAGACGAACAGGTGCATTCGGCGATGATTGGCCAAAAGCTGCCAGCATTTTCATTGCCTGCCGCAACGGCGGGAGTCGAAGGCTTGGCCAGCGGCGATATGATCGACGGCAAGCCCCGTTTGCTCAACATTTTTGCCAGCTGGTGCATTCCGTGCAAGGCGGAAGCGCCGTATCTTGAGGCGTTGAAAAAGGCAGGTGTCGAAATTGACGCCATCGCAATTCGTGACAGACCCGAAGACGTTGCGGCATTCTTAAGTGAATTCGGCAACCCGTTCCGGCGGATTGGATCGGACAGCGAAATGGCGGTTCAGCTTAAGCTTGGATCGTCTGGGGTTCCGGAAACTTATGTCATCGGCGGTGACGGCACGATATTGTATCAGCATATCGGTGATATCCGTGCTGAACATGTCCCGATGCTGATTGAAAAAGTGAATGCCGCGAAATGAGACAACTGGCGCTCATCTTTCTGATGCTTGCAACGCCCGTGTTCGCGCAAGGCAGCGGTCCCACGCCCGCATTGGCGAACCGTCAGCTACCTGATCCCGCACAAGAAGCCGCAGCGACCAAGTTGATGCACAGCCTGCGCTGCATTCAATGTCAGGGGCAATCGATCGCCGATAGTGACGCGCACATGGCAGGTACGATGCGCGCGGAGGTGCGGAAACAAATTGCAGCCGGGCAAAAGCCGGAGGCCATTCGTGGCTGGATGATCGCGCGCTATGGTAAATGGGTCAGCTTCGAACCTGATATGAAGGGGGCAGGGCTGTTGCTTTGGCTAACGCCCTTATTGGTTCTGATCGCGGGCATATGGCTGGCGCGCGGGCTATTCCGGAGGGGCGCATGAACGGTTGGTTGGCACTTGGCATTTTGGCGGTACTCAGCCTAGCCATTCTCGTCTGGAATGTCCGATCGTCGAAAGGCCTATGGCAGATTGCCGCAGCTGTCATTCTATTGGGCATGACGGGATATGCGCTTCAGGGACGGCCCACCACAGCATCGTCACCTGCCAAGCCACTGGCCGCAAGCGAAGTCGCCGCGATCGAGCTTGTCGACATACGGGCGGATATGGACCAAAGCTTTGGCAGCGCAAAACGCTGGCTTGTTACCGCAGACTCATTTGCCAAGCAGGGCGATTACACGCTGTCGGCATCCTATATTCAAGCGGGTTTGCGCAAAGACCCCAACAACCCTGATTTGTGGTCTGCATTAGGGTTGCAACTGATGCTGGCAAGCGAAGGCCAGATGTCGCCACCGGCGCAATTGGCATTTGATAAGGCGCGGGCAATCCGGCCCAATTATCCTGCGCCATATTATTTCGCGGGGCTTGCGCGGCTCTTTGCCGGTGATCTCGACGGGGCCATTTTGCTCTGGGAAAAGACCATGTCACTCGCGACGCCGCAAGCCAAGTGGAAGGCACGGATTGAGTCGCAACTGCAAGCGGCGAAGGCATTGCAGGCGCAGGCCGCTCGTGCCCAAGTAGCTAATCCAGCTAAGTAACTGATATAAATTGTTTTTGATGCCAATGACGGGCTTTATTGCTTTGTTGTGATGGGTTGGTGGCCATGCTAATGCGCGCGTCCTGACTGCTTCTGGGG
The DNA here is from genome assembly GCA_002479765.1 of Sphingomonadales bacterium UBA7471. Taxonomy (GTDB): domain Bacteria; phylum Pseudomonadota; class Alphaproteobacteria; order Sphingomonadales; family Sphingomonadaceae; genus Sphingorhabdus_B. The sequence continues at coordinate 59,565 of DLOZ01000002.1, read as the reverse complement.
GCAATCGGGGGAAACGCCGGGGAAACGAAATGGTTGGACCGCAAGCCGCAGACGATTTTGGTCATAGCGAGCAAGATCAACATGCAAGTCATGCCCCAAAGGGGTCGCTGCTCGCGCTGTGCGTTGGCACAGTTGGCGTTGTATTTGGCGACATCGGGACCAGCCCGATTTATGCGTTTCGCGAAACATTCGCCGGACATCATCCCATCACACCAGATCCGATGCATATTAATGGTGTGCTAAGTCTCGTATTCTGGTCGATGATGATCGTTGTGACATTCAAATATGTCTTCACGATCATGAAAGCCGACAATAAAGGCGAGGGCGGAAGTCTTGCCCTCCTCGCGCTGATTAACCGGCAGACTGCGGGCGCAAAATGGACTGCACCGTTCGTGATGCTTGGCGTTTTTGCAACCGCATTATTCTACGGCGATTCCATGATTACGCCAGCGATGTCGATCCTGTCGGCGGCGGAAGGTCTGAAATATGTCAGCCAAGGCTTTAGCGTCTGGATCTTGCCCATATCTGTCTTGATTATTGGTGCGCTTTTTGCGTTCCAGTCGCGCGGCACGGCCAAGGTTGGCGCATGGTTCGGGCCGATCATGCTGGTCTATTTTGCGACGCTGGCGGGCCTTGGCATTATGCATCTTACAAAGATGCCGTTGATCATTCTGGATGTTCTGAACCCGCTGAACGCCTTTTATTTCTTTTATGTTGATGGCTTTCGTGCATTTGTCGCGATGGGCACTGTGGTGCTTGCCGTTACCGGGGCCGAGGCGCTCTATGCTGATATGGGGCATTTCGGGCGGCGCCCAATCAAGTTCAGCTGGCTGTTCTTTGTCCTGCCTGCGTTGATGCTGAACTATATGGGGCAGGGGGCAATGATCCTGTCGATGACGCCTGAGGAAGCCCAGATGGCCATTCGTGACCCATTCTTCCTGATGGTGCCGGACATTATTAGCACGCCCGTTATCATATTGACGATCTTGGCCGCGATTATCGCCAGCCAAGCCGTGATTTCGGGAGCGTTCTCTTTGACCCAGCAAGCGATTCAATTGGGCTTCATGCCGCGCTTGAGCATTTTGCACACCAGCGAAAAAGCCGCAGGCCAGATTTATATTCCGGCAATCAATTGGGGGCTGGCGGTGATGGTTCTCTTGTTGGTGCTGTTCTTCCAGTCTTCGTCAAACCTTGCCGCTGCTTATGGCATCGCGGTCACGGGCGCGATGTTTATCGATACGTGCCTGATCGCGGTCGTGCTCGTGTCGCTTTGGAAATGGCCAAAGTGGAAAGCCATCCCCATATTGGCGTTGTTCTTCATCGTCGACTTTGCCTATTTCGGCGCAAATCTGCTTAAGGTTCCTTCGGGTGGCTGGGTGCCGCTGCTCATTGGCTTGGTGATCTTCACCTTGTTGACGACCTGGTCACGTGGACGCGCGCTGATGCGCGAGCGTATGGCGGAAAGCACTATGCCGATGGAAATCTTCATCAAATCGGCTGCAAACAGCGCCACGCGGGTTCCGGGAACGGCGATTTTCATGGCGTCGGCCGCGAGCGGGGTTCCTTCGGCTTTGCTGCATAACATCAAGCACAATCGCATTTTGCATGAACGCGTCATCATCCTCACAGTGCAAATCGAAGATGTCCCCTTCGTCGAAACCGGCGAACGGATTATCTGCAAAGACCTTGGTGAAGGTTTCTATCGCGTCAAAATGCGCTTTGGCTTTTTGGAAGAAACCAATGTCCCCGCGACACTGGATTTGGTTGATCTGTGCGGTCCAAAGTTCGACATGATGCACACCAGCTTCTTCCTGTCGCGGCAGACGCTAATTGCGTCGAAGATGCCGGGTATGGCGATCTGGCGCGAAAAGATTTTCGCATGGATGTTGCGCAATGCGGCAAACGCAATGGAGTTCTTTAAACTACCCAGCAACCGGGTGGTCGAACTGGGAAGCCAAGTCGAAATTTAACAAGCTGCGCCGCGTTGACCAGGTATCGTCGCAAAATCGCTTGAACCTTTTTGTTTCGACCAATACGAACAAAAAAGGAACTTCGATTGGACGATCCTATGTCGGCTATGTCATTGCTTTCGGCGGCTAGCTGCGCCGATTTGAAGGAAATTTGGCAATCCGTCGATTTCGACCGGCTTGGCATCACCTTCGATGACGGCGGTAATCCGGCGAGCACATCGGGCAGTCTGCTATTCAGCGGCGTTTCTTTTACCTATGCGTTGCAGTCGTGCCCCGCGCCAGCGGCAACGCACCACATTTTTTGCAGCGCTGATCTCTCCGATATACAGTCCGTCGTGCACATCGATTTGGGCCCAGCGGTTGCATCTGGCCGCATTATTCCCGCAATTGTTCAGGCTATGCTGGAGCTTGGCGACGTTTTGGGATGCAACCTCGGCATCAAAGCCGTGTTTTGGTCTCCGGCGTCTGTTGTTTCCGGATATGATTATTACGCGGAAGCTGTCGCGCAATATACCAAAGTTGCGGCCTTTCCGGCGTTGTTATGTGTTGGCTTTGATATGTCGACGGTCGATATTGTGCAAACCACAGGGTTGGCGTGGCTATGTGATCAGGAACTTAGCTTCGCGCATCCGCAGCTGCCTGCGCATGAAGCCATGCGTTATGTGGTGCGCCTTGTGCACGACCTTGCCACGCAAGGAGCATATGACCGCGTCGTTGAGTTGCCCGGCTTGCATGCAGATGAGGGTGTTGTCGTGACGCCCATCCCTGAGGAGGGCAAAGTAAATGCATGCTTGGTTATCGGTAAAGAGGCCATAAACTCCGACCAATAGCAAATGGCTCGCGCCATTTGCTTGGCAACTAAATGAATGCCCATTAATTTTATACTGGACGAATGTTGCTTTGAATGGCTATCGCCGCAACATAATGTCTTTGCACAACGCGACCTTGGACCTTCTACGACTTACACGCCCTTAGGCGTGCGCTTGATGTCGGCATCGTTCGGCAGGCCGCCTAAGGGCTTCATGAAACCCCGCCAAGTCTTTCAGCCCACATAATGGGCGCAATAGCGAAGTTGCAAAAAACATGATGTTATCCGATCCATCTCGTAAATACCGCGCATTCCCGCAAGTTGACCTGCCCGATCGTCAGTGGCCAAATCGTACCATAGACGCTCCGCCACGTTGGCTTTCGACCGACTTGCGCGATGGCAATCAGGCGCTGATCGATCCGATGGGCGCCGAGAAAAAGCACCGGTTTTTTGATCTTCTCCTGAAAGTCGGCGTGAAGGAAATCGAAGTTGGTTTCCCAAGCTCGGGTGCGACAGATTTCGATTTTATCCGTGGCTTGGTCGATAGCGGAAGCATCCCCGACGATGTAACGATCCAGAGCCTGACGCAGTCACGGCGCGACCTTATTGAGAAAACGTTCGAAAGCATGGCGGGCGCACCGCGTGCGATTGTGCATCTGTACAATGCCGTCAGCCCTGCGTGGCGCGACATTGTCTTCAACCTCGACAAAGCGGGCGTGAAGGCCATCGCGGTTGAAGGCGCGCATATGTTGATGGAGCAAGCCGCGCGCTTCCCCGAAACCGACTGGCATTTTGAATATAGCCCCGAAACCTTTTCCACTGCCGAACTCGAATTCAGCCTTGAGGTGAGCGAGGCTGTGATGGAGGTTTTGAAACCGACCGCTGCCAAGCCAATGATCCTGAATTTGCCCGCCACCATCGAAGCCGCGATGCCCAATGTATATGCGGACCAGATCGAATGGATGTGCAAACATATCAGCGCGCGTGATGCCGTCGTCATCAGCCTGCATCCGCATAATGACCGGGGCAGCGGCATTGCCGCGGCGGAACTTGGCCTGTTGGCGGGCGGGGACCGGATTGAAGGTTGCCTGTTCGGCAATGGGGAACGCACGGGCAATGTCGACCTCGTTACACTGGCGCTGAACATGTATACGCAAGGGTTGAACCCAGGTCTTGATTTCAGCGACATCGATGAAGTCATCCAGACCGTGGAATATTGCAATCAACTGCCGGTCCATCCGCGTCACCCATATGCCGGTGAATTGGTGTTCACGGCCTTTTCCGGATCGCATCAAGACGCCATTAAGAAAGGTTTTGCCGCGCATGAACGGCAAAATGACGAAATCTGGCGGGTTCCTTATCTGCCGATTGATCCCGCTGATCTGGGGCGCTCATATGAAGCCGTCATCCGCGTAAATTCGCAAAGCGGCAAGGGCGGTGTCGCCTGGGTTATCGAGCAGGACCACGGCCTTAAACTGCCGAAGCGTATGCAGGCCAATTTTTCCACGACGGTGCAGGAATTGTCAGACACGACTGGCCGTGAACTGACCAGTGCCGACATCTGGGAGGCGTTTGAAAAGCGCTATCATCTGAAAGGGGAAGGGCGCTTCCGGTTGCTCGACTTCCGCGAAAGCCAAAGCCAGCGTCAACTGGATGAGCGTATCTTCGCAGGCAATATCCGCATCGATGGCGTCGAACAAAGCGTGAGCGGTCGCGGCAATGGACTTATCTCAAGCCTTGCCAACGCCCTTGAGGACGCTCTGGGAGGGCCTCTGGACATCATCGACTATAGCGAACACGCAATCGGCCACGGCACCGATGCACGCGCTGCTGCCTATGTTGAGTGCCGCGTGGGCGATGGCCCTATTTTGTTCGGTGTCGGCATCAGCAGGGATGTCGCAACCGCGTCCGTTCGGGCGATTTTGAGCGCCGCTAACGGCGCGTAAGGTGATCTAAAGGCGGGCGTGCATGAAAATCACGTCCGCCTAACCTTACGTAATGGCTCGTTCCGTGCCAGCCATTTGACAGCCGCAATGTGCAGGCGCTAACCCACATGTAAATGGTCATTTAACAAGGGATTCGGCGCATGGCACTTCCGGCAATTTTCGACAATCTTCGTCTTCCGGTGATTGGATCGCCGCTTTTTATCGTTTCAGGACCAGAGCTGGTGATTGCACAATGCAAGGCCGGTGTTGTCGGTTCATTCCCGGCGCTCAATGCGCGTCCAGCCAGCCAGCTGGACGAATGGTTGCACCAGATCACTGAGGAGCTCGCCGCACATAACCGCGATAATCCCACGCGCCCTGCCGCGCCTTATGCGGTGAACCAGATCGTGCATAAATCAAACAACCGGTTGCAAGAGGATTTGGCGACCTGCGCGAAATGGCAAGTTCCGATCACGATCACGTCGCTAGGCGCGCAGGAAGAACTGAACCAGGCCGTACACAGCTGGGGCGGCATTGCCTTTCATGACGTTATCAACGACCGTTTCGCGCATAAGGCAATTGAGAAGGGCGCAGATGGCCTTATTCCCGTCGCTGCAGGCGCTGGCGGCCACGCTGGGGTGACTTCACCATTCGCATTGATGCGCGAAATTCGTGAGTGGTTTGATGGACCAGTGGCGCTCTCCGGATCGATTGCGCACGGTGCGTCCGTGTTGGCCGCGCAAGCCATGGGGGCCGATTTTGGCTATATCGGCAGCGCGTTCATCGCGACGAAGGAAGCCAATGCTGTTGACGGCTACAAAGATAACATCGTCGAAGCAAAAGCTGCCGACATTGTTTATTCCGACCTATTTACCGGCGTCAGCGGCAATTACCTGCGTCAATCAATCGAACGCGCAGGGATGGATCCGGACAATCTGCCAAAGGGCGATATTTCCACGATGAACTTTGGTTCGGGCGGCAATAGCGAAGCCAAGGCTTGGAAGGATATCTGGGGTTCAGGTCAGGGTATCGGCGCGATCAAGGAAGTGCAAACTGTGGCACAGTTTATTGATCAGCTTGAGGCCGAGTATCGCGCAGCGAAAGCCAGCCTTGATGCGCGGTATTTGGGGTAAGCACACGGAGCCCCCGCCATCTCGCGCGATGCTATTTTTGAGCGTAATTGGGTTCTTTCCCATGGCTCAGAACTATCGGCCGTAACAGCGGCTGAGGGACGGGGGCTTAGTTTTGTTGGATATATTTCGTCATTGCACCGCTTAGGCGTTTTCGCTGCTGCCAGATAGGTCTGTCTGCAGCTATGCTATACAGCGCATGCAAATATGCCCGATCCCAGATGGTAAGGTTCCGAAGCGCTGCAATTCGCGGTTTCGTATCGTTGAACATACCCAAAATTGATGAACTACTAACGGCTTGCTGCGTTGCGCCGTCAATTTGCGCAAATGCCACCATTGAGATGTAGCTCGCCAAAGATTCCAATGGATATCCATTGGACTGATTTACATCAACAATGATAACCGTGGATGTAAGATCGATCTCGATGCTGCTTGAAATCAAGCTGGCAGTATATCTGAGCACCCTACCATCTATAACTGGTTCGCCGTTTGCGCCCTCTGTTTTGGCGGCATACCACCATCGCACAGGCTTTTTTGACTGCATGAGTTCGTCAATCTTTCGGATTGGCTGCCCGTTGATTATGGAGGGATATTTGCGTTTCAAAACCTCCATTAGTGCATCGCCATTCGTTGAAAAAATAACATGAATATTGGGCCGACATCCTTCCGGTGCCTCTTTGGGTGCTCTCGCTACTTTTGCTGTTTCCCGAATTTTTTTCGGATCAAATCATGATAGGCAAGATCAAGTCCTATGATCTTGATGCAAAACGGATCATCACGGCGGGAGAATTGCGTTTGCTCTGCGGTATCTGAAACTGTTCTGACGAAATTCAACGTCTGTTTTTTGAGTTCTTTATGTACACGCGCTGGCGCAGTCACGATTATGTCGCCCGGTGTTTGATCCGGGGGCGTATTTCCGAGCAAAAGAAACAGTAAAGCTGTTCCACGAAACGCGTAGCGCATTGACCGCTCCCACCGTTGCACATTCCCCGAAGCCATTGGATATGACTTCGGGGAAAGGTATCTAAAATGACAATTTAAAGCCCAAAAAAGTCCGCATACCAGGTAGGCGAGTCAGGATTGGCCTCACGGTATTGATCAAGTTGATACGCCGTCACATGATCTTTCCCCAGATCCAGGGGTTTCCATTGCGATGCGAGCGATGACATCACTCCGCCAAGGTCATCAGTCGTATATCCGTTTCCGCCAGATACCGCATTTACTTCAGTCTCACATAATTCAATCATAGGTTTCCCTCTCTGATTAACTGTTATCTGGACCGGACCTTGAAAGTGTCATTATTTGTAACTTGAGTCAATTTTTTCTACGGGCGTCAGGGCTTGGCAGCGCGTTTTTTGTGATCTTTTTGCAGGACACTGCGCACTAGGCACTTTTTTGGCGCAAAGCCGCCGAGAGACAGAGGAGACGAAATAGACTTCTTGTCTCAGCGGCTTCGCGTAATGATATTCTCGAGCCTTAGCTGGCCTTTTCAAAGGCGACGCTGATATCCAAGGTAACGTCATCCGAAATCATCGGAACCGCATAGCTAATGCCAAATTCGCTGCGTTTGATGACAGCGGTGGCATGAAAGCCGACGGTTGGTTTTTTATTGAACGGGTTGTTGCCAGCACCTGAAAATGTCGTGTCGAGCACGACTGGCTTAGTGACGCCGTTCAGCGTTAGGTTACCCGTGATTTTCGCTGTCGTGCCCTTGGCGACCACGCTGGTGGACACAAATTTTGCGTCCGCTGGCGCTGGACCGAAAAAGTCCGCTTTGCCGCCTTCTTTGCCGGCGCGAAGCAAATGGCCCGTGAGGCCAGCGCTCGCGGTTGTGACTTTGCCTATAGGAATAGTGATATCGACCGTTGATGCATTTGGCTTTGCAGGGTCCAGAACCAATGTTCCCGTCGCATCGCCGAAGATGCCAAAATAGTCGTTGAAGCCGAAATGGCTAACCCGCCAGCCGACCAGCGTGTGTGCAGGATCGGTGTTATACGTTCCTGCGGTCACGCGGGTGACATCCACCGCGCCGGGGGTTTGTGGTGCGCTCTGTGCGATGAGGGGGACGGCCGCGAAGAGGGGAAGGGCACATAAAAGCTTGCGCATAAAATTGCTCCAGACATGAAAAAGGGGAGGCACCAGTGTCGATGCCTCCCCTTAAACTGTCAAGATGCCACGAAGATTAGTTTTTGGCTTGATCAACCAGCTTATTCTTGGCGATCCAAGGCATCATGGCGCGCAGTTTTGCGCCAGTTGCTTCGATTGGATGCGCGGCAGCAGCCTTGCGTGCGGCCTTAAGTTCAGGTTGTCCCGCACGGTTGTCCAGAACGAAGTTCTTCACAAAACGGCCGGATTGAATGTCCGCAAGAACGCGCTTCATTTCTGCTTTGGTTTCGTCGGTAATGATGCGCGGGCCAGTCGTGATGTCGCCATATTCCGCGGTGTTGGAGATGGAATAGCGCATGTTGGCGATGCCGCCTTCATATAGAAGGTCAACGATGAGCTTGGTTTCGTGCAAGCATTCGAAATACGCCATTTCAGGGGCATAGCCCGCCTCGGTGAGCGTTTCGAAGCCGGCTTGGATAAGGTGCGTGATGCCACCGCAAAGGACGGCCTGTTCACCGAACAGATCGGTTTCGCACTCTTCGCGGAAATTGGTTTCGATGATGCCGCTGCGTCCGCCGCCAACGCCGCTTGCATAAGCAAGCGCGATGTCATGGGCATTGCCCGATGCATTTTGCGCGACCGCGATAAGGCAGGGCACGCCGCCGCCTTTTTGATATTCGCTGCGCACGGTATGGCCGGGGCCTTTTGGCGCGATCATGATGACATCAATGTCTGCGCGTGGTTCGATAAGGCCGAAATGGACGTTCAGGCCATGGGCAAAGGCAAGCGCCGCGCCGGGCTTCATATTTGCATGCAGGTCATCGGCGTAAATGGCGGCCTGATGCTCGTCAGGTGCCAGCACCATCAAAATATCGGCCCACGCGGCGGCATCGGCATTTGCCAAGACCTTGAAACCAGCGGCTTCGGCCTTTTTCGCGGTGGCCGATCCAGCGCGCAACGCAATGGCTACGTCCGCAACGCCGCTGTCGCGCAGATTCTGTGCATGTGCATGGCCTTGGCTGCCATAACCAACAATCGCGACTTTCTTGTCCTTGATCAGGCCCAGATCGCAATCTGCGTCGTAAAATACTTTCATGTTTTAGTCCTTCTGCTTTGCCGTCACCCGGAATGTGTTTCAGGGTCTTACTTTCAACGGCGTAATATTTTGACGATGAAATTTAGCTGCCTTCGGCTCCGCGCATCAGGCCGACAATTCCGGTTCTGCCGACTTCAACCAGGCCGACTTCGCGCATCAACGCGACGAACGTGTCGATCTTGTCTGGGCCACCGGTTATCTCAAAAATGAAGCTGTTGACAGTCGCGTCGATCACGCGGGCACGATAAATATCGGCAAGGCGCATTGCCTCAACCCGCTGGTCGCCGGTGCCGCGCACCTTAACCAAGGCAAGTTCGCGCTCCACATGGGGGCCGGCTTCGGTCAGGTCCGTTACTTTGTGCACCGGGATTAGGCGTTCACATTGCGCAATGATCTGGTCGATGACCGGCGGTGGTCCGCGGGTCACGATGGTAATCCGGCTGATGGCATGGTCTTCGCTGATATCAGCAACGGTCAAACTGTCGATGTTGTAACCGCGTGAGGTAAACATGCCCGCGATCCGCGCCAGCGTGCCAGCTTCGTTGTCGACGGTCAGCGTGAGCACATGCCGTTCGGTGAGTTCCTGTTTGATATGCATTATACGAGCGCCTTTGCTTCGTCGTCCATCGTCCCTGATACTTCATCGGAATGCAGGATCATGTCCGTATGGGCTGCACCGGACGGTATCATCGGGAAGCAATTTGCGGTTTTGTGCACGCGGCAATCGAACATCACCGGGCCGTCATGGGCAAGCATTTCGGCTATGGCCTCATCCAGCTTGGCCGGGTCACTGCAACGGATGCCTTTCCATCCATAAGCTTCGGCCAGCGCCACAAAATCGGGCAAGCTGTCTGAATAGCTCTCCGAGAACCGGCTTTCATAAGTCAGCTCTTGCCACTGGCGCACCATGCCCATCCATTCATTGTTCAGGATGAAGACCTTGACCGGCAAACGATATTGGGTCGCGGTTGCCATTTCCTGAATATTCATCTGGATCGACGCTTCGCCAGCGATATCGATAACCAGCGCGTCCGGATTGCCCATTTGAGCACCGACCGCTGCGGGCAGGCCATAGCCCATGGTTCCCAAGCCGCCGCTGGTGAGCCATTTGTTGGGGGCATCAAAATGGAAATGCTGTGCCGCCCACATTTGGTGCTGCCCAACTTCCGTCGTGATGATCGGGGCTTTGTCTTTTGTTGCCGCGAACAAGCGCTCAATCGCATATTGCGGCATGATTTCCTGCGTGCTGCCGGTGTAGCTGAGGCAGTCGACTGCGCGCCAGCCTTTGATGCGTGCCCACCAGTCGTCCAACGCGGCGGCTTTATATTTACGGCCTTTCCACACTTCGATCATTTGCCGCATCGCCGCGCCAACATCCGCCACGATGGGCAGGTCAACGCGTACCGTTTTGTTGATCGAACTGCGGTCAATATCGATATGGATTTTGATGCTGTCGGGTGAGAAGGCATCCAAGCGACCTGTAACGCGGTCGTCGAAACGCGCGCCTAGGCATAGCATCACGTCGCACTGGTTCATCGCCATATTGGCTTCATATGTGCCGTGCATGCCAAGCATACCCAGCCATGCGTCGCCGGAGGCAGGATATGCGCCAAGGCCCATGAGGGTTGATGTGACAGGCGCGCCGCACAGTTCGGCGAGTTCACGCAGTGCTGCACTTGCCTCTGGGCCGGAATTGATAATGCCGCCGCCGGTATAGAGGATTGGCGCCTTCGCATTGGCCAAAAGCTCAACCGCGCGGTTGATTTCGGCGTAATCGGCTTCGCCCGCAGGGCTAAACCGCGATGACGTTGGGCGCTTTACGTCGGTGGATGCCGTTGCAACCTGAACGTTTTTCGGAATGTCGATGACAACGGGGCCGGGGCGTCCTTTGGTTGCGATGGCAAAAGCCTCACGCACGGTGGATGCGAGGTCCGCGGGATCTTTCACAAGATAATTGTGCTTTGAACAGTGGCGCGTGATGCCCACCGTGTCGGCTTCCTGAAACGCGTCTGAGCCGATCAAGTTGGTGGCAACCTGTCCCGTCAGAACAATCAGCGGAATGGAATCCATGAAGGCATCCGCAATGCCGGTGACGGCATTGGTCGCGCCGGGGCCTGACGTGACCAGCACGACGCCCGGCTTGCCCGTCGAACGTGCGTAACCTTCTGCGGCATGCGCAGCGCCGGCTTCGTGACGGACGAGGACGTGACGGATTTTCTTATGCTGAAACAGTGCGTCATAAATGGGCAGAACTGCGCCGCCGGGATACCCGAATACGGTGTCCACACCCTGTTCGATCAAGGTATCGATCAATATTTCTGCACCGGATTTTTCGGGCACTGCAAAGTCCTCACTCATTATGAAACTGCCCTATGTTGCAGCGCAACACAGTAGGCAAGAGCGGGCTAGCTAAAGATTACAAAATGACATGTCAACGATAATCATTGAAATATTGTTTCAAAATAACGTCTATTTGAATCATTTATTTCATCGACGATACGAGGCCATGCGGCGGGGGCTTGGTTCCTGAACCAGGTAAACTGCCGCTTTGCATATTGGCGGGTCGCAATTTGGCCGCGTTCGATGGCTTCTGCCTCTGACATAGTGCCGCCAAGAAGCGCGGCGATTTCTGGAACCCCGATGGCCCGCATGATTGGCGCATCGTGGGGCATTTGCTGCGCCAGCAAGGCTTCAACTTCTTGAATAGCGCCGCTTTGCATCATCTGTTCAAATCGCATGTCGCACCTTTGATACAGCCATTCACGCGGTGGCAAGAGGAGGAGCGGGTGCAGCGAGATGTCTTGCGCGATGCCGCCTGTTTTGATTTTGCGCCATTCGCTTACACTGCGCCCAGTGCCCTCAATAACCTCAAGCGCGCGGGTGATACGGATGATATCCGCGGGGCCCAAGGTTGCGGCCATAGCGGGGTCGCGCTTTTGAAGCGCCGCATAAGCTTGTGTGACGGGCAGTGCCCGAATGCGGGCGCGCAATTCCGGATCAATGTCGGGTATCGGTGCAATGCCATCGAGCAATGTCTGGATGTATAGGCCGCTGCCACCGACCAATACAGGCAGCGCGCCTGCATCATGCGCTTCGTCAATCGCGTCTTTCGCATCATTGGCCCAGCGCGCCGCTGAACAATGCGTTTGGCCGTCCAGATATCCGAATAAACGGTGCGGGGCACTGCGTTGTTCGCTTTCGGTAGGCTGGGCGCTGAGTATCGGCAGGTCGGAATAAACTTGCGCGCTGTCGGCGTTGATAATCACGACATTGCGCGACTGCGCCAATTGCAGCGCTAATGCTGTCTTGCCGCTTGCGGTCGGACCCGCAATAAGCGCGACCATCTTTTTAGGATTCGAAATGCCCATCTTAACCCTGATAGCAGCAGATTCTTTGGAAAGCGGCATTATTTCAGAAGCCTGCGACCGATTGGCTGCGCATACATGCGTTCCAGCAACCACGGACTGGCTGGCGGACGGCAGGGCTGTGGACATTCGCTTTGAAGGCGCTCTGGCAGATGCGCGCGCTGCGGTTGCCATCCTCGAAGATCGCGTCGATGTCGTCGTCCAATATGAAGAGCAACGGCGCAAAATGCTGTTGGTTTCCGATATGGATAGCACGATGATTACGGTCGAATGCATCGATGAGCTGGCTGACTTTGCCGGAATAAAGCCCGAAATCGCTGCAATTACCGAGCGGGCGATGGCGGGAGAGTTGGACTTTGCCGAGGCGCTGAAGGCGCGTGTTGCTTTGCTGGCTGGGCTTGATGCCGACATGATCCAGCAATGCCTGCACGAACGTGTCCGTCCCATGCCTGGGGCGGAGACATTAGTGCGCACCATGGCTGCATGGGGTGCACATGCCGTGCTGGTATCGGGGGGCTTTACCAGTTTTACCGGTCCCGTCGCGGCCATGCTTGGCTTTGCAGAGGTGCATGCCAATGTCCTTGAGATTGAACAGGGGCGTCTGACGGGACGTCTCGCCGCCGATATTGTGGACGCGGCGACAAAGCGGCAGGTGCTTCAATCTGCGGCAGGAACGCTCGGGTTAGACCTGAAATCCGCTCTTGCGGTCGGCGACGGCGCCAATGACATGCCGATGATCGCAGAAGCCGTATCGGCCAACGGCCTTGGCGTGGGCTATCATCCTAGACCGAAACTTGCCGCCGCAGCCAATTTTGCGGTGCGCCATAATGATTTAACCGCGATCCTTTTCGCGCAGGGGATTAAACCCGACGCATGGGCCTATTGAGTAGGTGAAACAAATTGAGCGGCGCAGGGTTGATGTTATGATGCCCCAAGCCGTTTTCCCATAGGAGCATAATATGCGTGCATTTCTGCCTGTTCTTCTCATCCCGGCTCTCGCCAGCTGTGCGACGCTTGTGCCAACACGGTCGGGTGAGGTTTCGGAGGTCGTCACGGCTGAGCTTGCGCGGGCAGATGGCAGCCGGGCTGGCGTTGCAACCATATCGCGGCGCGGGGATGGCCTGTTCCTAAGCCTATCGGCCGAAGCGCCAGCAGAGGGAACATTTGGCATGCACCTTCACGCCGTGGGAAAATGCCAAGGGCCGGACTTTACGTCTGCCGGACCACATTGGAACCCTGATATGAAACAACATGGCCGGGATAATCCAATGGGCGCGCATCATGGTGATTTGCCAAATGTAACAGCCGGCGCTGACCGCAAAATAACATTGGAATATAAATTGCCCGATTTTGTGATTTCAGGACCTGCCGGGCTGTTAGATGCCGATGGTGGTGCGTTGGTTATTCACGAAAAAGCAGATGATTATAAAACAGATCCCAGCGGAAACAGCGGCAAACGGATAATTTGCGGTGTATTCAAATCGGGCAACCGGAGCTGAAGCTAGGTCCTGACCCTAAACTTTATCCGCATATAGAAGGCAGCCGGGGGCCACGCGTTCCAAAATGACGTTGATGTCATTTTTGGCGAAGGCAAAACAACCCTGACTGCGGCCAATCTTACCCTGATCCTGGATCAAAGACTGGTTCACATACCATGCCGGATGAATAACAATCGCGCGCGCTTCGGCCTGATCATTCTGCGGATCCAAACCAATGAGGCGGCGAGATTCGCCATATTGGCCAATATAGGTGTCGCTCACGAGGTAACTGCCCGCTGATGTCGCTTCGGACCCATGCACGTTCGAGAAATGCTGAACCCATCCGCTATGGCTAGGGTCGGAACCTTTTCCATGGGCCACCAGATAGTGCGCGGATGAACCGTTGCGTAAATCCACGATGTAAAAACGAGGGTCGCGCGACGGTTTCGAAAAGTCGGCAAGTGCGATGAGATCGTGATTGCGAATGCGGCTTTTATGCATGTCCAGCGCGGCTTTGGCGCGGCTGAGCAATGCAGGCGAAGGTGACCCAGCGTTGTTATTACCGGTTCCCGGGGCAAAAACGATATCTGCTGCTGTAGATGGCGCAGCAAGCAAGCTGGCACCGGCAATAGCCGATTGAATGAAGTGTCTGCGACCAATGATCATGGAAATAAGATAGGGACGAATGTTTGCAACCAACAGTAGCGCACAGGCGCTTCGCCGCAAAACTAGGACAGTTAACCTCATTGCTGCCGGATCTGTTTTTACCGATTGCAGCGAAATTCACATCGAATTCATCTGAGTTGTTTGCTAAGATGCTTGAATTGCAGTGTGTTGCTGTATCCTGAGGGTTTAAGGCCAATTCCATGAAATTGAATGCGGGCATCCGGACATTGCATGTCATATGCGCGCTTGCGCTTTTCGCGAGCGCGCCCGGTGCTGTTGTTGCGCAGAACAGTGCTCAAACTGTGCCGACGAACATACAGGCTAGCCCCGTTGCCGACCCTGAAAATGCGGAGACGCCGCCGGTTGTTGCCCCACCTGTCATTAAACCACCCGTCGTCGCACCTGCGCCAAAGCCCGTCCCCAAAAAGGGGCCAGTGGATACGCTTAAGCCCGGGCAATATGTGTGGATCCCGCAAGACCGCTATGAAGGGCCGATGAAAATTGTCGTCGTGCTGGATACCCAGCGGGTCTATGTTTTCCAAAATGACAAGCTGATTGGTTTCAGTACGATTTCGTCCGGTAAAAAAGGTAAAGAAACGCCCATTGGTGCTTTCAATATTTTGCAAAAAAATATCGATCACAAATCCAACCTCTATAGCAATGCACCCATGCCGTATATGCAGCGGCTGACATGGGACGGTATTGCCATACACGGTGGCTATGTGCCCGGATATCCAGCATCGCATGGCTGCATTCGCTTGCCGCTGCCGTTTGCGAAGTCGCTGTTCGCGGTCACGAAATTGGATCAAGAAGTGGTGGTATTGAAAGATACATCGACGCCGGTGAAGCGGAATCCGCCCAAGCCAGAGCCAATGGTTGACCCTACGCCTGCACCCCTGACCAGCGATCCGTCGGTTAATCCATCCGCCACCCCGCCTTCTTCCCCTCCAAAACCCGACACGCGCTCGTAAACGCAGGCTATGTTACGTCGCGGCATGGGTAACTTCGCCAATTGACGTTTACGCTAACGTAAAGTAGTGACGCTAGTGCACACAAGAGGGAAGGCGCCATGGAATCAATTACGCGCGAGGAAAGGCGGGCCGATGCCACCATCGATACGCCAGACGCATTTAACCGCGATTCATTCACAATCTCGGATCTTTCGAGCGAGTTTGATGTAACCGCGCGGGCCTTGCGCTTTTATGAAGACCAAGGCTTGATTTCCCCCGAACGTTTGGGGCTTGCCCGCATTTATTCCAAGCGCGACCGCGCGCGGCTTGCGTGGATATTGCGGGCCAAGCGCGTCGGTTTCAGCCTTGCTGAAATCCGGGAGATGATTGACCTTTACGATCTGAATGATGGCCGCAATATTCAGCGCCGCGTGACCATTGAAAAATGCCGTGACAGGATCAATCTGTTAAAGGCGCAGCGTGATGATATCGAAAGCGCTATTCACGAGCTTACCCAATTTGTTTCAACCGTCGAAAAGGCAGAGGCCGCAGACAAATCTGCCACCGCCTAATTTGATATTTCCAGCCAATTAAGGATCGAAAATGCCAAGCTACACCGCCCCCGTTCGCGATATGCAGTTCATTCTCAACGAAGTATTGGCTGTTGAACGCTTCGCCAATCTGCCCGGCTTTGAAAATGCCAGCGCGGATATGGTTGACGCGATCCTGACCGAAGGCGCTAAATTTGTTGAGGGCGTTCTTTTCCCGTTGAACCAAGTCGGCGACTTGCAAGGCTGCACGCGCCATGAAGACGGCAGCGTCACCACGCCGGATGGCTTCAAAGAAGCCTATAAGCTGTACTGTGAAGGCGGCTGGGGCACATTGTCAGCACCCGTGGAGTTCGGCGGCCAAGGCATGCCACACATCGTCTCCATGGCGTTTGAAGAGCTTATGGCAAGTTCGAATATGGCGTTCGCAATGTATCCGGGGCTTACCCAAGGTGCGGTATCGGCAATCTTGGTAAAGGGCAGCGACGAACAGAAAGCCAAATATGCGCCGAATATGATTTCGGGCAAATGGGGCGGGACAATGAACCTGACCGAGCCGCATTGCGGAACCGACCTTGGCCTCATCCGCACCAAGGCTGTGCCCAATGATGATGGCAGCTACGCCGTTTCTGGAACGAAGATTTTCATTTCGTCGGGCGACCATGACCTCACTGAGAATATCATTCACCTCGTCTTGGCCAAAACACCCGGCGCACCGGACAGCGTTAAAGGCATTTCGCTGTTCATCGTGCCCAAGTTTCTGGTGAATGATGACGGCTCGCTCGGCGCGCGGAACACACTGTCCTGTGGTTCGATCGAACATAAGATGGGCATTCACGGCAATGCGACCTGCGTCATGAATTATGACGGCGCGACGGGGTATCTGGTTGGCGAAGAAAATAAGGGCCTTGCAGCCATGTTTATCATGATGAACATCGCGCGTCTGGGCGTTGGCCAGCAGGGCCTTGGCATTGCCGAAGTCGCGTACCAAAATGCCGTGCATTATGCGCAAGATCGCCGTCAGGGCCGTGCGCTGACCGGTCCGCAGGATCTGGAGCAGAAAGCCGACACCCTGTTCGTGCACCCCGATGTGCGCCGCATGCTGATGGATGCCAAGGCATTTACCGAAGGCATGCGTGCCTTGTGCCTGTGGGGCGCGTTGCAAGCCGATTTGCTGCACCATGCGCAAACCGAGGAAGAACGGCAGATGGCGGACGACCTTTTGTCGCTGCTGACGCCCGTCATTAAGGGCTATGGCACAGACAAGGGCTATGAAGTCGCTACGAATGCGCAGCAAGTCTATGGCGGCCATGGTTACATCGCCGAATGGGGGATGGAGCAATATGTGCGCGATGCCCGTATCGCGATGATTTACGAAGGCACCAACGGTGTTCAGGCGATGGACCTTGTTGGCCGCAAGCTGGCGCAAAATGGCGGCCGGGCAATCCAGGCGCTCTTCAAGATTGTCGATGAGGAATGTGCGGCGGCAAAGGGCGGGGAACTCGCGGATTTCGCAACCCGTCTTGAAAAAGCCAGTGGCGATTTGAAGGCATCGACCATGTGGTTCATGCAAAATGGCATGGCCAATCCGAACAACATCGGTGCGGGTGCGCATCATTATATGCACATCATGGGCATCGTGGCGCTTGGCCTACAATGGCTGCGCATGGCGGAATCGGCGCAACGTGCGCTTGATGCCGGCACCGGCAATGCGACGTTCTACGAAACCAAATTGGTGACCGCGCGCTATTTTGCGGAGCGGTATTTGCCCGATTGTGGGGCCCTTCGGCGCAAGATTGAGGCGGGTAGTGAGGCGTTAATGGCCTTGTCGCCGGAGATGTTCGCCGCAGCGTAACCGCTCAGCCGTTTCATGCTCAGATACAAAAATGCCGGGATATTACGTCCCGGCATTTTTTGTCTAGTCGACGGGCAAAAAGTCGGGGACCGATAAATAGCGTTCGCCGGTGTCATAGCTGAAACCAAGAACGCGTGATCCCGCTGGCAATTCGGGCAGCTTCTGGGCGATGGCGGCGAGTGTCGCGCCGGATGAAATGCCAACGAGCATGCCTTCTTCGCGTGCGGCGCGCCGTGCGGTTTCCTTGGCAACTTCAGGGTCGACTTGAATGACGCCATCCAACAATGCGGTGTGCAGGTTGGCGGGAATAAACCCTGCGCCAATTCCCTGAATAGCATGCGGTCCGGGCTGGCCACCGCTGATCACTGGCGACAAAGTGGGTTCCACCGCAAAGACCTTCAAATTGGGCCAGGCCTTCTTCAATACTTCTGCGCATCCCGTGATATGTCCACCTGTGCCAACCCCGGTAATCAGGGCATCAATCGGCGTATCTGCAAAGTCCGCCAATATTTCCTGCGATGTGGTGCGCACATGGACGTCGACATTGGCCGGGTTTTCAAACTGCTGCGGCATCCAAGAACCCGGCGTCTGGGACACAAGTTCCAAAGCACGTTCAATCGCACCCTTCATACCCTTTTCGCGTGGGGTCAGGTCGAAGCTGGCACCATAAGCGAGCATGAGCCGCCGGCGTTCCAGCGACATGGACTCTGGCATGACGAGGATAAGCTTATAACCCTTGACCGCCGCAACCATGGCTAGACCAACGCCAGTATTTCCCGACGTCGGTTCAATGATTGTGCCGCCGGGTTTCAGACTGCCGTCTTTTTCGGCGGCTTCGATCATGGCAAGACCAATGCGGTCCTTGATTGAACCACCGGGGTTCGACCGTTCGGATTTAATCCAGACTTCGGCATTGGGGAACATGCGCCCCATCCGGATGTGCGGGGTGTTGCCGATGGTTTCGAGGATCGATTGGGCTTTCATGGATTGCTTCCTCTATATTGTGGTTCAAATGTGCGGGCGTTTTTAAGCTCGGGGAATAGCCGCGCCCACATTCCAGTGATTAATATGGCACCAACGCCGCCGAATACAACCGCGCCGACAGGACCAAGGGCCGCCGCCGCCACACCGGACTGTAGCTCGCCCAATTCATTGGAGGCAGAAATGGCAAGGCCAGATACCGAGCTAACGCGTCCGCGCATTTCATCTGGGGTGTTTAGCTGAACCAATGATGATCGGACGTAGACGGACAACATGTCTGACGCGCCAAGGATGATGAGTGAGATTAACGCAACCGCCATGCTGGCGCCCATGTTCAGGAACCCGATGCGTGCGTCGCCAAAAACATGGCTGCCGATTTCATGGCTTAGGCCAAAACCAATTGTTGCGACGCCAAAGACCACCACCGCCCAAAGCATTTTGGCACCGACATTGTGGCGTAATGGCCTGATCGCGAGCATAAGCGCAACGACCGACGCCCCAACCGCTGGCGCAGCGCGTAACTGGCCAAGACCGTCTGGCCCGACCATCAGTATATCGCGCGCATACACGGGCAACATCGCGGTGGCACCGGCAAGCAGAACGGCAAATAGGTCCAGCGTAATGGCACCCAACAGAAATCGTTCGGACCATGTGTACCGCAGACCATCGATCATTTGCCTTATGGGATGGATTTTTCTTTCCATGCGCGGTGGATGGACTGGCTTCACACAGCTCAAGCTGATTGTGGCGGCCAACATCAAACCTGCCGAAACCCAATAAGGCAGCGACGCACTTGCGGCGAACATCAGCCCGCCTGCGGCTGGACCAAAAACGGACCCGACTTGCCACGCGATTGAACTCAATGCGATGGCGCGCGGCAATGATGCCGGTGGAACAATGTTGGGCGCGATCGCCGACATCGACGGCCCTACAAATACGCGAGCGACGCCATGCAACGCGGCAAACAGGAAAAGCAGGGGCAGGGTCAGCCCATCAATATAAGTGAACCAACCGAGCGCCAACGCCACCATCATGTCGATGCTGTTGGCCAGCCGGGCGACTGTCCGACGTTCCCACCGGTCTGCGGCCCATCCGGCAACAGGGGTCAACAACGCAAGCGGCACGAACTGCACAAGGCCCAGCAATCCAAGCTGCAGCGACGCTTCGCGAATGGACATGCCATAATCACTGCGCGCGATGTCATAGGCTTGGTAACCGATAACGACGACCATCCCCATTGTTGCCAGCACCGCCATAAACCGCGCGAGCCAGAAATAGCGAAAGTCAGCGATGTAGAGCGGGTGGATGTTGGGGTTCGTGTCAGACATAATGCATGCGCCTATCGGCTAATATTGCCCACGGCAACGCGGAGATTTGTGTTGGTTGCGCAAGCTGCCATTTCATGACGCCAGATATTATCCTGCATCTTCGGGCATGCCGTGATAGTCGTTGATCGTCTCGAAAATAGTGGTGAGCGCGGCCTGTTCCTGAGCAGAAATCTCCGGCCTCCAGACTTCGAATAACAATATAACGCGGGTATCCGTGCTTTTATTCCACGCCTCATGTTCGAAGCTGTCATCAAAAATTAGCGCCTCGCCTGAGTGCCATGCACGCGTTTCGTTGCCAACGCGAATGGCGCATTCGTCGGGAACGATGAGCGGAATATGGCAAATCAACCTTGTGTTCAAAAGCCCATGATGCGGTTGAATATGCGTGCCGGGCTTAAGCAATGACCATAAAGCAATGGGCGAACGTTTATCGATACGCGGCATCGGCGCCAATTCCAGCGCAGCCATCGTCGCCGGACAACGCGACGCGTTGGCTTCAACTTTTTCGCCGTTGCGCCAGAAATAAAACGCGCCCCAGCTTGGATCATTGATCAGCGGGTTTGCCGCTCTCGGCCGGTCACTGCTCGCCTCGACATAAGGCGCGAAGTCTTGCCCATCGGCCAATACCGCGCGCAATTCCGCTTGCATCGCCGGTACTGCATTTTCGACTTCGGCGATCCACGGAAATTCCGAACGCTCGTAAAATTGCCGTTGCGGGAGCCCAGGAAAATAAAAACTTGAAGGCTGCTGCACGTATAGCTGCTTTTTCCCGAGCAACATGTCGATTGCCGAGCCAACCCGTCCGTCGCGGTGTAAACCCGCTTGCGCAAGTCCATCAACCAAATGCTGTTCGAATTTCGCCTGAACGTGCACGATGAAATCGCGCGCGCGGTTCAACATGGGGTGCAGCGATGCCGGCACGTCTGGCATCGTCGCGGCTTGGTTAAGCGCTGCCTGAAAGAATGCGTTTGCTGCACGGTCATCGCCCAAGCGAGCCTTTAGTTCGCCCGACAAAATCAACGCTGGCAAATGGCGCGGTTCGATTTCCAATTGGCGCTGCAACGCAGCTTCCTCCGCCTTGGTATCTCCGGCCAAGCTGCAGGCTTGCGCCATCATGAGCCACGGCATCTGGGCATCGGGCAATTCGGACAGCAAACGTATAGCCGAAGCGGCGTCGCGTCGACCAAGCGCGGCTCTTGCGTCCGATATGATGTGTGCAGCCCCCGCAGTCATGGCTTTCCATAACCGCAAAGCGATAGTCATTACCAGAGCAGATACGTCAGCTGATCGTTACAAAACTGTCCATCACCCGTTTGCGGCCCGCCTGTTCGAATTCGATCTCAAGCTTATTGCCTTCGATCTCCGCGATTTCGCCATAACCGAATTTCTCGTGAAAGACGCGCAGACCGATGCTGAGGTCGCTGCGGCCTTTATTCCCAAGGCTGACCGCGCTGCGGGTGTTTTCAGGTATGCGCTGTGGGCGCGGGTTAAATCCGCCGGATGTGGCTGCCCTCTGCCAGCCGGGACCACGCGCATTGCTGCGGCCTTGGTTGGCTGCTGCCAGATGGGCAAACGGGTCCGTTTGTTCACTCCAGTTGGCACGCCAAAGTGATGCGCCGCCCGTCATCGTCTGCTCGGCCTCAATATGATCAAGCGGCAGTTCCTCGATAAAACGGCTGGGAATGCTGCTGGTCCACTGGCCATAAATGCGGCGGTTTGCCGCATGGATGATTGTGCACCGGCGTTTCGCGCGGGTTATCGCGACATAGGCCAGCCGGCGTTCTTCTTCCAACGAAGCAAGGCCGCCTTCATCAAGCGCACGTTGCGATGGGAATATCCCTTCCTCCCATCCGACGAGGAAGACATTGTCATATTCAAGGCCCTTGGCGGCATGAATGGTCATGATCGTGACGCTCGCGCCGGTATCGCCACGGTCATTGTCCATAACGAGGCTGACATGCTCCAGAAATTCGCCCAGCGTTTCATATTCTTCCATCGCGCGCGAAAGCTCGCTTAGGTTTTCGAGGCGGGCCGATGCTTCGGTGCTGCGCTCTGCCTGCAAAACGGCCGTATAGCCGCATTCATCCATGATCAGCCGCGTCAGGTTCGCTGGCGACATATGCGCCGCTTCGTCGCGCCAGCGGGCGATATCGACCACCAGATCGGCGAGGGACTTACGTGCCTTGCCGGTCAACTCATCGGTTCCGACTAAACGGGCGGCGGCGACCGAAAGCGGTGTGCGCTCGGCACGGGCAACAATGTGAATTTTTTCGACCGCTTTGTCGCCAATACCGCGTTTGGGCACGTTGACGATACGTTCGAACGCCAAGTCGTCGGCTGGCTGGTTTACGATACGCAAATAGGCAATGGCATCACGAATTTCGGCGCGTTCGTAAAAACGAAAACCGCCGACTATACGATAGTTAACGCCGATTTGTATGAAGCGGTCTTCGAATTCACGAGTTTGATGCTGCGCGCGCACGAGTATCGCGACGCTGTCGAGGCTCTCGCCTTTATATTGCAACGCTTCAATTTCTTCGCCGACGCGGCGGGCTTCTTCTGGACCGTCCCACACGCCGATGATGCGGACTTTTTCGCCATCGTCGAGTTCCGTCCACAATGTCTTACCCAGCCGCGCGCTGTTGGCGTCGATGAGGCCAGAGGCTGCTGCGAGAATATGCGGCGTGCTGCGATAATTCTGTTCGAGCTTAATCGTCTTTGCGCCCGGGAAGTCTTTTTCAAAACGCAGGATGTTGGCAACCTCTGCGCCGCGCCAGGAATAAATGCTTTGGTCATCGTCACCGACGCAGCAAATATTTTTGCGCTTCTGGGCGAGCAGGCGCAGCCAGAGATATTGGACGGCGTTCGTATCCTGATATTCGTCGACAAGAATATATTTAAACTGGGCCTGATATTTTTCGAGGATATCGCGGTTGTTCTTCAACAGATTCAGCCCGTGCAGCAACAAATCGCCAAAGTCGCACGCGTTCAGGGCAAGCAGGCGCGCCTGATAGAGCGCGTACATCCGTTGGCCCTTACCATTAGCGAAAGCCTCATTATCACCAGCGTCCAAATCTGCCGGTGACTTGCCCGCGTTTTTCCATTTGTCCAACAAAGCAGCAAGCCCGCGCGCCGGAAATCGTTTCTCGTCCAAATCTTCCGACTGGATCAACTGCTTGAGCAATCTGATCTGATCATCGGTGTCGATAATCGTGAAATTGCTCTGTAGCCCGATTATTTCTGCGTGGCGACGAAGCAGCTTTGCGCCAATGCTGTGGAACGTACCCAGCCATGGCATGCCTTCCACCGCGGAGCCGACCATAGCGCCAATACGCTCACGCATTTCACGCGCGGCTTTGTTGGTGAAGGTCACGGCGAGAATTTCGGACGGCCATGCAAGGCGCGTGTACAAAATCTGCGCCATTCGGGCGGTTAAAGCGGCAGTTTTCCCCGTGCCCGCTCCGGCCAGCAGAAGCACGGGGCCTTCAGTGGTTAAAACGGCTTCGCGCTGCGGCGCGTTCAAACCGTCCAACCAAGGCGGCGTCGGGGCGGGGGAGGGATGATTCACGTGCGAACGATTAGGGAACAGATCATCGAAGGGCAATGCACTTTTCCGCTTTCCTTTCGCCGCCGTCGGTGCCAGCAGAAATGTAGCACAAGGGGGCCGCACAATGACAACCACCAACGCAGGCGAAGCCGCAACCGCGCCTGAACCGTCGCATCGTCGAATTCTTGGCGCGGCCATGGCCGGAACGGCTGTCGAATTTTATGATTTTTATATTTTCGCAACGGCGGCTTCGCTGGTCTTTGGCCCGCTATTCTTTCCGCAATCGAGCCCCGAGGCTCAGTTGCTGCAAAGCTGGCTGACCTTTGCGTTGGCCTTTATTGCCCGGCCGGTTGGCGCGCTGGTATTTGGTCACTATGGCGACCGCATCGGGCGCAAGGCAACGCTTGTCTGGTCGTTGATGATCATGGGCGTATCGACTTTTCTAATTGCGCTGCTGCCGACCTACGCCGTTGCAGGTTGGATCGCGCCGGCGCTTTTATGCCTTTTGCGTTTCGGTCAGGGCTTTGGACTTGGCGGCGAATGGGGCGGCGCAGCGTTGCTTGCGGTTGAAAATGCACCCAAGGGCAAGGTCGCGCGCTATGGCATGTTCCCGCAACTCGGCGCGCCCGTGGGTTTCATCCTTTCGAACGGCCTGTTCCTGATACTTGGCCTCATACTCAGCGATTCCGAGTTCCGTGAATGGGGCTGGCGCATTCCGTTTGTGTTGAGCGCGCTTCTGGTCGGCATAGGTTTGTGGGTCCGCCTTCGTTTGACCGAAACGCCCGCATTTGCCGCTGCACTGGAAGAGGCTCCGCCGCCGCGCGTTCCCATGGCAGAGGTTGTGCGCACCCACCCACGCCAACTTTTCGGCGGCACATTTGCGGCGATCGCCTGCTTTGCGATCTTTTATCTCTCGACCGCTTTCGCGCTCGGCTATGGCACAACCAAATTGGGCATCGCGCGCGAGGCTTTTCTGGGCATCCAGCTCATCTCGATCCTGTTCATGGCCGCTGGTATCATTGTTTCGGGTTACTGGGCCGATCGGACCAGCCCGGCCCGGGTGCTAGCGATTGGATGC
The DNA here is from genome assembly GCA_002479765.1 of Sphingomonadales bacterium UBA7471. GTDB lineage: Bacteria > Pseudomonadota > Alphaproteobacteria > Sphingomonadales > Sphingomonadaceae > Sphingorhabdus_B. Next base: position 34,734 of record DLOZ01000002.1, on the reverse strand, counting down.
GTGGCGCTGGTTGGCGCAAGTTTCACAACCGGGCCATGGCTGGGGAGCGGTGATCTGATGCTCACCGGCATGTATCTTTCGCTGCTGCTCTTTGTGATGGGGCTGGTTTACGGACCACTTGGCGCATGGTTGCCGGGGCTGTTCGCTGCGCGGGTGCGCTATACGGGGGCATCGATCTGCTTCAACGCAGCAGGGATATTGGGTGGCGCGCTGGCCCCTAACATCGCTTTGAAACTATCGGAATCAGGCCTCGAATATGTCGGCTATTATCTGGCTGCTATTGCGCTGTTCAGCCTTGCCGGGCTTTGGATGCTACGCTCGGCGAAATAGCCGCCCGTCCAGGATCACAAGGTCGGCGGCAATCAACACGCCGCCGCCGGCTTGGCGTGGCGTTCATCCCTGTTCATGATCCGGACGCAGCAATGTGATCCGTGCTTTGCCGACGTTGCGCACAGTATCGACGGTGAAGCCCTTGACCTCGACATCCTCTTTGATGCTGGTCTCAACGCTGATCCATGCGGAGGGTGCAAACCATCCAAAACGGCCAAGCTTGTCGAGCGCAACCGATCCAGCGCCGCTGAGATAGGGTGGGTCCATCAGAACGATGTCCGCAGGCTTCAGGGCGCTGCCCATCGACAGTACGGAGGATTTGCGGACATCGCATCGGTCCTTGCCGCCGAGCTTTGCGATATTCTTTTCAAGCGCGTCGAGTGCCAAATGGTCCTGCTCGACAAAGGTGCAATGCGCCGCGCCGCGCGACAAAGCCTCAAGCCCAAGCGCGCCTGAACCTGCAAACAGGTCGAGCACCCGCAAATCTTCGAATGAACCCAGCCGACTGGTGAGCATGGAAAACAATGTCTCACGGGTACGATCGGCGGTCGGCCTTGTCGTATCACCCTTTGGCGCCACCAACGGACGTGAACGCCACTCCCCTGAAATGATCCGCATTATTTCAATGTCTTTCGAAATTCGATGAGGTCGACGCGGCGCACTTCGCCGACGGTGCCGGGCGCAAGTTCACCCAATACAAACGGCCCATAACGCGTGCGGATAAGGCGGCTGACTTCGAGCCCAAGATGTTCGAGGACACGGCGCACTTCGCGATTCTTGCCCTCGGTCAGCGTCATTTCCACCCAACCATTGCGGCCTGTCCGACGCTCCAGATTGGCGTCGATTTTGCCATATTTGACGCCTTCAATTTCAATGCCATGGATCAGCTCTTCGAGCTGTTCCTGACTGACGTCACCAAAGCAGCGTGCACGATATGTCCGCTCCACGCCAGTCGACGGCAATTCCATCTGGCGTTTGAATTCTCCGTCATTGGTGAGCAGCAACAAGCCTTCTGTGTTCAAATCCAACCGCCCAATGGGCATGAGGCGCGGCAGGTCTTTAGGTAGAACATCGTATATCGTCTTGCGCCCGCTAAAGTCGCGCTCGGCCGTCAGGCAGCCCTCCGGCTTATGGAACATGTACAATTGCGTCGGCGCAGGTTGGCCCACGGCCTTGCCATCAACAGCCACACCGCGTAGCGATTTTAGCAACGTTGCAGGGGTTTCAACCTTCACATCATTCAACGTCACACGGCCATCGGCAATCATGCGTTCGATTTCGCGACGCGACGCGACACCAGCGCGCGCGAGCAGCTTTGCGATACGTTCTTCGCCATCCTTCCGCTCCAATGCACCTTTGCTTGGCGCGGCGTTCGGGTTGGGTTTACGGACAGGTTTGCTGTCCCAACGCAGGCGCGGTGGCTTGGCTGGACGGGCAGGGGCTTTTGAAGGAGGTTTTACCATAAAGCGCCTTTGACGCATGTTGCTTCAAAAGTCACTGGCCATTCAGGAAAATGCCGTTAGTCATCTGCGCAACACGCTCGGAGGGGTCCGTATGTCAGTTGATTTGCAACGTTTTATCATTTTTGCAGCCATTTTGATCGCATTGCCGGTTATCGCAATGCTGGTTCCGGCCTTCCGGCCCTATATGCGCAAAAACCCGGTGATTACGTTCCTGCTGGGCATTTCGAGCGGCTTTCCGTTGACGTTGCTGGTGGCAACAATGACATTCTGGCTGGCGAAGGTCGGCATCGACACCGCGACCATCGGTTTTGCCGTGGCATTGGGCATTCCCTACACGATCAAATTCCTGTGGGCGCCATTGGTGGATAAGCTGCACTTGCCAGTGCTTACCAAGATATTCGGACAACGCCGCAGCTGGCTGTTCTTCATTCAGGCATTGCTGTTTGTGTCGATCTGGCAACTCGGCGCCAGCAACCCGCAGCCGGGCGAGATGGGCCTTTTCGCGATTTGGGCACTGATAACCGCCTTCCTTTCTGCGACACAGGACATCGTCATCGACGCCTATCGTATCGAGATTCTGGAAGAAGAAGAATTCGCACATGGTACCGCAACCAACCAGTTTGGCTATCGCACCGGCAATCTGATCGCTGGCGCAGGCACGATCTATTTTGCCTCTCAGGAAGGGCTGGGGCTTGGCTGGGCAACCGCTTATGGTCTGACAGCCTTTTGCATCATCCCTGCTATCATTGGCGCCCTGTGGGCCGGCCCAGGCAAGTTTGTTGACCGCTTTGCCCATGTGGAGGGCATGAAGCCAAAACAGTGGCTGACAGAGGCTGTGGTGAACCCGTTCCGCGAGTTCCTGACGCGGCATGGCGCGTTCCTCATTCTTGGCTTTGTGCTGGTCTACAAGGTGGGCGATGCCATGGGGCAGGCGATGCTGAGCCCGATGATCGTGGACCTTGGCTTCTCCGATCTGGATTACATCTCAGCGAACAAATTGTGGGGCTTTGGCGCACTGATTGTTGGCTCCGCGCTTGGTGCGCCATTCATCCTGTGGCTTGGCATGGGCCGCGCGCTGCTGATTTCGGGTCTGTTGATGATGTTCTCCAACGTCATGTTTATGATATTGGCGGCGACGGGTAACAGTTATTGGATGATGGTTGCGGCCATCTGTACCGAGAATTTGACCAGCGGCATCGGCCTGACGGTATTTGCGACCTATTTGTCGGGACTATCGAGCATCGCCTACACCGCAACGCAATTTGCGCTGCTGTCGTCCTTTGCGGGCGTGGGCCGCACGTTCATGGCGGGCCCGGCTGGGATCGTTGCGGAAAATGTCGGTTGGGTGGGCTTTTGGGGCTTCACCGTCGTGGCAGCCATTCCGGGCATGGTCTTGCTCTGGCTGCTGTGGAGCAAAGGCTATGTCGTTCAAAGCATTCATCAGGTTGAAGCGGTGAACGAGAAGGCTTTAAAGGAGCCCGTCGGGCCATTGCGGATCTTCGGATTTTTGCTCGTGGTGGCGGGGCTCATCGGGCTATTGCTTTCGCAGCCGCTGGAATTCGCAACGAACCTTACTTTGGGATTTGCTGTGCTGTTAGTGGCGGGTGGATTGCTGGCATGGAAGGGGCAGCCTAAGAAGGTGACGCAGCCTTAAAGTCAGTCTGGACTTTGGTCGTTCGCGCGTAACACTTCTCCGGCGAGATAGAGCGAGCCGCAGATCAACACATTCAATGGCTGGCGATGGCTTGCAAGGCGTTCCATCGCAGCGTCAACGTCGTCCACAGGGGCGGCCACTGCGATGCCAAGATCATCTTTCGCTATTCGGCACAGATCCAGCGGATCATGATGTTCATGGCCCGTAATCGGCACCGCGCATAGCGATTCAATTTTGTGTGCGAACGGCGTCAGGAAACCAAGCGCGTCCTTGTTCATCAACATGCCGATGATGACGTGAACGGGCGCGCCGTCCTCAAGCGTTTTGGCAATCGCCGCCCCGGCATCGGGGTTGTGCCCGCCGTCGAGCCATACGGTTGAACCCGTCGGCAGTTGGTCCGTCAGCGGCCCTGCGGACAGTGTTTGCATCCGTGCCGGCCAGCGTGTCCATTCCATCGCGGCAGACAGCGCTGCCTCTGGAATATGGATGGCGTTTTGATGCCGCAGCATTGCAATGGCCAAAGCCGCATTGTCAGCCTGATGCGCGCCCGTCATGCGGGGAACGGGCAGGTTGAGCTTTCCGGTGGCGTCGCGGTAATGCAGACGGCCATCATACACCGCTGCATCCCAACTTTCGCCGCGTGCGTGCAACGGTGCGTTGTGCAAAGTGGCTTGCGTGGCAACGGTGTTGGCCATGGATGCTGTATATTTTTGCGTGAGCAGAGGCGACCCCGGCTTTGCAATTCCCGCCTTTTCAAAGGCGATGCGGTCAAGCGGCGGCATATCGGGAACACCGTCCTCCGCCGCCAATAAGAAGCCTTCATGATCCAATCCCAAGGATGCTATTCCGCACGCCACCGGCTGCGTGAGTACATTGGTTGCATCTAACCGGCCACCCAGGCCGACTTCGACGATGCACGCATCGGCTGGCGTCCGCGCAAAGGCGCAAAAGGCAACTGCGGTGGTGACTTCAAAGAAGCTCGCTTCCAACCCTTCGGCATGGTCCAAAACTTTGGACAGTAGCGCGGATAAGCTCACGTCATCAATCAACTTGCCCGCAACGCGGATCCGCTCATTGAAACGCACCAGATGCGGGCTCGAATAGACATGCGTCGTCATGCCCGCCGCCTCAATCGCCCCGCGCAAAAACGCGCAGGTCGATCCTTTGCCATTGGTGCCAGAGACATGGAACACCGGCGGAAGATTGAGGTGCGGATTACCGAGGCGTTCCAGCAACGCCGCGATGCGCGTTAGCCCCAAGACATCTTTGCCGGGTGACAACATGGTCAGCCGGTCCAATTGCGCCTGAACAGCAGGGTCAGAGGAAATTGCGTGGTCAGGCATCTTTTATCCCTTTGTCATCGCCGCGTTCGCGGGAATGACAATGTGGATTGGTTATCGAAATCAAGCCGCCTTCTTCTCTGGCGCGAGGTAGCCGACGAGCTGCGACAATACGCCGCGCAGGTCGTGGCGGTGGGTGACCATGTCGATCATGCCATGTTCCAACAGATATTCGGCGCGCTGAAATCCTTCGGGCAGTTTTTCGCGAATTGTCTGCTCAATCACCCGCTGTCCGGCAAAGCCGATGAGCGCGCCGGGTTCGGCAATTTGGACATCGCCCAGCATTGCGTAAGACGCGGTGACACCGCCGGTGGTGGGGTCCGTAAGCACCACGATGTAAGGCAGTCCCGCATCATGCAGCATCTGAATGGCGACCGTTGAACGCGGCATCTGCATCAGGCTCAATATGCCTTCCTGCATGCGTGCGCCGCCTGCGGCTGTGAAGATGATGTACGGGCATTTCGCGCGGATCGCGGCCTTTACAGCGTCAATGAATGCCTCACCGACCGCCATGCCCATGGAGCCGCCCATGAAGGCGAAATCCTGAACACTGACAACAACAGCTTGGCCGTCGATTTCGCCACGCGCGCTCATCATCGCGTCTTGCTCACCTGTTGCGAGGCGGGCGGCTTTGATGCGGTCGATATATCTCTTTGTATCTTTGAACTTCAAGGGGTCTTCGCCGACAACGGGCGGCTTAAGCACCTCATAGCTGTCATCATCAAACAATGCGGCAAAGCGTTCGGCGGGGCCAATGCGGCCGTGATGGTCACATTTCGGGCAGACAGACTGGTTTTCCTCAAATTCTTTGAGGAAGATCATCGCCTGACAGCCCTTACACTTGTGCCAGAGCGTTTCCGCCGTTTCGCGCTTGGCGATGAAGGGAATGGCGTTGCGGACGCGAGTGACCCAGTTCATGTTTTCTGTCCCTGTAAAATACGCAATGTAAAATCTACCGAAGTGCTGAGCCTGTCGAAGCACGCTTCCCAGGCAAAAGCTACACCCGAGAGGCACCCATCGACGGACGCAGTCGCTGGGCGACTGCTGCTCAGGGCTACCGTTTTGTAATCAGCCACGCGCCGAAATGATAGCCGATTTCAACGACGCCACATAATCACGGACCGGACCAGCGGCGTTGACGCCATGTGTGGCGACGAGTTCGACGATCGCGGAACCAACGACAACACCATCGGCAACGCGTGCGATGTTGGCGGCTTGTTCAGGTGTGCGGACGCCAAAGCCAACCGCGATGGGCAGATCGGTATGGGCCTTTAGCCGCGCCACAGCTTCATCAATGCTGGTCTGCGCCGCCACTTGCAGGCCGGTGATACCGGCGACCGAGACATAATATAGGAAGCCCGATGCGCCATTTAGGACGGCGGGCAAGCGCGCGGTGTCTGTGGTGGGCGTTGCGAGACGAATGAGGTCAATGCCCGCGCTGCGCAAGGCAGGGCCAAGCTCGGGGTCTTCCTCAGGCGGAATGTCAACGCAGATGACGCCATCGACGCCCGCTTTGTTACATTCGGACGCGAACCAATCACCGCCACGGATCGTCATCGGGTTGGCATAACCCATCAGAACCAAGGGCGTGTCGGGATGGCGTTTGCGGAAGGCTGAGGCGAGCGCGAAGATATCCGCCGTCGTGGTGCCAGCGTTCAGGCTGCGGATGTTTGCTTCCTGAATGGCTGGGCCGTCGGCCATCGGGTCCGTGAATGGCATGCCAAGCTCAATGACATCCGCGCCACCCGCGACGAGTGCGTCGAGATTGGCTGCGGTGTCGCCGTCACCCGCAGTGATGAAGGCGACGAGGGCTGGATGCGGTTTGGAAAAGGCGGTGGAGAGGCGGGTCATGCAGCCAACCTCTCGTCATCCTGAACGGGTTTCAGGATAACATGCGACCGTTGTGCGCTATCCTGAAACAAGTTCAGGATGACGAAAGTCGAGCCTTTCATATCGAAGTCCCCAAAGCCTCAGCGACGGTGAAGATATCCTTGTCACCACGCCCGCAGAGATTGGCGAGGATGATCTGGTCGCGGTCCATCTTCTTCGCTTCGCGTTCAACCGCTGCAATCGCATGGGCAGGCTCCAGCGCTGGGATGATGCCTTCGGTGCGGCAAAGCAGCTGAAACGCGGCAAGCGCCTCTGTGTCGGTCACGCTGTCGTAACGAACGCGGCCGATTTCCTTGAGCCAGCTATGCTCTGGGCCAATGCCGGGATAATCGAGGCCAGCCGAAATCGAATGGGCTTCGGCGATTTGGCCATCGTCATCCTGCAACAAATAGGTTTTGTTGCCGTGCAAGATGCCCGGGCGGCCGCCCGCAAGGCTGGCAGCATGTTCTTTCTCAAGACCATGACCCGCCGCTTCAATGCCAAGCATTTGAACGTCTTTGTCGTCCAAAAACGGGTGGAACAGGCCAATAGCATTTGAACCACCGCCAATGGCTGCAACCAACAAATCGGGCAGCCGGTTGATGCGGCTCAGCATCTGTGCGCGCGCTTCCTTGCCGATGACGCTTTGGAAATCACGGACCAACTCAGGGTACGGATGTGGGCCAGCGGCCGTGCCAATGATGTAGAATGTGTCGTGGACATTGGCGACCCAGTCGCGAAGCCCTTCGTTCATCGCGTCTTTCAACGTGCCAGCACCGCTGGTGACGGGAATGACCTCCGCGCCCAACAAGCGCATGCGGAACACATTGGGCTGCTGTCGTTCGATGTCCTTTGCGCCCATATAGATGAAGCAGGGCAGGCCAAAGCGCGCGCATACGGTTGCCGTGGCAACGCCATGCTGGCCAGCGCCAGTTTCGGCAATAATCCGCGTCTTACCCATACGGATGGCGAGCAATATCTGGCCAATGCAATTGTTGATCTTGTGCGCGCCGGTGTGATTCAGTTCGTCACGTTTGAACCAGATTTGCGCGCCTTTGCCTGCGGGAGCGTTTTTACGGACTTCCTCGGTCAGGCGCTCGGCATAATATAATGGCGAAGGGCGGCCGACATAATGCTCAAGCAAATCGTCGAATTGCGCCGCAAAGGCCGGGTCCTGTTTCGCGGCGCGATATTCGCGTTCGAGATCCAGCACGAGCGGCATGAGCGTTTCGGCGACATAGCGCCCGCCGAACTGGCCGAAATGGCCGCGATCGTCGGGTTGGTTGCGGAATGAGTTTGGTGTGGGTTCAGCTGTGGTCATGGTTGCGGACCGCTTGGCAGAAGGCCGCAATCTTGTCCATATCCTTGATGCCTGGTGCGGATTCAACGCCAGACGAGGTATCGACCAATATCGCACGTGTTTGCCGCAGGGCTTCACCAACATTGTCGGGGTTCAGGCCACCGGCAAGGCCCCAAGGCAGCTTGTGCTTATGCTGTGTGAGCAAGGACCAGTCGAACCGCGTGCCCGTGCCCCCGGGCAATGCTTGGGCCGGCGCGTCAAAAAGGATGAGGTCCGCCGCGCCTTCATATTGGTCAGCATCCTTAAGCGTTGCGGCGTCCTTCACGCCAAAGGCTTTCCAGATTTCGATGTCGACCGCGCCTTTTAAAGCGCGCAACCATTGGTGCGTTTCCGATCCGTGAAATTGCACAATATCGGGTTTAACCACTTCGATAGCCTTGGTTGCATAACCGGGCTCGGCATTTACGAGCAGCAGGACGACCTTTACGTTTGCGGGTGCGCGCATCCGCAACGCGGCGGCTTGTTCAAGCGCGACATGGCGCGGGCTTTTTTCGAAATGGACAAGGCCAACATGCGTGGCGCCAGCTTTTGCCGCAGCATCAATGCTGGCTTCGTCTTTCAGGCCACAGATTTTGATTTGCGTTTGCATGCTGGCTAACTAGCGAACCCGAAGGCTTCCGTCATGCTGAACTTCGTTGACCGCTGGTGATTTTGTGCCAGTGCCTTACGTTACAGCGTCCCCATAATGGCCCGTGCTGCATCTTCTGGGCTTTCGGCCTTGGTAATGGGCCGGCCGATAACCAATATGCTTGCGCCATCGTCGCGTGCCTGACGCGGGGTAACGGTGCGTTTTTGATCTGCGCTGGTACCACCGGCGGGGCGAAGACCCGGAACAACGAAAAACCCGTCCTTCCAATTCTTTTTCACGGATTTTACTTCATGGCCCGAACACACAATGCCGTCGAGCCCGGCTTCCTGCGCCAATGCCGCCAGTCGGGCGACCTGAAGGTCTGCGCTGTCGGACACGCCGACACGGTTAAGGTCATGGTCGTCGAGACTGGTCAAAACGGTAACGGCGACAACTTTGGTATGCGCACCGGCCGCCGCCTTGGCATCTTCCATCATCGCGCGGCCACCGGCTGCGTGGATGGTGACAATGGCTGGCTCCAACGTGTTAATCGCCTGCATCGCCTTGGCAACGGTATTGGGAATGTCGTGCAGCTTTAGATCAAGAAAGATCGGCAGGCCAAGCTTTTGCACTTCGTGCACGCCGTGATGTCCGTTGGCGCAGAAAAATTCGAGGCCAAGCTTAATCCCGCCGACCTGGTCCTTAATACGCCGTGTTAATTCCAGCGCGTCATCCAGATAAGGGGTGTCGATTGCGACGAAAATCGGGTTGGTCATATCATGTCCACAGCGGTGTATGCAGGGGGAGGGGACACTGGAGGCGGTGGCGGCACTGCTGAGCCGCGTTGGTTTGCCTCAAGCGTCATGATGCGTCTTTTCATGCGCCACACCTGCGTAAGATGCACGAAGTAAAGCGGCACAAAACCAATCAGAAACGCTGCGATGACCAACGCCGGCAATTTGGTGTCTAGCCGAAGGCCACCCCACAGGCTGACCGACACCGGCACCCAGTTGTTGGTCGCGAACACGATAAGCCCGATAATGATCGTTACCCAAATGAGTATCTTCAAAAATCGCATCGGTCCGCCGCTCCTTCTTGTCTTGCCACCTTATGACAAGATTTTGCCTTTGGGTAGCGCTATCCAACAACCTATGCCGCCGCGCGCGTTGGCGGCGGCTAAGGCTCAGCCAAATACCCGTTCGAAAATGGTGTCGATATGTTTGAAATGGTAATCGAGATTGAAGCGGTCTTCGATTTCTTCGGCGGACATTTTCGTGCGCACATCTGCATCGGCCTTCAAAAGCTCCATGAGTGATTCTGCGCCGTCGGATTCCCAAACCTTCATCGCGTTGCGTTGAACGATGCGGTAGCTGTCCTCGCGGCTGATACCAGCCTGCGTGAGCGCCAAGAGCACGCGCTGGGAATGGACAAGGCCGCCCATGCGGTCGAGATTCTTCTGCATCCGTTCAGGATAGATCAGCAGCTTATCAATCACGCCCGTCAACCGGCCAAGGGCGAAATCGAGTGTGATTGTCGCGTCCGGCCCGATATAGCGTTCAACGCTTGAGTGGCTGATATCGCGTTCATGCCACAAAGCGACATTTTCCAGAGCAGGCGTCACATAGCCGCGCACCATACGGGCAAGGCCCGTCAGGTTTTCCGTGAGCACCGGGTTGCGCTTGTGCGGCATGGCGGAGCTGCCCTTTTGACCCGGCGAGAAATATTCCTCCGCCTCAAGCACTTCGGTGCGCTGCAAATGGCGCACTTCGGTCGCGAGGCGTTCAATGGACGAGGCGATAACGCCCAGCGTTGCGAAATACATGGCATGGCGGTCACGCGGGATGACCTGCGTGGATACAGGTTCAATCGCAAGGCCAAGCTTTGCCGCAACATGCGCTTCAACGCCCGGATCGATATTGGCAAAGGTGCCGACTGCGCCTGAAATTGCGCATGTCGCGATTTCAGCGCGGGCAGCCACAAGGCGTTCACGGCCACGTGCGAATTCGGCATAGGCTTGCGCAAGCTTCATGCCGAAGGTGACGGGTTCCGCATGAATACCATGGCTGCGGCCGATGGTCGGCGTAAATTTGTGCTCCATGGCGCGCGTTTTAATTGCGGCAAGCAAAGCATCCATGTCGGCGAGCAAAAGATCGGTCGCTTGCGTGAGCTGAACCGCAAGGCAGGTGTCGAGCACATCGGATGATGTCATCCCCTGATGCATGAAACGCGCTTCGTCGCCCACTTGCTCTGCGACCCATGTCAGGAACGCGATGACATCATGCTTTGTGACGGCCTCAATCGCGTCAATGGCTGCAACATCGATAGCTGGGTTGGTGTCCCACCATTTCCAAAGCGCTTGCGCGGCAGAGGCGGGAACAACGCCGCGCTCGGCCAGTGCATCGGTGGCATGTGCCTCAATTTCGAACCAAATGCGAAACCGGTTTTCAGGCTCCCAAATCTTCACCATGTCGGGGCGGGAATAACGTGGGATCATGTTGGTCGCTTTCTGCTGCTATCGGGAGTCGTCGCCCCGTTAGCAGGCAGACCGCAAGGCGTCAAAAATGGCGCGCCTGAAGTGCACAAAAAGTTACCACCTTGAAAGATGACAGGTCCGATTGCGATATTCGCCGGTCAAATCGCGCGTGCAGACACTAATTTGCCACCGCAAATGTGTCTTTATTGCAACGCAACATATTGCGCCGTGCGCATTAAGCTGTGGATTGCTGAAATCGTTGCTTTGCGGCGGCGGGTTCGCTCGCTATCGGGTCAATTATGTCTGACATAGTTGATGCTCCAGCCGAAGATCCATTTGACGCAATTGTCGATGCGCCGTTTGATGCGGCTTTGTCGGAACGCTATCTGATCTACGCGATGTCAACAATCACCGCGCGGTCGCTTCCTGATTTGCGCGACGGGTTGAAACCGGTGCATCGGCGTTTGTTATGGGCAATGCGTTTGCTCAAGCTTGATCCAGCGAGCGGGTATAAAAAATGTGCCCGTGTTGTCGGCGATGTTATCGGTAAATATCACCCGCATGGCGACCAGTCCGTGTATGACGCAATGGTCCGGCTCGCGCAGACCTTTTCGTTGCGTTATCCACTGGTGGACGGACAGGGCAACTTTGGCAATATCGACGGCGATAATGCGGCGGCGTATCGATATACCGAAGCGCGTCTGACGCGTACAGCGATCGAGCTGATGAACGGGCTTGATGAGAACGCCACGGACTTTCGCCCCACCTACAATGGTGAAGACGAAGAGCCTGAGGTTATGCCCGGCCTGTTCCCCAATTTGCTGGCAAATGGTGCAAGTGGCATCGCCGTCGGCATGGCGACCAGCATTCCTTCGCATAATGCGGCGGAGATTATCGATGCGGCCATGCTCTTAATTGATGAGCCACAGGCGCGTCACGAGCAGTTGATGGAAATCGTCAAGGGACCCGATTTTGCAACAGGTGGCGTGCTGGTAGATAGCCCTGCGATTATAAGTGCAGCCTATGCAAGCGGTCGCGGTGCGATGCGCGTGCGCGCGCGTTTTTCAAATGGCTGGCAGGACAGCGAGAAATGCTGGGAACCCACAGGCGTCGAAAAACTGCCCGGCGGCACGTGGCAGCTTGTTGTGTCGGAAATTCCGTATCAGGTACAAAAAGGCAAGTTGATTGAGCAAATCGCGCAACTGATTGCCGATAAGAAGCTGCCCATATTGGACGACATCCGTGACGAAAGTGACGAAAGCGTTCGTATCGTGCTTGTACCCAAAAGCCGCAATGTGGATCCCGAAGATCTGAAAAATGCGCTGTTCCGCCTCACGGACCTTGAAACACGTTTTTCGTTGAACATGAACGTGCTCGATGCCGACCGGACGCCAAAGGTCATGGGCTTGGGCGAAGTTTTGCTCCGCTGGTTGGCGCACCAAATTGAAGTGCTGGTGCGCAAATCGCAGCACCGGCTGGAAAAGATCGATAGCCGCCTTGAATTGCTTCAGGGTTATATCATTGCCTTCCTCAACCTTGATCGCATCATTGAAATCATCCGTAACGAAGATGAACCAAAGCCCGTTATGATGGCTGAGTTCCAGCTCAATGACCGGCAGGCCGAAGCTATTCTTAACATGCGTTTGCGTTCGCTCCGCCGGCTGGAAGAAATGGAGTTACGGCGCGAGCTTGAGGGCTTGGAAGCGGAACGCGAGGAGCTGGTCAAGCTTATCGAAAGCCCCGCGCGTCAAAAGACGCGGTTGAAAAAAGACCTGACTGCGCTGCGCAAAAATTACGGTGAAGATACCGAACTGGGCCGGCGCCGCACAAGCTTGGAAGAAGCAGGGCAAGCGCGCGAGATTTCGCTCGAGGCATTTGTCGAACGCGAACCTGTCACGGTTATCATGTCAAAACGTGGCTGGATTAAAGCCATGAAGGGGCATGCGGACCTGTCTGCGCGTGCTGATTTCAAGTTTAAGGAAGGCGATGGCCCTGCCTTTGCATTCCATGCGCAGACGACAGACAAGATCCTGATCGCAACAGCGAATGGCCGTTTTTATACCTTGGGTGCGGACAAGCTCCCCGGTGCTCGCGGTTTCGGAGAACCTGTTGGCACAATGATCGACATCGAAACGGGGAACGATATCGTTGCCGCGTTCCCCGCAGTCGCAGACGGGCGCCTGTTGATCGCGGCTTCAACGGGTAAGGGCTTTATCGCGCGGATGAGCGACATTATCGCCGAAACCCGCAAAGGACGCGGCGTCGTTACGTTGAAACCGGGCGCGAAGCTCTCGGTGGTTCGCCTTGCTCCCGCAGAGGCCATGGATGAGGCGACGTTGAAAGACCAATATGTTGCCGTAGTGGGTGACAACCGCAAATTGGTGGTCTTCCCGCTCAGTGAAATTCCCGAAATGGCCAAGGGGCAGGGGGTTACCTTGCAGCGTTATAAGGATGGCGGCCTTGCAGATGCTGTATGCTTTAAGATGAGCGAAGGGCTCAGCTGGGCGATGGGCGGCGATAGCGGCCGGATGCGCACGGAAAACGACATGTCCTTGTGGCGTGTAGCGCGCGGCGCAGCGGGTCGGCTTCCGCCGCAAGGTTTCCCAAGGAATAACCGCTTCGATTAAGGTTTAATGAAAATTAACCACGCACGGGGTGAACATCTTTTACAATCGGTGTGCATAACGCCGCGTAATGAACAGCGCCAGCTCGCCCGTTTTAGTCGAAAAACACCCTGATATCAGGGCGGTCGTAGCCATAGGCGGGGCAGAGTTTAACTGGCTTTCCTCATTGCCCATCGCGGGCGCCATATTTCGCACCGTTCAAAATGAAGTTCATCTGGTCCGCAGCAACAGGACGTTTGACGACCTGATGCTTGGCTTTGGGGGGCAAGCAAAACCTGACATGGCATTGTTGGGTGACCGGGCGTTGGCGATGCTCGACGCAGACCGTGAGACACATTTCGAATGCTGGCGATCGGACGATGCCGTTCATCCGCGTGAGTTGGAAATCAGCATCGCCCGTTTCGGCGATGGTGATGACATGTTTCTACTATCGATGGTTGACCGCACCGCCGAAGCCATCAGCCGGGTTAACCTGCGCCGCGAAATGATGAGCGATAGCCTGACCGGATTTTGCAACCGCATCGGTTTTGAAGAACGGGTTGACGCTGCGGTTGCAGAGATGCGGAAATCGGGTTCGTCGCAAAATTATGCCATCATCCTCGTTGACTTGGCGCGCTTCAGTCGGGTGAATGAATCGGTAGGCGCGATTGCCGGAGACGAGCTCCTCATCACCGCCGCCCACCGGCTGAATGCGCGCATTCGCAGTAATGAGATTCTGGGGCGGCTTGGCGGCAATGAATTTGCCCTGTTTGCGCAGTTAGATTCAGGGTCGGATGACGTCGCGGCCATTGTCCAACGTCTGGGTGACGCATTTAATGATCCATGTCAGCTTTCGGATTTGGAGATTCAGGTTGAATGTGCGCTCGCTGCGGCGACCGGTGGTGTGGGGGATGATCCAACGGATACATTGCGCCATGCCCAAATTGCGCTGAAGCGCGCCAAATCGTCGAAGCGCTTCGAATTATATGCGGCGGGGGCGGTTGATACTGCACGGCGCCGGTTCAGCCTTGAGACCGACCTACGGCGCGCATTGAATCGCGGCGAACTTGTCCTGCATTATCAGCCGTTGGTGGACCTTGAGTGTGGCTCGTTAAGCGGCTTTGAAGCGCTGGCGCGTTGGGATCATCCCGACCTTGGTCCGATATCGCCTGTCGACTTCATCCCTGTGGCTGAAGAAAGCGGCTTAATCGTGCCACTTGGCCGCTGGGCACTTGAAGAAGCGGCGAAAACAATTTCGCGATGGGACAGCAGATCGGGCGGGCAACAAGATTTCCGAGTGTCTGTTAACATGTCCGCCGTGCAGATGCAGCGCGATGATGTGGTGGATGCCGTGTCTTCGGCGCTTAAGGGCGCGAATGTTGATGGCAACCGGATGACAATTGAGCTGACCGAGAGTGCGTTTATCAATGATCCGGCTGGCGCGAAGACGTTGCTTGATGCCTTGAAGGGGCTGGATACCAATCTTGCGATGGATGATTTTGGCACCGGTTATTCCAATCTGGCCTATCTCCAGCAGCTCCCGATTGATGTTCTGAAAATTGACCGCAGCTTTGTATCGGAAATGTTGGTGAACAAAGATAAGCGGGCGATCGTGCGCACTGTCCTGTCGCTCGCGCGGGTATTGGGTATGAAGACAACGGCGGAAGGCGTTGAAAATATTGAGATTTCGCAGTTGCTCCGCCGTCTTGGCTGCTCCGTTGGGCAGGGCTATTATTATGCGCGGCCTTTGCCCGAAGATGCGGCTTATGCCTTTTTGGCCGCTGACTTAGCTGCCTCGACACACTGAAGCGCCAATTCGGACTGGCGGTCCGAAACCGGGAAATCTTCGGCAACCCAGAAAGCCTCCAGCTCTTGCAAGGTTTTCGCCACGAGTGGACCAGCGGGTAACCCCATTTTGATAAGATCGCCGCCTTTGATGTGCATGATGGGGCTATCCCAATTATCCAAGCGCGCCAGACATTGCGGCAGAGCATTGTCGTCCGCAAACAACATGGCGACATCGCGCGCGGTGTCATTGTCAAAACGATAAGCGATGGCGCGGATATTGCCTTCCGATGGCATGCCAGCGTTCAACCGGTTGGCGAGATTTTCGCGCATTTTGTTCGACAGCTTCAGCCGTGCCGCCACTTTGTCGACCGCGACGGGATCTATCACCAATATGCTGAGAAACCGGGCAGGGAGCGAGAGCGGTTGATGGTACAATTGCTCGCGTTCCAAAAGGCTCTGCAGTCGGCCGTGGGCATTGCTGCAAAGTTCGGGAAGAAAGGGCGTAAAAATAGCATTGTCGATCATGAGACTGACAGACGCGGCTGGGTTTTTGAGCGACAGCAACCGGGCCAGTTCCTGCGCAATGCGCTCGCGCGACAACGCTGTCAGCCCGTGCGCACCTTGCGCACAGGCATGGATTGCGTCTGCATCCACCGGACCGCTGCCAAATCGGGCAAGAAACCGGAAATACCGCAATATGCGCAGAAAATCCTCGGCGATACGCTGTGTTGCGTCCCCAATGAAGCGAACGCAGCCGTTATTGAGATCACTTAAACCGCCGAAATAATCGAAAACCTCTCCTGTTTGTGGGTCGGCATACAGCGCGTTGATCGTGAAATCCCGCCGTGCGGCATCCTCTCGCCAGTCTGTTGCGAAAGCCACCGTCGCGCGTCGACCATCGGTGGAGACATCGCGGCGTAATGTGGTGATTTCGTAATTCTTGCCGTCAACCACCGCCGTAACTGTGCCATGGTCCAGTCCCGTCGGAACGGCTTTGACGCCGCCCGCTTCCAATCGGTCCATGACCGTTTCAGGCAACAATGCTGTAGCAATATCAACGTCCGAAACAGGCAGCCCCAACAATGTGTCACGCACAGCGCCGCCAACATATCGAGGGCCACCATAAGAATCGGCCAGCAGCGCCAGCACCTTTTTCAGGCCCGGGGCCTGTTGCCATTCGGCATGGGGAAGCTGTGCCGCAATCATACCAGCCGCCGTACCAGATTGGCGATTATCCCCGCCGTTACGCCCCATATCCGCCGTTCACCCCATTGCATGTCGTAATAGCTACGCTGCTGCCCATTCCAGTTGGCCTCTTTCTTGATGGAATTGGCAGGATCAAGCAGAAACGCAAGTGGGACTTCAAACCAGTCTTCGACCTCTTGCGGGTTGGGCTGTAGCTCAAGGTCAGGTGGAATGATGCCAACAACGGGGGCAATGCTGTACCCGCTGCCTGAATAATAAGTGTCGGCCACGCCGATGACCTCGACACGGGCTGGCGGTATGTTCAGCTCTTCTTCTGCTTCGCGCAATGCCGCAAAGATCGAACTTTCGTCGCTGTCATCAACCTTGCCGCCGGGAAATGCGACTTGGCCGGCGTGGCTGCGCAGCCATGCCGGGCGTTGGGTGAGGATAACGCCCGGCTCGGCGCGGTCGGTTATCGGGATAAGCACGGCAGCGGCACGGTGTTGAACCGTGCCACCCAAGTAGCGCTCATCCTCAATCTCGATATCCAACGCCGGATCGAGCGCCTTATGAATGCGGTGTCGCCAATTCATGCGGACGCCATCAAGCTAAATTGCGCACCTTTGCTGCAGATCGTGACGCCTTCGGGATCCTCGGCAAGCGCAAGGTTGGCAAGTTCGTAGTAGACGGGGCGTGTGAGCTTTGCCCAAAGCCCGCCGCGCACATGCAAATAGGGCAGCCCATTGCGCATTTCGATGGCGTGGTCGGCATCTGCAAAGACCAGATCGTCGCTGTTTAATCGGAACGCCAGAGTCCGATCTTTGCCTTCGCCTTCGCTTTGCAGCTCAACCGCAATGAAGGGCGCATCATCGACCGCAATGGACAGCTTCTGCTGCGGCGTGACCAGCCAGTGCTTTCCATCGGCGTCGCACAACAACAAGCTCGAAAAGGCCCGGACCATTGCAGGACGTTTGATCTCACCGCCCTGATGATACCATTTGCCATCGGCAGCGATACGCATCTCGCTGTCGCCTGTTTGTTCAGGCGTCCAGCTTTTGACTGGCGGCAGCTTTCGCGTGGCCACAAGGTCGGCAATGTCCGAAAGGCTCAGTTTCGCGAGATCAGGGGCTTCGTAAGGCATAGATTGGCGATACGGCTAAAGCGGACGGTCGTCAAAGCTTAGTCGGCTGGACCAAGCGCGCCATGTTCCGGCAAGGCCAGCATTGCCGGGTTGCGCAGCAACAGTCGACGCGGTTCCCACGGGCCGGGCAATGTCCAACCCGATGTGCGTTCCGCGCTAAATCCAAATCGCCCATAATATTCAGGGTCGCCAATCATCACCATCGGTGCATCGTCCGCGCGAATTGCATCGAGCATCAGGTGCATAAGCTTTGTCCCAATGCCGGCATTCTGACGGTGACTGGCGACAGCGACCGGGCCGACCAATATCAAGGCGGCGTCGCTGACACATATTGGCCAACATTGGATGCTTCCGACAAGCTCGTCGCCGTCCAAGATGCCGAGCGACAAATGGCCAATGGCGGACATGCCCTTACGCAACAGATAAGCGGTGCGTTGATGGCGGTCGAGGCCAAAGGCATCATCCAACAACGCGTCGACCACGCCTTCGGCAAGGTTCGAGAGTGCCGTTGCGTGCATGATCAATCACACGAGAGGGAAAATGGACGAAACATATGCGGCCCCCTGTCATTGCAGCCAGCATTTGTCCAATCGATTATCGATGATCTTAACATATCATCTTGGCAAATTGCGTTTGGCCGGAACATCGTTTAGCCTGAACGAATTGCCGAATGCTGCGCAGGAGAGAATATGGTGAACGATCAAGACATTCCTCAGGATACCAATAATGCGCAAGCGTTTTCGGCGTCCCCGCAACAGGGCGAGCCTGTTCTTAAGACGATCGACTATTGGGGTTATATTGTCCTATCCGCCGGCGTTGGCGCGCTTATATGGGGACTTGCCTCTGCGGTTGGAACCGGTTGGGGATTTTGGGAATATACGTCCGGATTAAAGGGCGTCGCTGGCGCGTTTTTGCTGGGTCTTGGCGCGATATTGATCGGTGCCGTGCAAGGCTGGCGCGTGCGTAAAGCCACCAATCCGCCGCCGCGTGCGCGTCGATGGGTCGGTATGGGTGTTGCGCTTGCATATGTTGCGTGGGTTGGAACATTCTTGATGGCGGCACTGACCGTGCCTGCGATCCACGATGTTTCGACAGATTTGGCAGACCCGCCGGCATTTCAGACCTTGACCTTGCGCGCCGATAACCTCGACAATATTCCCGGTGCTGATGATAAAGATATGAGGGGCCTCACACCGCTGCAACGTTGGGCTTTGGTGCACCAAAAAGCTTATGGCGATATTCGCTCTGTACGCAGCAATGAACCCGTTCCCATGGTTATTGCCAAGGCTGAGCGTCTTGCCAAAGCGCGGGGCTGGGACGTTGCGATATCCCTACCTGAAGAAGGGCGGCTTGAAGCTACAGCGACCAGCGCGTTCTTTCGGTTTAAGGATGATGTAGTCCTGCGCGTTCGTCCATCTGAAACCGGCGAGGGCAGCATTGTCGATATGCGATCGGTTAGCCGGGTCGGGACAAGCGATCTGGGTATGAATGCGAAGCGCGTTCGCGCGTTTCTTGCCGACTTAACAGGAACGGTAACGGCGGCGCCTTAAGCGCCGCCGCACGGTTTATGCCTTTGGCGTAAGCTTCAACAGGCGGCCCTGCGATCCGGCGCGCTCGTCTTCCAGCAGCCAGATGGCGCCGTCTGGGCCCTGTTCGACTTCACGAATGCGGGCGTCCATATTCCATTGGTCAGCCTTGGTTGCGTTCTCGCCGTCCAATTTTACGCGGACCAACGCTTTTGCGCCAAGGCCACCGATAAATGCGCTGCCCTTCCAATCTTTGAACATATTGCCCGAATAAATCATTAGGCCGCCGGGTGAAATTGCCGGGTTCCAGAAAACCTTCGGCGCTTCAAAACCATCCCCTGCCGAATGGTCGGGGATGTTGCGGCCGTCATAATGATCGCCGTTGGAAACGACAGGATAGCCATAATTGGCCGCCTTTTTGACAAGGTTTAGCTCGTCGCCACCCGCAGGCCCCATTTCCTGGTTCCACAAACGCCCCTGCGCATCAAAGGCGATGCCCAGCGGATTGCGATGGCCATAGGACCAGATTTGCGATTTTACGCGGCCTTGGTCGTAAAACGGATTGTCCGATGGCACCATGCCGCCATCGGTCAAACGGACGATTTTGCCAAGATTTTGGTTGAGATCTTGGGCAGGATCGAATTTCTGGCGCTCCCCGCTGCTGATGTACAGCATGCCATCGGGGCCAAATGCCAAACGGTGTCCGAAGTGGCCTTGGCCCGAAACCTTTGGTTCCTGACGCCAGATGATTTGAACGTCGGATAATGCCGAGATGTTAGCTGACAGATCGAGCTTGCCGCGCGCGACAGCTGCGCCAAACCCGCCTTCGCCTGCTTCAGCAAAGCTAATATAAACGAACTTGTTTTTCGCAAAGTCGGGGTGGACAATCACATCACCCAGGCCGCCTTGTCCGCCATAGGCGACTGCGGGTACGCCCGTGACGTCGACCGCTGCACCGTCCTTTTTCCAAAGCTTCAGCTTGCCCTTCTTCTCCGTCACCAGCGCATATGGCGTGCCCGGAACGAATGTCATCGCCCAAGGCTCTTCAAAATCCGCCATCACCGTGACATCGAACGGCTGCGATGCATTATCGGTGGGGGCTGCATCACTCACGGATGGCTGGCAGGCCGCTGCCAAAAAAGACGCGCCAATTAGGAATGATAATTTCGACATATATAAAGGCTCCTCAAATATCCGCTGATCGCAGTTGGGTACTGACCGGCGTATATGCAAGAGGCTTGCATATATGAGAGTTCCGCGCTATACGGCCGACATCCTTACATTGTGAGAACTTGGAAGGGCTAGCGCCACTAGGGGCTGGCAGCCACAAGCTTTGCATGCCGTATAAGAAAGACTGAATTTGCCTGACCTCAATACACTGACTGCGTTGATCGCACCCGAAGCAGAAGCGCTCGGCTTTGCGCTGGTGCGTGTCGCGTGGTTTGAAACCGGCGGGCAGGGCAGCGACGAGCCGACTTTGCAGGTGATGGCCGAGCGCCCCGATACGCGGCAGCTTGGTATCGATGACTGTGCGGCGTTGTCGCACCGTATATCGGACAAATTTGACGAGCTTGACCCGATTGTCGAAGCGTACAGGCTCGAGGTTAGCTCGCCCGGCATCGACCGGCCATTAACCCGCCTTGCCGATTTTACCGATTGGGCAGGTCATGAGGTTAAGGTTGAGCTGGCTGAACCAATGTACGGCCGCAAGAATATCCGTGGCGATATTGTTGGCGTCGACGGTGACAATATTCATGTCGACGACCGCAAATCCGGACGATTGACATTCGCCTTTTCCAATATCGGCAGTGCCAAGCTGCTCTTGACAGACCGCCTTATTGCGTCGACTGCCCCCATTAACAGCGATGGGGCCGACGAAGTTGAGACAGATCCCATTCACGACGAAGCACAGGAAGACTAAGAACATGGCTAACACGATTGCCGCGAACAAGGCTGAATTGCTTGCAATTGCCAATGCAGTTGCTGCTGAAAAGATGATCGACAAGGCAATTGTCATTGAGGCGTTGGAAGAAGCCATCCAGCGCGCTGCCCGTGCACGTTACGGTGCGGAAAATGACATTCGCGCGAAACTGGATACGCAGACCGGCGATCTTCGCCTGTGGCGTGTTGTGGAAGTTGTTGAAAATGTCGAAGATTATTTCAAGCAGGTTGACCTGAAACAAGCAGACAAGTTGCAAAAGGGCGCCGTTGTTGGCGACTTTATCGTTGATCCGCTGCCAGCTGTTGATCTGGGCCGTATCGATGCGCAGTCGGCAAAGCAGGTCATCTTCCAAAAGGTGCGCGATGCAGAGCGCGAGCGCCAGTTTGAAGAGTTTAAGGACCGTACGGGCGAAATCATCACTGGCGTCGTAAAGTCGGTTGAGTTCGGCCATGTTGTTGTCGACCTTGGTCGCGCAGAAGGCGTTATCCGCCGTGACCAGCAAATTCCGCGCGAAGTTGTCCGTGGTGGCGACCGCGTCCGTGCGCTGATCATGAAGGTGCAGCGCGAAAATCGTGGCCCGCAAATCCTGTTGAGCCGTGCGCATCCTGATTTCATGAAGAAGCTGTTTGCGCAGGAAGTTCCCGAAATCTACGACGGCGTCATCGAAATCAAGGCCGCCGCACGTGATCCCGGCAGCCGCGCCAAAATTGGTGTTATCAGCCACGATAGCAGCATCGATCCCGTCGGCGCATGCGTCGGCATGAAGGGCAGCCGCGTTCAGGCCGTCGTTCAGGAAATGCAGGGCGAGAAAATCGACATCATTCCATGGTCGGAAGATACAGCGACGTTCATCGTAAACGCACTTCAACCTGCGACCGTAAGCCGCGTTGTCATCGACGAAGAAGAAGGCCGCATCGAAGTTGTCGTTCCTGACGATCAGTTGAGTCTTGCCATTGGCCGTCGTGGCCAGAACGTCCGTTTGGCGTCGCAGCTGACCGGTCGTGGTATCGATATCATGACCGAAGCGGAATCGAACGAAAAGCGTCAGAAGGAATTTGTCGAGCGTTCGGAAATGTTCCAGCAAGAGTTGGATGTGGATGAAACCTTGGCGCAGCTTCTGGTTGCTGAAGGCTTTAGCGAACTTGAAGAAGTTGCTTATGTCGATCCGTCTGAAATCGCAGCTATCGAAGGCTTTGACGAAGGTTTGGCGGAAGAGCTTCAGAGCCGCGCACAAGAAGCGCTTGATCGCCGTGAAGAAGCCAACCGGAATGAACGCCGCGAATTGGGTGTTGAAGACGCACTTGCGGAACTCCCCATTCTGACGGAAGCGATGCTTGTTGTGCTGGGTAAGGCCGGCATCAAGACGCTTGATGATCTCGCTGACTTGGCGACCGACGAACTGATCCAAAAGGCACGTGAGCCGCGCCGCAACGAACGGAGCGATCGCGAAATGCGCCGCAATCGGTCGGAAGATAAGGCTGGCGTCTTGGCGATGTTCGGATTGTCGGAAGAACAGGGCAATGAAATCATCATGGCCGCACGCGCACACTGGTTCGACGACGAAGACAGCGCGCCAGCTTCGGATATCATAGAGGAGGACGCGGTTGCAGCGGACGACTCCCAATGAGAACCGACACTCCCCAATAAGGAAGTGCATATTGTCAGGTGAGCATGGGACTCGTGCCCAGCTCATCCGGCTTGCCCTCGGCCCCGATGGTAGCATCGCGCCTGATCTATTTGCCAAGGCCCCGGGCCGTGGCGCGTGGATTGGCGTATCCGGCGAAGAACTGACGAAGGCGCAGGAAAAGGGCAAGCTTGCTGGTTTGCTGCGCCGTGCCTTCAAAACCGACAAGATTGACATCATTGATGATCTGAGCGGCCGCATCGATCGCGGCCTTGAAAAGGCTTTTCTCGACCGGCTTGGCTTGGAAGCGCGGGCAGGGCACCTTATCTTGGGTGCTGAGAAGATCGACTCTGCATCACGCAGCGGGCAGGTTCGTTTGCTCTTGCATGCGTCCGACGCAAGCGCCGATGGCAGTGGCAAGCGCGATCAGGCCTGGCGCGTTGGTGAAGATGCCGAAGGGACCGGGAAGGGTGGTTTGAAACTGCCCGTCGACCGTGACGCATTGTCTGCAGCGCTGGGACGGTCAAATGCCGTTCATGTCGCACTGATTGACCAAAAAGCAGCAGATAGGGTGATGTATCATCTTGGACGCTGGCTAAATTTCAAAGGATGCAGTAATGCGCCCCTCGATTCCGCAGCTTCGGCTCCGGACGTGCGGAGCCATATTTCTGACGTCTCCGCAATTGACTGAGTAAGGACGGGTTCTGTTTCGATGAGTGATGATACCAACAATAAGCCGACATTAACGCGCAAGCCGCTCACTTTGAGCCGCTCGCTCGAGTCTGGTGAAGTCAAACAGACCTTTAGCCATGGCCGGACAAACAAAGTTGTCGTCGAGGTGAAGCGCAAGAAGCTTGTCGGTAAGCCCGGTTACGCGCCTGAGGCTGAAGTAGCTGCGCCGCCACCACCGCCACCACCCGCTGCAGCGGCCGCACCTGCGCCGGCTCCAGCGGCACCAGCGCCCCGTCCAACGGGCAATGACATGCTCAGCCGTCAAGAGCGTCAGGCAAAGCTGCTTCGCGAAGCTGAAGAAGCGCGTTTGGCCATGCTGGAAGAAAATAACCGGCGAGAAGCTGAACAGCGGGCACAGCGTGCGGAAGAAGAGCGCCAGCGTGCGCAAGCCAATCGTACAGAAGCAGCGGCTCCGCCTCCGCCGCCAGCTGCCGCCGCGCCGGTTGAACCTAAAACATTTGATCCTGTCGTTGAAGAAACCAACATGGATGGCGCAGCACCTGCGCCGCGTCGCTTTACACCCGTTGAAGCGCCCAAGCGCCCTGAGCGCGAGCGTGAAGAGATCAAGAAAGCTCCGCATCGCCCAACCCGCGGTGCAGCGGATGATCGCCGTCAGTCGGGCAAGCTGACCGTCACTCGTGCGCTTGAGGGCGATGATGGTGCGCGCGCGCGTTCACTCGCCGCGCTGAAGCGTGCGCGTGAAAAGGAAAAGCGTTTGCATGGCGGCGGTAACCGTCAGGCTCAGGTCAAGCAGACCCGCGACGTCGTTGTCCCTGAAACAATCACCGTTCAGGAACTGGCCAACCGTATGGCGGAAAAGGGCAGTGACCTGGTCAAGGCCCTCTTCAAAATGGGCATGCCCGTCACCATCAACGAGACTATCGACCAAGATACGGCGGAATTGCTCGTCGAAGAGTTTGGCCACAACATCACCCGCGTTTCCGACGCGGACGTCGACATCGTTCATGACGAAGATGTTGACGCCCCAGAAACGTTGAAGGCGCGTCCGCCCGTCGTGACGGTCATGGGCCATGTCGACCATGGTAAGACATCGCTGCTTGACGCCTTGCGCGGCGCAAATGTCGTTTCGGGCGAAGCTGGCGGTATTACGCAGCATATCGGCGCGTATCAGGTGAAGACAAAGGATGGCTCGCTCATCACCTTCCTTGATACCCCGGGCCATGAAGCGTTCACGCAAATGCGCCAGCGCGGTGCGTCGGTTACCGATATCGTCATTCTGGTGGTTGCGGCCGATGACGGTCTTATGCCGCAGACGATCGAAGCCATTAAGCATGCCAAGGCAGCCAATGTGCCGATGATTGTTGCGATCAACAAGATCGACAAGGAAGGCGCTAACCCGCAAAAGGTGCGTGAACGTCTGCTTGAACATGAAGTCATTGTCGAGGCGATGGGCGGCGATGTTCAGGACGTGGAAGTTTCCGCGCTCATGAAAACTGGCTTGGACGATCTGCTCGACAAATTGGCGCTTCAGGCCGAAGTCATGGAGCTCAAGTCCAACCCAGATCGTGCGGCGGAAGCCGTGGTGGTTGAGGCACAGCTTGATAAGGGCCGTGGCGCCGTTGCGACCGTGCTGGTCAAGCGCGGCACGTTGAAGCGTGGCGATATCTTTGTTGTTGGCGCCGAAAGCGGCAAGGTCCGCGCGCTGATTAATGACAAGGGCCAACAGGTACCCGAAGCAGGCCCGGCAACGCCGGTCGAAGTGCTCGGCCTGACGGGTGTGCCGTCCGCTGGTGACGTCTTGACTGTCGTGGAAAACGAAGCGCGTGCCCGCGAAGTTGCCCTGTACCGCAAGGAAAAGTCGACGAAGGTGCGCACCGCGCAAGTCACGCCAAATCTCGAAAACCTGTTTGATAATTTGTCCGCGACGCGGGCCAAGGAATATCCTGTCGTCATCAAGGGCGATGTGCAGGGTTCTGTCGAAGCCATTGTGACGGCGCTCAACAATATCTCCACAGACGAAATCAAGGTTCGCGTTCTGTTGGCTGGCGTTGGCGGTATTACGGAATCGGATATGCTGCTTGCGGCCGCGTCCAATGCGCCGCTGATTGGCTTTAACGTGCGTCCGAACAGCAAGGCTGCGGCGCTTGCGAAGCGTGACCGGGTCCGGTTGAAATATTTTGATGTGATTTATCACCTGACGGCAGACATCGCCAAGGAAATGGCGGGCGAGCTTGGTCCGGAAATCATCGAAACCGTTGTTGGCCGCGCAGAGGTCAAGGACGTGTTCAAGTCCGGCAAGCGCGACAAGGCCGCTGGTTTGCTGGTCACCGATGGCATCATCAAAAAGGGCCTTCATGCACGTCTTACCCGCGAAGATGTCATCGTGTCCAAAACCACGATTGCATCGCTCCGCCGGTTCAAGGACAATATCGACGAAGTGCGTGCTGGTCTCGAATGCGGTGTCGTGTTGGCGGATACCAACGACGTCAAGGCAGGCGATATGCTCGAGGTCTTTGAAGTCGAGGAACGTGAACGGACGTTGTGAGCTTAGCTCGAACCTGAAAGGGGAGCTCTATGGCCAAGCATAACGACACGGGTACCGAAGGCCGTTCCGTGCGGTTGCTGCGCGTAGGTGAACAATTCCGGCATATATTGTCGGAACTGCTCGCGCGTGGCGAAGTGCATGACGATGTCCTTAACAGCCATAGCGTCAGCGTGACCGAAGTGCGGATGTCTCCGGATTTGCGCCATGCAACGGCATTCATTAAGCCGCTGTTGGGGGCAAATGAAGAAAAGGTGCTTAAGGCACTGCGCACCAATACGGCGTTTTTCCAAAAGGAAGTCGCCTCGCGGGTGAGTATAAAATATGCGGCAAAGCTGAAATTTCTAGCGGACGATAGTTTTGACCAAGCCACGCATATCGAAGGCTTGTTGGCGCAGCCCAAGGTGCAACAAGATTTGACCGATAACGCGGACGGCGACGGCGCAGAATAATGGCCAAGCTATATTTCTATTACGCGTCGATGAACGCAGGCAAATCGACGACATTGCTGCAGGCGGCATTCAATTATGGCGAGCGCGGCATGCAGGTGATGCTGTGGACCGCCGCTATTGATGACCGCCCGGGTTTCGGCGCCATCAGCTCGCGTATTGGCCTTGCCGGTGATGCCAGCCGATTTGAAAGCGACACGGACATCGAAAGTGCTGTCCTCAATAAGCACGCAGAAACGCCGCTCGCGTGCGTGCTGATCGACGAAGCGCAGTTTTTGACCAAAGAACAGGTTTGGCAGGCTGCAAGCTTGGCCGACAAGGCCGGCATTCCTGTTGTTTGCTATGGCTTGCGTACGGATTTTCAGGGCGAACTTTTCCCCGGATCCGCTGCATTGCTGGGCATCGCGGACAGTCTGGTTGAATTAAAAGGCGTCTGTGACTGCGGCCGCAAAGCGACGATGAATTTGCGCGTTGATGAGAACGGCAAAGCCGTTGTCGATGGCGCACAAACCGAAATCGGCGGCGATGATCGTTACGTTGCGATGTGCCGGAAGCATTTTAACGAGGCGCGCGGCTTAGGCTGACTTTTCCTGTGCCGCTCATACCGAAAGGCATATCGTCGTGCCTATCATGAAAAAGCCATGCCCCCTGTGTTGGCCGCTGGCAGCGATGTCGCCGCGCCTTCAAATTGACTTGATGCTACGCCGCGCCCTAAAGGGCGGGCATGCATGGCTGGATCATCCTCGATAAACCGCTTGGTCTGGGTTCGACGCAGGCCGTTGCAGCGGTAAAGCGCAACTTGCGTTCAGCCGGCTTTGGCAAGGTCAAGGTTGGGCATGGCGGCACGCTTGATCCGCTCGCCACCGGTGTTCTCCCCATCGCATTGGGCGAGGCGACCAAATTATGTGGCCGGATGCTCGACGCGTCCAAGACATATGATTTTACCATTTGCTTTGGGACAGAGACCAGCGGCCTAGATGCCGAGGGCGAGGTTGTTGCAACTTCCGACGTGCGGCCCACGCTGGAACAGGTGCAGCAAGCACTGGCGCAATTCACGGGGCCGATTGAACAGATCCCACCTGCTTATTCCGCGATCAAAATCGATGGCAAGCGCGCATATGATCTGGCGCGGGCAGGGGAAGTGGTCGAGATGAAGTCGCGGGGCGTGACGGTTCATCAACTCACCATTTGTCATGCTGAACTTGTTTCAGCATCTTACTTTGAACGGGATGGAAGTAAGACCCTGAAACAAGTTCAGGGTGACGCGCTTTTGGGTTCGGTCACCCTGACTGCCGACGTTTCCAAAGGCACGTACATACGCAGCTTGGCGCGGGATATTGCATATGCTTTGGGTACTGTCGGCCATGTCACTATGCTGCGCCGCGTGCGCGCAGGTCCGTTTGCCCTGAATGGCGCGATTTCGCTGGACAAACTCAATGCATTCGGCCAAGGGGCGGCCCAAGAAGACATTATCTTGCCGATAGAGGCAGGGCTGGTCGACATCCCGGCTCTTGATCTCTCCCCGGAACAGGCAAGGGCGATCCAACAGGGTCGCGTCTTGACCGGGATTGCCATGAAAGATGGGCTACATTGGGCGAGGGGCGCAGATTTGCGGCCTATTGCACTGGTGGAGAACATCGACGGTGACTTAAAAACCGTCCGTGGCTTTAACCTAACTCCATGATGTTCGAAGGAAAAATATGTCAATTACTGCAGAACGTAAAGCACAGGTCATCAAAGAGCACGCACGCGAGCCAAATGATACCGGATCACCAGAAGTGCAGGTTGCAATCCTGACTGACCGTATCAACACGCTGACCAACCACTTTAAAGACCACCACAAGGACAATCATTCGCGTCGTGGTCTTCTTCAGATGGTCAACAAGCGTCGTTCGCTTTTGGATTACCTGAAAAAAATCGATGGCGACCGTTACGCGGCGCTCATCGCGAAGCTCGGCCTTCGCAAGTAACACAATCGTTCGGCCCGCCTCGGCGGGCCGTTTACGTATTGGGTTATCCTGAACGTGTTTCAGGATACCAAATGACCGTTTCTTGTTATCCTGAAACATGTTCAGGATGACGAAAAATGGAAAAGGGCGTGTCCGGCAATGAGGCTGGACTGCCATGGGGGCTTTGAAATGCCCCGGCCGTTTGCGGATCGGATCATCCGCTCAATTGAGGCCCCGCATCGCATAGGGCATGCGGGTCAAAGGAAAATCTATGTTTAATACGAAAACTGTATCAATCGAGTGGGGCGGACAAACCCTGACACTCGAAACGGGTAAGGTTGCCCGTCAAGCTGATGGCGCTGTTATGGCGTCTTTGGGCGAAACCGTTGTACTTTGCGCGGTTACCGCGGCGAAGTCGGTAAAGGATGGTCAGGATTTCTTCCCATTGACCGTTCACTATCAAGAAAAATATTCGGCAGCTGGCCGTATCCCAGGTGGCTTCTTTAAGCGGGAACGCGGCGCGACTGAAAAGGAAACGTTGGTTTCCCGTTTGATCGACCGTCCATTGCGTCCGTTGTTCCCAGAAGGTTTCTACAACGAAATCAACGCAATTGCGCAAGTTCTTAGCTATGATGGCGAGAATGAGCCTGACATTTTGGCAATTGTTGCAGCATCGGCTGCGATGACCATTTCGGGCGTTCCTTTCATGGGCCCAATCGGCGCGGCACGCGTTGGTTACCTGAATGGCGAATATATCCTGAACCCAACCGATGAGCAGGTAGCCGAAGGTGACCTCGACCTTGTTGTCGCAGCGACCTATGACGCCGTGATGATGGTTGAATCCGAAGCCAATGAGCTTTCGGAAGACATCATGCTTGGTGCCGTCCTGTTTGCGCACGACGCATGTAAGGAAGTCGTCAAGGCAATCATCAAGCTTGCTGAACAAGCTGCCAAGGATCCTTGGACAATGGCGGAACAGGCTGACCTGACCGCTGCCAAGGACAAGTTGAAGAAGCTGATCGGCAAGGATATTGCTGCAGCTTATAAGCTAACCGACAAGTCGGAACGCAGCAACGCGTTGAACCTTGCACGCGCAAAGGCGAAGGAGGCGTTTGCGGACGCGGCGCCCCAGGATCAGCTGGCCGCTGGCAAGTTGATGAAGAAGCTTGAAGCGGAAATCGTTCGCGGCGCTATCCTAAAGGACGGCACCCGCATCGACGGTCGCAGCACCACGCAAATTCGTCCAATCGTTTCGGAAACGCATTTCTTGCCGCGCGCACATGGTTCTGCCTTGTTCACACGCGGCGAAACGCAAACCATCGCAACCTGCACCTTGGGCACCAAGGACGCAGAGCAGATGATCGACGGTCTTGGCGGTCTGCATTATGAAAGCTTCATGCTGCATTATAACTTCCCGCCTTACAGTGTTGGTGAAGTTGGCCGTTTCGGTGCGCCCGGTCGCCGCGAAATTGGCCATGGTAAGCTTGCATGGCGTGCGCTGCACCCCGTGCTGCCAACCAAGGACGAGTTCCCGTACACAATCCGTTTGACCAGCGACATCACAGAGTCGAACGGCTCGTCGTCGATGGCGTCGGTTTGCGGCGGAAGCCTTGCCATGATGGACGCAGGCGTACCTATCAAGCGTCCGGTTTCGGGTATCGCAATGGGTCTTATCCTTGAAGGTAAGGATTTCGCGATCCTTTCCGACATCTTGGGTGATGAAGATCATCTGGGCGATATGGATTTCAAGGTCGCGGGTACGTCAGAAGGCATCACCACGATGCAGATGGACATCAAGATTGCCGGTATTACCCGTGAAATCTTCGAAGCTGCATTGAACCAAGCCAAGGAAGGCCGCGCGCATATCCTTGGTGAAATGGCAAAAGCTTTGGGCGAAGCCCGCGGTGAATTGTCGGCGCACGCACCACGCATCGAAACCATGCAGATCGACAAAGCGAAGATCCGCGACATCATCGGTACCGGTGGTAAGGTTATTCGTGAAATCGTCGCCACCACTGGCGCCAAGGTCGACATTGATGATGAAGGTCTTATCAAGATTTCGTCGAGCGACCTTTCGCAGATCGAAGCCGCACGTAAGTGGATTTCCGGCATCGTTGAAGAAGCTGAAGTCGGCAAAATCTATGACGGCAAGGTCGTCAATCTCGTTGATTTCGGTGCGTTCGTAAACTTCATGGGTGGCAAGGACGGTCTCGTCCACGTCAGCGAAATGCGCAACGAGCGCGTTGAGAAGGTTACCGACGTCGTCAGCGAAGGCATGGACGTTAAGGTCAAGGTTCTTGAAATCGATCCACGTGGCAAGGTTCGTCTGTCGATGCGCGTCGTTGATCAGGAAACCGGTGAAGAACTGGAAGACACACGCCCGCCACGTGAAAAGAGCGAGCGCAGCGATCGCGGCCCCCGTCGTGAAGGCGGCGGACGCGGCGAAGGCCGTGGCGATCGCGGACCGCGTCGTGATGGCGGTCGGGGCGAAGGCCGCGGCGACCGTGGTCCACGCCAAGAGCGTTCAGAAGGCGGAAACAATGGCGGGGGCGATCCCGACCATGTTCCAGCATTCCTGAAGGACTAAGCCTAAGTTCCCCTCCCGCAGGCGGGAGGGGTTAGGGGTGGGCACGCGCAGCGCGCTTCCATCGACACAGAACATCCTGCAAAAGGATTGGAGAGGAAAAGGGGTCGCTTCGGTGGCCCCTTTTTCGTTGGGGGTATTGGCCGCTGCCAAGGTCCAAAGCCGGTTGTCGCCGACGCTGTCTCGACTTCAGTTCATGCCCGATACAGCATCTCGCACTAACATGCGCAAAACCCTTGGCGACGGCCCCAAGAGTATCTAAGGACAATCGCATGAACAGAAAAATTCTTGTCTCCGCTGGCTTGCTGGCTTCGGTTTCCCTGCTTTCCGGTTGCGCTATGCTTGGCCTTGGCGGCGGTGGTGCAAAGCCGGGTAGCAACACCCGTTATGTCGCGCGTGACGTCAACACGTTATATACCGCGGCAAAGGACAAGCTGGATAACAAACAATATGAAGTTGCTGCTGCTTTGTTTGACGAAGTCGAACGCCAGCATCCATATTCGCCATGGGCGCGCCGCGCGCAGCTGATGAGCGCATTTAGCTATTACATGGCGCAGAAATATAGCGAATCGATTCAATCGTCGCGCCGGTTCCTGTCGATCCATCCAGGTAACAAAGATGCGGCTTATGCATATTATCTGATCGCCTTGTCTTATTACGAACAAATGAGCGATGTGACCCACGATCAGAAGATTTCCGAGCAGGCATTAGCCGCATTGGGTGAAGTGCAGCGTCGCTATCCCAATTCGCGTTATTCCGCGGACGCTACGCTGAAAATGGACCTTGTGCGCGACCATTTGGCGGGCAAGGAAATGGAAATCGGCCGTTTCTATCAACGCCGTGCCTTGTGGCTGGCATCCTCTTTGCGTTTCCGCGAAGTTATCGACAAATTTGATACGACAACGCACACGCCAGAGGCTTTGTACCGCCTGACCGAAAGCTATTTGGCGATGGGCGTGCCGGAAGAAGCGAAGAAAGCTGCGGCTGTGCTGGGTGCCAACTACCCCGGTAGCAAATGGTATCAGCGCGCCTATGACCTGATGCAGAAGAACGCGCCCGCCGCGTAATGACATGTTAACGGGGCTGTCGATCCGCGATGTGGTGCTGATCGAGGCGCTAGACCTTGAATTTGCAAACGGCCTTGGTGTGTTAACCGGGGAGACGGGCGCTGGTAAGTCGATCTTGCTGGACGCTCTGGGCCTTGCACTGGGTGCGCGCGCCGATAGCGGCCTTGTGCGGGCAGGCGCTGATAAGGCGCAAGTGACGGCAAGCTTTGATGCGCCAGCCAATGTGGTCGCGTTGCTTGGTGAAAATGACATTGAAATCGACATAGGCGAGCCGCTGTTGATCCGCCGTTCGGTCAAGGCCGATGGTGGCAGTAAGGCGTTCATAAATGATCAGCCTTGCTCGGCCGCTTTGCTGCGCGATGTCGGCGCATCTTTGGTTGAAATACACGGGCAGCATGATGATCGCGGTTTGTTAAACCCGCGCGGGCATCGGGCGCTGCTTGACGCCTTTGGCCGATGCGACACCGCAACAGTCGCGGCCAATTTCACGTCATGGCATGAGGCGAAAGTGCGGCTTGATATCGCACGCGAAGCGTTGGAAAATGCAGCGCGCGATCAAGAGTGGCTTGAACATGCGGTGGCGGAACTTGCTGCCTTTAATCCCCAGCCCGGCGAGGAAGAGGAGCTGGCTGGCGAGCGGTCCGACATGCAAAAGGGCGAACGTATCGCCGAAGATTTGAAAGCGGTGCTCGAAAGCTTTGATGGCCCCAAAAGCGGCCTTGCGCTTATCCGGTCTGCGGCACGCAAGCTTGACCGACTGGCGGATGCCCATCCGTTGCTGGCAGAGGCATTGACGTCGCTTGACCGTGCTGTGATTGAGGCAAGTGAAGCCGAGGACAAGTTGAACGCGGCTGCGCGGGCGATTGAATATGAACCCGCACGTCTCGATGAAATTGAGGAGCGCCTGTTCGAATTGCGCGCGCTGGCCCGTAAGCACAATGTCGCGCCAGACGGCATCATTGCCCTGCAGGAGCGTCTGACCGCGCAGCTTCAGTCGATTGAGGCAGGGGGCGAGGGGCTCGCGCTGCTGGAGGCGGAGGTCGCGGCAAAACATGCGGCCTATGTCACGTCCGCCACAACACTGTCGGAGACGCGGCGCGCGTCAGCAGCGAAGCTCGATGCAGCCGTTAAGGCGGAATTGGCGCCGTTAAAGCTGGATGCGGCACAGTTCCAAACATCTGTCGAGCAGCTTCCCGAAGAGCGCTGGGCCGCGTCGGGCATGGACCGCGTCGAGTTTTTGATTTCAACAAACCCCGGCGCACCCTTTGCGCCGCTGGCCAAAATCGCATCGGGCGGCGAACTGTCCCGCTTCATCCTCGCGCTGAAAGTTGCGCTGGCGGAAGAGGGCGGGGCAGCCACGATTATCTTTGACGAAATCGACCGTGGCGTCGGCGGTGCGGTGGCTGCGGCCATCGGTGAGCGGCTTGCACGCTTGGCCCAACATACGCAGTTGCTGGCGGTCACGCATAGCCCACAGGTCGCGGCCAAAGGCCAGGCGCATTACTTCATCGCCAAATCGAGCCAAGGGACGGTAACGCGCACGGGCGTGGTCTTGCTGGATCATGAGGCGCGCAGCCAAGAAATCGCCCGGATGCTCTCGGGCGCAGAAGTGACGGACGAAGCGCGCGCGCAAGCAAAACGCCTGTTGGAGGTTGTGTGATGCGGGTTCGCTTGTCATTTGTTGGAGCCGGTGCGTGACAGAAGCAGACGCTGCCAATGAGCTGATGCGGTTGGCGAAACAGATTGCCCATCACAACAAGCGCTACCATGCCGAAGACACGCCTGAAATCTCGGACGCGGAATATGATGCGTTGGTGCGGCGCAATAACGAATTGGAGGCGGCTTTTCCGCATCTCGTGCGCGCCGACAGCCCCAATAAATTGGTTGGCGCGGCTGTAGACGGTTCAGGCCTGAAGAAAATCACGCATGCCAAGCGCATGATGAGCCTCGACAATGCGTTCGAGGCGCAAGATGTGCACGATTTCGTGGCGCGTGTCCGGCGCTTTCTAAACCTCGCCCCTGATGCGGATGTTGCGTTGACGGCGGAGGACAAGATTGACGGCCTTTCGTTGTCATTGCGATACGAAAAGGGCCAGCTGGTACAGGCCGCAACCCGAGGCGACGGCAGCGTCGGTGAGGATGTGACCGCCAATGTCGCCTATATCCCTGACATCCCGCAGCAGTTACATGGCGATGTGCCCGATATCTTCGAGATACGCGGCGAAGTCTATATGGCCAAGTCTGACTTTGCGGCGATAAACCAGGCGCAAAAGGCGAAGGACGGGAAGATATTCGCCAACCCGCGCAATGCGGCGGCAGGATCTTTGCGGCAGAAAGATGCCAAGGTTACCGCGTCACGGCCGTTGCGGTTCTTTGCGCATGGATGGGGTGAGGTCAGTGGCCTGCCAGCCGAGACGCAAAGCGGCGTGATGGCGGCCATCGGGGCGTGGGGGGTGCCGGTTTCACCATTGCTCGTCCGCGTGCCGCATAGCGATGATGCGTTGGCCCATTACGCGGGCATTGAACGTCAGCGGGCGGACTTGCCTTATGATATTGACGGCGTGGTTTACAAGGTTGACCGGCT
>DLOZ01000023.1 GCA_002479765.1 Sphingomonadales bacterium UBA7471 | reverse complement strand
TTTATAAATTTCATTTTTTTAATTATATTTATTATAATCGTTACAATTAAGGAAATTTTTATTTGGCAATAACTTACACTACTGTTCGAGAATTGAAGAGCTGGGGCACTGAATTGGAACCCCAAACTCGAAAACGCATTTTGGAAGAGGCTAAAAATCGAGCGCCAAGTTCGGCGACTTTTTTATCCCATTCTTCTAAGGACGAAGACCTAATTCCAGGCGTAATTCGTATACTACAAAATCACGGTGCAGACGTTTACATTGATAAGATAGATCCGTCATTACCTCCATATACTTCAACAGAAACTGCAAACACTCTTAGAGATAGGATAAAAGTAAGCAAAAAATTTGTCTTGCTCGCCAGCGAAAATAGTAAAGATAGTCGTTGGGTTCCATGGGAGCTCGGTCTTGCTCATGGATTTAAGAACCTAAAGAACATCGCAATTTTTCCATCTGTTATTAAAGCCAACGAAAATTCTTGGACCCGGCAGGAATATCTTGGCATATACGATCGAATTGTTTGGGGAGACCACAGCACCTATTCTAAACCCATTTGGATGGTTTTAAACGAAGAACAGAACACCGCGACGGAACTAGGTCAATGGCTGGCGAGGGAATGATGGGGACAAACTTCGGTTTAGGTACAAAAATTCCTGTGAAGCCTCGCATTTTTGTGAGCTACCATCACAAAAATGATCAAGGTTATTATAATGCGTTGGCTGTGGCTTTGCAGCAATCCTACGGCTTGGTTGCCGACAATTCTCTGGACCGTCAAATTGACAGTGACAATACCGAATACATAATGCGGAAGATTCGAGAAGACTATCTGACTGGCACATCCTGCACTGTGGTACTTTGTGGATCAGATACCCATCTGCGAAAATTCGTTGACTGGGAAATAATGGCCACCCTGCAAAAACAGCATGCTTTAGTTGGTTTGCGGCTGCCGACTCTTCCCATCGTGAACGACGGCTGCATCAAACCTGCTAGGCTTCAAGACAATATCGATAGCGGTTTTGCAGTGTGGGGATGGTATGAAGATGTTTATCGTGACCCCAGTAAGCTTGCGGCATTAGTCCATATGGCGCGGTCAAATTCCAGCTCATTGATCGACAATACCCGAGCACGGCGCGTTCGAAATGGCTGATTATGCTGGGGCCAAAAAGTTTGTCGAGCTAATTCAGATCACAATGGGCGAAGACTGGTCTTTTGACGTGCGCATCGGCAAGTGGTTTTGGATAATCCCGATTATCGTAATCGCAAGTAGCTTGGCAATTAGGTGGTGTAGGACAGGATCAGTTCTGGGTCGGTCCTATGAAATAGATTCTGCAGAATTTGGGGTCGGCAACTCTAAACTCACATTCAAACCGAACATAAATGATAAAAGCGTTGCTTATAAAATTTGGGTGGAGCTGAGTACACGAAAAATAGGATTGCCAATCGATTTCGACGATGATGTTATTTTTGAGATATATGAATCGTGGTATAGTTTTTTTTGCAGTAACGAGAGAACTTATTAAAGATATTCCGGTTCAAAAAGTGAGAAACAATTCAACAAAGCAGATTATTTTACTTTCGATAAATGTTTTGAACATCGGACTAAGGCCGCATTTAACAAAATGGCAAGCACGTTTCAAAAGATGGTATGAGCATAAACTATCGACCGATCAGGATGCAAAATTACACCCACAAGACATCCAAAAAGAATTTCCAAGTTATGACGAACTTGTGAGCGATATGAAAGACGTAAACGAGCGACTGATTCGCTATAGAGATCGTATGAACGATCTCGTACATAGTTAGAAACAACCTCCCCAGTCTGCTGCAAATAGAGTTAATCAAATAAAGTCGCGGATAAATTATTCAAAAGCCTCCGCCACACTCCCACTCGCCAAAATCTCCCCCCACACCCCCCACTGTCTTGCGCCAGTCATCTTCGTCTGCGATGTGTGGGCCTGAAACATTTTTGGAGAGTAAAATGCGTAAAGTCTCGCCCTTTGTGTCCGCTGGCCTGCCTGTGTCTTTGGCGTTGGCGTCCTGCCTGATCGGCGCGCCGTTGCTCGCGCAATATGCGGCGACGCCGGATCCTGCGGCGGCGACGGCGACGGCGCCCCTGCCCCCTGCGCGGCCCATTGGCACGCCGCCGCTGGCGACCAGTGACGATTATCTGAAGGCTGGCGCAGCCGAGCTTGCCCGGTTGGAGGCGGATACGCCCAACAACCGCAAGGCGCGCAATGTCATCATCTTCATCGGCGACGGCATGAGCATCACCACGCTAACCGCCGCGCGCATTTTTGAAGGGCAGAAAAAGGGCGTCGACGGCGAATCCTATGTCGCGCAAATGGACCGCCTGCCGCACACCGCCTTGGTCAAAACCTATTCGCATGATGGCCAGGTGCCCGACAGCGCGCCGACCGCAACCGCGATTGTCTCCGGCGTCAAAACGCTGAACGGCGTTCTGGGCGTTGGTCCGCAAGCGGTGGAGGACAATTGCAAGGCGACCGAACCCTATAAGGTCAAATCTTTGTTCGAAATGGCCGAGGACAAGGGATATGCCACCGGCATTGTCTCCACCGCGACCATCACCCACGCCACGCCCGCATCGACCTATGCCCATGTCGCGCAACGCGATTGGGAAGTGGACGCCAATATGCCCGCCGCGGCCAAGGCCGAAGGCTGCATCGACATCGCCCGCCAAATGGTCGAATGGCCGCATGGTGATGGGTTTGAGGTTATGTTGGGCGGTGGACGCCAGCATTTCATGCCCAACACGGCGGCTGACCCCGAATATCCCACCAAAAAGGGCAAGCGCGCCGATGGCAAGGACCTGATCGCCAGCTGGCAGGCCGCGAACCCCAAAAGCGCCTATGTCTGGAACAGCGAGGGCTTTGCTGCGGTGGACGCGAAAAAGACCGACAAGCTGCTTGGCCTGTTCGAACAATCGCATATGCAATTTGACGCCGACCGCACCGCGAGCGGATCAAAAGAACCCTCGCTCGCCGAAATGACGACGAAGGCGATCGCGATGCTGTCCAAAAACCGCAAGGGCTATGTCCTGATGGTGGAAGCGGGCAAGATTGACCATGGCCACCATGGCGGCAACGCCTATCGCGCGTTGCAGGACACCGTGGCGCTGAATGATGCGTTGAAAGCCGCGATGGACACTGTCGACCTGCGCGATACTCTGATCGTCGTCACATCGGACCATAGCCACACATTTACCATGGCGGGATATCCCGAACGCGGGAACCCGATCCTTGGCCCCGTGGTCGACCAGAAAGGCAAATCAACCTTGGCCTTTGATGGCAAGGGTTACACAACCTTGGGCTATATCAACGGCCCCGGCGCGGTCACGGCCATGCCACGCCCCGACCCGTTGAAAGAAGATACGCAGGCGCTGAATTATCGGCAGCAGGCGTTGATCCCCACCGGTTCCGAAACGCACAGCGGCGAAGATGTCGTCGCCCGCGCCGCCGGGCCAAAGGCGCATTTGTTCAAGGGCACGATTGAACAGAACACCATATTCCAAATCATGCGCGCGGCCCTAGGTTTTAAATAAGGCGGTTTTAAATAAGGCGGTTTTATATGGGCGTGCGCTTGTAAAGCAACGCGCGCTGCCCACATCTGCTGTTCGGGGGTTTCTGGACAAAGGAAAAGCCATGAAACGGATATTATCGGTCGCATTTCTGTCGCTCGCGCTGGCCGCGTGCGGC
Source organism: Sphingomonadales bacterium UBA7471 (assembly GCA_002479765.1). Taxonomy (GTDB): domain Bacteria; phylum Pseudomonadota; class Alphaproteobacteria; order Sphingomonadales; family Sphingomonadaceae; genus Sphingorhabdus_B. The sequence continues at coordinate 8,496 of DLOZ01000023.1, read as the reverse complement.
GAAGGCAGCGCGTTGAACGACACGGTTAAGGTCAGCGTGCGCGAATCCATCGTCGCCACCTGCACCACCGCCGCCAGCGAGCAAATTCCCGAAGGCATTGGGGTCGACGTCAATCAAGTGTGCAGTTGTGCCGCCGAAAAGGTGATGGATGGCAAAAGCATGTCCGACCTTGCCGCCAATCCGCCTAGCCCGTCCGAAGGCATGGCCAAATTGCAGGCCTGCCTGAAAGAGCTTGGGCCCGTGACGGTCAACCCCGCAGCGGGATGAAGCGTAGGAAACCACACCAAGTTTCCCCTCCCGCAGGCGGGAGGGGTTAGGGGTGGGCCCCCGGACTGATCCGAGAGGCTCCACTGGGTTAGGGGTGGGCCCGCGCCCATAGCGCGCGAACAAACCGCCCCGCCAAAGCCAGAAGCTGCGCCAATGTATCTCACACAAAGCCACAAAGGCACGAAGAAGGGCGTGCCCTCATCCCGACAGCCCCTGTCGTCCAAAAACCACCCCCGTCATGCTGAACTTGTTTGTGCGATGCACGCCTTCGGCTCCAGCATCTTACTATTTCGACGTGGGAAGTAAGATCCTGAACCAAGTTCAGGATGACGAATGAAGTGGGAACTACGGCGACAATCCATCCGGTCGCCGCATTGCTTTTTACATATAAAGACCCCGCCCGGGGGAGGGATCCGGACGGGCGTGGAAGTATGCACGCGGGACGGGGCTTTGCTTATGCCTATATTGGCATTACGGGCGGGGTATGACTGGCCTTGCCCCTAATCTTGCCTCAACGCTGCGCGATGCGACCGATGCCCTGACGCCCGTCAGCGCGACCCCGCGTCTCGACGCCGAATTGTTGATGGCGCATGCCTTGGGCATCGACCGGTCGGCGATGTTGTTGCGGATGCATGATCTTGCTGTGCCCCCTGCCTTTGCGGCGTATCTCGCGCGGCGGGTGGCGGATGAACCGGTGGCCTATATCACGGGAATGCAGGCATTTTGGGACCTTGACCTGCATGTGACGCCCGATGTGCTAATCCCGCGTGCGGACAGCGAAACGGTGGTTGAGGTGGCGATTGCGGGTTTTGCCGGGCGGGATGCGCCTGCGCGGATCCTCGACCTTGGCACGGGGTCGGGCGCGTTGTTGCTGGCGGCTTTGTCGGTGTTTGGGGACGCGCAAGGAGTGGGCATTGATGCCAGCGCGGCGGCTCTGGCGGTTGCATCGGGCAATGCGGCACGGCTTGGGCTGGACGGCCGCGCATACTTCGAACAGCGCGATTGGACTTTGGACGGGTGGGCCGACGGTTTGGGGCAATTCGACCTCATTATGTGCAACCCCCCTTATATTGCGGACGCAACACCGCTTGCAGACATGGTCGCCCGCCACGAACCGCACAGCGCCCTCTTCGCCGGCCCCGACGGTCTGCGCGACTATCGCATACTTCTAAAAACTCTCGAAAAACTGCTAAAAACCACCGGAATCGCGGTCTTCGAAATCGGATTCAACCAGTCAAAATCCGTCGCAAAATTGGGCACCGACGCCGGGTTAATCTCCGAATTAACCCACGACCTTTCCGGCAATCCACGCGTCTTGCGCTTTTCGCTTGGAATCACGCAACCGAACCGCTAACGCTAAAAAGCGTCGCAGCAAAACCCGTGAATCACGGAGAATAGCGCGAAGCCGCCCCCAGCGCAGTTGGAAATTTTTTCAAGGTCTCGGTCGACCTTGGCGCAACCCAAAGATTGGGTTTCGGGGCTTCCTGCAATTTTTAAGTGTTAAAAGAGGACGGGTCAGCCCTGATGAATATCAACAACAGGCAGCAGCAAAGCAACAATCGTCGCCGCGGTCGCAACAACAATAATCGCCAGCAAAATAACAACCGCAGCGGTTTCGACTATCAGAACCAGATCGACAATCGTGCGCGCGGCAACGCAGCCCAGATGCTCGAAAAATACAAAAAGCTAGCGCAAGATGCGCAGTTTAACGGTGACCGCGTAAACGCCGAATATCACCTGCAATTCGCCGATCATTATTTCCGCGTATTGGCCGATTTCCGGGGCCGCCAGGAAGCGCGTCAGGAACAGCAAGGCGAACGTCGTCCCCGCGAAGATAATCGTGAAGACCGCGACGATTGGCAGAATGATGATCGTTCGCAAAATTATGACGAACAAGGTTCTTCCGATGGAATGGACACCGATTCCGTTTTGCAAGATGATATCTACACCGAAGAGCGCGCGCCTCGCGAACAACAGCGAGAAAGCCGCGCACGTCGTCCGGAACGGGCCGACCGTAACGATCGTTCCGACAATAGACGATCGGCAAATCGCGGCCCGCGCCGCCACCACAGCGAAGAAAAAGACGATGCGCCCGCAGGGCTTGATCTCGCCGTATTACCGCCGTCGATAGCGATTTCAACAAACGACAGTGACGCGGATATGGAAAAGCCCGAACGCAAACCACGCGCCCGCCGCGTTAAACCGGCCGGCGATGATGAAGCTGCAGCGGCGGAATAATCAATCCTTCCGCCGTTGATCGCACACGAATGGCGCGACAACCTCTAGCTTTCGGGCAGTGCCCGTGGCTTGTGGTCGTCATCCAGGGCAACAAAGGTAAACAGCCCTTCGGTCACTTTGACCTCTTGTTGGCCACGCGCACGAGTCGCGATAACTTCGACGCGGATGCCCATTGAAGTACGGCCACGCCGTTCGAGCGTTGCATAGACGGAGATAATGTCGCGCAACAAAATCGGCGCGATGAATTCCATCTTCTCAATGGCCACTGTTGCGCACGCGCCCTGAGCAATCCGTCCAGCCAAGATACCGCCGGCCTGATCCATCATCCCCAATACCCAGCCGCCAAAGATGTGGCCATTGGCGTTGATATCGGCGGGTCCCGGAACAACCCGTAAAACCGGGTCATTCCGTTTTGGAAGGTTGCGAACAGCCTCGTTCACCGGTCGGCTTCGTCTTCAAAAGGGTCATCGATGGATTCATCATGGCCGGACCCGCTTGACAGGAAAACAAGACCCATCAGCGCTGCGGTCAGCATGATTGCGCCGGTTATTGCGCCGGCGGTGGCGATGAAGAAGTGGATGGAAACCATCCCGTTCTGCCACCAAAATGTCCCGAGCGCACCCACGGTCACAATCAATGTCACACCAAACATCCAACGCATCAGCCGCCAATAACGGCGCCATGCGAAGTTGGCATATTCAGGATCATCGAGGCGGGAAGGACGAGTCATAGCTTGATACGGTCGCCTTATGCTATAAGTTCCATCAGGGGCAAGGACATAGGGAGAGAGTCGATGACGATTTCTGCAATATTGGCCAACCATCAAGGCAATGTGTTCACGGCTGCGCCGCACGAAAGTGTCGGTGATGTGGTCGTACGGCTTGCCGAAAACCGGATTGGTGCCCTGCCCGTTGTCGATGGCAAAGCCGTTGTCGGGATATTTTCCGAACGCGACATTGTCTACGGTGTCGCGCGCCATGGTTCCGCTTTCCTGACAAAAACGGTGGCGGAAACAATGACGGCACCAGCCATCACCGTTTCGCCCGATACGGCAATTCTATCGGCCTTATCACTTATGACGCGACGGCGCATTCGCCACCTTCCGGTAATCCAAGGGGATACCCTTGCCGGCTTTGTCTCCATTGGCGATTTGGTGAAGCACCGTATCGACAAAATTGAGGCCGAAGCCGCCGCAATGCGCGATTATATCAGCATGGCCTGACCATCACGTGCGCGAGGCGCAGGCTGCTTCCACCGGTTAAGCCAAAAAATCATCTGGGATTTGCAGACGGCTCTGTTGACGCCGCTGGTGGCGCGGCCATGTTCGATGTCGGAACTGGGGCATAAACCGGCTTCGGCGCGTATTTCATATTCCAGTCGGCCAGATCACGTTCATATTGCACATATGCATCGTAAAAATTGACGAACACGCGATCAATGTCAGCCAAGCCGCCAATTGCATATTCGGGCAATGCACCTGTGAGTAAAGTATTGGCCTCAGTCAGCTTGCGCAGCGCCATGTCACAATATTGGGCACGGACGGGCGGCAAAGCGAAGTAATTATACAAATCGGTCATACGCGTATCGCGAACCCGCAGACCATTTTGTCCGGGATAGCGGGCGACATATTCACGGTCGATCGCTTTGCTGGTTTTCGACAAGATCGCCTTATGAATAGCGATGAACTTATTATACTCCGTCGCGATTTGGCTCCATGCTGGCCCTTGGCAATTCAATGCCGCTACGTTCAAAGCCGACCGAAAATGCCAGATTTGTTCATCACGGCTTAAACCACGGTTTGGCGTAGCGCGAACGCCATCAAGCCCGACAGGTGGGATCGCCATCGACAGCGCCGCGCCACCGGGTGGCAAAGGCATTGCGGGCGGAGGTGGCGGCGCAGTAAGTGGAGTGGGTGCAGGTACGACTTTTACCGGCGCAGGAGCACAAGCCGCAACCGCAGTCACCATGATGATGGCAGCTAGATTTTTCATGCCCCGCCGCATTTGCTCTCTCCGATTTGTTATTCCTGATTCCAACAGGATTTTCGCTCGAATGAAAAGCCCTGTTCGACCAAATCCCAAAGAAAATGGCCCAGTGGTTTCTCACCGGGCCATATTGTGGCATTCAAGCTGAACAGCCGATGACTTATTCGCGGTTACCGAGGAAGCTCAGCAAAAACTGGAACATGTTGATGAAGTCCAGATACAGCGTCAGTGCAGCCATGACTGCAGCCTTACCGATCATTTCTGTACCCTGAAGGTAGAAATACTCGCTTTTGATACGTTGCGTATCATAGGCTGTCAGGCCAGCGAATATAAGCACGCCTGCGCAGCTGATAACCCAACCCAAAGTGTCAGAGCCGAGGAAGATGTTGACGATCGACGCAACAATCAATCCGACCATACCCATGACCAGAAAGCTTCCCCAGCCACTGATGTCTTTCTTGGTTGTGTAAGCCCACAGGCTCAATCCCGCGAAAGCCGCTGACGTTGCAAAGAAGGTCTGCGCGATGGACTCACCGGTGAACATCATGAAGATGCGCGCCAGCGATAGGCCCATCAATACCGCAAAACCCCAGAACATCGCCTGAAGCGTAGCAGCAGAAAACTTGCCTTGGCCAAAGCTCATCGCCATTACGACGACCAGTGGCGATAAAATGATTACCCAGCTCATCAGGCTTGGGTTCACCATCAGATTTCGTGCCAGTTCGGTCTGTGCAAACAGCATCGCAACGATGCCTGTCAGCAAGACGCCTGACGCCATATAATTATAAACCTTGAGCATGTGCGAACGCAGACCAGCGTCGACAGCAACGTCGCCTGCGCGCGTACCTGCAAGACTTGACTGGGTCCCGGTTACCCGTGGATCGGACCACTGTGCCATGACTTAATTCTCCTCAAAACACGGCAAGATAGCCGCTGATCGAGTATATTGGAGGAATTCGTTCCAGATTCAAGTGAAACACGACACGCCGCATTCTGATTTTTTATTACGACTGCGCGGCATTGGCTTTGAGGAATGTGGTCTGGTTCCCCGCACACTTTCGCCAAACTATTATGTTCGATGCATTGAAAGGCAATTATCGTTGCGCAGGCTGGCTGTTCTGCTAGCCATGGCAGGAGAAGGCGACAACCGCGATTGAGGGAGAGCAAGGTGAGTGTGACGGTCGAAGGCGAAAACAACGGCGCGGTTTCCCCGCAAGCAGAGGTGAAGCTGCCTGAGGCCAGCAGCTACAGCTGGTATGTGCTCCTTGTCCTTGTCATCGTCTACATACTCAACTTCATCGACCGCCAAATCCTCAGCATTTTGGCCGTAGATATCAAAGCAGACCTTGGTCTGACCGATGCCGACATGGGCTTTTTGGGTGGCGCAGCTTTCGCGGTGTTTTATGCTTTATTCGGTATTCCATTGGGCCGACTTGCGGATAATTGGAGCCGCGTAAAGCTTCTGTCTATCGGCCTTGCCTTATGGTCGATCATGACCGCCTTGTCCGGCTTTGCGCGTAACCAGGTGGAACTGACCATGGCGCGCATGGGCGTTGGCGTCGGGGAAGCGACCGCGAGCCCCACCGCTTATTCACTGATTTCCGATTATTTCCCGAAACGGCAGCGCGCGACCGCGCTCGCGATTTACTCGTCCGGGCTGTATATTGGCGGAGGTGTTTCCTTGTTTTTGGGCGCGCTCATTGTGCAAAGCTGGGACGCGGCTTTCCCCCAAGGCGGACCGCTTGGTTTGGTCGGCTGGCATGCGGCATTCGTAGCTGTCGGCATTCCGGGTGTACTTGTAGGTTTGTGGGTCGCAACATTGCGTGAACCGGTCCGCGGCGCGATGGATGGTTTGGTTACGCCCGCGCACCCAGCCCCATTCCGCGCATTTGCGAGCGATCTTTCCATGATTGTCCCGCCCTTTACGCTGTGGGGTGCGTGGCAACGTGGGCCAATGGCGCTATTGATCAACATAGTCACGGCAGCCGCTATCGCAGCCTTTGCTTACACGATGATCCAACTGACCGGCAATTTTCCGCAATGGTCGGCGGTTGGCTTTGGCTATTATGCCGTTTTCTCTTGGGCATCGACCTTGCGGGCCAAGGATCCGGCGACATTTAAGCTGATCTGGGGAACGCCTGCGTTCATCTGTACGACCATTGGCTATGGCCTCGTTGCGCTTGTCGCTTATGCTCTGGCGTTCTGGTCCGCACCTTATGCGGAAACGGTACTTAAGCTGCCTAAAGCAGAGTTGGCTCTGATTTTAGGGGGAAGTGGAGCACTTAGTGGCTTTCTGGGTGTAATCGTCGGCGGATCTGTCGCCGATATGCTCCGGGCGCGACATGCCGCAGGGCGCGTTTTGGTAATAATGTTCGGTGTCGTTGCCCCAGTCATTCCGCTCTGGATCGGCTTTACGACCGAAAATGCAATATTGTTTTACATCATGCAATTTCTTGCTGGAATGTTTGGCGCAACGGCGCTCGGCGCGGCAGCAGCCACCACGCAGGACCTTGTACTGCCGCGCATGCGGGGCACGGCAACGGCCGCCTTCTTCTTAGGCACCACGCTCGTCGGGCTGTCCTTTGGGCCTTATATGGTTGGTCAGATTTCCGACCTTGCCGGAACGATGGTCGACGGGAAGCTCGTGGGCAACTTACGCGTTGGCATCCTCTCGCTCATCGCCGTCGCGCCAATTGCCTTGGCTTTGTTAATCGCCGCCTATCGCAGCGTGCCCAAGGCGGAACGCACCATCGTTGAACGTGCGCGTGACGCAGGCGAGCCAGTTTAATCAAACGATTAAATTCGGCTTGACGCCCGCGTCAACTTGCTGCCATTGATGGTGCATATTTTGCAGTCACTTCTTGCAGGGGATTCACCATGTCGCTCGATACCATTCCACGCACCGCCTATACTGAAGACCATGAAGCATTCCGTCAGTCGGTACGCCAGTTCCTTCAAAAGGAAGTCGCGCCCCACGCAAAGCAGTGGCAGGAAGATGGCATCGTTCCAAAGTCGATCTGGCCCAAGGCTGGCGCGGTCGGCATGCTCTGCCCCACCGCACCGGTTGAATATGGCGGCCTTGGCCTCGACTTTGGCTACAACGCAATCGTCGACGAAGAGTCGGCTTATTATGGCGGCGTCGCCACGGGCTTTTCGCTTCAGTCGGATATCGTCGTAAACTATATCACCAGCTACGGCAGCGAAGAGCAGAAGAAGCATTGGTTGCCCAAAATGATCTCTGGCGAGGTCATCACCGCCATCGCCATGACCGAGCCCGGCACCGGAAGCGATCTTCAAGGTATGAAGACAACCGCGCGCAAAGACGGCAACCATTATGTCATCAACGGCAGCAAAACCTACATCACCAATGGCCAGAACGCCGACCTGATCTTGGTCTGCGTCAAAACCGATACCGAGATCCAACCCGCTTATAAGGGCATGTCGATTGTCCTCGTTGAGGCTGACCGCGAAGGATTCAAGCGCGGCCGTAACCTCGACAAAATCGGTATGGATGAAGCTGATACTTCAGAACTGTTCTTCGAAGACGTCCGCGTGCCAATGACCAACTGCCTCGGCGAAGAAGGCAAGGGCTTCATCTATCTGATGAGCGAACTGCCGCAGGAGCGTCTGTCGATTGCGGTGTCTTCGATGGCCAGCACACAGAAGGCTTTTGATGAAACCGTCGCGTTCTGCCGTGAGCGTATCGTGTTCGGCAAGCCATTGCTGGATTTCCAAAACACCCGTTTCGTACTGGCCGATATCAAGGCAAAGCTGCAAATTGGCTGGGCGCATCTCGATTGGGCTTTGAACCGCCATTACAAAAAAGAGCTGACCGCCGAGGAAGGCGCTGCTGCAAAGCTTTGGCACACCGACCTGCAGTGGGAAGTTGTCGATGCCTGTCTGCAGCTGCATGGCGGCGCTGGATATATGAATGAATATCCCATCGCCCGCATGTGGCGCGCCGCACGCGTAACGCGCATTTTCGGCGGCACCAACGAGATCATGA
>DLOZ01000028.1:2508-3614 GCA_002479765.1 Sphingomonadales bacterium UBA7471 | reverse complement strand
CCTGAAACTAGTTCAGGATGACGATGAATTTTTGACGTTACCCCCGCATTGCCTGGTCGAGCGATTCCTGAAGCACGGGATAGCCATGGCCGTCGGGGATGCAGAGCCAGTTTCCGTCTTCGCGCTTGTCGATATAGGTCAGGACGGTGGAAACCGGATGCGCCGCCGCGTGCGCGGCAGCCGCGTCAAAGTCACCGAACATCGCCAGCCGTTCCAGATTGCGGCGCGTCGGGAAGATGATCTTCACCTCACCCTTGTCGGCTTTTTCCAAAACTTGCGCCGCGCTGGCCCAAAACAGCGCGCGGTTTTCGGTGTGGTCAACGGTCGCCAGCGGCGTGGTGTTGCCTGCATCCACCAGATAGAAGCGCGTATCGAAAACCCGCGATGCCCGCTCAAACGCAGGCGGCCGCCAGCGTGACCATGGCACGAGCTGGTCAAAATCGGGTTCCCAGCCAAAACGGTTGCATATGGCTTGCAGGCTTTCCCCATCATGCAACGCCGCGCGCGGGGCATCGCAATCGGCAGGGTCATCAACACCCTTTAGCCCAAGCGCAAGCCCGGCCTCCTCAATCGTCTCGCGAATGGCCGCCAGCCGCGCCGCGGCCTCGTCCAACGGCAGAGGCCCGCCCAGCATTTCGGCATAATCGAAATCCGCCGGATCGACCTTCCCACCCGGAAAAACCGCGGCACCGCCCGCAAAAGCCATCGCCTTGATACGTTCGACCATCAACAACAATGGCGCACCGCCATCGGGGTTTTGGCGAAAAATCACCATAGTGGCGGCGGGGGTGGCGATGGGTTCGGGTGCTGTTTCTAAAGTCATGCCCCACACAAGCATGGAATGCCCGGCGTTAGAAGTGGAAAGTTAATCTAGGGTCAGGACCTTGCGGTTAAACTGTATCAAAACATTGCAGGGGCCCCATTCGCCGCGCGCGTGATCTGCGCATGCAAGATGAGGTAAAAACCTGCCTTGAATTTGGTTAATCTTCGGCCCATTCCGGAATGAGACTCGCGCACTTGCGCTTTTAGAACAAATCTGGAACAATCTAATTCATGTCACTCACCCATATTAAGGTGCGCGGTGCGCGCGAGCATAATCTCAAGGG
>DLOZ01000028.1:0-2390 GCA_002479765.1 Sphingomonadales bacterium UBA7471 | reverse complement strand
AGCCTCGCCTTCGACACCATCTATGCCGAGGGGCAGCGGCGTTATGTCGAATCGCTGTCGGCTTATGCGCGCCAGTTTCTGGAGATGATGCAAAAGCCCGATGTCGAACATATTGAGGGCCTGTCGCCCGCGATCTCGATCGAGCAGAAGACAACGTCGCGTAACCCGCGCTCGACCGTCGCCACCGTGACCGAGATTTACGATTATATGCGCCTGTTATGGGCGCGCGTCGGCGTGCCGTATTCGCCCGCGACGGGCCTGCCGATCACCGCGCAGACGGTCAGCCAGATGGTCGACCGCGTCATGGCCTTGCCAGAAGGCACGCGCGCGTTCCTGCTTGCCCCCGTGGTGCAGGGCCGCAAGGGCGAATATCGCAAGGAACTCGCGGAGTGGCAGCGTTCGGGCTACACCCGCGTCCGCATCGACGGCGAAATGTACGCCATCGAAGACGCGCCCGCGCTCGACAAGAAATATAAGCATGACATTGAGGTCGTGGTGGACCGCATCGTCGTCAAGGACGGTATCCAGCAACGTCTGGCCGAAAGCTTTGAAGCGGCGCTGAAGCTTGCCGATGGCTTGGCCTTTGTGGATTTGGCCGATACGACGGTGGCGGAGTTACAGACCGGCAATGCCGACAGCGTGCCTAGCGCCTTTGGCGAAGCGCGCGCGACTTTTTCTCCCCTCCCGCAGGCGGGAGGGGGGCTCGCCAGCTCTGTCTCCCAGACAGAGCGAAAGGGCGAGCCGGGTGGGCAGTCCGCGACCTCGGAAGGGCCCTCCCCTAACCCCTCCCGTATACGGGAGGGGAACATGAAAAATGTCGGCCTGCCCGCCAACCGCATCGTGTTTTCCGAGAAATTCGCCTGCCCCGTCAGCGGCTTCACCATCGCCGAAATCGCGCCGCGTCTGTTCTCATTCAACGCCCCGCAAGGCGCGTGTCCCGATTGCGATGGCCTTGGCGAGCGGCAGGAATTTGACCCGCAACTGGTGGTGCCAAACGAACATCTGTCGTTGAAGAAAGGCGCGATTGTGCCGTGGGCGAAATCCAACCCGCCCAGCCCTTATTATATGCAAGTGCTCTCCAGCCTGGCGAAGGCTTATGGCTTCGACCTCGATACCGCGTGGGAGGATCTGCTCCCCGAACAGAAGCTGATCATCCTGCACGGCACCGGCGGCATGGCGGTGGAGCTGACGTTTAAGGACGGGCGCAAGGAATATACGGTGCGCAAGGCGTTTGAGGGCGTCATCGGCAATCTCAACCGCCGCTTGCTGCAAACCGACAGCGCGTGGATGCGCGAGGAGCTGTCGAAATATCAGACGTCGCAACCGTGCGAAACCTGCCACGGCGCGCGCCTCAAGCCCGAGGCGCTTTCGGTCAAGATCGCCGGCGTCGACATCGCCACCCCGACGAAGATGAGCGTCGGCGACGCGCTTTTATGGTTCGGCAGCGTCGACCAGACGCTGACCAACCAGCAGCAGCAGATTGCCAAAGCAATCCTGAAGGAAATCAACGAACGGTTGGGCTTCCTCAACAATGTCGGGCTTGATTATCTCAACCTTGACCGGACGTCAGGGACATTATCCGGCGGGGAGAGCCAACGCATCCGCCTCGCCAGCCAAATCGGCTCCGGCCTGTCGGGCGTGCTCTATGTGCTGGATGAACCCAGCATCGGCTTGCACCAGAAAGACAATGACCGCCTGCTCGCCACGCTGCGCCGCCTGCGCGATTTGGGCAACACCGTCATCGTCGTCGAGCATGACGAAGACGCGATCCGCACCGCCGATTGGGTGGTCGATCTTGGCCCCGGCGCGGGTGTCCATGGCGGCACTGTCATGGCCGAAGGCACGTTGAAAGAAATTCTGAAATCGAAAGACAGCCTGACCGCCGCGTACCTCAACGGCACGCGCGAGATTGCGGTGCCCAAGACCCGGCGCAAGGGCAATAAGAAGAAGCTGACCGTCCACAATGCCCGCGCCAACAACCTCAAGAATGTCACCGCAAGCATCCCGCTGGGCACATTCACCTGCATCACCGGCGTATCGGGCTCGGGCAAGTCGAGCTTCACCATCGACACGCTTTATGCCTCTGCAGCCCGCAGCCTCAACGGCGCGCGTGTCATCGCGGGCGCGCATGACAAGGTCACCGGCCTTGAACATTGCGACAAGGTGATCGACATCGACCAATCCCCCATTGGCCGCACCCCGCGTTCGAACCCTGCGACCTATACCGGCGCGTTCACCAACATCCGCGACTGGTTCGCCCAATTGCCCGAAAGCGCCGCGCGCGGATATAAGCCGGGGCGTTTCAGCTTCAACGTCAAGGGCGGACGCTGCGAAACATGCAGCGGCGATGGCCTGATCAAGATCGAAATGCACTTCCTGCCCGACGTCTA
>DLOZ01000014.1:29548-99043 GCA_002479765.1 Sphingomonadales bacterium UBA7471 | reverse complement strand
GGCGCGCCTCCGGGCTATGTCGGTTTTGACCAAGGCGGTTTGCTGACCGATGCCGTCGACCAAAGCCCGCACTGCGTGTTGTTGCTCGACGAAATCGAAAAAGCGCATCCTGATCTGTTCAATATCTTGCTTCAGGTCATGGATAACGGCCGTCTAACCGACCATCATGGCAAGACCGTTGATTTCCGGAACGTCATTTTGATTATGACAACCAACGCGGGTGCCAGCGACATGGCCAAAGAAGGCATTGGTTTCGGCAACAACATCAGCAAGGAAGATGCTGGCGACGAAGCCGTCAAAAAGATGTTTGCGCCGGAATTCCGCAACCGTTTGGATGCAACCGTGCCATTTGGCTATCTGCCAACGGACGTTGTAGCGCGCGTTGTCGACAAGTTCATTCTGCAGCTTGAACTGCAACTCGCCGACCAGAATGTGCACATCAAACTGGACGACGAAGCGCGGGCATGGCTCACGGAACGTGGTTATGACAAGCTATATGGCGCACGGCCCATGGGACGGCTGATCCAAGAGAAGATCAAACAGCCGCTAGCGGAAGAGCTTCTGTTTGGAAAACTCGTGCATGGCGGCGAAGTCGCTGTGCACATGAAGGACGGCGCACCAAGTTTTGAAGTAACGCCCGCTGCACCCAAGGCCACAAAGCCTAAGGCACCGAAGAAGAAGGTCGTGAAAAAGGCCAGTAAGGCCGGTTGAGGCGACTAATTCTGCCCGACTGGTAGCAGTTGGGCAGAAGGGCCTATACCGTTAAATAATTCGGGCTCGGTTCCGGTCATCCAGACCTGCGCGCCCGTTTCGGCCAGTAACGCAAACAATGCAGCGCGTCTTGACGGGTCGAGATGCGCTGCAACTTCATCCAGAAGCAGGATTGGCGGTGCCTGACGCTGCGCGGACACCAGTGCGGCGTGCGCGAGGATGAGCGATAGCAGCAACGCTTTTTGTTCGCCGGTCGAACACTGCTCCGCCATTTGGCCGGAATCCTTATGTATGACGTCAAGGTCGGCGCGATGTGGACCAAATAATGTGCGCCCGGCGGCAGCATCACGGTTGCGGCTCTGCCGCCAGATCATGGCCAGATCGCCCTCTGCTGGACCGGCCTTATCGACAAGGCTGATCAGTGGAACCGCGAACGGCCCCGAAGGCGCGCTTTGCAATTGGTCGCGCAGGGCATCAACCAAGCCGGTGCGTGCAGCCTGAATGGCGTAAGCGCTTTCAGCCATCTGTTGTTCAAGGGCATCCAACCAAAGCGGGTCAGCGGGCACCGTCCCCGACAACAGCTTGTTGCGTTGCTGCATGGCCTTTTCATAGCGGCTGCTGTGACGCGCATGCTGAGGACTGAGTGCGAGCACAAGGCGGTCCAGAAACCGACGCCGCGCGGCTGAACCATCTGCAAACAGGCGGTCCATCGCGGGCGTAAGCCAAATGACCGAGAGCCATTCCGCAAGGCTGTTAATCGACGCATTGCTTTCGTTCACGCGGACTTTGCGGCGCTCGGGCTGCTGCGCGCTCACACCCGTTCCGATCACATTCCCCGACACTTCAGCAACGATGGCAAATCCACCACCACCGCCAGCGCGGACCATATCCGACATGGCAGCACGGCGAAGACCGCGCCCCGGCACCAACAGCGAAACCGCCTCCAGAATGTTCGTCTTGCCCGCACCATTTGACCCATGAAGCGCAATGAACTGCGCATTGGGACGGATCTCAAGCGCGGCATGGTTGCGAAAATCATTCAAGGACAGGCGGGACAGGACCATATAAACTGCCTGCTATAGTGGCATGTTCCGGTCAAGCCGCTTGTCGGAAAATCGCCAAACCAAATATTGGTATTTTTTCCCAACATATGAAATTGTTTTATACTGATGAATGAAAGAGCCACGAACTAAATATCTGATTTTGTTATATACATCCAATTTGGCATGCACTGTGCAAAGCATCTGGCATAGCCGGAATGATCCGGTAGATTTTAAAGGAACATGACATGACACAATATGCCCGCACCCAAATTCTTTCAGTTTTCGCCGCTGTAGTTTGCGCTGTCATCGCCATCGGTATCAGCGTTGCACCAGCCGTCGCACCTGCTGCAGCTATCGTTGCCTAAACATATCAACGCAGTTCAAAACAAGGGAGTGAAGAAATGGCACGTTTAACATTGGACAAAACCAATAAGAAAATTCTCGGCGTATGTGCCGGATTGGCCAACTGGTCCGGCATGGACGCGATGATCATTCGCCTGATTTTTGCGGTCGCCACCGTGGTTGGCTTTGGCTCACCCGTCCTGATCTACATCCTGCTGGCGATGATACTCGACTAAATTTGATTATTTCGCTACCGTCTATTGGAGGATCAAGGGATCAGTAGCCACCGATGGCGGGGGACGTTTTTGACAGTGGAGGTCACGACGATCGCGCATTTACGCGTAACGGCGTCTCCATCACGGCAAGCGTCCGCGAACACGGCGGGCGTTATCGGCCCTAGCCAACCTTGCGCACAAAAACCGACCCCGCCGAATAGCCAGCCCCAAAGGAGCAGATGAGACCAAGGTCGCCGGCTTTCAGATCCTGATTATGCTTGTGGAATGCGATTATGGAACCAGCGCTTGAGGTGTTGGCATAGGTATCCAGAACAGTTGGGCTCTCGTCCTCAACGGCTTCATGCCCGAGCACCTTTTGCGCAATAAGCCGGTTCATCCCGGTATTGGCCTGATGCAGCCACAAACGACGCAAATCTGACCCCGACAGGCCAAGGCTTTCTGCGTGCTCAAGGATCATCTGGCCAACCATTGGCACGACTTCCTTGAAAACCTTACGGCCTTCCTGAACGAACAATTTGTCGTTACGCGGTCCGCTTTGATCGACCGGGCCCTTGCCATGCGCACGGTTCAAAAACCCGAAATTGTTGCGAATGTTGTTCGAAAACTGGGTTTTCAAACGGGTCCCCAAAATTTCCCAATGCTGTGCTGGCGCCAAGTCCTTTGCTTCGACCAAAATGGCGGTTGCCACGTCACCAAAGATGAAGTGGCTGTCCCGATCGCGCCAGTTGAGATGGCCGGACGTAATTTCGGGATTTACGACCAGTACAGAACGTGCGTTGCCGCTGCGGATATAGTCGGCAGCCGTCTGGATGCCAAAGGTAGCCGAAGAGCACGCCACATTCATATCAAAGCCGAAGCCGCGCTCCATACCCAATTCATGCTGAATTTCGACGGCCATAGCAGGATAGGCACGCTGCATATTGGACGCGGCGCACAAAACTGCATCGACGTCGGCAATGTCCCGGCCAGCCTTGGCCAATGCGTCCCGACACGCCGCCACACCGATTTCCGCCATAAGCGAAATCTGGTCATTCGGACGCTCTGCGTACCGTGGCTCCATAATGTCCGGATCTAATATGGCGGTTTTGTCCATGACATAGCGCGACTTTATGCCGCTGGCCTTCTCCACAAACTCAACCGAGCTGTGCGTCAGTGGCTCTGCATCTGGATGCGCTGCGTTATACCGATCGGCATAAGCGTTAAAGCTGGCAACAAGCTCCGCATTGCTGATGGTATCGGTTGGTGTGAATAAGCCGGTGGCTGAAATGACCGGTATGGTGCCGTGCGCTGAATGCGACATGTTTTTTCCCGCTTGTTTTATGGTTACGTCCGCGTGCCTAGCGCTTGCGTATTTATGAAACAAGACGTTTGAAAAGCTTTACAACGCAGTTATGGAAGCAACGGGGGAGGAAGACAAAATATGTCTTTGAAGGAACGTCAGCCGAGCTGGTTGTCCCGGCTGGTCAGGCGGGTATTGGTCGGAATATACAAACGCAGCGGATGGCATGCCCATGGCGTCGTGCCGGAATCGCGTAAATTCGTGTTGATTGCGGCGCCACACACCAGCAACTGGGATTTTGTGTATTTTCTGGGGCTAACAAATGACCTTGGAATAATGCCGCATTTCATGGGAAAATCTTCTCTCTTCCGTTGGCCATTTACGAACTTCATGCTCGACATGGGCGGCGTCCCGGTGGACCGCTCGTCGAACAAAAATTATGTTCAGCAGATGATTGACGAATTCAAACGGCGAAAAGAGTTCATGCTCACTATTGCCCCTGAAGGCACACGGGGCAACGTCAAAGCTTGGAAAACAGGTTTTTACCATATCGCCATGGGTGCCGGCGTGCCGCTGGTCGTTGGCATGATGGATTATCAGTCGAAAACCGGTGGTTTAGGGCCGGAAATTTGGCCCACGGGTGATTATAAGGCGGACATGAAAAAGGTCGCCGAAATCTATTCTACTGTCGTGCCGAAATACCCTGCGAAAGGGATGACCGGCATTTTTGCAAAGGATGAAACATGACAGCTATCGGTCAAACACTTGCAATCAACGCGACTGCCCTTCTTGCAGTCATACTCCTGCTCTGGGCGTATTCGGTCAAGATCCGCGATGTTTCATTCATTGACGCATTTTGGGCGTTCGGAATGGTGCTGCTTGCATGGGCAAGCTGGACACAATCCGATGCACCGGGCGCGCTTTCGCATGTACTGCTTGGCCTGACAACATTGTGGGGGCTTCGGCTTTCGCTGCATTTGTGGACACGCTGGCGCGCGCATGGCGAAGACCCGCGTTATGAAAAAATCATGCGCAGTGCGATGGAGAAAAAGGGCTGGAGCTGGAGCAAAACGTCGCTGCTGTCCGTGTTTCTGACCCAAGCCCCATTGCTGTTCATCACCTGCCTGCCCGCGCAGCTCGGCATTGCGTACAGTGATGGCACGAATACAGCATTAGGTCCGCTTGCATTTGCCGGCGCGATTATTGCTGTCATCGGTATATTGTTTGAAACCATTGGTGATGCGCAGCTCAACGCATTCCGGGCAGACCCAGCCAACAAAGGCAAGGTGCTCGACACGGGCCTATGGCGCTATACCCGCCACCCCAATTATTTCGGCGATGCCTGCACATGGTGGGGCATCTGGCTCATCGCGTGTGAGACCGGCCTGCCGGGTTGGATCAGCATCATTGGTCCGATCTTCCTGACCTTCACGCTCACGCGCTGGTCGGGCAAGCCGATGCTGGAATATGGCATGAAGAAAACGCGGCCCGGCTATGCGGAATATGTCGCGCGCACCTCTGGCTTCTTCCCGCTGCCGCCAAAGTCGCGCTAAGCCGTTAAAGGCGGGTGCCCATTGCGCCCATGCAGGGGCCTTACGTCAGGCGACAACGCCAAACAGGTCGTGCTCGTCGGCGTCTTCGACGTCGACCTGCACAATGTCCCCCGCCTTTAAGGTTGGTGCAACGTCACGCAGATAGACATGGCCATCGATCTCCGGCGCATCAGCTTGCGACCGTCCGGTGGCACCAACGCTGCCATCTTCATCGGCCTCGCCAATCTCGTCGATAATGACGGGGATATTGCGTCCAACCTTTGCGGCCAGCTTGGCTGCGCTAATCGTCGCCGTCTTTTCCATGATACGCTGGAACCGCTCTTCCTTCACCTCTTCAGGAACAGGGTTTGGCAAATCGTTCGCTTGCGCACCTTCCACAGGTTCGAAACGGAAAGCGCCGACGCGGTCCAGCTGCGCTTCGTCCAACCAGTCGAGCAAATATTGAAAATCCGCATCGGTCTCGCCCGGAAATCCGACCACAAAGCTTGACCGGATTGCGATATCGGGGGCGATGCTGCGCCAATTACGGATACGCTCCAGCACCTTCGCTTCATTGGCGGGGCGCTTCATGGCTTTCAGAACATTCGGCGCGGCATGTTGAAACGGGATGTCGAGATATGGCGTCAAATACCCTTCCGCCATCAAGGGAATAACGTCATCAACATGCGGGTAAGGATAGACATAATGCAGCCGCACCCAAGGCGTGAGGCCTTCGCTCGTCCGCAAGCTGCCCAATTCGCGGGCAAGGTCAGTCATATGCGCACGCACCTGACGCCCCTGCCACGCGCGTGGCTCGTGCCGCGTGTCGACACCATAAGCAGACGTATCTTGTGAAATAACCAAAAGCTCTTTGGTGCCCGCGGCGACAAGTTTCTCTGCCTCACGCAACACGGCGTCAATACGGCGGCTCGCAAGCTTTCCGCGCAACGACGGAATGATGCAGAAGGCGCAGCTGTGGTTGCACCCTTCGGAAATCTTTAAATAGCTGTAATGGCGCGGGGTCAGCTTCAATCCGCCTTCGGGCACCAAGTCCACAAACGCACCGCGTGTTGGCGGCGCAGCTTCATGAACCGCCGAAACAACGGCTTCATATTGATGCGCACCGGTAATCGCGAGCACATCAGGGAAGCGCGCACGGATCACGTCGGCTTCATTACCCATGCAGCCTGTGACAATCACCCGGCCATTTTCCGCGATCGCCTCTCCAATGGCCTCAAGGCTCTCTTCCTTTGCGGAGTCCAGAAAGCCACAGGTATTGACCAGCACAACGTCAGCGCCGGCATAATCGGGCGACAAGCCATAGCCATCGGCACGCAGCTTTGTAAGGATCCGTTCGCTATCGACCAGCGCCTTGGGACAGCCAAGTGATACCATGCCGACCTTCGGCGCTGCTTTGATTTGAGTTGCCATGATGGCGGGCCGCATAGCGGGTTTCGGCAGGCTTGTCACGGGCAGTATAGATTTGCGCTGCGCATCGGGGTAACAATCCAACAATGATCATAAAAATTACCAAAGGCACGGACCGCGATTTTCTCGCTATTGTTAGGAACGACGGCTCGACAGAGACCGCAACCTTCCCGAAAAAAGGCGTCACGCCGCATGATGCGATCCATTATTTCGTCGAAACCGAGTTGAACTTGCCAATGGCATTTTGGGGAATGGTGGCAAAAGGACATAGCCCCGAAGATATTCAGGAAATTGCAAAACAGGCGGGTCACGCCAGCGCGTCCCGGGCGCAGACGCCAGACGAACATATTGTGCAGTTGCTTCAGGCAGAACGCTTGGTGGAATGTTTCGAATCCGATGCCTGGGGTGCCCCGGCAGATGCCGACACCTTTATGTCGATTGCCAAAACCGCTTGCGAGGCGTCGTTGGTAGCAATGCCTGCGCTGACGCCCCAATCCATTGAGGCCGTGCGCACGCGGATTGCCGCGTTTCAGTCCATTTGGTCGGTTGCGAAGGCTGGGCATGTCGCCGAATTTCAGTGGGACGAACCATGATCCCGAACGCAACTTAACTGGCACCCTGCAGCCAAGGGCTTTCCCTTATCCGCTGTAAGCGCTCCGAAGATTTGCGAGGGACTCGCCATGGGTGAGGTCAAGCTGCAGCGGGGTCACGGCGACATAGCCATCCTCAATCACCTCAAGGTCGGTATCATGGCCCGGCGTGTGCACCATTCCATGAAGGCCAAACCAATAATAGTCGTATCCGCGCGGATCCGTGCCCTTGACGATTGAACCGCGGCTATAGTCATGGAACCCCTGCCGGGCGACTTTAATGCCTTTGACATCCTGCGGCAAAAGCGGCGGGAAGTTGATGTTGGTTAACGTGCGCGGCGTATGCGGCGTATCCAACAACGGACGCAGCACGCGCTCGCCCCATGCTTCGGCGGCTGAAAAGGGTACAGCATCCGCCATGCCTTCTTTGCTATATACTTGGCTCAGCGCAATGGACCGGATTCCCGCCAACGCCCCTTCCATCGCCGCAGCGACCGTACCCGAATAAGTGATATCGTCGCCAAGATTGGCACCACGATTGACGCCAGACAAAATCAGGTCGGGCTTTGTATCTTTCATGATGACACCAATGCCGAGCATCACAGAATCCGTCGGCGTTCCCGCAACCGAGTAATGTTTTTCGCCATGTTGGCGGATTCGCACAGGCTTGGTCAGCGTAAGCGAGTGCCCTGCCCCTGAATTTTCCTCAGCCGGTGCGACAATCCAGATGTCATCGCTCAGGGTACGGGCAATCGCCTCCAACACCTTAAGGCCGGGCGCATTTACACCATCATCATTGGTCAATAAAATGCGCATCAGGCTGCAATCTCTAGCTTTGTCAGGCCGCCCATATAGGGCAGCAGCGCGGCTGGAACGGTCACACTGCCGTCTGCCTGCTGATGATTTTCGAGGACAGCAACCAGGGTACGGCCAACGGCCAAGCCAGAGCCGTTCAACGTGTGTACGAACATATTGCCTTTGCTTTCCGCAGGGCGGTAGCGCGTATTCATACGGCGCGCCTGCCAGTCACCGCAGTTCGAACAGCTCGAAATTTCACGGTACAGCCCCTGCCCCGGCAACCAGACCTCTAGGTCATAGGTCTTGCGCGCGCTGGCACCCATGTCACCCGTGCACAGCAGCATCTTGCGATATGGCAGCTCAAGCGCTTGCAAGATACCCTCGGCACTTTCGACCATACGTTCATGTTCGACGGCGCTGTCTTCAGGACGAACGATGGAGACCAGCTCCACCTTTTCAAACTGGTGTTGGCGGATCAGGCCTTTCGTATCGCGCCCCGCCGCGCCTGCTTCGGAACGGAAACAGGGCGTCAATGCGGTCATACGGATGGGCAACGCGCTCTCGTCCAAAATCTGTTCGCGCACGCTATTGGTCAGCGAAACTTCGGCGGTTGGGATCAACCAACGGCCGTCGGTCGTCTGAAAATTGTCTTCGGCAAACTTTGGAAGCTGCCCGGTACCAAACAACGATTCCTGACGCACCAGATAGGGCGTGGCGCATTCTGTGTAACCGCGCTGTCCGGTCTGGTAATCCAGCATGAATTGACCAAGCGCGCGATTAAGCCGCGCCATTTGTCCGCGCATGAAGGTGAAGCGTGCGCCGGAAATCGCAACGCCCGTTTCAAAGTCGAGGCCAAGCACTGGCCCCAAATCGGCATGATCGCGGGGCTCAAATTCAAAACTGCGCGGGGTTCCCCACCGCGCGACTTCAACATTTTCTGTTTCGTCTGCGCCGTCGGGTGCGTCGTCGGCCGGCAAATTGGGTAATCCGGCAAGCAGCGTGTCCAATTCTTCGCCTGCCGCGCGTTCCTGCTCTTCCAATGCCGGCAAAGTGTCCTTCAATGCGGCAACTTCGGCTTTCAGCGCCTCTGCGGTCGCTATATCGCCCTTGCCCATCGCAGCGCCAATGGCTTTGGACGCTTCGTTGCGGCGTGCTTGCGCATTTTGCATTTCAGTCAACACAGCGCGGCGATTTTCATCTAGCGCCAGAACTGATGCCGCAATGGGCGCAGCACCCCTGCGGATAAGGGCGGCGTCAAAGGCTTGCGGATTTTCGCGGATATATTTTAGGTCATGCATGGTGGCTGGCTATGCCGTTCGCGCATCGGTTTCGCAATGAAAAAGGGCAGCGTGAAAACTGCACAATTTCAGCGCGCAAATTGTAAAGCGCCCCGAACTGGAGCTGTTTGGATCGGCGAATTCTATCACGCCACGCCGTTTCCACAGCTTTTATGGATAGTATGACTTTCTGTGACATTTGCTGCTTGTGCCGGTTTTGGCGTGAGTCTATAGCGCCGTCGAGAGTGGATTTGGAAGCGGCAACCTTGGTTTTGCGGGGCCCGCCAGAGGTGGAGAATCTAACATGGGCGCAAGCGCCGAGCCTCAAAAGAATACCGGAGAATTGAGCAGTTCCGGTTACGATATTGACCCTTCATATATCCCCAGCGACGACGAGCCTTTCATGAACGATCGTCAGCTAAAATATTTTGAAAAACAGTTGGTTGACTGGAAAAACAGTATCTTGGCGGAAGCGCAGGGTACGCTGAATCAGCTTCAGGATGGCCCTATGCGCGAACCTGATCTGAACGACCGCGCATCGAGCGAAACGGATTGGGGTATCGAATTGCGAACCCGCGACCGTCAGCGCAAACTGATCTCCAAAATCGAATCCGCACTTCGCCGCATTACCGAAGGCGAATATGGATATTGCCAGGTAACCGGCGAGCCGATTTCACTTGCCCGACTGCGCGCCCGCCCCATCGCGACAATGACACTTGAGGCGCAGGAACGGCACGAGCGGCAGGAACGCGTTTCGCGCGACGACTAACACCGCGACGTTCCATGATCATGGTTGATATAACCATGTGAAGTCCATCAGGCTGATTCGCGAATTAACCTTTTGGCTACACTTAGCTGGCATTGTCCAAGCCTGAATTATTCCCAATTCTGTGCTTGGTGCTGCATTATGAATGACCCATTTGGCGAAGATAATATGTCCATCGCAAAGCGGGGCATGGATCGCGACAGCCTTTTTCTGAAGGCGGTTCTTCGTTTTTCCAACACAAAAGATGAGCACGAAGTGCGCATTCGCAACGTGTCAGCCGGTGGGCTGATGGCTGAAATCCCGACACATGCACCGCCCGGTGAACCGGTGGAGATAAAGCTGCGCAGTATCGGTTGGGTCAGCGGTCACATTGCATGGATAACAGACGGCCGCATGGGCATTGCGTTTGACCGCCCAATCAATCCGAAAGACGCGCGCAAGCCTGTGAGCACTGGCGCGCTCGACCTGCCCCTATATCTTCAAAAGCTGAATACGACGCGGCCCGCACATGGCAGGCTACGCCGCGTTTAAATCAATCATCCAGGCAATAAATGTCGACAGGGACAGCAATTTTGTCGAGCACGCGGCCAACGGGGTAAGCTGACTTACTACCCTGCTCAATCGCGGCCTCAAGCACGGCACGCTTCTGGGCACCATTGATGACCAATATCGCCGTGCGCGCGGCAGCGATTGCAGATGCGGTCAAAGTCACCCGATTGACCGGCGCTTCGGGCGGGAGCGGGTCTGGCGCAACACCGACGGCGCGCACATCTTTGCCGCCTTCGAGTGCGGTTTCGAGATCAGGCCCCGGGAATATCGACGCGGTATGCCCATCCGTGCCCATACCCAGCCAGACGAGATCAGGTGGCCAATGCAAGTCCGCAAGCCGGGCATTTGCGGCCCCTCCGGCCAATTTATAGTCCGCAGCATCGCTGGTAATCGGCAACACACGCGCGCCTTTTGGAATGAATATCTTCGCAATCATCGCCACATTCGACAGCGCATTGTCGACCGGAACCAACCGGTCGTCGGTCGGAATGATTGTAACATTTTTCCAGCGGATATTGGCTTGTGCCAGCTTTTCCAAAATCGGCTTTGGTGTCGAACCGCCGGGGAACGCAACCAACGCTTGGCCACGGGCATCAAGTGCACTTTCGATGATGAAGCTGACGTCGCCGACAACAGCGTCGATCAAATCTTCTGCTGCGTCAAAGTCCCACCATTCAATTTCTTCGGCCATGTGCCTTGCGTCTCCGTTAGTTGCGTAATGCCGATGCTGCCCGCGCTGCAGATTCTATCGCGGCAACATCAGGAACGCCTTTACCAACAAGCCAGCTTCCACCAACACATAAAATTTCGGGAACCGCGAGCCAGTCTGCTGCGGTTTCCTGTTTGATACCGCCGGTCGGGCAGAATTTGCACTGACCGAACGGGCCGATAAGCGATTTCAGCGCAGGCAGCCCGCCATTTGCTTCCGCCGGAAAGAATTTGAAATGGGTGAGGCCCAGATCAAGACCGCGCATGATATCACCCGCACTCGCGACGCCGGGCAGGAACGGAATATTCTTGGCGATGGCGGCTTTGCCTAAATTGTCGGTCAGGCCAGGCGAAACGATAAACTCGGCCCCAGCCGCGATTGCGCTGTCCAGGCCTGGGATATCAACAACGGTGCCTGCACCCACAATTGCGCCCGGCACTTTCTTCATTTCGGCAATAGCATCCAATGCAGCCGCCGTGCGCAACGTGACCTCTAACACCGGCAAACCACCCGCAACCAATGCCTCCGCTATCGCGCGCGCGCGCGCCGCATCTTCAATCACCAGAACGGGGATAACGGGCGCGGTGCGCATGATTTTTTCAACGGGCGACATTGGCTATTCTTTCTCAATATATTGCTGGGCATAGGCCGCCGCTGCCCCGAAAAGGCCGGGCTGCGGATGGGTAATGAGTTTAACAGGGATGGAGGCCATTAATCCTTCAAAGCGGCCTTTGGCGCGGAACCGTTCGGCGAAGCCTGAACGGACAAGACTGTCTTTGATACGCAGCCCTAGGCCGCCTGCGATGACGACCCCTGCAAAGCCACCCTGAGCCAGCGTGATGTCACCGGCAACGCTGCCGAGTGACAGGCAAAAACGGTCAACAGCCGCGGCGGCAAGGCTATCTTCACCGGACATACCCATTTGCCAGAGCGTCTTGTCATCATATTGCTGAACCGCGCGGCCTTCGATGGCGGCCAGCGTTTCGTAAAGATCAACCAAACCCGGACCAGACACGACGCGTTCAATCGACACTCTGCGGTAGCGTTTACGCAAGCGCGCCAACACGGCATCTTCAATCGCATCGAGCGGTGCAAAATCAATATGCCCGCCTTCAGTGGCCTGCACATGATAGGCACCGCCGCTGCGCGCTACATGTGCGACGCCAAGACCGGTTCCGGGGCCAATGATGCTCAGCGTGCCTTCGGGTGCAAACGCCTGATCAGGGCCCGTCAAATGATGAAAATGTTCTGGCCCCGCTTGCGCAACCGCATGCCCAACAGCACCGAAATCATTGACGATAACAAAGGTATCGACATTCAGCTTTTCACAGACCATCGACCGGCGGATGATCCACGGGTTGTTGGTGAGCTTAATCACGTCCGCATCAACGGGCCCTGCGATGGCTATGGCGGTTGCGCGCGGAAGCGGCGCTCCGTTCATCCGCTGAAATTCCTGCCACGCAGTTTGAAAACTGGCATGCTCTGCTGTTTTCAGCGTTACCGCCTCGCCAAGGTTGATGACCTTGCCCGCCTCCACGTCAGCAAGTGCAAAGCGCGCGTGGGTTCCGCCGATATCGACGGCGACAATTGCGGTCATAGCCCTGCCGCCGCGAGCATGGCTGATCCGCCCTTTTCCGCTTCATCGGCCGTAGCGCGCATCATTGCAAACAGCTCGCGTCCAGTTCCCATTTGCGCCACGGGCGTCGGGGCTGGCGTGCGACCGGCCCATTCGCCGTCGTCGACCAGCACGGACAAAGTGCCGCTAGTGGCGCACAGGCGCACGACGTCGCCATCCTGAAGCTTCGCAATAGCCCCGCCACGTGCCGCTTCTGGACTTAAGTGGATCGCCGCGGGCACTTTGCCGGATGCGCCCGACATCCGCCCGTCGGTCACGAGCGCGACTTTAAAGCCCTTATCCTGCAATACACCCAATGGCGGCGTCAGCTTGTGGAGTTCAGGCATGCCGTTGGCGGCAGGCCCCTGAAAACGGATGACGACAATGACATCGCGATCAAGCTCGCCCGCCTTAAAGGCTGCAAGAACATCATTTTGTTGGTGGAATACCCGAACCGGTGCTTCGATGGTCCAGCGGGCTGGATCAACCGCACTCGTCTTGAACGTCGCACGGCCCAAATTACCCGTCACCAAACGCATGCCACCATCGGGGCTGAACGGCGCGGACGGCGGGCGCAGCATCGTGTCATCGGCGGTCACCGCAGGTGCATCCCGCCACACAAGCTTTTCGTCGTCCAACATAGGCTCACGTCCATAATCGGCCAAATCCTGTCCCGCGACCGTCATGATATCGCGGTGGAGAAGCCCCGCATCTATCAATTCGCGGATGACATAGCCGATTCCGCCTGCGGCGTGGAAATGGTTCACATCGCCCGAACCATTGGGATACACGCGGGCGATTAACGGCACTACTGCGGAAAGCTGATCCAAATCTTCCCAATCGATAACGATACCGGCGGCGCGCGCGATTGCCGGAATGTGCAGCGCATGGTTCGTCGATCCGCCCGTTGCCAGCAAACCGACACAGGCGTTGACGATTGCTTTTTCGTCGACGCACAGGCCCAGGGGCCGGTAATCATCGCCGTCCCAGCCAATTTCGCTCAACCGGTGCACAGCAGCGCGTGTCAACTCGGTGCGCAGCTTGTTCCCCGGATTGATGAACGCGGCGCCGGGGATATGCAGCCCCATGACCTCCATCATCATCTGGTTGGAATTGGCGGTGCCGTAAAACGTACATGTGCCTGCGCTGTGATAGGACGCGGCTTCCGCCTCCAGCAATTCGGCGCGGCCTACTTTTCCCTCTGCATATAGCTGACGGACCCGCTGCTTTTCTTTGTTGGCAAGGCCCGACGGCATTGGGCCTGCGGGCACGAGGATGGTCGGCAAATGGCCAAAGCGCAACGCGCCGATCAGCAGGCCCGGGACGATCTTGTCACAAATGCCCAACATCGCGACGCTTTCAAACATCCCGTGGCTAAGGCCAACCGCGGTTGCCATGGCGATGACGTCGCGGCTGAACAACGACAGCTCCATCGAGTCCTGCCCCTGCGTCACGCCATCGCACATCGCGGGCACCGCGCCTGCGACCTGCGCCGTGGCACCAACTTCGCGCGCGAATATTTTCATCTGCTCGGGGTAGCGGCCATATGGCTGATGCGCAGACAGCATGTCGTTATAGGCACTGACAATGCCGATGTTCATCGCTTTGCCGCCGCGAATGGCCGGCTTATCCTCACCGCTCGCGGCAAAGCCATGCGCCAGATTGCCGCAGCTTAACGTGGGCCGGTTTACGCCTGCATCACGCTGCTTGGCGATCAGGTCGAGATAGGCCTGACGCCCAGGCTTTGACCGTTCGATGATCCGCGCGGTGACGGCTTCAACGGTTGCGTGCATTTTACTCATGCCAGCTCACTCCATCACGTTCGGTGAGGGCAATCGCGGCACTGGGGCCCCAGCTACCGGCACCATAGCCCTTTGGCTTCAACGCTGTCGCGTCCCACAGCGCCCGTATGGCATCGATCCACTTCCACTGGGCCTCAACCTCGTCACGGCGGACAAATAGCGTCTGGTCGCCTTCTATGAGGTCGAGAAGCAGACGTTCATACGCAATCCGCCGCCGCGATCCGGCAAAGGCGGCGGTGAGTGACAGATCAAGCGGCACTTCACGCAAAGTGACCCCGCCGCGATCCAGCCCGGGTTCTTTGGCCATCACCAACAGCCGAACATATTCCTCCGGCTGTAACCGGATAACCAGCGTGTTCGCCTCCAGCCGACCGCCACGGTCCTTGAACACATTGTGCGGGACGGGTTTGAACTGGATCACGATTTCGCTGCGGCGTTCGGGCAAACGTTTCCCGGTGCGCAGGAAAAACGGCACGCCCTGCCACCGCCAATTGTCGACATAGGCTTTAATCGCGACAAAGGTTTCGGTGTCGGATGGTTTGCCGAGGTCCGCGTCATAGCCTTTGACCGCTTCGCCGTTGACCGCACCGTCATTATATTGCCCGGTCACGACGTCACCTTCCACCACCGGACGTAGCGCGCGCAGGACCTTTACCTTTTCGTCGCGGATGGCCGTCGCGTCCAGACTTGCTGGAGGCTCCATCGCCGTCAGCGCCAGCAATTGCAGCATATGGTTTTGCACCATGTCCCGCAGCGCGCCGGTATCGTCATAAAATCCGGCCCGCCCCTCCAGCCCGACGGTCTCGCTCACGGTAATCTGCACATGCTCAATGGCATTGGCATTCCACAGCGGCTCAAACAACATGTTGGCAAAACGAAGCGCCATCAGGTTCTGGACCGTTTCCTTGCCCAGATAATGGTCGATGCGGAACGTGCGTGCTTCCGGGAAAACCGCGTTCACCGCGTCGTTAATGTGCTGCGATGACGCCAAATCATTGCCCAATGGCTTTTCAAGACCAATGCGCACATTTTCACCCGACAGGCCGGCATTGTGGAGGCCCTTGATCGTTGGTTCAAACAAAGATGGCGCGGTGGAGAGGAAAATCGACAATCCGCCCGATATGTCGCCAATCTTGTCCGCCAATGCGGCAAAGCCTTGCGGATCGGACGCATCCAGCGCCACATAAGAAAGCCTTTGCAGAAACGCGTCAATCAGGCCCTCGGCCTTGCGGTCATCGGGCAGAAATTCGCACAACGCCGCGCGTGCCATATCGCGGAAAGCATCATCGGTAAGTGTGCTTCGCGCAGTGCCGAAAATACGCAGGTCAGGATTAATCAGGCCGTCGGCATGCAGCGCATATAAGGACGGCAGCAGCATCCGTCGTGAAAGGTCACCCGTGGCCCCAAACAACAGCAAGGTGGAACTGTGCATGCTCATTCTGTCCGTCTCCATGCAAGGCACCGGTCGGTCGCCTTACCAATCGTGCCCCCTTTATCCTGAAGGGCACAAGCGTCTAGCGCTTATTCGTATGCAACGTTTAACGTGATGCCCAGGCGCGCTGTTCGTCCATACCCATGGAAATCAATATGGGTTCGTCCTGTTGCCGTGCCTGAAAGTCTGCTTTGCCGGAAAGGCCGCGCCAACCCGATGCAATCAGCGCTTGTGCCGTTGGCGCGCCCAAGGTGGTTCCGGGCCCAAGCACAATCACAACGTCCGGCGCGAATTCTGCCGCAGCAACCTGCACTGCGCGGCTAAAATCATATGTTTCGGTCAATTGCGCGCCAAGCGTGTAGGCGTAGATCGCGTCTGCGCTAAAGGCATGCGGCGACCAAATCTTGCCCTGCCCGTCAATTGCCGGAATGTTACCTGGACCGAAATCCGCCACGGGATTTTGCGCGCGCGCCATTGGCACGATATGCTGCAGCAACGGACTGTGGAATGCCGCATGGTGCATCAGCCGCAATGGGAAGCGGTCGTCCTTCGGCAGTTTTTCGGCGAGCCATTTCAACCCGGCTTCGTCGCCTGCGAACACCACCATCCCGCCGAGCCGTATCGACACCGATATGGAAATATCAGAAATATTCTTTGCTTCATCTAGTAAAACATTCGCAAAATTAACTTTTTTATCATCAATATTCCAGTCGGCATCAACAATCGGCCATACGATCTGCCCGCCGGTGCCATGTTCATGCATTAACAGGCCCATATTGTTCACAAGCCGCGCACCCGCCGCCAGATCGACGATACCCGCACAGGCCAGCGCGAGATACCAGCCCATCGAATTGCCCGTCACCGCAACGACATCGAAGCGCTCACGATCAATCGCAGCGAAATCCGCAAGGGCAGATGCGTAAATCAGCGGGGATGCGTTGTCGCCGGTCATATGCACCGATGGCGCATATTTCTCCGCTTTATCGAGTGCTGATACCGGCACTTGGCCCTTTTCCGCACGGACCGCATCAACAATGCCGACCACATCAGCGCGCGCCGCATGGTGCTTCTGCACATATCCAAGCTCCGACGCGTTATAGGTGCCGCGTCCCGGGCAAACGACCAATGCGCGCTTCTTCATGCGACCGCTGCCTTGGCGGCTTCCACGATCGATTGCTTGCTTGGCAATACCAGCTCAGCCGCGGGCCCAAGCGGGATGAAGCAATCTTCCGCCGTAATCCGGCTAACGGCGTTACCACGACCAGCCTCCGTCAATATGGTCATCAGCTTTTCACTCAAGCTTCCCGATCGGCGGCTTTCGTCCACAATCAGGATATTCGAACAATCTGCCACCGCAGCCACGATTGCGTCCGCATTCAACGGATGTAACCAACGCAGGTCAATGATGCGTAGCTTGATGCCCAACGCTTCCAATTCGGGCGCAGCCTGACGCGATAAATAATAACCATTTCCATATGTTATAATCGCAAGTTCAGTGCCGTTGCCAAATTGCCCAAGCGCACCAAAGGCGATTTCACGCGCGTCCGTCGGCGCCGTATATTCCGCAGACCACGCCCCATCCTCCGCGCCATGAAGGTCCGTTGTGTGATACAGTGCGATGGGTTCAAGGAAGATCACAACACGGCCATCCTCATGCGCGAGCCGGACGCATTCACGCAACATAGCAGGCGCGTCGGCGGCGTTTGACGGACATGCGACAATGATACCGGGAATGTCGGTGAGGACAGCGATGCTGTTGTCATTATGGAAATGCCCACCAAAGCCCTTTTGATAGGGCAAGCCAGCGATACGCACGACCATCGGGTTGCGATATTGACGGTTTGAAAAGAAGGACAAAGTCGCCGCTTCACCGCGGATCTGGTCTTCTGCATTATGCAGATAGGCCAAAAACTGGATTTCGGGGATAGGAACAAAGCCATTATGCCCCATGCCGATGGCGAGCCCAAGGATGGTCTGTTCGTCCAACAACGTGTCAAACACACGCGCTGCGCCGAATTTTTCCTGCAGCCCCTGTGTCACGCCATAGACGCCGCCTTTGCGCGCAACATCTTCGCCAAACACGGCGACATTGGGATATTGCAGCATGATGTCCGCCAAGGCGAAGTTGATGCTCTTGGCCAAAGTGACCGGCTTAGCGAGGTTGCGCGCATCTTTGGCGAAAAGAGCGTCGCGTGCGGCCGCATCGGGCAATGGCGGCGATGCCTTCACGCCTTCCTCTGGCAGGATGGATGCCATCACCTCTTGCGCGGTGACGAGCCGTGGTTTGGCCAGCGCGTCCAAGGCAACGCGGTCCACCCGCGCACGCATATCTTCGTAGCGCGCAACAATCTCCGCGCCGGACATGCCCGCTTGTTCATGCAAAATGCGTGCGCTGTGCAGCAATGGATCTTGCGCTTCGGCGGCTTCGATCTGCCCAATCGGCGCGTAGCTTAATTCAACATCTGCCCCCGCATGCCCCATGAGACGCACCGTCTGCATGTGCAGAAATACGGGTCTACGCCGCGAACGTGCATATGCAACGGCTTCGTGGCAGCCACGCAGAGCATCATTCAGGTCCGCCCCGTCGCAGGCAATATATTTCAATGCGGGGCGATGCGCGAAGTTCGCCTTTATCCATCCACCGGGCGTCCGCACCGAAATACCAATGCCATTATCCTCACACAGGAAGACAATGGGCATGGGCAAATGCTGATACGCAGCCCAGCAGGCGGCGTTGAACGCGCCCTGTGATGTCGAGTGGTTGGCCGATGCATCGCCAAAGGAACATAAAATGATGGAATCGTGCGGGAGGACCGCATCATCGAGTTGCAGGCGCCGTGCCAGACCCAAAGAATGCGCGGCGCCAACGGCCTTTGGCAAATGCGAGGCAATGGTGCTGGTCTGTGGCGGGACAAAGGTGTGTGCACATCCCAGAACCTTGTGCCGCCCGCCGGAAATCGGATCATCTGCCGAAGCAGCGAAGGACAAAGCCATATCATATAATGGCGTCAGGCCGCCCGCTTGCTTTTTACGCTGAATCAGAAACGCGCCATCGCGATAATGCAAAAATGCCATATCGGTCGCGCGCGTGGCCGCCGCCATCGCTGCCGTGCCCTCATGCCCCGAACTGCCGATGGAATAAAAGGTCTTACCCTTTGACCGGCGCGCCCAAAGATCGAGGTGACGGTTCATGATTTGCGTATCGAACAAATCGACCAGCAGATGGGGCGCTGCTGCTTCAGCCATGCTTTCTAAGCGCGGAGCGGGAAAGTCATGGGCAGCAACACGCCGTAGAAAAGCCGCATCTAATATCGAAGGACGGTCAAACATAGACACGCATAATTAGCGCCAAAGGGCACAAAAGCCACTGCAAAGTATAAATTTCAACTGCACGATTAAATCGCTGGATTTGTTAAAATTCGGCGATAGGATGGTGAATAAGAGAAAGCTTGCTTGCCAGTCCATCCCAGACGGTAAGTTTGTCAAAACTGGTACCCCGAAATGCGCAGCAAATGCCACAAGGGTGTCGGTTGAATAGGAGGAGAGAGTATAATGCGTCGATTTAATCGTGTAATCACGGCTGCCTTGTGCAGCACCATCTGCAGTGCGATGTTCGTGCCTGCGGCTTACGCCCAAACAGCCCAAGCCGAAGAAGACAGTGGTGATGAACCCATCATCGTGACCGCAACGTTGCGCGCGATGGATGTGCAAGACATTCCGCTTGCCGTGACCGCGGTCGCGCCAGAGGCGCTGGAGCGTCAGGGGATTAACGACATTAAGAATCTGGCGTCTATTTCGCCAAGCTTTAACATTCAATCATCGCAGACCGAAACCCAAGGTACCTCGATCAAAATTCGCGGCGTCGGCACGACCGGCAACAATACCGGTCTTGAAAGCTCGGTCGGTGTTTTCATCGACGGTGTCTATCAGTCACGCCCCGGCGTTGCTTTGGGTGACCTTGTCGACCTTGAGCGTCTTGAAATCCTGCGCGGACCTCAGGGCACTTTGTTTGGCCGCAACACTTCGGCCGGCGCGCTGAACGTTACGACAAAGCGCCCAAGCCTCTCTGAAGTCGAAGGCTTCGCAAATGCGAGCTATGGCAATTACAATTTCATGAACCTTCAAGCCGGCGTCAGCGTGCCAATCACCACTGACGTTGCGGGCCTCCGGTTTTCCGGCACATGGCGCAAGCGTGATGGTTATCTCAAAACACCATCGGGCGTAGAGAGCAATGATCGTGACCGTTACATGCTGCGCGCACAATTGTACGTCGAACCAAATGCGGATGTCAGCATCCGTCTGTTGGCCGATTATGCCAAAACCGACGAACAATGCTGCGAAGCGGTTATTGTTCGTGAAACCGAACTTGCACCCTTCTCCGCGTTCCACGCTTTGGCTAGCGATGGCGTAGACCAGTCCGGAATGAGCGCGCTGAAGAATCTATCGATCAACGGCGGACCTTATCTGAACGGCTCCAAGCAATGGGGCACTTCGGCCGAACTGAAATGGGACCTTGGCGCCGCAAAGCTGACGTCGGTAACCGCATATCGTAAGTTCGATTCAAGCTCGACAACGGTCGGTGGCTTCACCTCAAATAACACCTACACGGTGGGTAATGGCGCACCGACATCACGCCCCGGCATTTTGCCATCGGGTGACCATATCAAGACCTTCACCCAAGAATTGCGCCTGCAGGGCACCGCTCTCAACGACGGTCTCGACTGGTTGATTGGTGCTTTCTACTCGAGCGAGAAAATCCGCGCTGACCAGACGATGACATTGAATGCCGATTTCCAGCGGACCAATGGCGCGTTTAACTTTGCCAATGCGGCAGGGGTCAACCCGTTGTTCGCCCTGACCGCGCTCGGCAATGCCGGCGTTCCAGTCAATGCCGATGGTAACTATGCCGAAAACCGGTTCCTGCAAGATGCAAGAAGTTGGTCGGTATTTACGCACAATGTAATCAATTTCACCGATAAGCTTAGCTTGACGCTCGGTGCCCGTTACGTAAATGAAACCAAGGACGCATCGTTCAACCAGCTTGGCTCGACGACCGGTGCAGGCGCAAGTGCATGCCAAGCCAGCGTGAATGGTGTGTTGGCCGGCACCGTACCTGCCCCTCTTCGTGCAGGTTTGATTGGCCTCAACTGCTTCCCCTTTGCAACGTCGGTCAATCTGACCGCACCAACCGCATTGGGCGGTGGTTTGGCCAGCCGATTGCTGCCTTTGCCACGTGCATGGTCGGACACGTTCAAGGATGACGAGATTACCTATACCGCACAGCTTGGGTATAAGGCGAATGAAGATCTGTTGTTCTATGCGGGTTACAGCCATGGGTTCAAATCAGGTGGTTTCAACCTCGATCCACAATCGGCAACCTTGCAAAACTCGGGAGCCATTCTGGCCGGGTTGGCAACGGGTACTGTCGTGGCACCGGTCTATGCCGAACCAGACTTTAAGTCCGAAAAGGTTAACCAGATCGAAGTTGGCGTTAAGGCGACTTTGTTCGGATCGATCAAAGCCAACCTGGCTCTGTTCGACATGAAAATGAGCGACTTCCAGGTGCTTGAATTCACCGGCGTCCAGTTCCTGACCTTCAACGTCAATTCGGCGCGGTCAACAGGTGCTGAACTTGAGTTGTTTGGCAAGCTGAGCGACAATATCTCGGCGAATGTCTCGGCAACCTATGCTAACTCGCGTTATCCTAGCGATTGTGCCGACGGCGTGGTGGCTGCGGCACTGGCGTCAACGCAAAGGCTGTGTGGCTCGACGCTGACCAATGCGCCAAAGTTCGCAGGTGTTGCTGGCGTTACCTATGAAGGGCAGATCAATGACGCTGGCTGGGGCTTGCTTGTAAACGGTAATGTGAACTATTCGGCTCGCCGCCGCACGAGCACCATTCCTTTGGATACCAATAACCTGCCAATCCCTCTGGATTATCAGGACGCGTATATCAAAGTTAATGCACGCATCGGCCTGACCACACCGGATGAGCGTTACACGTTCGAGCTTTGGGGCACCAACCTGAACAATGAAATCACGCGCGGCGTTACCGCCAACACCCCGCTTCGCGGTGGTGCAGGCACCCGTTCACGTATCGGTTTCGTGGAAGAGCCACGCATGTACGGCCTGACCGTCCGCGCCAAGTTCTAAACCAACGACACAAACAAAAAGGGCGGCCTCCGCGGAGGTCGCCCTTTTTTGTGCCTTGCTTGCTGGTTTTATGCAGCAGATTTATACAAAGTCTCGCCCTTGTCCGCCATGTCGCGGAAGCTTTTGGGTGGGGCAAAACGATTACCAAATCGCTGCGCCAAATTGTCGGCCGTACGAACGAAGTTCTCCAGGCCAACCGTGTCGATATAGCTCATCGGGCCACCGGTGTACGGCGCAAAGCCCCAACCGAAGATGGCCCCCAAATCAGCGCTCTGCGGGTCACTTACGACCTTTTCTTCAAAACATTGCGCTGTTGCAATCAACTGGATGTATAGCAATCGCTGCTTCACTTCTTCGACCGAAGGCTGTTCTTCAGCAAGCGGATAATGCTCCGCCATGCCCTGCCACAGGGTCTTGCGCTCCCCTTTTTCGTCATAGTCATAGAAGCCAGAGCCGAAACGACGGCCCTTACGGCCCAATTTGACGACCATCAGTTCCATGAAGTCTTCGGTGCCGCTTGGTTGATATGCGTCGCCCAATTCTTTCTTGGTCGACTGCATCACATCATAGCCAAGCTGCAATGTGGTTTCGTCCAGCAACGCCAGCGGGCCAATTGGCATTCCAAGCGACTTGGCGGCATTTTCGATCAGCGCAGGTTTTACGCCTTCGGTTACCAGCTTCATCGCCTCACCCATGTACGGCGGGAATACGCGGTTGGTGAAGAAACCGCGAACGTCCTTGACGACGATCGGGGTCTTCTTGATCTTTGCGTTATAATCAAACGCCGCGGCCATAGCCCGCTCGCCCGTGTGTTCACCGGGGATGATTTCCAGCAACGGCATTTTTTCAACCGGCGAGAAGAAGTGCAGCCCGACAAACAGTTCCGGACGTGACGAATTTTTCGCAAGACCCGTAATCGGTAATGTCGATGTATTCGACGCGAACACAACATCAGGTCTGATGACCGCTTCTGCCTTCTTAATGACATCTGCCTTTACATCGGGCCGTTCAAATACAGCTTCGATGATCAGGTCGACATCTTTCAGATCGTCATAATTGTCGGTCGGCGTAATCCGCGCCATGAACGCGTCGCCCGCTTCCTTGGTCATCTTGCCACGGCTGACGGCCTTGTCGATGATCTTGCGGCTGTAATCCACCGCCTTATTGGCATCTTCAAGGCTGCGGTCGAGAACGACAACCTCCATGCCGCCCTTAACGGTAACGTGCGTGATACCCGATCCCATCAGGCCACCGCCCAGTACGCCAACCTTTTTAATCTCAACCGCAGGGACACCTGCGGGGCGGCCAGCGCCCTTTTCAGCAGCCTGTTTGTTGATGAACAAGGTGCGGATCATATTCTTCGCTTGGCTGCCCGAAAGCAGTTTCGTGAAATATTTGGATTCCACACGCAGCGCCGTGTCGAACGGCAGGATGGAACCTTCATACAGACACGACAAAATCGCCTTAATGGCGTCAAAATTGCCTTTGCTTTCCTTATGCGCCATCGCGTTCAGGCCAACGAATAGCTGAACCGCACGCGGGTCCATCGCGCCTGCACCGCCGGGGAATTTGAAATCCTTCTTGTCCCAAGGCGCCGTCGCCTTCGGATTGGCCTTTACCCAAGCCTTGGCATTGGCGATCACATCCGAAGCCGGCGCAACGTCCTGCACCAGTCCCTGCGCCTTCGCCGTTGCCGGGTCGAGCGACTTGCCTTGAATAATCATCATCGCCGCGTTCTGCAGGCCAATGAGGCGCGGCGTCCGCTGCGTTCCGCCGCCGCCGGGCAACAGTCCAACCAGCAATTCGGGCATGCCGAGCTGGATTTTTGGATTGTCCGCTACGACGCGGTAATGGCACGCAAGCGCAAGTTCCAAGCCGCCGCCCAAAGCAAGGCCGTTCAGCGCACAGGCGACTGGCTTTGCCGACGCCTTACCGCTGCTCAGGTCCTTGGCGGAATGACCGCCGGATTCCATTTTGCGCAGCAACGCATTCAAAGCGAAAGCCTGGTCGAAGGCTTCTTTGGTGCTGCTCGCCTTTGCACCGCCCAGCATGGTCAAATCCGCACCGGCAAGAAAACCGGATTTCTTGCCCGATGTAATGACCGCGCCCTTGACGGCTTCGTTTGTGGTGAAATCGTCGACCCATTTGCCGAATTCTTCGATCAACGCGCCATTCCATACATTCATGGATGCATCCGGAAGGTCGATCGTCAGAAGCGCAATGCCATCGGCGTCGATATCGACGGAGAAAGTTGTGTAAGTCATGTTTTCGTTCCCGATCAATTCACGCGTTCGATGATGGTTGCGGTGCCCATTCCGGCACCAATGCACAGCGTGGTGAGCGCAGTCGACTTGCCGGAACGCTCCAGCTCATCCAGCACGGTGCCAAGGATCATGGCACCTGTCGCGCCAAGCGGATGTCCCATGGCAATGGCACCACCGTTGACGTTGATGTCGCTATGGTCAACCTTCATCGCTTCCATGAAGCGCAGAACGACCGAGGCAAAGGCTTCGTTCAATTCCCACACATCAATGTCGCTCTTGTCCATTCCGGCGCGCGCCAGCGCCTTTTGCGCGGCAAATTCGGGGCCCGTGAGCATGATGGCGGGTTCGGAACCGATGGAGGCCATCGATACGATACGTGCACGCGCCTTCAGGCCATATTTCTCGCCAGCTTCCTTCGTGCCGATCAGCACAGCGGCGGAACCGTCGACAATGCCCGAGCTGTTGCCGGCATGGTGGACATGGTTGATCTTTTCGACGTCGGGATAGCGCATGATGGCAATGTCATCAAAACCGGGCATCATGGTGCCCATCATCTGGAATGCAGGGGCCAATGCGCCCAAGGACTGCATATCCGTTTCCGGACGCATCAATTCGTCATGGTCGAGGACGACTTCACCAATGACATCCCGGATCGGCAGGATCGAACGCGCAAAACGCTTTTCAGCCCATGCCCGGCCAGCCCGCTTTTGGCTTTCGACCGCATAGGCATCGACATCATCGCGGCTATAGCCATATTTGGTGGCGATAAGGTCTGCGGAAATGCCTTGCGGGATGAAATAATTGGCAATCGCCGAGCGCGGGTCGATGGGCCACGCGCCGCCGTCCGAACCCATGGGCACGCGGCTCATCGATTCAATGCCGCCGCCGACAGCCAGATCGCATTCGCCCGACTTCACTTTGGCCGCAGCGATGTTCGACGCTTCCAAGCCCGATCCGCAGAAACGGTTCACCTGAATACCCGACGTTGTGTGCGGATAGCCCGCAGCCAACACGGCGGTACGGGTGATGACCGCGCCCTGCTCGCCCACTGGCGATACGCAACCAAAGGCCACATCTTCGATCTCTTCACCCGACAGGCCATTGCGGTCGCGAATAGCCGCCAGAACCTGCGCCGCGAGGTCGATGGGCGTTATTTCATGCAGCGCGCCATCGGGCCGCCCCTTGCCACGCGGGCTACGCACCGCATCATAAATATAGGCTTCGGTCATATTCAGTCCTTATTTGCGACCACGGCGCCTGCCGCGATCAGTTGGGAGATGTCATCGGTGCCGAGTCCCGCTTCGGCCAATATGGCCGCGTAATCTGCACCTTTTATTGCGATATCAAAATGGGATGGCAAAGGCTGTGTTGCAAGACGCGGCGCGACTTGAGGGTGCAGCCAACGCCCATCGGTTATAACCGCGTGGCGTTCCGCATTTACAGGATGCGACGCGGCCTCAACATAGTCGAGCACCGGCGTTACGCATGCGTCGGTACCGGCAAAAATCGCTTCCCAAGCGTCGCGCGTTTTGGTGGCGAACACATCCTCCAGCATTTCATGCTGCTTCGCGAATGCGGCGTGGTCATGCTGTGCGCCATAAGCCTCACGATCGATGGGCAAACGCTCCATCATCGCGGCAAAAAATTGTGGCTCAATGCAGCCCACCGCCATGAACTTGCCATCGGCCGTCATGTAACAACGATAAAATGGCGCCGCGCCGTCGAGCAAATTCGCCTCACGCTTCGTCCGCCACTGGCCAAGGCCGGCCATGCCGTGGACAAAGCTCATCAGGCTGTGCGTGCCATCGACAATCGCGGCATCGACAATATTGCCACGCCCCGTCTGCGCACGCTCGATGATTGCGGCAAGGATGCCGTTGACGAGGAACATGGAACCACCGCCGAAATCACCGATCATATTGAGCGGGGGAACCGGCGGCTGACCGTCTTTGCCAATCGCGTTCAATACACCGGTCATACCGATATAGTTGATGTCATGGCCCGCCATCTGGCTCCATGGGCCGGTCTGCCCCCAGCCGGTCATGCGGCCATAAATCAAACGCGGGTTGATGGCGTGACAGACATCGG
The DNA here is from genome assembly GCA_002479765.1 of Sphingomonadales bacterium UBA7471. GTDB lineage: Bacteria > Pseudomonadota > Alphaproteobacteria > Sphingomonadales > Sphingomonadaceae > Sphingorhabdus_B. Next base: position 72,429 of record DLOZ01000014.1, on the reverse strand, counting down.
GGCCAACACCCATACGCTCGGTCACGCCGGGCCGCAGACCTTCGATCAAGACGTCGGCAGTTGCGACAATCTTTAACAAAGCCGCAACCGCTTCCGGCTTTTTCAGGTCCAGAACCATCGACCTTTTGCCCCGCGCATCAATCGCCTTGGGAACAATCGAGCCGCCGGGACGGTCAATCACAACGACATCCGCGCCCATGTCGGACAGCAGCTGGCCAGCATATGGCCCCGGTCCAATTCCCGCGAGTTCAACGACCTTAATGCCTTTTAAGGGCCCCGTTTTTGCTGGAGAATCGGTCATGAAGCTTTTCCCAATATGGCGCATTTAATCGCGCGATTAAGGCGTATCTGTTAAGGTGTCACGGCACTTGACGCAAGCGTCAAGTAAAGGCGAACGCGGGATTTCTAGAGCTTTGCTGACGTCACCGGTTCTGCCGTCCCTCAATAAGCGAATCGACAACATTTGGGTCAGCAAGCGTTGACGTATCGCCCAAAGCGCCGAAGTCATTTTCCGCAATCTTCCGCAATATGCGCCGCATGATTTTGCCCGATCGTGTTTTGGGCAGTGCGGTCGTGAAATGGATATGGTCGGGCGACGCGATGGGGCCAATTTCAACGCGCACCTGCTGCCGAAGTTCCGCATGGAGTGCGTCCGACGGCTCTTCGCCGACATTCAGGGTCACATAGCAATATATGCCCTGCCCCTTTATATCGTGCGGAAATCCAACCACCGCTGCCTCTGCAACCTTGTCATGCAGAACGAGCGCGCTTTCCACCTCGGCAGTGCCCATGCGGTGGCCCGATACGTTGATAACGTCGTCGACACGGCCCGTAATCCAGTAATAGCCATCTTCATCCCTGCGGCAGCCGTCGCCTGTAAAATATTTCCCCTTATAGGTCGAAAAATAGGTCTGCACGAAACGGTTATGATCGCCATAGACGGTGCGTGCCTGCCCCGGCCAGCTGTGCGTGATGCACAGATTGCCCGATGTTGCGCCGCCAATATGTTCATCCGCAAGTACGACGCCTTCATTGTCCACCAACTGCGGCTGGATGCCAAAGAAAGGCCGCCCTGCGCTGCCCGGTTTCATGCCATGCGCACCGGGCAGGGTCGTAATCATCACGCCGCCCGTCTCTGTCTGCCACCATGTGTCGACAATGGGCAATTTCCCTTCGCCCACGGTCGCGTGATACCAGCGCCAAGCTTCGGGATTTATGGGCTCGCCCACCGTGCCCAGCAAGCGCAACGACTTGCGCGAGCGCGCCAGAACCGGCGCATCGCCATCGCGCATCAGTGCGCGCAATGCCGTTGGCGCGGTGTAAAATATGTTCACCTGATGCCGGTCAATAATGTCCCAGAAACGCCCGCTATCGGGGTAGCTTGGAATGCCTTCGAATATCAGACTGGTTCCGCCATTTTGTAACGGCCCATAGACGACATAGCTGTGCCCCGTGACCCAACCAATGTCGGCGGAGCAAAAGAAGACCTCACCGGGGCGATAGTCGAAGACATAATGGAATGTGCTCGCGGTCCATACCGAATAGCCACCGACGCTGTGCAACACACCCTTTGGGCTGCCCGTTGATCCTGAAGTGTATAATATGAACAACGGGTCTTCGGCGTTCATGGGTTCGCAGGGGCAATCATCCGACGCGCCAAAGCCGTGATACCAATGGTCGCGGCCAGCCTGCATCGCAACGGGTTCGCTTGTGTGCTGCACAACCAAAACGGCATCGACGCCGTCCACTTTCGTCAGCGCTGCATCAATATTTGCCTTTAACGGCACCGACTTGCCACCGCGCAACGCCGTGTCCGCACAGACCACAAACCGGCTTGCGCAATCCTGAATGCGTCCAGCGATCGCCTCTGGTGAAAAGCCGCCAAAAACAACGCTGTGCACCGCGCCGATACGTGCGCAGGCGAGCATCGCAACCGCGCCCTCAACGCACATGGGCATATAGATTGTAACGCGGTCCCCTTTGCCAACGCCAAGGGTCTTGAGCGCGCCAGCCATGCGCTTCACCTCCGTCAGCAGTTCGGAATAGGAAACCCGGCGCGCATCATTGGCTGGATCATCAGGCTCAAAGATAAAGGCAATCGCGTCGCCCTTCCCCGCGGCAACATGGCGGTCAACGGCGTTGTGGCAGAGGTTCAAAACACCGTCTTCGTACCATTTGATCGACACGGGGTCGAACGACCAGTTGCCAGTTTTCGTGGGCGGCGTGAACCAATCGATCCGCTTGGCTTGCTCGGCCCAAAATGCATCGGGCGCGCTGATGCTTTGCGCATACATAAGGTCATAATCCGCAGCGCTGCATTGCGTGTTACGGGCAGCCGTCTCGGGAATTGGAAACCAGTCCTGATGCTCACTCACTTGCTCTCTCCCGTAACGCTTTTAATCCTTGTGGCCTGCTTAAGTGGAGTAGGTCCAGTGATTCAAGGCTAAAGAGTGCAAACGCTCTTCACACGGCTCAGATAGCCGCCGCACAGCGATGCGGTGGTCAAATATCCTTTGAATACAGGAAACGCACCGAATTGGTGGCGCTGCAATTGCCCTGATGCTGGCATCGGATGACGCCACCTATATGGCCGGAAGCGAAGTGCATCTGGACGGCTGCCTATTGGCAGGGTCTTCAGCGTCTCCGGGCGATTAAGCGTCAATCAACATCGTCAACGGAAACAGCCTCACCTGTCACGCGCTGGGCCAATGCTGCGGCGATGAAATTGTCGAGGTCGCCGTCCAGCACATCGCTGGGTGTTGGGGACGTCACGCCCGTGCGCAGGTCTTTCACCATCTGATAGGGCTGCAGTACATAAGAACGGATTTGGTGGCCCCAGCCGATTTCGGTCTTTGCCGCATATTCGCCCGATGCGGCTTCTTCACGCTTGCGAAGCTCGGCCTCGTACAAGCGCGCCTTCAACATGCCCATCGCAGTGGCGCGGTTCTTGTGCTGGCTGCGGTCATTTTGGCTGGCCACGACGATGCCGGACGGTTTGTGGGTGATACGTACAGCGGAGTCGGTCGTGTTAACATGCTGTCCACCTGCGCCTGATGCGCGGTAGGTATCGATCTTCAAATCGCCTTCGTTGATTTCAATGTCGATATTGTCATCAATGACAGGATAGACCCAGACGCTGGAAAAGCTGGTGTGGCGCTTGGCGGCGCTGTCATAAGGCGAGATACGGACGAGGCGATGGACGCCGCTCTCGGTCTTGGCATAGCCATAGGCATTTTCGCCTTTGACCAGCATTGTCGCCGACTTGATGCCGGCCTGATCACCTGCCTGATAATCCACCATTTCGACTTTATAGCCGCGCTGTTCGGCCCAGCGATAATACATGCGCTGTAACATTTCGGCCCAATCCTGGCTCTCCGTGCCGCCTGCGCCAGCGTGAATTTCGATGAAGGTATCATTGCCATCGGCTTCGCCCGACAGCAGTGCCATGACCTTGTCCTTGTCCGCACGATCCGCCAATGCCTTAAGCGATGCGGCACCTTCGTCGCCAAGCTCTGCATCGCCTTCCATTTCGGCAAGCTCGATCAGTTCGACCGTTCCGCTCTTGTCGGCGTCAATTTCGCGTACGGTGCTGATGGCGGCATCAAGGCGGCGGCGTTCGCGCATAACCTCTTCAGCGGCTTTAGGATTGTCCCACAGGGTCGGGTCTTCAACCTTTGCGTTCAACTCATCAAGGCGGCGCAATGCGCGGTCCCAATCAAGCGACATCTTGACCAGGTTAAGGGCAGCATCAATGCGGGCAACATAGCCTTCTGCGTCGGCGCGCATGGGGAAACTCCAAGGGAATGAAAAATGTCAGGCGCGGCCTTTAACCGAAACGCCCGCGAAGTCAAAGCCAGCGAATTGCGCGAACCTTGTTCGACCTACCAATATAGGGCCCCAATCCAGCGCAACATTCGCTAAATCAGCGGAATGTTTAGTAAATTCCGCCCTCTTGCTGAATAAACTCCTGATCGCGTTTTGTCCCGACGCTGGTGCTCGCCGATGCCGACGATCGCGTTGCGCTATTGGACTGCGCCTCGGATGCTTCCTTGGGCTTGTCTTCGCGCGCCACTAGCTCCTCTTGGCGAATAGAGCGCTTGGGTTCGGTCTCGGCCTTAAATGCTTCCCAAATCACCGCGCTCATCGGGTCTTTGCCCGGCCAAGCGCCATAGACGCGCTTGCCGCTCTTACGGTCGATGCGCACCAACCGGGTTCCCGCAGGCGCGATAAACGGGGTCTTTGGCATCCCGGCCATCGCAGACCGCGCGAACTGTTTGAATATGGGCGCGGCGATTGAACTACCCTGCGCATAGCCACCCATATTCCGCGGCTGGTCAAAGCCCAAATAGAGCCCTGCGACCAGATGCGGCGATCCGCCAATAAACCATACGTTGGTGGGGCCAGTGGTTGTTCCAGTCTTGCCAAATAACGGGCGATCCAGCTCGCGCAATGTGACCGCGGTGCCGCGTTCAATGACGCCCTCAAGCATATGGACGACTTGATAGGCGGTAATTGGGTCCATGACCTGTTTACCTGCGGCCGCAAAGCGCGGCATTGGCTTGCCATCCCAATCCTTGGCAAGGCAGCCCTTGCACGGTTTCCACTTGGCCGGAAAAATGACTTTACCTTTACGGTTCTGGACAAAATCGATGAGCGTCGGCTTCAATTCGCGGCCGTGATTGACCAGCATCGAATAGGCATTGACCATCTTCAGCACGGTCGTGTCACCCGCGCCCAAGGCATAAGAAAGATAATCCGGATAATCGCCGATGCCCATGGCGCGGAAGGTATCGGTCACATTGTCCATACCCGATTCCGCCGCCGCACGCACCGTCATCAGGTTGCGCGATTGTTCCAACCCCCAACGCATTGTTTGCGGCCCGGCGCCATTACCGGTGAAGTTTCGGAAGCATTTTTGGCCAAGCGATGCCCCTTGCCACACGCAATATGGTCCATCGACGATGATGGATGTCGGCGTCATGCCGTTATCCAGCGCCGTTGCATAGACGAATGGCTTGATCGTAGACCCTGGCTGACGCTGCGCCTGCGTTGCGCGGTTAAAGCTGGAAATGCGATTATCAAAACCGCCTTGGATCGCCAAAACACGGCCATTCATTGGGTTTTGCACCACCATGCCACCGCCGACTTCTGGAACGCTGCGCACCGCGTAGCTATTGGTGCCATTGGGGGCCACGGCAATAACATCGCCCGCTTTCATCGCCGATGGCGCGCCATCTAACTGCGCAATGCTGCCATCGGCAAAGCCGACTCTGCCTTTGCCCAAAGCGACACCAGCCCGCCATTGGGCGTAATCAATGGCGATATTGGTCGCGGCAAATCGTGACGCCCATTTGTCGTCCGACACGTCGATCGTGCCCATATTGGCTTTCCACGCTTTGCCGGCGTTATAGCGCAGCAAACCGTCGCGCAGTGCCTGCGTCGCAAGTATCTGATAATCAGCGTTCATCGATGAACGCACCCACAGACCGCCTGAATAGACGCTATAGGGTCCGTCGGCATCGGTTTCACCAAAGCGCTCAATGAGCTGGCGGCGCACTTCTTCCGCGAAATATCCGCCGACATTTTTATATCCGGTGCCGCGCTGCGCAACGAGGCCAAGCGGCTGTGCACGGGCGGCCACGAGTTGCGCGTCGGTGATCCACTCATTCTTGCGCATTTCGCCCAGCACCCAGTTGCGACGGGCAATGGCAAGTTGTGCGTTCTTTGCACGACCATAACGTTCTGGCGCCTTGGGCAAGATGGCGAGAAACGCCATTTCATGCAGCTGGAGCTGATCCACGCTTTTGGCGAAATAGGCCTGCGCTGCGGCTTCCACGCCAAACGCCTGCCGACCGAGCGCAATTTCGTTGAGGTATAGCGACAGGATCTGCTGCTTGGTCAGCGCACTTTCAATACGCTTGGCCAAAATCGCCTCTTTGACCTTGCGGGTGTAACTATACTCGTTGGTCAGCAACAGGTTTTTGGCGACCTGCTGCGTTATCGTCGACGCACCGCGCGACCGTTTGCTGCTGAAAATATTGTCAAAAATCGCCGAAACGATACCGGGATAATCAATACCGCCATGGCTGAAGAATGTTTTATCTTCAGCGGCGAGATAGGCCCGGACCAGTAATTTGGGGAAGTCGGCATATTCCAGCTGAACCCGGCGTTCGCGGGCGTAGCTGTGAAATGGTTCGCCGTTAACATCGCGCACCACCGTTGGCAGCGGCGATTCATATTCGATCAATGCCTCTGCATCGGGAAGATTGCGCGCAAAAAGCACCCAAAAGAGCAAGAGAAACAGAATAAACGCGCCAACCGCGTAGGTCGCGCGCCGAAACCGCTTGCTTTGCCACCAGATCTGCCACTGGCCGATAAATCCTTCGGCTTCGCGTTTCAGCCTGTAGCTGATCGCAGTTGGCTCTTGGGTGGTTGGAGACGAATTATCCATTATCGGCCCTCTCTAGCCGATTTGCCGGACAGGTCCAGAATCTTGTTCTGCAAATTGGCGCGATTTTTACCGCACCGGCTGGTTATCGGGTCACGATCCTGCGTGCAAAGTGGACCTGAATGGCATTTGCCACTGCCCGGGCGACTTTTTGACGTCCGGTGGATGATGCCAGAAAACGGACATCGGATTCATTGCTCAAATAACCTGTTTCGAACAATATTGACGGCGTATCTGGCGCACTGAGCACAATAAACGACGCAAAGCGGTGCGAATTTCCCCGGATGCGCATGTTCGGCATTGCCTCTCGCAGCAACAGCTTTGCGAAATCTGCGGATACATTCATGGTTTCGCGCTGCGTCAGGTCGATAAGGATGGACGATACATTGGCATCGGCACCACCCAGATTAACGCCATTGAGGATGTTCGCCTTGTTTTCACGCGCGGCAAGCCGCTGCGCCTCGCGATCGGATGCAATTTCGGACAGCGTGTAAACGGTGCCACCGCTGGCTTGTGGATTGTCGGCGCTGTCCGCGTGAATAGAAATGAACAGGTCGGCATTCAGCTTGCGTGCGATCTGATATCTGTCCTGCAGCACGATAAATTTATCGCTGTCCCGCGTCAACGCGACGCGGACACGGCCGCTTTTGAGCATTTCATCACGCACCGCCATGGCAATTGCCAATGTGACCTCTTTTTCGCGCTGCCCGCCATGTGGACTGATCGCGCCCGGGTCATGCCCGCCATGCCCTGCATCAATGACGACAAGGGGTAAGCTTGCATCCGCAGGGCCGCTTATTTTCGGCAAGCCTTTGCCGACGTTCGAGCGAATGGGTGCGGTCACTTGGTAACGCCGCTGTGGTGGCTCCGCGCGAAATGCCAATGGTCGCACGATTTGAGTTGTTCGCGGTCCTAATGCCCCCTGCACCGAAATGTGCTGAATGGCTCCGCCCATCGTAGGGGACGCAAAAACAGGCAAGCTGGCAAAAAGCGCAGCAGCGCGTTTATAGTGCTTAGGGGTTCTAGCCGCTGCCCCCGTCCAGAAAATTTTTTCGCCCACGCCCCAACTCCGCCTACCTGATGATTGGATACTAAGGCGTGGGCGGGCAAAGGCTGGTGTCCAGACGAGGTTAATGACGCATTAAGGCTAAAAACCGGTTTTTCGGTCCATAATAGCAAGCTATTTCACGCGATGCCCTTGCCGACAACCTGCAGGAGTGCTAGCGAGTAGATACAGGGAATTTCATCTGATCTTCCCGCCAATCCGCCCTCGGTTCTTTTCCGCTCGGCACATTAACAGGTTGACGCTGCATGAGGCATGATATTTCCACCAACGCCGCCCGCAATGGGACTGGCGCATGGGCTGGAAATCAAGCGCGCGCGATACACGCCCGCCATGCACAAGCAGCAGACGCAATTCTTTCATTCCCACCATATCGCTTTGCCGACAGGAACGCACTGCGTCCCGTCTGGCATTGCAGCAACAATAAAGCGAGCGGCCTTTGGCTGACAACCGGGCGCCATGCTCGCTGGAGTAATATCAATGACAACGCGTATGCTAATCGATGCGCGGCACCGGGAGGAAACCCGGGTCGCCGTCGTCACAGGAAACCAGATTGAGGAATTTGATTTTGAATCGGCCGAGCACAAGCAGCTCAAAGGCAATATCTACCTCGCAAAAGTAACAAGAGTTGAACCCTCGCTTCAGGCGGCGTTTGTAGACTATGGTGGCAATCGCCACGGCTTTTTGGCCTTTGCCGAAATCCACCCCGATTATTACCAAATTCCGCGCGAAGACCGCGAGCGTTTGTTGGCTGAAGAAGCCGAAGCCGCCGCAGAAGAAGCTGCGCTGCGTGAGCAGGAAGAGGAAGAAAGCGACGAGCCTTCGGACATCATGCAGGGTTCTGCAGAGCGCGAAGACGACGTCACTGACCTGATTGAAGTCGATAGCGACGACAGCGTCGACACCATCGACATGACCGAGGGCGAAGAGCCCGACCTTGGCAGCAATGGCGACGATGCGTCAGACGAAGGCGAAGGCGAGCGCGGCGAAAATGGCCGCAACAACCGCCGTCGTCGTGGCCGTGGTGGCCGCAATGGCGAAACCCGCCCGCCAAAGGCCAGCGACGAAGTCCGTGCAAAGCGCATGAACCTGCGTCGCCGTTACAAAATTCAGGACGTTATTCACCGTCGTCAGGTTTTGCTGGTTCAGGTTGTAAAGGAAGAGCGCGGCAATAAGGGTGCTGCTCTGACGACATATCTCAGCCTTGCAGGTCGTTATTGCGTTCTGATGCCGAATACGTCGCATGGCGGCGGCATTAGCCGTAAAATCCACAGCGCGGCTGACCGTAAGCGTTTGAAGTCGATTATTTCGGACCTGACGTTACCATCCACCATGGGTTGCATCATCCGTACGGCAGGTCTTGCGCGCACGAAGCCTGAAATCAAGCGCGACTTTGATTATCTCGCCCGCCTTTGGGACGAAATCCGTGAGCGTACGCTTCGTGGTGCAGCACCGATGCTGATCCACACCGACAGCGACCTTATCAAGCGTGCCATTCGTGACATCTATAACAAGGATATCGATGAGGTCTTCGTCGAGGGGCCTGACGGATATAAAGCCGCCAAGGACTTTATGAAGTTGCTGATGCCAAGCCACGCAAAACGCGTGCAGCATTATGCGGACCCGGTTCCGCTGTTCCAGCGTTACCATGTCGAAGATCAGCTGAACGCCATGTATCAGCCTATCGTCCAGTTGAAGTCAGGCGGCTATATCGTCATCAACCCGACCGAGGCCTTGGTATCGATCGACATCAACTCAGGCCGTTCAACCAAAGAGCATGGCATTGAGCAAACCGCGCTTTCCACCAATTTGGAAGCCGCCCGCGAGATTGCCCGTCAATTGCGCCTGCGCGACATGGCTGGCCTTGTCGTCATCGACTTTATCGACATGGAGCACCATTCGAACGCCCGCAAAGTCGAGCGCGCGATGAAGGAAGCGTTGAAACACGACCGTGCCCGTATTCAGGTCGGCCGTATTTCCAGCTTTGGTTTGATGGAGATGAGCCGCCAGCGTTTGCGCACCGGCGTGCTCGAAGCATCCACCCGCGAATGTCCACATTGTGAAGGCACGGGCCTTGTCCGCACGGCATCATCTTCGGCTTTGTCAGCCCTGCGTCTCATCGAAGATGAAGCAGCCAAGGGCAATGGCAGCCAGATCGTTTTGCAGGCAAGCCAAGAAGCCACAATCTACTGCCTCAACAATAAGCGCGCCGAATTGGCCGCGATTGAAGAGCGCTACCACGTCCGCGTGCTAATTGTGCCCAATGGCGAAACCGAAGGCGCGAAGCTTGCCGTATCCAGCTCTGGCCCACGTCCAGAGCGGCCAGCCGCACTGCCACCGATTATCGACATTGAAGAAGATGATATCGAAGACGAAATCGACGATTTCGACGATGAAGCCGAAGACGCTGAGCGCGAACCACGCCGTGCGCGTGCAGAACGTCCACGCGAAGAAGGCGAAGGTGGTGAGGGCCGCAAGCGTAAACGTCGCCGTGGACGTCGTGGTGGCAAGGGCCGTGATCGCGATGGCCGTCCGGAAGGCGAAGATGCTGTTGCTGGTGAAAGTGACGCTACAGATCGTCCAGAAGGCAAAAGCAACGCCGAAACAGTTCAGGCTGACGGCGACGTCGAAGGCGCAACCAAGCCAAGGGCCCGTCGTGGTCGTCGTGGCGGCAGAGGCCGTGATCGCGACCGTGAAACGGCTGCAAGCGAGGCAACAGCCGAAGCACCAGTAGCAACTGAAGCGGAAGTTGCGGAAGCGCCTGTCGAAGCACCCGCAAAGCCAAAGCGTGCAAGCCGGGCGAAGCCAAAGGCTGAAAAGGTTGTTGTTGAAGCCATCGCTGGAGAAGCCGGTGCATCGGAAGCGAAAGCAACGGAAGTCCCAAGCGCCGCAGAAGAAGCCCCTGCTGCCAAAGCCAAGGCGCCAGCAAAGCCACGCAGCCGTGCAAAAGCACCGGTAGCTGAAGCGGTAGCCGAAGAAGCGGCGGAGGCACCCAAGGCGAAAGCCAAAGCACCACGAAAGAAAGCAGCGGCCAAAGATATTGCACAGGATGTAACATCAACAACCGAAGCAGGTGGAACCGACGATGGCCCACCCCGTTCAGGTTGGTGGCAACGCACGTTCGGTTAAACCCGATTCACTGTGTACACATAGCCCCGCTGGTCATGGACTAGCGGGGTTTTGTTTTGCGCAACTTCTTCATTGCGCGTTCATCCAGTTCGCGCCATTCACTGCATATGAACAATTCTGTATTTCGTGCCCTGCGAACAGCATTGGTGCTGTTTCTTGCCATATGGATATCGGTGCGCCCGGTTATGGCGCAGTCCATTTTGCGCGATGCCGAAACCGAAGCTTTTTTCAAAGAAATTTCCGCGCCATTGATTACCGCGGCCGGGCTTGACCCGAACAATGTCGATATCATCCTGATCAATGACAAATCCGTCAACGCATTCGTCGCTGGCGGGCAAGCAGTCTATCTGCACAGTGGATTGATTGACGCCGCGACCAGCGCAAACGAAGTGCAAGGCGTGATTGCGCACGAGCTTGGGCATGTCGTCGGCGGCCATGCCGTGCGCTTCGACGAAGGCGCTTCGGTTGCGAGCGGCATCAGCATTGCCAGCTTGATACTTGCCGCGGCGGCCATGGCGGCTGGCGCGGGCGAAGCTGGCATGGGCATATTATCCGCGGGCCAGCAAGCCGCGATGGGCAAGTTCCTTGCCTATAGCCGTGGACAAGAAGGCACGGCCGATGCGTCTGGCGCGCAATATCTCTCCACCGCAGGTATTTCGGGCCGTGGCTCCATCAGCTTTTTCAAAAAGCTACAGAATTTCGAATTCCGCCTCGGCATCCCGCAAGAGGACAGCTATGGCCGCACCCACCCATTGTCGGGCGAACGTATTTCGGTGCTGCAGGACAAATATTCCGCCGATCCGGCGTGGGATGCGCCGCTAAATCCGAAGTGGGAGAGTGATTTCAAACGGATCAAGGCAAAGCTGATGGGCTATCTGTCTGACCCAGCGGCAACGATGCGCGATTATCCCGAAAGCGACAAAAGCGTGCCTGCCCGCTATGCCCGTGCCTATGCGTGGCATAAGTCTGCCTATCCGCAAAAGGCGCTGGATGAATCATCGGCACTCGTCGCGTCGGCCCCCGAAGATCCCTATTTCCTTGAATTGCATGGGCAAATATTGCTCGAATCCGGCCGCCCAGCGGACGCGATCATACCGTTACGCAAAGCGGTAAGCCTGACGGGAAATCAGCCGCTGATCGCCGCCATATTCGGGCATGCGTTGATTGCCACCGAGGATAAGGCAAAACTTGATGAGGCGGCTCAGGTGCTGAAGGCTGCCGTCACCAAGGATAATCAAAATCCTTTTGCCTGGTACCAATTGGGCGTCGTTTACGAACAAAAGGGCGATAGCGCGCGCGCGGCCCTCGCCAGTGCGGAGCGTTATTTGATGGAAGGTGCGCCGCAATTGGCCTTGCCTAACGCACAGACCGCAATGGCCGGGCTTCCCGAATATTCCCCCGATTGGATCCGCGCTCAGGACATCAACATGGTTGCCGAAGCAAAGCTTGCGCAGCTGAAGAAGCGGAAGCGCTGAATTGGCTGGCAACTAGGTGCGGCGGGGGCTAATCGGGCCGTTATGAACAACCAAATGACATCGCGTACGCCGCTTATCCTCATTCTGTCCGCGTCGCTTTTGCTGGCTGGCATCGGTGCGTATCTGTTTTGGCCAAAAGATAGCATTTCCGTGCAAGAACCAGCAGGCATTGCATCAGAGGAGGCCGCCAAGGCTGCCGCAGCCGCGGGCATGAACGCCGACGACCGCAAAGCGACCGAGGCAATTGTACGCGCATATATATTGGAAAATCCGGAGATTATAACAGAAGCGATTGGCGTCTTGCAAAAGCGTGAGGCAACCAAGCGCCTCACCGCCGCGGGCGCTAAGCTGACCGAGCCCTTCCCCGGCGCGGAGTTCGGAAACCCCAATGGCGATGTCACGATCGTCGAGTTCACCGATTATAATTGCGGATATTGCCGCTCCAGCGTTGCAGATATGCAGAAGCTTATCGATAGCGACAGCAACATACGCGTGGTCATCCGCGAGGTACCGATCCTCAGCGCGACCAGCCGCGATGCAGCCTTATGGGCACTCGCAGCGGCCAAGCAAGGCAAGTATAAGGCATTTCATGACGCGATGTTCAGCGGTGGACGCCCCGATGCCCAAAGCATCCGTGCCGCCGTTTTAAAAGCAGGGATGAACCTGGCCGCTGCCGAAAAATTTGCGCGCTCGCGTGAAGCGATTGCCGAGGTCGAAAGCAACCTTGCGATCATGCAGCAAGTCGGCTTTGGCGGCACACCAACCTTCATTATCGGCGACCAGATATTGGAAGGTGCGGTTGGCTTTGACGCCCTGAAAGCCGCAGTCGCGAAAGCGCGTAAAGCGGGTTAAGCTTTTTTTCCCTGCGCGATCACATACCATTCCACCGAGCCTTTACGGCTTGCCGGAGGTTTGGCGTGTTTGACCGTGGTGAAGTTGTTTTTCAATATGCTTAGCATCACGGGGTCGGTCCCCCCCGCAAATACTTTCGCCACAAAATCGCCGCCGGGTTGCAAGACCTGAATAGCAAAATCGACGGCCGCTTCGACCAGACCCATTGTGCGCAAATGGTCGGTCTGTTTGTGGCCAACGGTGTTGGCCGCCATATCTGACAAGATCAGGTCCGGTGCGCAGCCGAGTTCGGCAATCAGCCTATCCGGCGCGCTGTCGTGCATGAAATCCATTTGCAGCAACACAACACCTTCCAGCGGGTCGACCGGCAACAGATCGATACCCACAATCGCTGCCTTTGGCTGTTGCCTGCGCACCACTTGTGCCCAGCCGCCCGGTGCGACGCCCAAATCCACCACGGCTTTCTTGCCGCGCAATATGTGAAACTTCTCGTCCAACTCGACCAGCTTATACGCCGCGCGGCTGCGATAGCCCTCGCCATGCGCGCGCTTTACATATGGGTCGTTCAACTGCCGCTCAAGCCAACGGGTTGATCCAGCGGTGCGCCGCTTGGCCGTCTTGACCTTTTGTTTGCCGGCCAGTGTCCGGCCGGAGTTCTTACCACCGAATAAATTGTCTGCCATTTTCAGTTCCGCCGATTTCTGCGCTTTGCATCGCTCGCCATCAGCGCACGCAAAATGCCCTCGCGAATGCCGCGATCCGCAACGCCCAGCCGCTCACCGGGCCATATATCAAAAATAGCCTCAAGGATGGCGCAACCGGCAACGACCAAGTCCGCGCGCTCATGCCCAATGGTCGGGAATTCAGCCCGTCCCTCTATAGTGCGGCCGGCAAGCTCGCGGCTAATCTCGCGCATCGCGGCGGTCGGCAAATACAACCCGTCCACAGCGCGGCGGTCATAGCTGTTCAGTTTCAGATAGACGCTGGCAAGCGTCGTGACCGTTCCCGAAGTCCCCAAAAGCCTTCGGTCCCCGCCATCCTCCGGCAAACGTGCGGCGAACGCAGCAAAGCTTGCCATCACCTTTGCGCGCATCGCTGCGTAAATGGCGTTCAACTGCTCAGGGGTCTCCGCCTCGGCCCGTTCACTTTCGGTCAACGAAACCACGCCCCATGGAACGCTCACCCAGTCTAATATCTCGGGAACACTGCCACTGGTTGACACCAGCACAAGCTCGGTTGACCCGCCGCCAATGTCGAATATCAGCGCAGGTCCCGTTCCCTGCTCAAGCAAGGCATGGCATCCCATGACGGCAAGGCGTGCCTCTTCTTGTGGGCTGATGATGTCGAGATGAATACCGGTCTCGCGCTTCACACGTTCAATGAACTGCGCGCCGTTGACGGCCTGACGGCATGCCTCAGTGGCGACGGACCTTGCCAGAACGACATTACGTTTTCTCAACTTCTCGGCGCATACCGAAAGTGCCTCAACCGCGCGGTCCATAGCCTCATCGCTCATCCGGCCCGTCGCGGTAAGCCCCTCGCCTAGCCTTACAACCCGCGAAAATGCATCGACGACGGTGAAATCCTCTCCGCCAGCCCGCGCGATCAGCAAACGACAGTTGTTCGTTCCAAGGTCGAGCGCGGCATATGCTGTCCGGTCAAGCCAGTTACGCCGCAAAGCTGCATTATCTGCAGCAACACAGTCCTTGGCAGGTTTCGGTATATTTACACGCGCTGCGCCCTCAGCCGAAGCTTGCTGCAGTTTTGCAGCCTTGGGTGCCGCATTCTTGCGACGGGGCGGCTTTTTACGTTTACGCCCGCGTCCCTGTTGCGGCGATGGCGCGACATTCTCGCCCATAGCCGGAAACTCACTTCTTATTTTCTATCCGGGCAGATGTGCTGCCGGTACCTGACCCCTTGATAGGCGCTGCACGTTAAAAATTCAACATTTTTGAATATCGGCGCAAGCGGCCAAATTCAGCGGCTTGACCGTGCACGGGCTCCAGCATATAGGCCCGCTTTCTATTCCCCGGTCGTCTAACGGTAAGACTACGGACTCTGACTCCGTCTATTGAGGTTCGAATCCTTACCGGGGAACCAACCGCACGCGTCATCAAGATGTCGCTTGGTTTCGTTTCCGCCAAATGTCAGACACGCGATGAAGCTGCGGCTCGCTCCGAAGCTTTACGAGATGGACGTTGCGCGTTCCTATTTGACGCGCCCGCCCGGCCGACGTTACGGTCAACAACATGGCACTTGGAACGCATGATTTCGTATCTGATTCGCGCAATGACGCGATCCTCATCAACGTTAATGGTCAGCTCACACCCCGTGCGCAGGCAATGGTCTCTGTCTTTGACAGCGGCTTCATGCTGGGTGACGGGGTTTGGGAGGGTATCCGCGTTCACGCCGGACACATGGCCTTTCTGGACCAGCATCTTGACCGTTTGTGGGAAGGCGCAAAGGCAATTGCGATGGACATCGGCATTTCCCGCGCGGAAATGAAGGAACGCCTCTATGCCACCATCGACGCGAACCAGATGGACAAATGCCATATCCGGCTGATGGTCACGCGTGGTATCCGTTCAACGCCGTACCAAGATCCCCGTGTGGTCGTCTCACCAGCGACCATTGTCATTATTGCCGAATATAAAGATCCGCTTCCCGCAACAGTTGATCGCGGCCTGTCATTGTTTACCGTCCACGTCCGTCGCGGTGATCCGGCGGTGCAGGATCCCAAGCTCAATTCGCATAGCAAACTCAATTGCATCACCGCATGCATTCAGGCGGCGCAAGCGGGCGCAGATGAAGCCTTGATGCTCGACCCGCACGGCTTTGTTGCCACATGCAATTCCACGCATTTCTTTATCGTCCGCAAGGGCGAGGTGTGGACCTCCACCGGTGATTATTGCCTCGCCGGCATCACGCGTGCCAACGTCATCCGCATGTGCCGGGAGAATGATATTCCTGTGTTCGAACGCAACTTCTCCATGACCGATGTCTATGGTGCCGATGAAGCTTTTGTAACAGGAACCTTTGCCGGGGTTGTCCCCGCGCACACCATCGATGGCCGTGTCTTGACCGATGGAAAGGGTCCCGTCGTCGAGCGCCTACAAAATCTCTACCGCGCCTTCATCGAACGCGATATTGCGGGCCAGAGCCGACCTTGACGCAGCGGATATGCATGTGGTCGGGACCACGAAACATCTCGACGGCTATGATGCGCAGCTTTTCGTCGCGTGCCGATTGCGCCGTCAGTGACGAACCCTTTTACGGCTGTTTCCTCGCACATAGCGGGGAGCCGCACCCCATGGCAGCAGACGTCATCGCCGATATGGATTGCGACTGGTCCAGCGTAGCCGCCCGCTTGTCCGGCCCCGCACCGGGCGGTGCGCCCTTATGGTATCAAAAGCAGATGACCCACCATATGGTCGGCCCAATCCAACCCGATGATTTGACCAACTGCCGCCACGCCTTTCTGGTTCGCGAACCGGCATATATGGTCGCCAGCTACCGCGTTAAGCGAGAAAGCGTGAACGTCGAAGATCTTGGTTACGCAACCCAGCGTGCGTTCTTTGACCGTATCGCCGACCGGACCGGCCATGCCCCACCGGTCGTCGACAGCGCGGACATTCTTAAAAATCCCGCAAAGACGCTGGCTTTGCTGTGCGATGCACTCAACATCGCATGGGATCCCGCCATGTTGTCATGGCCCGCTGGTATCCACCCGGATGACGGCATTTGGGCAAGCCATTGGTATGACGCGGTTGCGGCCAGCACGGGCTTCCAAAAACCAGACACACGTCCGCTCAACCTCGATGATGAAGCCCGCGCTGTCGCGGATGCTTGCATGGCCGACTATGAACATCTGGCCCAACACCGCATTGTTGCGCCTTGATTTTTGGCCGCGCGCGTCTTGCAACGGCGACAGCAGCGCACGCAGCGGCGGAACAATCGGATCATTCATCCACATGCTGTCAGCGTCCCCGCCCATATATTGACATTGATAATGTCAATATAGCCCATTACACATAATGCCGGACCATGAGCGAAGGAACGACTGCCATGTACACGATCAACGGCGCACTCGGATCGCCCTATTCGATGAAAATGCGCGCGCTTATGCGTTATCGGCGCATCCCGCATATGTGGGTGCATGGTGCCGATTCACGCGATGCACTGAGCAAGGTCAAAGCCCCTGTCATTCCCGTGATGGAATATCCCGATGGGACATTTCACAATGATTCAACGCCTTTGATCTATGATCTGGAGGTGCGGCACACCGAACGGTCGGTCATTCCGGCCGATCCGGCGCGCGCCTTTATCGCGCATCTGATTGAGGATTTCGCCGATGAATGGGTGACAAAGGCGATGTTCGGTTATCGCTGGCTGGAGGAGGTAGACCAGATCCAGATGAGCCGTTGGCTTGCGTTTGATGCCATGAAGGGCGGCGGGCTGGCGACGAGTCAGGGCTATGCCGAACAATTCCGCGCGCGCCAGGTCGGCCGCATGGCGATTGTCGGCTGCACGGCTGAAAACTTCCCGTTGATCGAGGCGTCAACCCGCGCAATTCTGGGTGCGCTGGAAGCGCATGTGGTGGATCATCATTGCCTGTTCGGTTCGCGGCCCAGCATGGCCGAGTTCGGGATGTACGGCCAATTGTCACAGCTGGGCGTTGACCCCACGGCGCAGGCGATGATGCGCAAAGATTTCCCTTACAGCTTCCGCTGGCTGCTCCATATTGATGATATGTCCGGAATAACGGGCGAATGGGATAAGGCGGATGCGCCCTTTGCGCCCATTATCACCGCTTGGTTGCAACAGGTGGGCGAAATCTACATGCCCTTCCTCCTCGCCAACGCCGCCGCGATTGCGGCAGGCGAAGATAGCTTCCACATCACCGCAATGGGCCTGCCTTATACGCAAGGTGTTTTCAAATATCAGGTGAAGTGCCTCGCCGATTTGCGTGCGCGCTATGCCGCGTTGGATGCACATGCGCGGGGGCGCATTGACCCGCTGCTCGCGCAGACGGGCTGCCTTGACGCATTGTTAAGCCAATGAAGTGGAAGGGACCGGCAACCCTGTTGACGGCGCTGGCGTTGCTCAGCCCGGCCACGCTTGGCGCACAGTCCGCGCCCGCAAAAGCCCCCAATATCGTCATCCTATTGGCCGATGATTGGGGCTTTAGCGATGTCGGGGCCTTCGGCGGAGAGATTGCGACGCCCAATATCGACGCGCTTGCCGCCAAGGGCGTGCGTTTTTCGAACTTCCATGTGGCAGGATCCTGCTCCCCAACGCGCGCGATGCTGCAAACCGGCGTGATCAACCACCGCGCGGGCCTGGGCAATATGCCGGAGACAATTCCGCCGGAGCATCTCGGCAAACCGGGTTATGAGGCGCATCTGAACAACCGCGTCGTAACGATTGCGGACCAGCTGCGTGCTGGTGGCTACCGCACCTATCTGACCGGCAAATGGCATCTGGGCCACACGCCCGATACCTTGCCGACAGCACGCGGCTATGACCACGCGCTCGCGCTGGCGCAATCGGGCGCGGACAATTTTGAAGATAAGCCCAATCTGCTGATTTATGACCAGACCGAGTGGAGTGACGATGGAAAGCCGGCCAAACTGCCGAAACGCTTTTACTCATCAACGCTGATTGTCGACAGGATGATCGGCTATATTGATCGCGGCCGGGCGAGCGGAAAACCGTTTCTGGCATCCGTCAATTTCATCGCCAACCATATCCCGGTGCAGGCACGCGATGCGGACATTGCAGCTTATGCCGGGCGCTACAATGCTGGCTGGACCGCGCTACGCAAAGAGCGCCGCGCCGCAGCTATTGCCAAAGGCGTGATGCCCGCAGATGCTGCGATGGTGACCATGGGCACCAGTGGTGATTGGTCGAAATTATCGGCAGAGCAAAAGCGACAACGTGCGGGTGCGATGGCCGCTTATGCTGCCATGGGCACGGCGATGGACCGCGAAATCGGCCGATTGGTTGCGCACCTGAAGGCGATCGGTGCATATGAAAACACCATCTTCGTGTTTCTATCGGACAATGGCGCAGAAGCGACTGACCCCATGAACATGGGCGCATTTACGCGCTGGAACGCCAACCTTCTCTATGATCAAAGCATCGCCCAACAGGGACGCCCGGGTTCGCTGACCGCACAAGGTGCGGGATTTGCCAGCGCATCGGTATCGCCGCTGCGTGGATATAAGTTTACCGCGAACGAAGGTGGCTTGCGTGTTCCCATGATCATCGCCTGGCCGGGTAACCGGGCGATTAAGGGTGGCACCATTGCATCGGGTTTTACGCATGTGACTGACATGCCGCTGACGTTGCTAAAGCTCGCAGGCGTCGCGCCGCAGCAAGGCAGTTTTTCCGGACGCCGCGTCGAACCCATGATTGGGCTGGACCTGACACCCATGCTCACAGGGGCTGCATCGTCCGTCCATCCGGCCGACACGCCATTGGGCTATGAATTGTCGGGCAATGCGGTATTGTTCAAAGGCGATTACAAGCTCATCAAAAACCTGCCGCCTTATGGTGATGGCCGCTGGCGGCTGTACAACATTACCACCGACCCCGGCGAGACCAACGACCTGTCCGGTTCAGACCCGCAACGTTTTGCGGATATGCAATCCGATTACGCCGCCTTTGCCAAGGCAAACAACGTACTGCCCATGCCCGATGGTTACACTGCGCCCAAACAGATATTCGCAAACGCCGTGCGCACCTTGCTGATACCCCGGCTTATCGCGTTATGGCCGGTGGGTGCGCTAGTATTGATCGCAACAGCGGCTATGATCTGGTGGCGCAGACGGCGGCGAAGGGCAGTTTAACCACTCGACCTTCGCCTAGGCAGCGATGAAATTGCGGATCAACGCGACCAGCTGTTCGGGCTGATCTTCCTGACAGAAATGGCTGGCATCGATCCGGCAATGCGGTTGCCCCTTGGCACCCGGAATACGGCGCTGAATTTCCGTATCGAGATGACCGAGCACCTTGTCCTGATGACCAAAGCAGGTGAGCACCGGTTTGTCGAAGCGTTCAAGCTGTGCCCACGCGGCGACGTTTTCCGCAACCGAAGGATGATCAGGGGTCACAGGCACGAGCATCGGAAACTGGCGCGCGCCGCCCTTGAAACTCTCATCTGGGAACGGCGCATCATAAGCGGCGATCTCAGCACTCGTCAGTGCGCGGTTACAGCCGCCATCAACGATCCGGCCGCTTTTGAATTCGGGCGTGGCCTGGCTGAATGCGCGCCAGCCATCGAAACCGGGACCGATATTCTCGCCAACGGGCAAATAGGTGTTTGAAATCACCAGCCGGGCAAAACGATCCGGGAAAGCCGCAACCAGACGCAGCCCGATCAACCCGCCCCAATCCTGACAGAATAGCGTGATGTTGTTGAGATCAAGCTGCGTCAGCCAGTCGCTCATCCACGCGACATGGCGTTCATAGCTGTAATCGTCACGGCTGGCCGGCTTGTCAGACTTGCCAAAGCCAATCAAATCCGGTGCCAGCACGCGGTGCCCGGCGGCGGCGAGCGGCGGTACAAATTTGCGGTAGAGATATGACCAGGTCGGCTCTCCATGCAGCAGCAGGATCGGCGCAGCGTCGCGGGGGCCTTCATCGACATAATGCAACCGCAAGGCTGGTGTGCCCTGCGTTTCAACCTCAATATAATGTGCCGCAAACGGATAGTCCGGAAGGTCAGCGAAAGCGGCCTCGGGCGTGCGCAAGACCTGCATAACTATCGCACTTTCAGGATGCAATCGACGAAGCCCTGCGGATCATTTTCCTGAATGAAGTGACCGCCCTTCAACGTGCAATGCGGCTGACCCGCTGTACCGGGGACACGGCCGATGAAACGGCTCTCGCCCCCGCGCGTAACGGGATCACCGTCGCTGAAGCAGCACAGGAATGGCTTGTCCCATTTCTCAAACACGTCCCACGCACGTTTCTGATCGGGGATCGCGACATTATTCTCGAACGGAACGAAGCTCGGGAATATCCGCGCACCGGCCTTGTAGCGGCTGTCGGGGAACGGCGCGTCATACGCGGCGATCTCAGCCGCGCTCAGTGCACGCTTTGCCCCGGCGTTGACGATCCTGCCGATGGGGAAGAACGGGCTCCATTTGGAAAAGGCGCGCCAGATAGCAAAAGCGCGCGGTGGCGGGCCACCTTCGGGCAAGCCGCCATTGGACAGCACGACACTGGCAAAGCGATCCGGCATTTCCGCGACAAGGCGCAAACCGATCAGCGAACCCCAATCCTGACAGACCAGCGTCATGTTGCTCAGACCAACCGCCTCAATCCACTGGCGCATCCAGCCAACATGGCGTGCATAGCTATAGTCGGTTTTTTTCGTGGGCTTGTCCGATTTACCGAAGCCGATCAGATCAGGCGCGACAACGCGAAAGCCGGCCGCGACGACCGGACCGATCATGTGACGGTACAAATAGCTCCAGCTTGGCTCCCCATGCATCATCAGCACCACCGGCGCATCGCGGGGGCCTTCATCCACATAATGCACGCGCAAGGACGTGCCGTCCGAGGGATCGGCAATCTCCACATAATTTGGCGCAAAAGGAAAATCGTCGATTGCGGCAAAAGCGCTATCGGGTGTGCGTAGGACTTTCATGCATTCATCCCTAAAATTGGTCATATTGGCACTTACGGTGTCATATTATCAATGGCGGGTCAAGACGCTGGTCCAGCCTTCTTCGTATCGACCAGCCGAAACCCGATATGGTCGGTGCCTAATCCGCGTTCCTGAAACTGGCGCGCCGCAGGGCGATAGCGCGCGCAATAATTGGCCGCGCAAAGATAGGATCCGCCTTTTATGATATTAACCGGTTCACTGGCATCTGCGCGCGATCCGCTGCTGCGCGTCCATTCCCAAACATTGCCGATCATATCATACACACCGTATCCGTTCGGTTTGAAACAACCCACCGGCGCGCGACCGACATAGCCGTCGGTGTTGAGGTTTTTCACCGGGAAGACGCCTTGGTAATAGTTCGCTTGCGGCTTGCCCTTCGCATCGACCGGTTCCGGCAGGGCCACCGCACCGCCGCGTGCAGCATATTCCCACTGCGCCTCGCTCGGCAACTCCTTGCCCGCCCACCGCGCATAAGCTTCGGCATCTTGATAGGCGATCTGGACAACGGGTTCGTTGTCGCGGCCAATGATGGACTCTTTCGGGCCGGAAGGATGGCGCCATTGCGCTCCCACGACCCAGCGCCACCAACGCGGGTCGTCGTCCGACGGGATATTGAACACAGCAGAACCCGGGACCAGCATTTCTGGCGGCGCAACGGGCAGCTTGGGCGGATCACGCTCCGATATGGTTTTGTAACCGGTCGCTTTTACAAAGGCCGCGAATTGGGCGTTGGTCACTTCATGAGCGTCGATCCAGAACCCCTTAACGGCCACAGTCTGCGGCGGACCTTCCTCTGCATAATGCGGATCGTCCCCCATCACAAAGCTGCCGCCCGGGACCCAGACCATGTCATTGTCTGGCAAGCCGGTGCACATCGTTTCGGGCGGCCCAGATGCATCACAGCAGCCAGACAGCAGCAGCGCCAAACCGAGAACGAGACCAACGCGCTGCATCATTCCTCCGGCATGCCCGACATGGCATCGCTGAGCAAACGCCGCACAACGGCCTTGGCATCGTCAAACGGCAGTTCCTGATCATGCCGTAACAGTCGCCATGTCTGGAAACTCAATATGACATTGAGACTGCGGGTGCCCACCACATCGGCCTTTACCGCCGCCGGCAAATGCGCCTCTGTCGTGTCGGATTCGAGCCGCAGCATCCGGCGATAATCCTGCATCAAATAAGGCGATTGAAAGCGTTTGAGATTGGCCGAAATCCGATAAGGCAGGATAGTTTCGAAAACCATGGCCCGCCGCTCCGCAATGTCGAACAGCTTTTCCTTCCAGCTCGCGCCGCTTGGCGGTTCGAGGATGATGGGCATCACCTGCGCCGCAATTACCTCCCCCATTTCGCGGTACAGCTCGTCCATATCGTCAAAATGTCGGAAAACCGAGCGTAGGCCAACACCCGCAACCTCCGCAACACGCGCAGCGCTGGGTGCAACATCGCCCTTACCGACCAGATCAAGCATGGCTGCAACGATCTTTGAGCGGCTCGACCGGCTGCGTTCCCGCCGACCATCGGCCAGTGGCGCTTCTGCCCGTGATGTCATTTTGTGCGATGCGTTGGTCATGCGGGCTTGTTTTGCGGCAAACGGCCGCTGGCGCAAGCGACAAAAGCGATTGCAAATGTATTTTGGCACAATTAATGCCAAATAATATTCCCCCGCTTCGTTGCGGGACGCAAAAGTTCACTGGGTGAGGAAGAGGGGCAATTAGGCCATGACAGCATGGATAATCTGGGGAGCCGCGTTGCTTGCCTATGGCGTATTTCGGCTCTGGTACGATAATTGGTCCGGCCCGCTGAAACCTGCGGAAATTGATGCATTCCTTGCGCAAATGGCGGGGCGTTTCGAGGGCACTGGAAATAGCCAGCAGGTGATGCGCGCATTCCTTGAAGCCGATGACGGTCGCGAGTTTGTCATGCTCAATCTGGTGAAAGCGCAGATGGAGCAGGTGGAAGACCCCAAAACCGGGCAAATGGTCCAAGGCTTTGATCTACTCAAACGCTATTCGAAACGCTTCATGCCAGTTTTGTTCCGCAATGGCGGCCATCCCGGCATGGTCGGACGCAAGGTTGGCGGATATATTGATGCTTGGAACACCGAGGCGGATCCCGACTGGACCATCTTTGGCCTCATGCGTTACCGCAGCCGCCGCGACATGATAAAGCTCGTCATGGACCCCGCTTTTATGGAGGGCCATCCCGATAAGCTGCTTGGTACGCTTGCGACATTTTCATTCCCGACACAGCGGGTCGTGTCGTTCTACGCCAGCCCGCGCGTTACGGTTGCGCTCATCTTGGCGCTGGCGGCGGCACTTGCGCATCTGGCCGTCTTAACGGTCAACGAATGAACGCGCTCCTTCCGCCCAGTACAAATATCCATTATCGTGGGTCCCGTTACTCTGCGTGGTTTTTGGCATTTTATGGCATTGGCTGGATCGTGCCGGGGATGATCCACAGCTTCCTGCCTGATGGCGGCGCTGGCGTCATTGCAGGGCTTGATCTCAGCCACAATCCAACGATGATACTCGGCATGTTTGCTTGGGCCGGCGCGACGCAGATTGCGCACGGCATCGTCACACTATTGGTCGCATTACGCTATCGCACACTCGTGCCGCTGTTCCTTTTGGTGTCTCTAATCGAGCGCCTGTTGCTGAGCTGGTCGGGCTGGATAATGCATGTGCCCGTCAGCGGCCATCACCCGCCCGAACATTATGCCAGCCTGATTTCGCTGCCAATAATTCTGCTGTTTCTGTGGCTATCTGTGCGGCGATCACATCAAACCCAAGCGGAGAGCCCAGAATGAAAAAATGGACATGGATCGGAGCATTGGCGCTGTTGATCGGCGCGGGCTATTTGGGTTTTCAGCAATATAAGATCTATATTCCCGGTATCATCAGCGCATGGCGCGAACCGATTGGCGAAAACCGTCCCATTGCATGGGCGCAGGGCCCTGCGGTCGCGCCCTCTGGCAAACGTCCGCCCAACGTCATCCTGATTGTCGCAGACGATTTGGGTATGAACGACATCTCGCTGTATGGTGGCGGAGTTGCTGGTGGCGCGGTGCCAACTCCGAACATCGATTCCATTGCCAAACAGGGCGTCAGCTTTGCCAATGGCTATGCCGCCAATGCCACCTGTTCCCCTTCGCGCGCAGCATTGATGACGGGGCGTTATCCGACACGGTTCGGTTTTGAATTTACCTCTATTCCAGCCGCATTTGCCTCAAATCTGGCGCATAATGATGGGAATTCACCCTATCCAACCATCTATCATGAAGAGCTAAACCGCGACCTGCCGGCCTATGCCGACATGGGCGTGCCCAATGCGGAAATCATGTTGCCCGAGATACTGAAGGCCAAGGGTTATCACAATATCCACATCGGCAAATGGCATCTGGGTGAAGCCAAACCATTGCGGCCAACGTCGCAGGGCTTTGACGAAAGCCTTGGCATGCGCGCGGGCGGCGATTTGTTTATGGCCGAAGACGACCCGCAGGTCGTCAATGCAAAGCTGCCATGGGACCCGATCGACCGCTTCTTATGGGCGAACCTGCCGCATGCGGTCTATTGGGGGGATAGTGCGCGCTTTCGGCCCAAAGGCCACCTGACCGACTATTTCACCGACAATGCTCTGGCCGCAATTGACGCGAACAAGAACCGGCCCTTCTTCATGTATCTCGCCTATAATGCGCCCCATACCCCGCTGCAGGCGCTGAAATCGGACTATGACGCGTTACCGCAGATTAAGGACCATACCCAGCGCGTCTATGGCGCAATGATACGTCAGCTTGACCGGCGGATTGGCGACGTGCTGCAAAAGTTGAAGGACACAGGGATCGACAACAACACGCTTGTTATCTTTACCAGCGACAATGGCGGGGCTTGGTATACCGGTATCAAGGATCACAACACGCCCTATCGCGGCTATAAAGGCACCTTCTTCGAAGGCGGCATTCATGTGCCGATGATGATGCGCTGGCCGGGAAAGATCGCGCCGGGGACGGTTCGCAGCGATGTCGCGCAGCATCTTGATATGTTTGCAACCATTGCAGCGGCAACCGGTGCGCGCGTACCCAGCGACCGCAAAATGGACAGCTTCAACCTGCTTGGTACCGGGCCGAAACGCGAAGTGACCTTCTGGCGTTCGGGGCATTACCGCGTTGTGCGCGCAGGCGACTGGAAATTGCAGGTTTCCGAACGTCCCAACAAAGTGTGGCTGTTTAACCTCGCCACCGATCCCACCGAGCAAGTCAATTTGGCCGCCAAGGATCCAGTGCGCGTCGCGGACCTGCGCAGGTTGATTGAAGCGCAAAACGCCGGACTTCCAAAGCCCCTTTGGCCCGGCCTACTTGAAGGCGCGATCCGGATTGATGTTCCGCTCAACGCGGCATGGAAAAAAGATCAGGAATATGTCTATTGGGCCAACTGATCGCGCGGTGATGTTTGCCGAAATTCAGCCTATGCGGTTTTGCGTCGCAAAAGCGTTTTGCAATTTCTTAATTTGTCTGCCAGCCCATGTCTTAGGCGAACCGCGGGGGAAAATTTGTGACAGTTACGCAGCTCATCAACCAAAATTGGGTCATCATATCGCTTACTGTTTTTGGGCTGGGCATTTTGTTTGAACTGGTTGCCATTCGCTTCCTCAAACGTAAGGGTCACGTCCCGGCAAAAGACTCGTTGCTGTCCATATTTCTTGGGCTCGCAAGCGATCCTGTAAATGCCATCTTTGCATTCATCACCACCGCCGCTTTATTTGCGACAGCGCCCTTTGCCCTTGGCGAAATACCCATCACGTGGGGATCGTTCTTATTGTGCTTCGTGCTCGATGATCTGCGATTTTATGTGCACCACCGCATATGCCACCGTGTCCGTTGGGGTTGGGCGATGCATGTGGTCCATCACTCATCCACCAATTTCAACATGCCCATTGCGCTGCGCCAAAGTTGGATGAAGCACTTTACCGGAACGATGATGCTCAAAATTCCGCTGATTTTAATCGGCTTTGATCCGGCATTGGTTGTTTTTTGCGGGATCCTTAACGCAACCTACCAATTCTTCCTCCACACCGAAACCGTCGACCGTTTGCCACGGTGGTTTGAATATATTTTCAATACGCCGAGCCATCACAGGGTGCACCATGGCCGCAATCCAGAATATCTGGATGCGAATTTCGCCGGCACTTTGATTATCTGGGATCGCATGTTTGGTACATTTGTCGAGGAGGACCGCGCCGTGCCGGTGGACTATGGCTTGGTCAAAAACCTTGAAACGTTTAATCCATTCACGATCTTAACCCATGAATATGTTGGCATAGTGCAAGACGCATCGCAGCGCGGACTGAGCCTGTGGCAGCGCTTTTGTTACATTTTTGCGCCGCCAGGCTGGAGCCATGATGGGTCACGATTGACGTCCGAAGACATTAAACGGGAGGCTGGTTTGCTCCCTGAAACCACCGCGCCAATAACGCTTACGAGAACATGATGCCCGCCCATTATGCTTTATCCGATGCCGCCATTGTGTTGGTCACGATTATCGCTGGCAATGCGTTTTGGCGACATGGCCGACATTTACCGGCATTTGCGATGGCTTGCTTTGGCGTAGCTGCCTTCATCGGCGTCGTACGTTTTGGGGCTGGCTTGCAGGATCAGCTCGCCGCTTTGCATGCCGGTGCGTCTCAATTGTTGGGCCTTGCGGGTGCCGTGGCGATATTATCCAGTTACCTGTTCCGTCCCGCGAATAGACACATAATATCGGTAATCGCGCTCATCCTGTGCGCCGCGACCGCGATTTTTTTGTTGGCGCAACCGCTGCTCGGCCCTGTTTTCCTATTGGCGTTAGTGATCGTATTTCTTGCATCAATCGTGCGACCCGGCCCGTCGGGGCGATCTTGGCTTGTGCCCGTGGGTTGCGCCGTGATGCTTGCGAATACGTTGTTCATTCGGCGTGCGGCTTGGTTGGATGAGGCTGTGGCGTGGCACATATATCATGTGCTCATTGCCGTAGCTCTGGCTGCACTCGCAAAGGGTTTGATGACCACCGAACGGCGCGCGCACTGATCCAGCCTCGGTTTATGCGCGCCGCAATGGTCTATAATTGACGCGCAATCTCAAGCAGATCCGCGTCGCTTGGTACCCAATCGCTCGCCATTATGCCGCCCGCACTGAACAAGGCAGCAGATATGCCATGCGCCCCTGCTTGGGCCCATGTTGCTTTTAAAATCTCTGCCAAAGGGTCATCGACAAAGCCATTGTCGCCGCGAATATGGCATAGCCACCCGCTGATGGCGGTCAGGATAGACGGGCATCGTTTGCCCTTCGCCTGTTGGCTGGCCAGCGTTGCCAACCAGCGCTGGGGGATTTTCTGGCTGCCATCCATCGCAATTTGAATGAGCCGGTGGTTGAGCGCGGGGTTTTGAAACCGCGCGATCAATGCGTCGGCATATGCGTTGAGATCTTGTCCCGGAGCGGGCTCCAGACTGGTCGCTGCTTCGTCGCGCATCAGGGTGTTTGCCAAGCGCGCCAATTCAGGATCAGCAATGGCCTGATGCACAAATTCATGGCCGCGCTTCAAACCCAAATAGGCGAGCGCGGAATGCGCACCGTTGAGTAGACGCAGCTTGGCCTCTTCATACGCATGGACATTTGATGTCATCAACGCGCCATGTTTTTCCCAAGCTGGCCGCGGCCCCGCAAAATTGTCTTCGATCACCCATTGGCTGAACGGCTCTGTCACCACCATCGCATCGTCGCGCAGGCCCGTAAGCGCTGCGATGCTTGTCCGGTCAGCTTCAGTGGTTGCCGGAACAATACGGTCGACCATCGTCGATGGGCACGCACATTTGTCCTCGAACCAGCTGACGAGTTCGGGCGCATGACGATGGAGATATGCGATCATCAGGCGCTTCAACTGCGCGCCATTGCCCGCAAGATTGTCGCAACTTATCAACGTCAGGCCGGGTGACCCAGCGTCACGCCGCTGCCGAAATGCTTCCGCCAGATAGGCATATACCGAACCACTATCCGCGACATCAAAGTCGATTGTGCCGTCCGGCGCGCGGCAATAGCCTTTTTCAGTGATGGTGAAGCTGACAATATGGGTGGCTGGATTGGCCAAGGCCGCGATAAGCCGCTCGCGCTCCTCCGCAGCGACGATCACATCTGCAACCGAACCGATGACGCGGACCTTGCTGCCGTCTGCGCCCTGTTCGACGAGCGCATAGAGGCCGTCTTGCGGACGCATTTGGTCGCGCACATTGCCCGAACGCAGCGACACCCCCAGGATACGCCAATCACCGCTTTCTGCGGCCATGGCGTCGTCGGTATAGACAGCCTGATGCGCGCGATGAAACGCGCCGATACCGAAATGCACAATGCCAATGCCGCGTGCTTCGCGGTCATATGCTGGCTGTGTCACCGCCACGGGCAAATGCGCGAGGTTGGCGTCAGAAAGCCTCATAACTTATACGCCGCTTTTGCCAGATTATAGCTCAGGTCCACCGCAAGCTCGGCGGCTTCCCATTCGTCCATGCGGTGTTCGGCAACCAATTGCGCCAGAAAGCCGCAGTCGATCCGGCGGGCAACATCGTGGCGCGCCGGTATCGACAAGAAGGCGCGGGTGTCGTCATTAAAGCCGACCGTATTATAGAAACCGGCTGTTTCCGTCATCTGGTTGCGGAAGCGACGCATCCCTTCGGGGCTGTCATGGAACCACCATGCGGGCCCAAGCTTCAGCGCAGGATAATGCCCAGCCAGCGGCGCCAGTTCGCGCGCATACGCGGTCTCGTCGAGCGTAAAGAGGATGATCGTCAGCTCTGCATTATTGCCATGCTTGGCCAGCAATGGGTGCAGTTCATGCACATAGCCGGTGGACGTCGGAATATCCGCCCCCTTGTCGCGTCCAAATCGATGGAACAGCGAAGGATTGTGGTTGCGGAACGCACCGGGATGAATTTGCATCACCAAGCCGTCGTCAACGCTCATGCCTGCCATTTCGGTCAACATCTGCGCGCGGAACAATTCTGCGTCAGCGGCGGAGCATGATCCACGCACCACGCGGGCGAACAGCGCATCTGCCTCGGCCGGCGACAAATCCGCCGTACGCGCGGTCGGATGACCATGATCGGTGGAGGTCGCCCCCATCGATGCAAAGAAGGCGCGGCGCTGTCGGTGCGCGGCCAGATACCCCGTCCAGCTAAAACAATCCTCACCGGTCAATGCCGAAAGGGTTTTCAGATTATCGACAAAACCTTCGAATTCAGGGTCAATAACCGGATCAGGGCGATAGGCCGTTATAACACGACCGGACCAGCCGCTGTCGCGTATCGCTTGATGGTGACGCAAATCGTCGAGTGGGTTCTCGGTTGTGGCGATAACTTCAATATTATAGCGTTCGAACAATGCCCGCGGCCGGAAGGCACTGGTTGCGAGCTTTGCGGTAATCGCGTCATAATAATGGTCTGACGTGTGTGCCGACAACAGAACATCCAAGCCAAAGCTTTCGGCAAAGACCCAGTCGAGCCACATACGCGACGGCGTTCCCCGAAACAGATGATAGCGTTCGGCAAACAGCCGCCAGCTTTCGCGTGGGTCCGCATCGGCATTGCGGATGCCGAGCGCCTCAAGCGGAACACCTTGCGAATATAACATGCGCAGGACGTAATGATCGGGATGCAGAAGCAATTCCGTCGCATTGCCAAAAGACGCATCAGTCGCCCACCATTCGGGATCGGTATGGCCATGTGGGCTGATGATCGGCAAGCCAGCGACTTCGGCATATAGCCGGCGGGCGATATCCCGAACGGCAGAGTCCGTCGGGAAAAGCCGGTCAGGATGAAGTTTCAGGGGCGCAGTCACGTTAAAGCCTCATAGGTGAAATTGCGAAAGCGGACTTCGCCTTGTCCGGCAGCATAGAGCGCTGGACGCAGCGAAAGGAAATCATAAGCGACATTATGGTGATAGCCCGATACTTCCATTTGGACGTCGAACTTGCGCCATGTCTTGCGGCCATCATCGCTGGTGTGGATGGTCAGGATATTGCGGTCATTGGTCAGACGGATCGACAGTTTCGATACAGCGCTGCCGCCGGGGTCACGTTGGCCGGGAATGGCGCCGCGCGGCCGTTGCAGGCCATAGCGATGCATGACAAGGCCCTTACTGCCAAAACCCAATCCTGCATAAAGCCGGCGATTGTAGAACAGCAATATACCGCCTTCCGCGCCGGGATCGGCGTCAATATCCACAATGACGCGGTACGCCTGATCGCCTGCCAACGCGCATAAGGGCGAGCAATCTGACGGCGTCTTGCCCTTGGCCGCCATATGCAAGGTGCCGCCAACCCGTTTCAGCCTATTGGCTTCTTCATTGGCGGGATCATAAAACGCCCATTGCGTGCCCATTTTGTCCGTCGAAAAGTCATCCGACAATGGCGCACCATGTGGTTGAGGGCCTATGTCGCGCGGCTTCTTAATCGGGCGGGACAAATCACCGCCCAATGGACGCGGCCAGCCATCGGCGTCCCATTTTACGGGCTCAAGCAGCGTCTGCCGACCCAAGGTCCAATAGCCATTTTCATAGCCATGATACATCATCCAATATGTGCCGCCCGGGCCTTCGAACAATGTCGCATGGCCACGCGACCACCATTTTTCACGCGCCGATAAAGTCCGGACTAACGGATTGCGCGGACAATTCTCCCAAGGGCCAGCCAGCGATTTGCTGCGCGCCATAATGACCATATGGCCAGTGGGCGGGCCAGCGGTGCCGCCAACCGCAGTCGTCATATACCAATAGTCACCGCGCTTCATGACCTTCGGACCTTCGGGCGCGAATGTTTCAACCACCCACTCTTCGGGATAACGCCACGGGTCGTAGACATGCTCGACAGAACCGACGGTGGATAAGCCGTCGCTGGATAGCTGAACACGGTCTCCACCGGACAGGAACAGCCAACGCGTGCCGTCATCGTCTGCGACATGTGCGGGGTCAATATGCAGAGGCAAATTCAGGTCAACCGGGTCGCTCCACGGCCCCTCGATCTTGTCCGCGGTGATGACGTAGATCGATTTCTTTTCAGGGGTTCGCGCCGGAATGTAACAATAGAAACGGCCGTCATGTTTCACCAAATCGGGTGCCCACACCGAACCGATTGGCTGTTTCAGCGCTGCGGTGACGGGTTGCCAGTTCACAAGGTCTCGGCTGTGCCAAATGACGATGCCGGGATACGCGTCAAAGGAGGAGAAAGTGAGATAATAATCCTCTCCATCGCACACCAATGACGGATCGGGATGATCGCCGGCAAAAATGGGGTTAAGGAAACGACCGTTGCCCAAATCGGCACGGCGCTGGCCTTCGAAACCCTTCGCCCAACGCATCGCTGCATGCGGATCAAGGCTGGCGGTAGCGGCCGACCCTTGCGCACGGGCTACATAAGGCAGCAGTGGCGCGGAACCCAAAAACAAAAGGCTCGTGCGGCGGTTGATCATCGCTTCATTCCTTTTAAATTGGACTAAGGTAACCGGTGTCATTCACACTTTGCTGTGAAGACTTGTGCCTGTCAATGGAACACCGCATGAAGCCTTGATTCCAAACCCCAGACGGGTTCAAGCAGCCTCGGTTTCTGTAGCCTCGGCGAGTGGCAGTTCGATAATGAACCGTGCGCCTTTACGGCTCGACTTGGCACGCAGCACGCCGCCCATGTCGCGGATGATGCCATAGCTGATCGATAGTCCAAGCCCGGTACCTTCCTTGGGCGGCTTAGTCGTAAAGAACGGTTCGAATATCTTGGGCAAGACATCCGGGGGGATACCGGGGCCGTTGTCCGCCACAGTGATCACCGCCGACCGCTCATTGCGATCAATGGTGATTTTTATCTCACCCTCTGCACTATCGCCAGCATCATGCCGGCTATGAATGGCGTCATTGGCATTGATGAACAGGTTCAAAAGAACCTGCTCCAGCATCACGGGTAACGCCCGCACGTAGATGTCGGATGCTTTCACTTCAGTGACCAGTTGTGTCCCATCGAGCTCCATCTGTGGTTCGGCCATTAAGATGGCTGCTTCAACCGTATGTTGAATATTGATCGCGGACGGTGCTTCTTTCGACGTCCGACCAAATATCCGCATCTGCAGCAATATGGCAGAGGCGCGTTCGACCTGCGCCAGAACATTTTCAAGCTTGGGAATGAACTTTTCCGCGTCCAAGCGCCCCCGAACCGCGTTTTCACGCAGGTTTGATGCTGCCATTTTGATAAAGTTCAACGGCTGGTTTAGCTCATGCGCGGTACCGGAAATCATCCGGCCAAGGCTTGCCATCTTGTCCGATTGCAAAAGCTGGTCCTCGGACGCTTTTTGTTCGGAAATATCCATGATGATGCCAACGGCTTCTTGCTCTGCCCCCTGCGCCGTGGGCTCAACCGATAGCGTGTCATATACCCAGACATAATGGCCATTTTTGTGCCGGAGGCGATATTCAGCCGCGTACACTTTTCCCGGCTCCAAATGTCTAAACGCATCCATGCAATACTCATAGTCGTCCGGATGAATGGAGCTGCTCCACCATTTTTCCGTCAAACCTTCGGCCGTTGAATAGCCCAGCATTTGTTCAACTGACGGGCTGATATAGGTCATGTCCGTCCCTTCGCCGTTCGCAACGTCAACAGCATAGACAATGATAGGCGCATGCTGTGCGATGCTGTTCAACCGGCGTTGATAGCTTGCCAATGCACCACGCTCGCGACCGAACGAAGCCGCTGCCATCGCTATGGTTCCCGAAATTTCGCTAACTTCCTCAATAAATATGTGGTCGGACGCCGGTTGTGATCGCCCAAACTGCGTAAGGTCTGCAGCTGCCTGCGACACACGCCGTAACACATCCGACGCCTTCAAGCTCATATGCGATGCCACCAGCCCAATCAGAAAAACGAACGTGATGACCGCAAGAAAATGCAGCAGTTGTACCGCGCGCGCTTTCAGAACCGCCGGTTCAAGCGGAAGCACTGAAGCGACCTGCCATTGCGGTAGAGCAGCGATGGGGTTCAGACGAACGATTTGCGTGTCACGCAGATCGGACGTGATTGCACGATCATAATCGACGTCACTTAAAAGAACGGGTTTTGTAAAAGCCGTCGCCTGCTGACTTTGGGACATGGAACCGACAAGAGTGCGCACCTGTGAGGTGACATGCGTCAGCGCGAATGTCCCTTGGGCAGGACTGATGAAAAAGATATTGTCCATGCCGTGCTGGCCGGGTTTTTCGACAAGATCATGCAAGGTTCTCGGACGTAATATGGCGACAATATCGTCCGCTTGGCCGTTTCGAACATGCGGAACGACCAATGCAAAATCGACATTCGATCGCGCTGGCCCAAGATTTAACGCGACCAAGCGCGCCCGATTATCCGTTGGAGGCGAGAGATCGGCTTTGGCCGACGTTGCTCCGATAACCGAGCCACCTTCCGCCGATACAAACTCCGCCAGGCTTTGATTGGGGGCCAAAAAAGCAATTTTCTGAAATTCAGCCGCAAATTCCTTCGGCAAACGCGCCTCGGACGGGCCGCGGGGCAGCTCACCATTATCTGCATAGCCGCGCAGCAGCATAGTTCGTGAATCGACCCATGCACTCAACTTCGCGTCCGCGACGCGCATACGCGCTTCAACATTTCTGTTAACCTCTTCCATCGCGGCGCGTTCACGCGACGGCCTCTCCAGCGCCATATACACCGTCGCCGGGATCAGCACCGTTCCCATGAATAACATGACCGTGAAGCATTCAACCATGAGCTTTGGCCAATGCCCGAATCTTCCGAACGGATTTCGGCTCAAAATGGCAACATAGATGATTTCACCAATAACAACGGTCAATATCCCGTTGGCGATTTGCTTTGCGACCACGAGGGCAACCGACAGCTGATCCAGTTTCAGGATGCCGCCGTAGAATAGGAACAATAACGGCGCGCCTGCCACTATCCAGTAAAGAACGACGCTGCGTACTGGCGATGAGCGGGGCGCAAAAACGGCGATAAATGCCGCTTCGCATGCCGACACGATCCAAGCCCATGGGTGGTTCCACAAGATGATCGACCCGATGCTTGACACCGAAACCGCAAGCACCAGCGACTGCGGAGCCAGAACACGTACAAACACATATACCAGCGCGTTGCCGAGTACAAAGTTCGTGCCCCAGCCAAGCTTGAGCTCGAAAGTGTTCAGAAAAAGCCCTGCAACACCGATAAACAGTGCAAACAGAAGTTCTGTTTTGGGAATATCCTTGATCGCCGGGAATCCGGTCCAGCCGGGGTTTAACACGCCAATACCGTGCGGATAGCCGCGACCAATGCGTCCGTGTCCGCTGGCTTCAGAAAGATGGGAATGTCTGCCAAATCATCGCCTAACTGCGTGCTGGCGTCGCCCGTCAGAATCATGAAGTCAACATGACGCCCTTCCGGAAGGGCAGCGCGCACGCCATTAATCATGCTGATGCCATCCAGATGCGCCATGCGCAGGTCGGTAATGACAACCGCAATATCCGGCATTTCCAGAATCATAGCCATAGCCTGAACCGGGTCAGCGCAGGTCAACGTTTTGAACCCGGCGAGTTCAAAAAACTCCTGATATTCGGGCAGAATTTCGTGCTCGTCATCGATAAGCAAAATGCTTGAGGACGAAAGAAATTGTTGGGCGCCAGACCCTTTCAGCAGTGAATTCATGAAGCATCCCAACTATGCATATTCTGCTAGTAGATAAGCATAGCTGATTTCAACCGGTTTTGCACCCAAAACAGGCTCCGTATCGCAACTGGCCCTCACATTTTAGGATTTCCTTTGTTTACCTGTTGATATTCGGAGAAAACAACGGGCTAACGCCGAAACGCCACATGATCATATTCGAATAGATTTGCCCTGGACGAAGAACAATTGACGCAAAAGAGGGTTGGTTGAGTGCGTCTGGAAACATTTGCGGCTCAAGCGCAATCGCATCGCGGGCTCGATAGCTTTTACCTGCCTTGCCCGCTGTCGTTCCGTCAAAGAAATTGCCCGAATAAAACTGCAGCCCCGGCTGGTTGGACAGCAACGTCATCGTCCGGCCGGACACGGGATCTTCCAAATGTGCCATCAATCTGGGCTTGCTGGCGATTTCCTCATCAATGATCCAAGCATGGTCATATCCGCCGCCATGGGTCAGTTGAATGTCGGTGTTGCTGCGAACATATTTGCTAATCGGCATGGGTTCACGAAAATCAAATGGCGTCGCAACAACGCTGCGGCGTTCTCCCTTAGGGATCAGCGTCGCGTCCACCGGCAGAAATTGTTCAGCGGCGATCGTCAGCACATGGTCCATAGCATCATAGGCAGCCCCCTCACCACCCAGATGCCAATAAGCATGGTTCGTCAGGTTCACGCAGGTCGGCGCGTCGGTGACGGCTTCGTAATGCACCGACAGCGCATTGTCGGGGTGCAATTGATAGGTTGCGGTAACCGTCAATTTGCCCGGATATCCCTGATCACCATCGGGGCTAATATACGACAGCGTCACCGATAACGCCTCTTCATCACAATCCGTGATCGTCCAGTTCATCTTGTCGAACCCGACATCGCCGCCATGCAGAGAATGCATGCCGTCATTGGCGGGAACGCTATAGACCTCGCCATCAAGTTCAAAACGCGCACCGGCGATACGGTTGGCGACCCGGCCGACGGTCGCGCCGAAATATTGCCGCTGCGCGACATATTCCGCAATATCGGCATAACCCGTTGTAACGTCCGCAAAGTGACCGTTGGCGTCGGGCACACAGACCGACTGGATAGACGCGCCGTAGCTGATGATCCGGACCGACATGCAAGCGGCATTAGTCAGCGTCACCGCGTGGACAGCTTCACCGCTGGCCAGCGTTCCAAAAATGTCGCGCTGAAAGCCGGGTTGGGTCAAGCCGTTTTCCTGTGCATGTCTTTACCAATCTATAGCGACACGCGCTTTCATGATTGAGGCCTTATACGCCCTGACCGTTTTCGGCGGCGGTATCGTAGCGTATTTCAAGATACCGGCCACGCACCGCTAATTTATCGAGCTCACCGCGCGAAATCTGGCCCGTCATCGTCTCGATTTCGCGGTCAATGGTCTTCAGGCCATCGACCAGCTGCTGCGCGGGTGTCTTTCCGGCATGCTCCTTATGCCGAAGGCTATCGGGAATGCGCTTATAACCGTTAATCAGCTCGGGCAGATGTTCACCCACAAGTTTCCGGACTTCACGGGCCGCAGGGTCATTGTCGTCGAGTGTTTGCAGTTGCGGCGCAAGCTGGTCCAACCGGACACCGATATCTTGCATCAACGACACCGCAGGCGCGGGCAATGCAGGACGCTGTGCCTCAAGCCAAATCTCTGTTTTTCCCGCCAATGTGCCCAGATCCGTAATCTTCAAGCTCTCCGCCGTGGGCATCGGCATTTGCGGGAAACGCATCAGGACATAGGCGGCGGTTGTTACCAGCAGGGCGGTGATCATCACGCCCCAAAAACCGATGCCGCCGATAATGCCGCCGATGATGCCTGCGCCAATTAAAACAGCGCCGACCGCCATTATGGCTTTGCTCAGCTTGCCCCAGAAATGTGCGCGGCGCAGCGCCTGCGACTTTGTCCCGATGGGGGCAAAGCGGACATTGCGCAGCGACCGTGCCGCGCCGTTAAGGATGTCGTCGGAATTGGATGCGGGGCTATTCATATTGTACCTTGATGTGCAAACCGTAGTGCTGAGCCTGTCGAAGTACGTCCAGCCGACAAGCGCCCTTCGACGGGCTCAGGGCTACGGTAATATATCGTCATTATGCCTCAAGTGACAGCAAACCGCTGTCCTGCACAGACTGGGTCGCCTGCGCCTGACCTTCGGCCCGCGCGATATAGCCCTTGGACTTTTCGACTTCCTTCTCAAGCGCTTCAGACGTTTGCTTCATGCTCTCGAGCGCCTTCATCTTGAAGGTGTCGATGGCATCCATCGTGTCGTAGATATTCTGGAACGCACGGCTCAATGTTTCCAACGGGATGGTGGCACCGGCGGCTTGTTCATGAATACGGCCCGTATTGTCGCGCAGCAACTGACCGGTGCTGTCGATAATATTCGCGGTCGTGGTGTTTAGCGCGGTAATCTGGTCCAAAACGAGCTTTTGGTTCGTCATCGCCTGCGCCACGGTAACGGCCGTGCGCAATGCACCAACGGTGGTGGTCGATGCGCGGTCGACACCTTTGACCAGTTCGACATTGTTCTTTTTGACCAGATCAAGCGCGAGATAACCCTGCACCGTCACCGCCATTTGCGTCAGCAAATCCTGCGTCCGCTGGCGCACATAGAATAACGCGCTTTCCTTTATCGCGCGCGCCTTGGCGGGGTCGGACAGTTCAAGCTCAGCAGCTTTTTCTTCCAGTTTCGTGTCCAACTGCTTGGACATGACAATCATCTGCTCCAGCTTGCCCATGGCAACCCACAGATTCTGCCGCTCAACGTCGATCGCGGCATTGTCCATCAATAGCTCATCCTTGCCATTGCCAAGACGGGCAAGAACCGAACTGATATGCGTTTGCGAGCTTTGGTAGCTGTCGAAATAATTGCGCAGCTTGTTGCCAAAAGGAATGATACCAAACAGCTTTTGCTTGGTCATCAAATTGCCCTTTTTGGACGGGTCCAGATCTTCAACAACGCGGCGCAATTCGGCGAGATCCGCGCCGACGCCTGAACTTTCATCCATGCGACGAATGGGCTTATCGAGGAAGCGGTTCGACTGCGCCGATGCTTCCATAATCTCCTTGCGGCCCATGTTGGTCAATTGGTCCACGCGCTTGCCGAATTCAGGGCTGTTCACATCCTGCGCGACCAAGTCAGCGACATAGGCTTCAACGCGCTGCGCCAGCTTGCTTTGCTGTTCATCGGTCACCGGGACCAAGCCCATCGCCTGTTGCGGCGCGACGGTTGGCACGGGGTCGGGCGGAGTCAGCTTCAGCTCTGGTACGGTTTGGGTAACGGTTTCAGTCGACATCGCTAAATCCCTCAGTAATTCTATAGCATAACAGATGGCGCGCGTGCCTGACTATTTCAAGCACTTAGCGTCCCCAGCTGTATTATTTTTCTAATACAGCGCTACTTTGTTCCTTCAAAGCAGCTTCGACCAGCGGCGATAATCCTTCGACGACCCGCGACACCCCTTTCGCATTGGGATGGATGTTATCGGGCAGCATCAGCGCGCCATCGGTCACCACGCCTTCGAGGAAAAATGGATATAAACGCGCATCATATTGCTTCGCGAGTTGCGGGAATATCGCATTGAAAGCATTGCCATAATCCTGACCCAGGTTCGGCGCGGCCAGCATACCTGTTAGCACAACAGGAATGTCGCGCCGCTTAAGCTCGTCCATCATCGCTGCCATATTTGCCTTGGTTTCTGCAGGCTTGATACCGCGCAACATATCGTTCCCGCCAAGGCCAAGCACAACCAGATCCGGCTTGCGCTCCAGATTATCCAGCACAAATGCCAGCCGCGTTTTTCCCGCCGCGGTTGTGTCGCCTGATACGCCAGCATTGTGGACCCGCGCATGTATGCCATCGGCCTGCAACGCCGCCTGCAATTGCGGCGCGAGCCCTTCATTGGGGGCCAAGCGATAGCCCGCATACAGACTGTCCCCAAAGGCCACGACCAGCCGGTCATATTTCTGGACCTTCGCCGTGTCCTGCGCTTGCGCCGTATTTTCCGCTACAGGGTTAGACCCGCATGCAACCAGCCCTTGGATTGCGACAATAAGCGCACCATATAGCCAAAAACCTCTATTCATAAGGAAGCTTCCTTGCACGCTCCGGTTAACATGAACACGGATATGGCAATCCGTGCGGCAAATGTCACCCTCAGCCTTGGTTCCAACGATGCCGCGGTGTCGATTTTACGCGGCGTCGACCTGGAGGTGCCGTATGACAGCAGCGTTGCATTGCTTGGTCCATCGGGGTCGGGAAAGTCCTCACTCATGGCGGTTTTGGCCGGGCTTGAACAAGCCACTGGCGGCACTGTTCTGGTCGACGGCCTCGACTTTACGGAACTGGATGAAGACGCGCTGGCACGCGCACGGCGCGGGCGTATCGGCATTGTGCTGCAGGCGTTTCATTTGTTGCCAACGATGACCGCGCTCGAAAATGTCGCAATCCCGATGGAATTGGCGGGGATGGATGATCCATTCGGCCGCGCAAAGGCCGAGTTGGAAGCGGTCGGCCTTGGCCATCGGTTGACGCATTATCCATCGCAGTTGTCAGGCGGCGAGCAGCAACGCGTTGCCATCGCCCGTGCAATGGCCGCTGGCCCCAAAATCATATTTGCCGACGAGCCGACGGGCAATCTCGACGGCTCGACCGGCACGTCGATTGTCGATCTGTTATTCGCCCGCCGTGCAGCATTGGGCGCGACATTGCTGATTATCACGCATGACCCGGAACTCGCACGCAAATGTGACCGCGTGATTGTGATGCAAGATGGCCATGTGGTGGAGCGTGTGACCACGTGATGCGCACGTCGATGTCAAAAACAACCGTAGTCCTGAGCAGCGGGTGCGAAGCAGCCGCGTCCGTCGAAGGACGCCCCTCGGCCTTGGAGCAAAGTTCTGGACGCCCTTCGACGGGCGCAGCCGCATGCGGCTGCTGCTCAGGGCTACGGTGTTTGTTGAAAGCTCCACTTTTATGACCCTCCCCCTCGCCGCCATTTGGCGCATATCGCGCCGTGATCTGTCCGCACGCATTCGCGGGCTTCGGCTGCTCGCAATTTGCCTGTTTCTGGGTGTCGCGACATTGGCGGCGATTGGCAGCCTGACGGCCGGGATTTCGGATGAGCTTTCACGCCGCGGCCAGACGATCCTGGGCGGGGACATTGAAATTGGCATTGCACAACGCGAAGCAAACTCCGCCGAAATGACGGCGATGCGCAAGGCGGGCGCGGTTTCCGAAACCATCCGCTTGCGCGCAATGGCGATTGGCAACGATAGCCTGCTTGCGGAACTCAAGGCCATCGACAATGTCTATCCGCATTATGGCGTGCTGAAATTGCGCGAAGGCGGCCCGGCCAAGGCGCCCGCAAAGGGTGAAATCTACATCGGACCAACCTTGTCCGAACGGCTTGATATCGCAACGGGCGGCACCGTCCGGTTTGGCGAAGCAACGTTCAAGGTGGCAGGCATCATCGCGGACGAACCTGACCGCTTGGGCGAAGGCTTCACGCTTGGGCCAGTCGCCATCATCAACATGGCGTCGCTGCCGGACACGGGCCTCATCCAGCCGGGCAGCATGTATGAAAGCAAATACCGCATCAAGCTTGGCCCGCAAGAGGATGCCGCAGCCGTCGCCAAAGCGCTTGAGGCACAATTTCCCTCCGCAGGATGGGACATAATCGACCGGTCAAATGGCGCGCCGGGAACACGGCGCTTCATTGAGCGCATGGGGCAATTCCTAACGCTTGTTGGCCTCGCCGCATTGGTGATCGCCGGTATTGGCGTCGGCAATGGCGTGGGCAGCTATCTTGCCAGCAAACGCGCAAGCATCGCGACATTGAAGGTCACGGGCGCGGACAGCCAAACGATTTTCCGCATCTATATGCTGCAAATCCTTGCGGTTGCGTCCGTCGCGATATTGGTTGGCCTCGGCGTCGGCAGCGTCATGCCGATGGCGATTGGCTGGGTGGCCGGCGACATCCTGCCCGTTGCCCCGGGTTTCAATGTGCATCCGCTCCCCTTGGCGATCAGCGCTATCTACGGCCTGTTGATTGCATTAGCCTTTGCCCTGCCCCCGCTTGCGCGTGCCCGCACGGTGCCTGCCGCAGGCCTGTTCCGCGCAATCGTTGAAGGTAACAGCCGCATCGACCGCAAAAGCAGC
Source organism: Sphingomonadales bacterium UBA7471 (assembly GCA_002479765.1). Classification (GTDB taxonomy): domain Bacteria; phylum Pseudomonadota; class Alphaproteobacteria; order Sphingomonadales; family Sphingomonadaceae; genus Sphingorhabdus_B. Next base: position 30,900 of record DLOZ01000014.1, on the reverse strand, counting down.
ATCTGGGTCGTTGGCGCGATTTCGGCTATTGTGGCGTTGGCGGTTGTCACAGCACGCGAGCCGATGTTCTCGCTGGCGTTCATTGGCGCGGCGTTCGGGTTATTGCTTTTGCTCACCGGCATCGCATTCCTGCTGCGCTTCATTGCCATTCGCCTGCCCCGTCCAAAGGCCCCACTGCCCCGGTTGGCGCTCGCCAACTTGCATAGGCCGGGCGCGCAGACGCAGGCGCTCGTCGTCGCCTTGGGCCTTGGGCTGACTTTGTTCGTCACCCTGGCGGCCATTCAGACCAGCATACATAACGAGATCAAGAACAGCGTTCCCGAACGCGCACCAAGCTTTTTCGTGCTCGATATTCCGCGCGACGGGGCTGCGAAGTTCACAAACATGGTCAAGGACGCAGATCCTGCGGCCACGATCAACCTCATCCCCGCGCTGCGTGGTACGATCATCGAATATGGCGGCCAGCGCGTCGATCAATTGGAAGAACTGCCGGAAGGCGCATGGGTGCTCAATGGAGACCGTGGCCTGACCTACAGCGCCGATATTCCAAAAGGCAGCGAGCTCGTAGAGGGCAAATGGTGGCCAGCCGATTATAAAGGGCCAGCCTTGGTCAGCCTGGATGCCGAAATCGCTAAAGTGCTCGACGTTGGCATTGGCGATAGTCTGACCATCAGCCTGCTTGGTGTCGAAGTCCCCGCCAAAATTGCGTCACTGCGCACCGTCAATTGGGAGAATTTTGGCCTCAATTATGTGATGGTTTTCTCACCCGGAAGCCTCGACGCCGCACCGCACAATATGGTTGCGACGTTGACGGTGTCAAAGGACGCCGAGCGCGTCTTGGCCAAATCCTTACCGCCCGCCTTCCCTTCATCCTCCCTGATTGAGGTGGGCGAGGTCACCGCGCAGATCACCAATTTGCTGAGCCAGATGGCGCAAGCCATCGCGGCGGCTGCGTCCATCGCGATATTGGCGGGCATTGCTGTTCTGGTGGGTGCCATCGCTGCTGCGCGCCAGTCGCGCATCTATGACGCCGTAATCACCAAGATGCTGGGCGGCACACGCAGCCAGATATTGGGCGCACAGGCGATGGAATATGGCATCTTGGCCGTGGCGCTCGGATTGCTCTCGCTCGCGCTTGGCATGGGGGCGGCATATTATGTTGTCGTGCACATCTTCGATTTCAGCTTCGCGCCCGATTATGGCATATTAATGCTGACATTGGTCGGTGGTGCGGGTCTGACATTCATACTCGGGATTGTCGGTTCATTGCCGATATTGGCCGCGCGGCCGTCGGAGGCGCTCAGGAGTCTTTAGTTATTTACCGTAGCCCTGAGCCTGTCGAAGGGCGTCCA
>DLOZ01000014.1:0-29491 GCA_002479765.1 Sphingomonadales bacterium UBA7471 | reverse complement strand
CTTCGACAGGCTCAGCACTACGGTGTTTGATCTGCAGCCAAATGCGTCGCCATGGGTGCCGACAATATCAACTGCGCCATATGGTACGCCAGCGTCGGTAACAGCACCATGCCCGCAATGGCCGGTGGAAATATCGTGGCGGCCAACGGTGCGCCAATGGCGATGCTTTTCTGCCCGCCTGAAAACAGCATGGTAATCCGGTCACCGCGCGGCAGCTTCATGACCCCGCCCAGCACCCACGCGCCGCCAAAGCCGATGACAAGCATGATCGACAGCGCCACCGCCAGCCAAGCCAGTTCATCGCCGCGCACAATGCTCCAGATACCCGCAACCACGGCGCCTGAAAACGCGACATAGACCGCGATCGCAATCGACACGCGGTCCATCCATGTCGCGAGCGATTTGTGCCCATCGACCCATGGTTTGAACCAACGCTGCATCATCTGGCCAAGTGCAAAGGGCAGCAGCAAGATCAACGCAATCCGTCCCAACGCTTCGCCCGACACGCTGCCTTCGCCCACATGCGCGAGCAAAGCGAACAGCACAGGCGAAAGGACCACGCCGACAAGGTTAATCAATGCGGCAGCCACCACCGATGCGGCAACATTGCCTTTGGCCAATGCGCAATAGGCAGCGGCCGACTGCACCGTTGATGGTAAAATGCCGGTGAACAATATGCCGAGCGCCAGCGTGGCCGGAAGGACATTGTCGAAAATATGCGACAGCATTAATCCGGCGGCAGACATCACCCCAAATACAAACAGAAAAATCGCGCCCTGCAGCCGCCAATTGCGCACGCCGTTGACAACCTCTTGCCGCGGTAATCGAACACCGTTCAAGAAGAAGAGCACGAAAATCGCGGCGGACGATATCATAGCCGCAATATTGGCAGCCGCCCCACGCACGGGGAGAAAGCTTGCCAGCAATATCGTGCCAAGCAGCAAAAGAACGAAGCGGTCAGCAAAGATACGGGCAAACATAGCGATGCTTTGACCGGAACAATCGCCTATTGCAACACCAGCGATGTTGCGCCGCAACACATATTGCGTTAAGGGCCCGCGAGAATCTGGTGGCATGTGGCTACCATGAAGACCTTCCAAAAGGCCCATTTCTAAATGTCATTGCGTAATATCGCCATCATCGCGCACGTCGATCACGGCAAAACCACCCTTGTTGACCAACTGTTTCGTCAGTCTGGTACCTTCCGTGAGAACCAGCGCATCGAAGAGCGCGCCATGGATTCGAACGACCTCGAAAAAGAACGCGGCATCACCATTCTTGCCAAGTGCACATCGGTCGAATGGAACGATACCCGCATCAATATCGTCGACACCCCGGGCCACGCCGACTTTGGCGGCGAAGTTGAACGCATCCTGTCGATGGTCGACGGCGTTATCCTGCTCGTCGATTCCTCCGAAGGCGCAATGCCACAGACGAAGTTCGTTACTGGCAAGGCTTTGGCGCTTGGTTTGAAACCAATCGTTGTCGTCAACAAGATCGACCGTCCTGACGAGCGTATTCAGGAAGTGTTGGACGAAGTGTTCGACCTTTTCGTGTCGCTGGATGCCACCGATGAGCAGCTTGATTTCCCTGTGCTCTATGCATCGGGCCGTAATGGCTATGCGTCGACGGACCCAAGCGCACGCGAAGGCACGCTGACGCCGATGTTCGAAACCATCGTCAGCCATGTTCCAGAGCCAAAGGCCGACGTTGATGGCGAGTTCAAGATGCTTGTCACCTTGCTTGACCGCGACAATTTCCTTGGCCGTATTCTGACAGGCCTCGTGCTGTCGGGTACCGTCAAGGTAAACCAGCAAATCCACGCATTGAACCCCGACGGCAAGATTGTCGAAACCGGCCGTGCATCCAAGATCATGTCCTTCCGTGGTCTTGAGCGCGTTCCTGTTGACGAAGCGAAGGCTGGCGACATTATTTCGATCGCCGGTTTGACCACCGCGACCGTGGCCGACACGATTGCCGAACCCACGGTGACCGAGCCATTGCAGGCGCAGCCTATCGATCCGCCAACATTGTCGATGCGCTTTTCGGTGAACGACAGCCCGATGGCTGGCCGTGAAGGCACGAAGGTTACGAGCCGCATGATCCGCGACCGCTTGATGCGCGAAGCCGAAAGCAATGTCGCCGTCCGTATTACCGAAGCCGAAGACAAGGACAGCTTTGAAGTGGCTGGCCGTGGCGAACTTCAGCTGGGCGTTCTTATTGAAACCATGCGCCGCGAAGGCTTTGAACTTGGCATCAGCCGCCCACGCGTGCTGTTCCGCGAAGACGAAAATGGCCAGAAAACCGAGCCCTATGAAACGGTCGTCATCGACGTTGATGATGAATATTCCGGTACAGTCGTTGAAAAAATGGCCGTGCGTAAGGGCGACCTTACTGACATGCGTCCTTCAGGTGGCGGCAAGACCCGCATCACCTTCAGCGCGCCATCACGTGGCCTGATCGGTTACCATGGCGAATTCCTGTCCGACACACGCGGCACGGGGATCATGAACCGTTTGTTCGAAAAATATGGCCCACATCGCGGTCCAATCGAAGGCCGCAAGAACGGCGTTTTGATTTCCAATGGTGCGGGTGAAGCCGTTGCGTACGCGCTTGGCCCATTGGAAGAACGCGGCATCTTGATGGTATCGCCAGGTGAAGCTTTGTACGAAGGCATGATCATCGGCGAAAACGCCAAGCCAGACGATTTGGAAGTAAACCCAATGAAGTCGAAGCAGCTGACGAACTTCCGTTCGACCGGCAAGGACGACGCCATCCGCCTCACCCCGCCAAAGCGTCTCACGCTGGAGCAAGCCATTGCCTATATCGATGACGATGAAATGGTCGAGGTGACGCCAAAGAACATCCGCTTGCGCAAGCGTTTGCTTGATCCGAACGAGCGGAAAAAAGCATCACGCGCCAAACAGGCTGCATAAACAAAAAGGGCGCCGATTTGGCGCCCTTTTCTTATTGGGAATGTCCGGTTCGCTTAGAAACGGATTGTCGCGTGAGACGGCAAAACTAAACGGCCTCACCCGCAGCGACGCCGCTCGCCCATGCCCATTGGAAGTTATAGCCACCCAGCCAGCCCGTGACATCCACAGCCTCGCCGATACAAAACAGCCCCGGCATTTTCTTGGCTTCCATTGTCTTTTGCGACAGGCCGTCGGTGCTAATCCCGCCAAGCGTCACCTCCGCCTTGGCATAGCCCTCACTGCCATTGGGCACGAATGGCCAACAATCGAGCAATGCGCCCGCCTCTGCCAATTTACGGTCGCTTTGGTCGGCAAGGTTCCCGTGCAACGCAAGCTTATCCGCCAAAGCCTCCGCCAGTCGGGTTGAAAGGACGCGATCAAGCGTCGATTTCATGGTGGCCTTTGGCCGGGCCCGCTTTTCGGACAACAGCCATGCCGGTGCATCATGATCCGGCAGAAAATCAATCCCGACACGGTCACCTGGCCGCCAATAGCTGCTGATTTGAAGCACCGCAGGGCCACTCAGTCCGCGGTGGGTGAACAGGGCTGCTTCGCGAAAGGCGGTTTTGCCATGCTGCGCAACGACTTCGGCCGATACGCCTGACAGTTCGCGGAACAGGACATCATCCCCGCCAAGCGTCAGCGGCACCAAAGCCGGCCTTGGCTCGACAATCTTCAATCCAAATTGCCGGCCCAAATCATACGCAAATGCTGTAGCACCCATTTTCGGAATGCTTGGGCCGCCCGTGGCAATGACCAAAGACGCGGCAGATGCGCGCAGGCCGTTATACATCACGTGATAGACGCTGCCGTCGTGCGATATCTCGCCAACGGGGGAATTGAACGCAAAGTCCACACGGCCGCCACATGTTTGTGACCGGTCGCATTCTTCCATGAGCATTTCGACAATCTGGCGCGCGGATCCGTCACAGAACAGTTGGCCAAGCGTTTTTTCATGAAAGGCGATGCCATAGCTGCGCACCAGTTCGATAAAATCCTGCGGCGTGTACCGTCCCAACGCCGACTTGGAAAAATGCGGGTTGGCGGACAGATAGCGTTCCTGCGCATGCACCGTTGTCGCGTTGACGTTGGTGAAATTGCACCGGCCACCGCCCGAAATCAGGATTTTCTTGCCCGGTCCCGTTGCATGGTCAATCACCAGCACGCGCCGTCCGCGTTGCCCTGCGGTCAACGCACACATCAGTCCAGCGCCGCCAGCGCCCAAAATTATTACATCATAGTTGTTCGAAATTGCCATTTTGAAGCCCCTGCACTGCCCGCGCCATATTGCCAAGTGCTATGCTTTGCGGCAAAGCCGCGCGCATGACTGAAGAGACCAAAGCTGCAGGGGCAGATACCCCACCCGATCACTTGTCGATTAACCCGATGAGCCCGCATTTCGACGGCGATTTGTTGTCGCGCGGCGTGGGTATTCGTTTCAAGGGCGAAATCCGCACAACTGTTGAGGAATATTGCATTTCCGAAGGCTGGATTAAGGTTCAGGCGGGCAAAGCACGTGATCGCAAGGGCAACCCATTGCTGATCAAACTCAGCGGACCTGTCGAAGCATGGTTCGAAGACCTTGGCGACGACGCACCGGTGGCCAAAGCCTAGTCATCAGATTGTATCATTTCGGGAAAACCGAAATGAGCTTGGCCAATTGGTCGTTGACCGGATCAAGTTGATCATCGGGCGTCATCCCAAGCCGCACGATCGTCAACCGATGCTGCGGTGACACCACGACAAATTGGCCCAAATGCCCAAGCGCGGCGAACACATCCGATGGCGCTTTTCCGGGGAACAGCACCTGATTGCGCGCGTCATTTCCCGTGCGGTTCAGCCAGATATGCGCGCCATAGCTGCGGTTATTCGGGCTGGGCGTTTTCATAAAGCGCATCCAGCTTGTCGGCATCAACTGCGCGGCCTGAACCGACCCGTTGTTGCGTAGAAATTCACCGAATTTCGCCCAATCACGCGCCGTGCCGTGGATCATGCTTCCGCCCAGCATGGTGCCATTCCGGTCGAATTCCGGGACAAAGCTCGTAAGCCCCAAGGGCTCGAACAACCGCCCACGCGCATATTCGAGCATGGCGTCGCGGCGGACCACCGGATCCTTACTATCGGTCAGCGACCGGGTCATGATGTCCGCAAGAATATGGCTCGTTGCCGTGCTATATTCGAATTTTTCGCCCGGATTGGCTTCAAGCGGGCGTGTTTCGGCATAACGCGCAACATTTTCCCGGCCATCCAGAAACAACATCCGCGGGGTGTCGGCATCAAAAATCTCGATGTCACCTTCAGCCATTTCGGTGTGGTCGAGGCCTGAGGACATATGCAGCAAATGCCGCAGCGTTATTTTTGCGCGGTTATCGCGCGGTGTTTGCCATTCGGAGACGATTGCGGGCTCATCCATCGCAAGGCGACCATCTGCCACCATTAGGCCAACCAATACAGCCGTAACGCTTTTGGCCATGGACCAGCTAATCAATCGCGTGTCAGGGCCGTACCCCGGCGCATAACGTTCCGCAACAATGCGGCCACCTTGCATCACGACCAATGCGCGGGTTTCGCCCACAGCGGGATCTTCGAAAAAAGGTGCGATGGCATCGGCCAATTTCTCTTGGCTCACCACTGCGTCATCGGCGATCTGGGTAAAGCCAGCGCCAACGGGCTTTGCAGGCGGCTCTGCGCCGCATCCAGCGAGGGTAAGTGCCGTGAATGCACAAAAAGCGGTTGCCGCGCGGCGGAAATTGTTTCTAGGCATAATATAGTTCGATGCACCAAATGGAGGGTCTATGGCAACCGCAACTTCAACAGCTGGACCAAAAGCACAGCGTCCACGGTTCAAGACCCTGAAAATAATCGTTGCGGCATTGGCCGTGATTGCGGTTTTATGGCTCGTCTGGAACTGGAACAGCATAAAAGGGCAAGCGCGCCTCGGCGCCGCTTATGGCGCGCACATCGCCTGTTCGTGCCGCTATATCGAAGGCCGCGATATGGCCTCTTGTGAGACCGATAAGGAAAAGGGCTTGGAAATCGTGCGCCTCAGCGACGATCCCGAAAACAAGCGTATTTACGCGTCGGTTCCCTTTTTGGCGGAAGCCGTGGCCGAACGCCGCGGTGCAAATGGCTGCATTCAGCTTAATCAGGCAGAAATAGACGCGCTGTAATAGGTCCTGACCCTAACGTTTTGCGGGCACGAGGATGAAGGCAGCACACAGCAGTTCGATTATCCCTGCGGTCAATGCGATGGACGCCGGCGTGACTCCCGGCATCCAGAATGCCATGCTGGCAATACACATCAAAACGACGCCAAGTATGAGATACAGGCGCATTCCATATACGGTCTGGAACACCAGATAGCGCGCCGCAACCGTCAACAAGGCGATCGAAAAGAACCATTGACTGAATGTGCCGCTGACCAGAAACGCAATGACAAGGCCGATGATCAGAAACGCCGTCGACTGCAACGCCAGCATCTCCATCGGGTTGGGTGATCGGGTTTTGCCGCGTCTGTAAACAGAACGTGCCAGCAAAACAGAAACGGGGTGAATCGCCATGCCGCCAAAGAATAACGTCGCCATGCCCGCGATCAGGCTGATGTTCATCGTGACCAGCCCCGACAATGTCCAGACAAGGCCCGATGCAAAGATACCGACCCCGCCGTTGACATATGCCCGGCGCATGTCCCGCTGTGCTTCTCCCAAATGCATGAACTTCATCCCCCTTTAGAAGTCGACATTATGTCACGCAGCCGTCGCCATTTCCACCGCCATCGTTTCCTCAATCCAGCCACCGCCAAGCACGCGGTCACCGTCATACAATACCGCCGCCTGCCCCGGCGCGACACCATATTCGGGTGCGTCAAAGCGCAGCCATTCGCCATCCATGCGCGCGGGAACCGGGCGGGACATTGACCGGACTTTGGCCATCACGGACCGGTCTGCGATATCTGCCAGCCAATTGGCATCGATAATGCGCGCAGCCTCCACCGCCAGCGCTTCGCGCGGTCCAACAATGACGCGCTGCGTGGCGGGATCAAGCCGGATGACATATAAAGGCACCGGCTGACCGCCGACCTCTAACCCTTTACGCTGCCCGACGGTATAATGGATCAGGCCCTTGTGCTGGCCAAGCGTGCGGCCGTCGAGATGTACGATATCGCCACCGACCTCAGCATCCGGCCGAATTTTGCGCACAACGCTGGCATAATCGCCATCGGGTACAAAGCAGATGTCCTGACTGTCGGGCTTCATGGCCACGACGAGGCCCATTTCCTGCGCAATCGCGCGCACATGTGGCTTGGGCATGCCGCCCAATGGGAAACGCAAATAATCAAGCTGATGCTGCGTCGTTGCAAACAGGAAATAGCTCTGGTCACGTGCAGGGTCAAAAGCGCGATGCAATTCTGCACCTGCCGGTCCTTCAACGCGGCGGACATAATGGCCCGTGGCAAGGCAATCTGCCCCAAGCTCACGCGCCAGCCGGAACAGATCGGTAAACTTCACGCCCATGTTGCACCGAACGCACGGAATAGGTGTGCGGCCCGCCATATATTCATCGGCAAAATGGTCGATGACCGATTCGCGAAACTGGCTTTCATGATCGAACACATAATGCGCGATACCCAATTTATCGGCTACGGCGCGCGCGTCGCGAATATCCTGCCCCGCGCAGCAGGCACCAGCGCGTTTTACCGCGCTACCATGGTCATATAGTTGCAGTGTCACGCCAATGGTTTCCGCGCCCGACCGCGCAGCCAAGGCCGCAACCACAGACGAATCAACACCGCCCGACATCGCAACAACGATTCGTTTGCCGGCAAGATCAGGCCCGAGTTGGAAATCAGAATGATAAATATCGTCAGTCATGCGATTGCCTCCCTAATGGCTTGAAGTTCTAAAAGCCAGTTTTCCGTGTGAAACCGCCCGTGGCCTAGAACGGAGAGGTCGGCATGCCTGTTAAACTTGCCTAACATTCTTTGAAGATCGCCTTTACCCATTGTTAGAACATCTGGCGCTATCACAGCGTCATGGAAATGAACTTTCCCCATCACGCGTTACGCCAAGATTCGGATATCAGCCGGACGGACAGGCAATCCGCGCTTGATGCTGCCCGCTTGCGGCAAGCGAACAGCCGGACGGTCCGGGTCCTTCACCAGGCCGATCATGGGCGCGCTCCGGAACCCGACGATCTCGCTGCACGCATTCAATGTTTCACGGCGGGCCCCAATGCCGAACGCGCGGTGGGTGGCTCATTCTGGCAAAAATCCGGACCAGAAAAAACGGATGAACGATCTGTTTACCAAACTGCTTTAGGCAATATCAAAGGCCGCCTCCTACCTATCGATGCAACAGGAACCGAATTAACTCTGGTGGGGCATGGAGCGGGAAAAGAATCATGATTGAGAACCAAAAATTCCGTCCAACCCAGGTCATTGGTCCGTTGGGCGAACCGCTCACGTTGGAAAGCTTGCCACCTCCCGGCACAACACGGTGGGTTGTCCGCCGTAAAGCGGAAGTGGTCGCTGCTGTGAATGGCGGGCTATTGTCCATCAATGACGTGTGCGAACGCTACAATTTGACGCTCGAAGAATTTGCGTCGTGGCAGCGGGCTGTCGACCGGTCGGGCATGCCCGGCCTGCGCGTAACCCGTATTCAGCATTATCGCGACTTGTACGAGCGTCAGCAGAAATACTGATCGCGCGTTTTCAATAGCAAGCGAAATGACCAACCCCGCCTTGTGCGGGGTTTTTCGTGCGCAATGATCATGATATATTTTGGTGCGTTCAGTGTTCTGGCCGTCCGAAACTGTTGTTCGTCGAAACATATCGACGACAGTTCCTATTGTTGCGGACAAGCTTTTCCACTATCGTATAGGGACCAACAAGGCGGTTTAGCTGTTGGTATTCTGCTGCTTGCAGGCAGTGACTTATTAAGGTAACACAGCTCCGCTATAAAATCATTGGGTCGCTCAACGCGCGCCCGCGACAGAATTTGGAACATCGGTATGAATTACGAAACAACTTTGAACAGTTCGCTGGATAGCGATGTGATGGTGGATAACGCAGAACGCAACCGGCGTCGGCGGAACATCGCGCTAATTGTTGTCGCAATTTTGGCCGTTGCGGGCGCCGCTTATTATTTCTTTGGCAGCAGCAGCGCGGCACCGACTGACGCTGACAAGGCTGGCCAAGCGCAAACCGTTACCGTTGTTGCCCCAGGCCGCGATTCTGTTGTGCGCGCCATTAACGCTACGGGCACGCTTGCCGCACGCCGCGAAATTCCCGTGGGTGTCGTTGGCGAAGGTGGACGCGTGCTGCAGGTATATGTCGATGCGGGTGAATGGGTGCGCCAAGGTCAGGTTCTCGTAAGCGTTGACCGCTCGGTCCAGACACAGCAAGCTGCCGCGCTTGAGGCACAAATTGGTGTCGCGCGCGCAGACCTTCAACTCGCCCAAAATGAACTCGAACGTGCGATGCAACTTGTCGAGCGCGGCTTCATTTCAAAGGCGGATGTCGACCGCAAGACCGCAACACGCGACGCGGCACGTGCACGGGTCAACGTGGCCAATGCGCAGCTTGCCGAAACCCGTGCACGCAACGCACGGCTTGATGTCCGCGCGCCGGTTTCCGGTTACGTACTGGAACGTAATGTCGAACCCGGTCAAACGGTATCGGCAGGCAGTGGAATCCTGTTCCGCATTGCCAAAGATGGCGAGCTTGAGCTGCAGGCAAAGTTAAGCGAAGATGATTTGGGTCAAGTTGCGGTGGGCATTCCGGCCGCCGTCACGCCAGTCGGAACAGATCGCGTCTTCAACGGCAGCATCTGGCAGATTGCGCCGATGATTGACGCCCAAAGCCGCCAGGGCATGGCGCGCATCGCACTGCCGTTTGACACCGCATTGCGTCCAGGCGGATTTGCTTCAGTCGAGATTAAGGCTGGCGCGATGACGGCACCGGTTCTGCCGGAATCCGCGGTGCAAACTGGCCGTGAAGGAAGCTTTGTCTATATCGTTGGCAAGGATAACAAGGCGACGCAACGCCCCGTGAAGGTCGGTTCCGTCACTGCAAATGGTTTGATTATCGAACAAGGTCTTGATGGCACCGAACGCGTTGTTTTGTACGCTGGTGGCTTCCTCAATCCAGGCGAAACCATCAATCCCAAGCTTCTGAAAAAGCAGTAATTTTTGGGCCTTTCGGGATATAAATCATGAATTTAAATAACATATCCGCATGGTCCATCCGGAACCCCGTGGTTCCGATTGTGTTGTTCGTCGCGCTCACGCTGGCGGGCATCATGTCGTTCATGAATATGGATGTGCAGAACGATCCGGACATTGAATTCCCGGTTGTCGTTGTGTCGATTTCCCAGCCTGGTGCAGCGCCTAGCGAAATCACAACGCAGATCACCCAAAAGGTCGAATCCGCGATCCGAAGTGTTCAGGGTGTGCGCAACATCGATGCCAGCTCTAGCGAAGGCAACACGACGGTCAGCGCCGAGTTCGAAATTGGCGACGACATCAATGCGGCGGTCAGCGAAGTCAAAAACGCCGTCGACCAAATCCGCAGCGACTTGCCCGACGGCATTTTGGAACCCCAGATTTTTAAGGTCGCCACATCCAGCGATCCGATCGCCTATTTCGCGGTCGAAGCCAGCGACATGACGCTTGAGCAACTCAGCTGGTTTGTTGATGACACCGTCGCCCGGCGATTGCTGTCTGTCGAAGGCATGGCGTCAGTTAGCCGCAATGGCGGCGTAAACCGTGAAATTCGGGTCGTTCTTGACCCTGCCAAAATGCAGTCTCTTGGCGTCACCGCAAGCCAGATCAACAGCGTTCTGCGACAACAAAATATCAACGCGTCGGGCGGACAATCGCAAATCGCGGGATCGCGCCAGTCGGTGCGCGTCCTTGGCAACGCAACCGATGCGTTCGCGTTGAGCCAAACGCAAATCAGCCTTGGCGGTGGCCGTTCGATTAAGCTCGCCGATGTTGCCGAGGTCACCGATGGCTTCAGCGAACAGAGATCCATGGCATTTGCGGGCGGCAAACAGGTTGTTACCTTTGGCATGTCGCGTGCCAAGGGTGCGTCCGACGTTACCGTTTTTGACGACGCGATGGTCAAAATCGCCGAAATCGAAAAAGAAAATCCCGGTGTAAACTTCATCACCCTGTTCAACAGCGTCGATTATACCAAGGGGCAATATAAAAGCTCAATGGCCGCGATGATTGAAGGCGCATTGCTCGCTATCGTCGTTGTATTCCTGTTCCTGCGCGATTGGCGTGCAACGATTATTTCGGCAATCGCCATTCCGCTGTCTGCTATTCCGACTTTCTGGTTCCTTGACCTGTTAGGCTTTACGCTCAACACCATGTCACTGCTCGCGCTCGGCCTCGTCGCCGGCGTGCTGGTCGATGACGCTATTGTGGAAATTGAGAATATCGTCCGGCATATGCGGATGGGCAAATCTGCCTATCAGGCGTCGATTGACGCGGCTGACGAAATCGGCCTTGCCGTGGTCGCGACCACATTCTCGATTGTCGCGGTGTTCCTGCCCGTGGGCTTGATGCCGGGTGTCGCCGGGCAATTCTTCAAAAATTTCGGCCTGACCGTTGTCGCTTCGGTGCTCATGAGCCTTGCGGTGGCGCGTATGATTACGCCCATGATCGCAGCCTATTTCCTCAAATCTACCGGCATGGCCGAACATGGCGAGGCGAGCTGGATAGACCGGTACATGAAAATCCTGCGCTGGTCGCTTGGCCATCGCCGCTGGATGATGGGTATTGGCGCAGCCGCTTTGGGCCTTACCATCGCGTTGTTCATCGTCCTGCCAAAGCAGTTCTTCCCCGACGGCAATACCGACTTCAGCCGCGTGCGTATTGAAATGGTACCCGGCACAACGCTTGAACGCACGCGCGAAATTACCAATGAGGCAGCTGCGATTATCGAAAAGCAGCCTGAGGTAAAAACCGCCCTTCAAAGCCTGCGCGAAGGCAGCGCCAGCATTTTCATCACTTTGCATGAAGACCGTGCGCGGACCAGCCAGCAGTTTGAAGAAGATCTGACGCCATTGCTCACAAAAATCGCCGACGCACGCGTTACGTTTCAGGCGAACGGCCCGGGCGGCGGTGGCGGCGGTTCAGGTCGCGACGTTTCGGTCATGTTGTCCGGATCAGATCCCAAAATGCTTGACCGAACAGCGGCAACGCTTGTGGAACAGATGAAGACGCTGCCCGAATTGCGCGCGCCGCGTATTTCCGCTGATTTGCAGCGTCCGGAATTGATCATTACGCCGCGTAATGACCTTGCATCGCAACTTGGCGTATCGACGGTAGCACTCAGCCAGACAATCCGCGTTGCGACGTTGGGTGACATTGACCAGAATAGCGCAAAATTTTCACTGTCTGACCGTCAAATCCCGATCCGCGTGATGCTTGCCAAGGAATCGCGTCAGAACTTGGATGTCATCCGCAACTTGCCCGTGCCATTGGCGAGTGGCGGCTCGGTGCCCCTGTCGCGCGTTGCGGACATCAGCTTTGGCGCTGGCCCCACCTCGGTCCAACGCCGCAACCAGAATTTCCGCATTTTCATTGGTGCGGATTTTGCACCGGGTATCGTTTCGTCCGAGGCCGACAAGAAAATAGATAACCTACCCATTATGAAAAATCTGCCCACCGGCGTGTCCCGTGCACCCTTTGGCAGTCAGGAATGGGAACAGGAAATGCAGCGCGACTTCCTCGTGGCGCTGATTTCCGGAACCTTGCTGGTGTTTGCGGTGCTGGTGCTTTTGTACCATCGCTTCATGTCGCCTTTGGTCAATATGGGCTCGCTGCTCTTGGCTCCATTGGGGGGGTTGATCGCCCTTGGCCTTGTTGGACAGCCAATCTCCATGCCTGTGTTCATCGGCATATTGATGCTCTTTGGGATCGTTGCGAAAAACTCCATTCTGCTGATCGACTTTGCGATTGAGGAAATGGCGCGCGGTGTTCCCAAGTTCCAAGCCATCATGGAAGCCGGCCATAAACGTGCCCAGCCAATCGTTATGACCACGGTCGCGATGACCGCTGGCATGGTGCCAACCGCGCTCTCGCTTGGCGGCGACGGCCAGTGGCGCTCGCCAATGGGCACCGTCGTGATCGGCGGCCTGATCGTTTCGACCTTGCTGACCTTGCTCATCGTGCCTGCGGGCTTCAGCCTTGCCGATGGCTTTGAAAAACGCATTGGTCCATGGTTACGCACACGGTTGCTGACCTATGACCCCGATAAGCATGGCCAGAATAATGCCGAACCTGCCAAGCCGACCGGCAAAGGCGACTTGGGCGGGTTGCAACCGGCAGAGTGAGGTGGTGGAAACGCCGCCACACGCTTTCGTCATCCTGAACTTGTTTCAGGATGACGCACAAGCGCCGATTGTTATCCTGAAACAAGTTCAGGATGACGATATGTGGTGTTTCCTGCGCAATCGGCTAAGGCACTGATGTGAAATCTGCCGATAAACTGGGACAGTCGGAGAAAATCCGTTACGCCGAGCGCGACGCTGAACTGCGTCAAATGCGGATTATCGCCACGGCCTTGCTGCTGGCGATGGCCGCTTTGTTCGTCTTCGGCAAATATATGGAAACCCGCTATGACGGCCATTGGGGCTTTCTGCGCGCCTTTGCAGAGGCTGGCATGGTCGGCGGTCTGGCCGACTGGTTTGCCGTAACCGCCCTGTTCCGCCACCCGCTTGGCATCCCCATTCCGCACACCGCGATTATTCCGAATAACAAGGAACGGCTTGGCCGGACACTTGCGAGCTTTCTGCGCACCAACTTTCTGACAACCAAAGTTGTCGCGCGCCGCGTACAACGCATGGATGTCGCGGGTGCAATGGGCAAATTTTTGAGTGCGCCAGCCGGCGGCGAAGGCCGCATGCGCATGGGTGCCTCGCGCCTGTTGGGGGATATCATCGCCGCGCTCGATGATGAACGGCTCGGCGGTGTGGCCAAAGGCGCAATCCGCAAGCAGCTCGACAAGTTGGATATTGCCCCGCTGCTTGGCCAATTGTTGACCGCAATGATCCGCGAGCGCCGCCATATCCCTGTGCTGGACGGCATCATCAAATGGGCCTCGGCCACGCTGGAGGCCAATGAGCATCTCATTCGCCAAATGGTGGAGGAACGCGCCAACACGATCATGCGCTGGACGGGCCTTGACGACAAATTGGCCAATGCCATTGTCAATGGGCTGAACAAGCTGCTGCACGAAATGGCGGAAGACCCCGACCATCCTTTGCGGGAAAAGGGCGAAGAGGGCCTCGCCAGCCTTGCGCACGACCTACGCCATTCCAAGGAATTGCAGGCAAAGGTCGCCCATTGGAAGGGGCAGTTGCTCGAAAATCCGGCGATGGGCAAATGGATCAACAGCCTGTGGGATCAGGGCCGCGATGGCCTGCTAAAGGCTGCACGCAACCCCGACGCCGCGCTGGCGGGCAGCTTTGGCGACGCGCTGATAAAGCTTGGCGGCAGGCTTCAGGAAGATTCAGGCCTAAAGCTTCAAATCAACCGCTTCGCGCGCCGCGCGATTGTCGGCACCACCGAAAATTACGGCGACAATATCGTGACGCTCGTTTCCGATACTGTGGCCCGCTGGGACGCATCCACCATCACCGACCGCGTCGAAAATGCCGTGGGCAGCGACCTCCAATTCATCCGCATTAACGGCACATTGGTCGGCGGCATGGCAGGCATTGTCATTCATGCCGTTGGCTTGATGATTTAAGCCAATTACAGCGCCGATATCATCCGTTCGGTCGCTTCGGCCGCCAAGCGGGCGGCGCGTTTTAGGTTGGTTTGGAAATCGCCCGAGCTGTCGCCATTGGCATTGTCGCTCGTTGCCTTAATCGCCGCCCATGACACGTCCATGCGTGCTGCGGCTTGGGCAACGGCTGCGGTTTCCATATCGATGATGTCGCCGCCAAGAACGCGGTGCAGGCGGCTGCCATGGTCGTCGTTTTCCATGAAGCAGTCATTTGTGATGATCCGCACTTTCGGTAGCCCCGTCTCGGGCATGATCGCGGCGTGATAGGGTTCGGCATGCGCCTCCCCAATCGGCCATGCCCCTGCCCGATAATGCACAAACCCGTCGGCACGCGAGGCGCCATAATCGCCCTGCACAGCTTGCGTGATCTGAAAACAATGGCCGTCATGGTCGCTCAATTTACCCGCCGTGCCGACCACCAACAGCAAATCGGCATGATAATGTTCGACCAGCATCATCGCGGCCATCGCCGCATTCACCTTGCCGATGCCGCTGCAGGTGATAGCGATATTGCGGCCACCGGATTGGACCTGACGGACCATGAAACCGTGCAAGGGCTCGCTATTGGCGCTTTGGCCGGGGAACAACGCAGCGGCTTCGGCGTCCACGCCGGTGATGATGCCAATGGTTCTGAACATGCTGCGCCCTTTATATATTTTCCAACAGGATGTGGCTCTAGCGCAGCATTAACGTAATTATGATGACATAAACGTTAGCACGGCCAAATTAATGGCTGGCGGCAATCATGTCTTCGATACGGACGAACTTTTCGCGCGGGGCGCCGTCGCGGGCACGGGCAATCTCTGCCTCTTCAATTTTCTTCCAGTCGCTGAATGTGACAATGTCGACCTTGCGTAATGCCAGCAGCGCGTCCAGACCGGCACGACCATCTTTGTCGGCGCTGATGGGCATATCCTCCGCCACACTATCAATGATATTGTAACCGTCGGGCCGGTTCGTACCGATGGTACCGGATGGACCACGCCGGGCCCAGCCAACGCAATAGAGGCCCGGCAATATCCTGCCGTCCAGATTGGCAAAGCGGCCACGGCCATGTTCGTAAGGCACGCCGTCAATGGGCGGCGTTTGATAGCCAATGCAGCTGATGACCATGGAACAATCGATGGTGTAGATCTCACCCGTGCCAACACTGCGATACTCGTCATCCAGCCGCATGCGCTCCACGCGAACGCGCTGCACTTTGCCATCGCCCTCAATCGCAATGGGCGCAGCAAAAAAGTCAAAATTGATGCTGATGGCTTTATCCGCGCGAAACGCCTCTGGAATGGTGGCGAATTCGCGCAGAAGGGTGACGGACTTGCGAACGCCGGGTTCCAACAGCGCATCTTCGCCAATGTCTGGCAGATCATCCTTGTCGACGCGCGGGGTTGCCCGCTGCAAATGCGCAAGTTCGCCGAGTTCCTTGGGCGTCATCGCGATCTGGTGCGGCCCGCGCCTGCCCAAGATGGTGATGTCCTCAACACCCGAACGATCAAGCCCATCGAGCGCGTGGCTGACAATGTCGGAGCCGTCAAATTCGGCGCGCGTTTTGGACAATATGCGCGCGACATCCAGCGCGACATTACCGTTGCCGATAATGACGACATGCCGGCCATCCAATGGCGGTTGAAGGTCGGCATAATCAGGGTGCCCATTATACCAACCGACAAAGGCGGCGCTGCCAAAAACGCCGGGCAAATCTGCGCCCGCTATGTCCAGCGTACGGTCATTCGGCGCGCCGGTGGCGAGAATGACCGCGTCATATAATGTCTGAAGTTCGTCAATGCTGACGTCTTTGCCGACGGTCACATTGCCGACAAACCGGACATTGTCGGACAAGGCGACTTTTTCATAACGCCCCGCAACCGCCTTGATCGATTGATGATCAGGGGCAACGCCAAAACGGATGAGGCCGAAGGGAACGGGCAAGCGGTCAATTATATCCACCCGCACATCGTCGCCAAACTTCTTTTGCGCGGCTTCGGCTGTGTAATATCCCGCCGGACCGGAACCGATGATTGCGATATGCCGCATGCCCTACTCCCCGTCATTGCCTGATTCGGCAGGCTAACGGGTCAGCGCCAAAAAGAAAGCGCGACCTTCACACAGAAGATCAGGCGGCTTTACGCGCCTTGTGTGCGTCACGGTCAAGAAAACTGCGGATCGCCTCTATGCTCTCTTCCACATGGCTGAGCAGGAACAAATGCCCGCCATTTTCGACGACGAACAACTCGCTGTTCGGAATGAGGAAATTCAAAAACTTACCATTGGCGAGCGGAACGATCTGGTCATCATCGCCCATCATGATGAGCGTTTCCGTTTTCAGAAATGGCAGGAATGGCGCGCTGGTCCATCCCATCATCGCCATCAGCTGATAAAAATATCCCGTTTTCGACGGCGGCGTAATCCGGCCGATATGCTCGGCCTTGTTGCCCACCATACCGCCGTACAGCGTCTTGAAATGCTTCGCCATGAAATCGGGGTCGATATAGCGGCGCGGGTCAGCCATTTTGACCAGCGCGGCGGGATTGCCCGGCACCATCAACATGCCAGCGCTGGTCGCGACAAGGATAAGCTTGTTCGTTCGCGCGCCATATTGCAGCGCAAATTGCTGCGCCATCGCCCCGCCCCAGCTCACGCCCATGACATCGACCACGGGCATGTCAAACCGGTCAAGCAACAGCGCCGCAATGCGCGACATCAATAAAGCGTTATAGGGCACCACAGGGTCGGGCGACCCGCCAATGCCGGGCATATCAAAGGTGATGAAGTCGCGATCATCGAGCAACTCGGCCATCGGCGCCATAGCCTCAATATTCGCGCCAATGCCGTTGAAGAACAATATCGGCAGCTTCTTCGTCGCCTTCGACGCCCGCCAAACCGCAACCCGCAAAGTGCGACCGTCAACGGTCTCCATGCTGAAATTTGGGGCGCGGTTTTTGGTCATATGGGTTCCTAAAACGTCTAAAAATGCATTCAGGCATCAGCCTTGGCAGCTGGCGCGCCCCGCAACAAGCCCTCAGTGCTCAAATCCTCGTCCACATCCGGCCAATGGATGCCATAGCCGCCCGCGCATTTCTCCCAATGGCTACGCTGTTCGAATGTCGCATTTGCCAAACGTGGGTACCAGGCAAGCGGCGCAGAGATTGTGCGACCATCCATGAGGTCTACAATCAGGCTGTGTGCGCCGAAGCGTACATCTTGAACTCGCTCGTCAGCCATGACTCCCCCCTCACTCCAAAACATACAGCCCCGGTGCGGCTTCCATTGCTGGATGGGCCTTGCTGCCGAGCTTTGCGGGGGCGGCGACTTCTGCGCCGGATCGCGCGTGGAGCCATTCCATCCAATGTGGCCACCAGCTGCCGGCAACTTCTTCGCTGCCTTTCATCCATTCGGTGACATCGGCGGGCGTTTTGCCGTTTGAATGTTTCCAATATTTCGCTTTAGGATTGCCCGGCGGGTTCAGGATCGCCTGCATATGGCCGGCCTGGCTCAGGATGAATTCAACATTTTTGCTGCCGAACAATTGTGTCGAGCGATAGCATGCGCGCCATGGCGTGATGTGGTCCGTCGTCCCGCCCAGAACGAACAGGTCGCCCGTCACCTTGGTCAGGTCAAGGGTATGGCCCGCAATCTCGAACGTGCCCGGCGCGGCGTAGGCATTTGCCTCAAACAGCTCTAAGAAATCACCCATCAATGCCGATGACAGGTTGGTCGCGTCGGCGTTCCAGAACAATATATCAAACGCTGGCGGATCATCGCCCAGCAGATAATTGTTGATGACATAGTTCCAGACCAGGTCATTTGGCCGCAACCATGCAAAGCCGCGCGCAAGGCTGCTGCCTTCAATCACGCCTTTCTTCGCCGCGCGTTGCCGTGCCAGCGCAATGCCATTGTGCGACACAAGGCTCGACGCCTCGGTATCGCCGGGCTTGGGTTCAAGCACGCACACCATCATGGTAATCGCGTTGGCGCGGGTGTCACCCATCGACGCCAGTTTGGACAGCAGGACGGACATGGTCTGACCGCCGGAACAGCCGCCCGAAATATTGACCTTGTCGCTGCCAGTAATCTCGCACACGACGTCCAGCGCCTTGATGCAGCTTTCGATATATTCGGCCATGCCCCACACGCCCATGTCGTCGGTGGGGTTGCGCCATGAAATCATGAATGGCTGAATGCCGTGGTCGGTCTGCCATTTGATGATGGATTTTTCGGGGGACAGATCGTTGATATACATTTTGTTGATCTGCGGCGGTATGGTCAGCTGCGGCGTGGCAAATACCTTGTCGGTGGTGGGCGCATATTGGATAAGTTCGAAACGTTCGTCGCGATAGACCACGGCCCCTTTTGCGGTTGCGACATTCTCACCCAGCTTGAACGGCTTTTTGTTCACCTGGCTCACCATCATGTCGTTGTGAACCATGTCGTTATAGGCGTTTTTCAGGCCCTTCACGAGGCTGAGCCCGCCGGAGTCCACCAACCGTTTTTGCGCGGTCGGATTGCCGATCAGCGTGTTGGTCGGTGACATCGCATCAATGATGATCTGCGAGATGAAATTGGCGCGGTCGCGTTCAAGCGCATCGAGTTCCAAATCCTCGATATAGCTTTTAACGCCCTTTTGCACCGCGAGATAATATTGCGCGCCCGCTTTAAAGAAGGGGTTAAACGTCCATGCCGGGTCCATGAAGCGTTTGTCCTTGGGATCAGGCGCGAGGTCCGACTTTCCGGTCATGATTTTGACGACATCTTCGGAAAAGCTGCTGGTTGCCTTCCACGCCTTGTCGGGGTTGGCGGCGGTCTGGCGGAGCATCAGGCCAATGGCGCCGATGAAATCCTCCCGCGCCAATCCTGCTAATGGGCCAAGCGCCATCGTGGCATCATTGGCAGCGTCAAACGCGCCTGCAATACCGGAAAATGGTGCGCCTTTCTTTTTCGCGCTCTTTGTTCCGGCCTTTTTTCCAGATCCGCTGCCCGCTTTTGTCGCCATCTGCACCTCCTCTTCTCAAGGTGAAGAATTACATGCCCCGCGGCCTGCGTCAATCGCGCATCAAGCCGATGGAAAATGCCACAAAAATCGCCTATACCGACCGCGCCTCAACAGAGCGCGCATTGTTAACAATTGAAAACAAACGCTTCTAAACTGGAGGACGGCCGCCGCGCATCTTAATGCGCCCCTTAAGGAGCACCAGTATGCATGCCCGAGTTTGCGTTGCTGAACGATCAACAGGCCGCCTTTCGACGCCAATGGGCACTGTCATTGGCCAATCCAGCATACTGATTTTTCTGCGATGACCTCAAACATGAAAAAATTGGAAGGCTTGGGCAAATTGCTGAAGGCTGCCGGGGTTAAGCCCGCTGGCGTTGAGGCGATGGTTCGCGACCATATCGACGAAATGCAAGCCGACGCGCGCCAGCATCATGCCGAACTCATCGCATCGGTGAAAGCGCTGAAAGAAGAGCTGGTCGAGCTGCAGCACAATCATGCATCGTCGGTGTCCGAAATCCGCATGGCGACCGATGTGATGCGGCGCGAGATCGAAATGCGCAGCCTTGCATTCGGCCGAACGCTTCGGATCGCGAAATTCGTGCTCATTATCGTCGCGGTTTTGCAGGTCATCCTTCTTGTGCGCTTATACACGACCACGGGCAGCAGCCTGCCCGACCTTGGCCGCTTCATCCCTGCGTCTGAGACAGCTAACAGCGTGCAGGCCCCACCCCCGACGTCCAGTCCCCAGGACACAGCTACGAAATGACCGAATGACATATATCATGTCCACAAAGCGACCCTCCCGTTTTCTCATTGCACGCAGCCTGATGGGTGGCCTGTGTCTTGCGGCCGCGATCACGGGCATCACGGTGACCGCCAACGCGCATGATCCAAGCGCGGAAAAACAAACTACGGGAAAGCCAAGCGCGGGAAAACAAACTACGGGAAAGCCAAAAGCAGAAAAGCCAAGTGCGGCAAAAACGACCCCGGCGAAGCCAAAGGCCGCTAAAGCCGAGCAGAAAAAGCCAAATGTTGCAAAGCCAAGCGCGTCAACATTCACGATCCCCAGCCTCGAGGACAAACCGACCAACGCCCAGACCAACGTCCAGACCAACGCTCAGTCCGCTGCGGATGAAACGCTGCGCAATGACATCGACACACTTTGGAAGAAATTTCCCGGTCGTGCGGGCATCGCCATTTACACACCATTTTCGAATGACATTATCGGTCGGCGGCACACCGAACGTTTCCCCCAGCAAAGCGTCTCCAAAATATGGGTCGCACTGACGATTTTGGAACAAGAAGCGGCGGGCAAGCTGTCGCTCGACAAGAAAATACGCGTCAGTCGCGATGATATTGTGGTGTTCAGCCAGCCGATCAAACAATATCTCAGCAACCAAGATTCCTTTGAAATGTCCGTGCGCGAATTGCTTGCCCATGCCGTCAACGCCAGCGACAATCTTGCAAACAGCGTGCTGATACGCGTGGCCGGCGGCCCGCAGGCGATCAACCAGATGCTTGACCGGCGCAAGGTGCAATCGATCCGCTTCGGACCCGGCGAAGTGCTTTTGCAAAGCGCAATCGCGGGCCTTGAATGGCAACCTGAATATCGCAAGGGCAATGCCTTTAAGGAACAGCGCTCGCGCATTCCTATGGAAAAACGGCGCGCAGCGCTCAACAAATATCTGGCCTCGCCCTTGGATGGCGCCGCGCCGGGCACCATCGCGCTTGTGCTAAAGCGCTTTGGCGAACGCCCCCCTGATGATCCAGGGGCAAAGCTTTTGAAGTTGATGGCGGGGACCTATACGGGAAGATCGCGCCTGCGTTCGGGGCTCGCCCCGGGCTGGAGCCTCGCCCACAAAACGGGGACGGGGCAAGTATTGGGTTCGATTTCGACCGCACTTAACGATGTCGGGGTGATGAAAGCACCGGATGGTTGCCGGTATCAGGTCGCCGTCATGATTGCCGAAACACGCGCCGGAAGAGAGGTCACAAACGGCCTTATGCAAAATGTTGCGCGCGCGGTGGTGCGACATCATCGTCAAATCCACCCAAAGGCCGAAAAAACGTCCTGAAGCGATATCTGCCAAAATGCGCCTTCTGCCGAAAGGTATAAGGAATTCAGCATGTTAAATAATCGTTTGCTAAATATTCACTCCGTTTTGGACCGACCGGAGCGTGCATATATCCGTTTTGTTCCATAAAATACATAAAGTTCACATTAGTTCACAATATAATTGTTACAAAAGTTACATTTTTGGTATAAATCTCGTGGCGGTCCAGTCCACTATTTAGGGCGTAGCAATGAAGAAATTTCATATCGCTGTCGTAGAAGACGACTTAGCATTTGCGGCAGAACTCGAGGAATTTCTCGGGGCATCGGGTTACACGGTTTCCAACTATGATTCATCGCAGAAATTTTTGGCGGCCTTGCGCCAATCGGAATGCGACCTTCTGATCGTCGATTGGTCCATTCCGGATCTATCTGGAATCGAAGTGCTCGAATATATTCGGAAGTTTCATCCGGATATGCCAGCCATCATGCTGACCGCACGCGCCGAAAATATCGACATTGTGCGCGGGTTACAGGCCGGTGCCGACGATTATGTTTCCAAGCCAGTAGATCCCGACGTCCTTGCAATGCGGATCAAATCGCTGTTGCGCCGTTCCAAAGGCGAAGTGAAAAACGTGTCGGAAAACGTCACCCTCGGCCGCTATTTGCTGCGTCCATCGACGTCCACGATCTACCTTGGCGACGAAGAGATCGTGCTGCCCAAGCGTGAATTTGACATGGCGATGCTGTTTTTCACAAATCCGAACCGCCTTCTTTCGCGGCAATATTTGGCAGCAACCTTATGGGGTAAAGTTATCGATTACCAATCGCGGACGATTGACACCCATGTCGCACGGTTACGCAAGAACCTGAAACTTGACCCCGCATGTGGCATCAGCCTGAATGCGTTGTACGGTTTTGGATATACTTTGCAGGCCGATGTGCACGCCATGAACGCAGCACACGAACACACCGCCATTTCGGCTTAGGCAAACAACCGCGCCGCTATAGCCACGCCCGCTGCGTTGGAACGCCTATCCGTGCGCAGCGAGGACGAAGAGCTGTTTCAAGCGGCGGACGCAAGCCACGGGCAAGGTTGAGTTTTCCGTAATTTTCACTTTACGCAGCCGCGATAATCCTCGGCACTTGCGTCCCTCCGTTACGGCGCTACAGCACCCAAAATGAGCATGATTGAAATCGTCGCCGTTTTGCTCGGCATTGCCAACATCGTCCTGATTATCCGGCGATCGGTTTGGAACTTTCCCGTGGCGATTGTCATGGTCGCTTTATATTTCATCATCTTTAGCGACGCCAAACTGTACAGCGACGCCGGGCTGCAGATCTTTTTCGCGGCCATCAATCTCTATGGCTGGTGGAGCTGGAACCGCAATAAAGGCGAAAGCGGCGTGATTTCCGTCCGCAGGCTTCCGGCAACGGGCTATGCGTTGTGGATTGCAGGTTCGATCATCGCCATTTGGGCATGGGGTGCCATCATGCATGCAGAAACCGATGCCAGCTATCCCTATTGGGATGCGTCCATTGCGATGCTGTCAATAACGGGGCAGATTTTGATGACCCGGCGCTTTGTCGAAAACTGGCATTATTGGATCATCGTCAATATCATCTCTATCCCGCTGTATATCGTCAAAGACCTGCATCTCACCGCCGGGCTTTACGGGGTGTTTCTGGTGCTGGCGGTTGCCGGCCTTGTCGAATGGCGCAAGGCAGAACGCGCATGAAACGGATTTGTCTGCACGGCCCCGAAAGCACGGGCAAATCGACATTGGGCACGCGGCTTGCGGCGCATTTGGGGTGCGAAGTCGTGCCCGAATATGGCCGCGCTTATTGCGAGGCGCATGGCACCGACATCGGCATGGCCGAGCTTGTCCACATTGCGCAGACGCAAGACGCGATGAACCGCGCCGCGGCCGCGCGTGCAGCAGAGCTGGGCGCCGGTTATGTATTGTTCGACACAGACCCGCTGATAACGTCGGTGTGGGCACATATGATGTTTGGCACAGCAGACGGATATTTCGGCGCCTTTGCCGGTTTTGCCGACCATTATCTGCTGCTCGATATCGACCTGCCCTTCGTCGACGACGGCTTGCGCGTCTATGCGCAATCGGCCGAGCGCAAACGCTTTTTCGACCTATGTCGCGCGGAACTCGATGGACGCGGCGTCCGTTACACGCTGGTTCAGGGCGAAGGCGAAGCGCGTTTCACCGCGGCTTTGGCCGCCATCGCAGCCTAAGCCTTCTCCAAAGCCTCGCTGGCCGCGACCCAGCGGGCTTCGGCAGCCTCTTGCGCGGCGACAATCTTCCCGCGCCGTTGCGACAGTTCGCCCATCGTCAGGTTCTTATATTCGTTCGCGGCGGACGCCGGATCGAACATCGCCCGATCAATCGCGCTCAACACAACCTCAAGCTTGGCAAGGTCTGCCTCGGCATCATTGACTTCGCGCTTAAGCTTGCTTTGCGCCTCACGGGCTGCGGCTTGCGCCTTTTTGTCTTCCTTGCGATCGGCCTTGGATAGCTTCTCTTTCGCTGGGCCCTTGCCCAGGATGAAGTCGGTATAATCCTCAATCGTGCCCGAAAATTCGGTCGCGGTCCCGCCATCGACGAGCACCAAACGGTCGGCGGTCAGCTCCAACATATGGCGGTCATGGCTGACCAGAACCACGGTGCCTTCATATTCGTTCAGCGCCTGCACCAAGGCTTCACGCGCATCGACGTCCAAATGGTTCGTCGGCTCGTCAAGGATCAGCATATGCGGCGCATCGCGGGTAATCAGCGCCAGCGCCAACCGCGCGCGTTCACCACCCGACAGCTTGCCGACCTTCGTCGTTGCCTTTGCCCCTGAAAAGCCGAAACGGCCCAATTGCGCGCGCACCGCGCCGGGGGTCGCGCCCTTCATCTGCTGGGTCATATGCTCCAGCGGGGTATCGTCGCCGTCGAGTTCTTCGACCTGATATTGCGTGAAATAGCCAACGCGCATTTTGCCCGACGCGCTCATCGCCCCGTCCATCGGCGTCAATTGCGCGGCAAGCAATCGCGCGAGCGTGGTCTTGCCATTGCCGTTGCGCCCCAGCAAAGCGATCCGGTCATCGGGGTCGATGCGCAGGTTCAACCGCTGAAGTATCGGTTTGCCCGCGGTGTAGCCGACACTCGCCAGATCAAGCGTGACCAATGGTGGCTTCAATTCATCGGGACTTGGAAAGTCAAAGCTTAACGTCGGATCTTCGGCCATCGCGGCAATGGGCTGCATGCGCGCCAACGCCTTGGCTCTGGACTGCGCCTGCTTCGCCGTGGAGGCACGGGCGGAGTTGCGCGCGACATAATCCTGCAGCTTGGCGCGCTGTGCATCCTGATTTGCCTTGGCCGCGGCCAGCTGCGCTGCACGTTCGGCGCGCTGGCGCTCGAACGAGTCATAGCCGCCGGAATAGAGCGTCGTTGTCCCGCCTTCGAGATGCAGGATATGGTCGACCACATTGTTCAACAAATCGCGTTCGTGGCTGATCACCACCATCATCGACGGATAGGATTTGAGGAAGTTTTCCAGCCACAATGTCGCTTCAAGGTCCAAGTGGTTTGAAGGTTCGTCGAGCAGCAACAAATCGGGCTCGGAAAACAAAAGCGCGGCCAAGGCAACGCGCATTTTCCACCCACCGGAATAACTATCGAGCGGCCGGCCCTGCATCTCTTCATCAAAACCAAGCCCGACGAGAATGCGCGCGGCCCGCGCAGGGGCGGTGTAGGCATCAATCGCGATCAACCGTTCGTGCAGTTCGCCCAGCCGGTCGGGGTCGGCGCAATGCTCCGCCTCTTCCATCAAAGCCGCACGCTCGACATCGCCCGCCAGCACGGTTTCAAACGGCGTTGCCGTGCCCGATGGCGCTTCCTGCGCGATATAGCCGATGCGCGTATTCTTCGGCATATCCATGCTGCCTTCGTCGGCTTCCAACTCGCCGATCATCACCTTCATCAGCGTGGATTTGCCCGCGCCATTGCGGCCGATAAGGCCAACGCGCGAATAAGGCGGCAGCGTCGCGGTCGCGCGGTCCAAAATAGTGCGGCCGCCAAGGCGCACGGTGATTCCGTTTAAGTTTAACATGATGCCGCGCGCCTAGCAGAGGCGGATGCGTATGTCACCGCATAGCGTATCGCACATTCCGGCGGGCGAAGGGATGCAGCGCTGCTTTCGGTCTCAAAACTGAATGATGCGTCATTCAGGCGGTATACGAACGGCTCGTATACGAAAGCGTTTGCTTGTGAAACGCCCGTTCGCTGGTGCATGCGGCATTGGAATATGGACATAAAGCTATTCCGCAAAGAGGTGATGGAGCACCGAGCCGACCGGCTGCACGGTGAAGTCAATCTGGCCATTCCAGTGCGGTGGCAAGCGATTGGCTATTTACTGCTAACGATGCTTTTGGTCGCGCTGATCTTTATGTTCTCATCGAGCTATGCGCGGGTTGAGACAGTGTCCGGCGTTATCGTGCCGGACAAGGGCATCGTGATCGCACTTCCCACCCGTCCCGGAATTGTAACACAACTGCTGGTCGAGGAAGGGCAGGCCGTCGAACAAGGCGCAGCGTTGGCGCGCATCAGTTCTGGCGAAACGATGACGTCAGGCCAAACTGCTCTGACGCAAGTGGCTGCATCGTTGCAAACTCAAGACGCGAGGCTGCTCGATCAATCGAATGCGCTGGCAACGGCTTCCATTGCCGAACAGTCGCGGTTGTCAGTGCAAATCGACGGAATGGAGCAGGAACTACATAATATTGCCGAACAGATCATTGTGCAGAAGTCGCTAGTCGTGTCTGCCCAAAAGGAGCTGGATTCCGCTCAAGTGGTATCTGCACGCGGCTTCATCAGCCGCCGCGATATGTTGGTCCGTGAGGAGCAACTCGCCAACCGCAAACAGCAATTGTCTCAGCTCGAGCAATCGCGCGCCAGCAAAACCGCACAGTTAGAAGACGCCCGCCGCGCAATCCGCCAGACAGCGGCGCAGGCGAAAGCCGAGGCAGCGAATTTCAAGGCCACCCGTGCCCAACTCATCCGCCAGCAGATCGATGTGTCGGTGGCAGGCGGCTACATGCTGACCGCGCCTGCGAGCGGAATGGCTACCGCAATCACGGTTAAGCCCGGACAGTCAGTCGGACCGGCAACGCCATTGCTATCGATCATCCCTAAAGGATCTAAGCTGCGCGCTGAACTTCGCATTCCGGCAACGATGATCGGCTTCGCTCGTGTTGACCAGGTGGTCAAGCTATCAATAGATGCTTTCCCCTATCAGCAATTTGGTACCATTCAGGCGCGGATATCATCAATTCCCGGCGCACCCATTTCCGCCGCCGATGCCCAGGGTAACGCGATTCCGGTCTATATCGCCATTGCAGAAATCGATGCGCCATACATGATGGCCTTCGGCAAGAAACATAGCCTGCTGTCGGGAATGACGCTCCGCGCGCGGATTACTACACGCAACCAATCCTTGTTCGAATGGCTGTTTGAACCGCTCTATGCAGTTGGCCGCAGATGAACGCACTCGACCTAGGATTTTTCAGCCGTTCTAAAGTCCGCCTCGTCCGGCAGACCGAGGTCGCCGAATGCGGCCTCGCCTGCCTAGCTATGATTGCTGGATTTTACGGGTTGAACGTCGATCTGGGGTCACTGCGCCGACGGTTTGTGATGTCAATGCGGGGCGCACCACTCAAATCGGTAATGGGTATCGCAGACACTATAGGCCTGACACCGCGTCCGGTTAAACTGCCTATCGAAGAATTGGCGAACCTTGGTTTGCCTGCCATCCTGCATTGGGACATGAGCCATTATGTCGTCATCGAGAAAGTAAAAGACGGAAAGGCACTCATTCACGATCCTGCGGGTAGCAGCAAGTGGCTTGAACAAGCTGAACTGTCGAAGCACTTCACCGGTGTAGCGCTGGAACTTCGCCCATCGGATAATTTCGAACCCGGCGAACAACGCGAAACATTGAAGCTTCGCCAGCTATGGCGGCGGATGACCGGGCTAAAGCGCGCGATGGTGCAGACTTTGGTATTGAGCCTTGTGCTGCAAGCCTTTGTTCTTGCCTCGCCTTATTATATGCAAATTGCGGTCGATACCGTGGTGCCGACGCAGGATAAGGATTTGCTAACCGTCCTTTCATTCGGTTTCGCAGTGTTCACCGTCATTAATTTAGCAGCATCGGTAATGCGTTCGTTCGTTCTGCTCAATGCAGGGACGATGATGGGGTTCGGCATATCGTCGAACATCGTGCGCCGTCTTTTTCGCCTACCGATCGACTGGTTCGAAAAGCGCCATACCGGTGACATACTTTCGCGTTTCCAATCGGTCGGTCCGATACAGTCGATGTTGACGACGGGCGCCGTTGCAGCGTTGCTGGACGGCGCGATGGCGATTTTTACACTTGCGCTGATGTTCCTCTACAGCCCGACATTAAGCTTCATCGCACTCATTGCCTTTGTGCTCTACATTGTCGTCCGCGTGGTCACCTTCCCGATGCAGCGCGAGGCGCAAGAGGCGAGTATTGTCACGGGTGCCAAGGTGCAGTCGATGATGATTGAGACACTTCGCGGTATGACGACGCTTCGGCTATTCGGCAAAGAAACTGAACGACATGCCCTGTGGCAGACAAAATCGGTCGATGCGATCAACACCAGCATCGGACTGTCGCGCATTGGTATCTGGCAAGGCTCGGCCAATACAATCATATTTGGGTTAGAGGGCATTATCACCGTCTGGCTCGCCATCGGCTTTGTTATCGACGGCGGGTTCAGCGTTGGCATGGTCTACGCCTATCTGGCCTATAAGGGGCAGTTCTTGGGGAGTGCGGCATCATTGGTTGATCAAGCCATATCCTTTAAGATGCTTAACCTGCATCTGGAGCGGTTGTCCGATATTGCGCTCACGAAAGAGGACAGCGGATTTCAGCAGCACACATCGAATGACGCCGAATTGCGGGGACGGATCGAACTGCGCGATATCCGCTATCGCTATAGTCCGTCCGATCCGTTGGTGCTCGATGGCGTAAATCTTGTCGTGGAACCGGGCGATCATATCGCAATCACCGGACCATCAGGCGGCGGCAAATCGACATTGATGAAAATCATCTTGGGTTTGGTCGAACCGGAAAGCGGGGAGATATTGATTGATGGCCAACCATTGGCAAGGTTCGGTTATCACAATTACCGCCGACAGGTTGGCGCAGTGGCACAGGATGACCATCTGTTCGCAGGAACGCTTGCTGACAACATCGCATTGTTTGATGAAGCCCCTGATATGGAACAGATCATCGCCTCCGCAAAAGCGGCAGCAATCCATGACGACATAGCAAAAATGCCAATGCAGTACGAAACGCTGGTCGGTGACATGGGATCAACATTATCGGGGGGCCAAAAGCAACGGGTGTTAACGGCGCGGGCACTTTACCGCCAGCCTAGGCTACTTGTGATCGACGAAGGTACATCGCATCTCGACAGTGAACTTGAAGCAGCGGTGAACGCCGCAATCGGTCAATTGGGGATCACCAGAATAATTGTAGCCCACCGTAAAGAAACAATAATGACAGCAAGTCGGCGATTTGCATTGCACACAAAAGTTTTACAAAATTTCAATTGAATCATAATTATTATAAATATAATTTAAATATGG
>DLOZ01000005.1:904-11009 GCA_002479765.1 Sphingomonadales bacterium UBA7471 | reverse complement strand
ATGCCAAGGCGCTGCATGTGCGCCAAGCCGATGAGGCGGTGCATATTGGGGCGTCTCCGGCGCGGGAGAGCTATTTGGTGGGTGAGAAGATCATCGCCGCTGCCAAGGCCACGGGGGCGGAGGCGATCCATCCGGGCTATGGGTTTCTTTCGGAGAATGCGGAGTTCGCGCAGGCGGTGATCGACGCGGGGCTGATCTGGGTGGGGCCAGCGCCTGCCAGCATCACTGCGATGGGGCTGAAGGATGCGGCCAAAAAGCTGATGGCAGAGGCGGGCGTGCCGGTGACGCCGGGCTATCTGGGCGAGAACCAAGACCCGGCCTTCCTCGCCGAACGCGCCGCTGAAATCGGTTATCCCGTGCTGATCAAGGCCGTTGCAGGCGGCGGTGGCAAGGGGATGCGAAAGGTGGAGGACGCAGCCGATTTCGCCGACGCGCTTGCCTCTTGCCAGCGGGAGGCGGCGAGTAGCTTCGGCAATGATCATGTCCTAATCGAAAAATATATTCAGCGGCCACGCCATATCGAAGTGCAGGTGTTTGGCGACACCCACGGCAATGTTGTCCATTTGTTCGAACGCGATTGCAGCCTCCAGCGCCGCCACCAAAAGGTCATCGAGGAAGCTCCGGCCCCCGGCATGGACGAAGCCACCCGCGAACAGCTCTGCGCTGCCGCCGTCCGCGCGGCCAAGGCGGTCGACTATGTCGGTGCTGGCACAATCGAGTTCATCGCCGACGCGTCCGAAGGCCTGCGCGCGGATCGCATCTGGTTCATGGAAATGAACACGCGGTTGCAGGTGGAGCATCCTGTGACAGAGGAGATCACCGGCGTTGATCTGGTTGAGTGGCAACTGCGGGTGGCGAGCGGGGAGCCATTGCCCAAGAAGCAGGAAGAGCTGAGCATCAACGGCTGGGCGATGGAAGCTCGGCTCTATGCTGAGGATCCGGCGAAGGGGTTTTTGCCAAGCATTGGGCCGCTCCGCTATTTTAGCCTGCCTGAACCTGTTAGAGATGAGCGCTGCCGGGTAGAAACTGGGGTGAGGGAAGGATCAGAAGTTACAGCCTTCTACGACCCGATGATTGCAAAGCTCGTTACCACCGGAAACACGCGAGCAGAAGCCATTGATGGCCTGCGGAAAATGACGTCTCGGTGCATCTGCTGGCCGGTGAAAACAAATGCTGGATTTCTAAATCTTGCACTTTGGGATGAGGATTTTGAGACCGGAAACGTCGATACCGGACTGATTCAAAGAAGCGGAGAAGATTGGATACCTGACCAAATCCCCTCTTCGCTTGTTCTCAATTCGGTTGGGCATTTGGTTCTAGACGAGAACCTTGGCGGCCATCCAGAGAATTTGCGAGACTGCTATCTCGGAAGAGAAACAGGACCTTGGACGAACCAGAGTTTCCGCCTGAACGCAAAGAGGCACAAGCCAGTTCTGCGCCTTGAATCCGAAGGCAACACGTTCGATTTTATCTTCGAAGAAATCGACATGTTTGACGCTTTCTGGGTGAGCAAGAAGGAAGAAGGCTATCTTGTAAACGAAGACGGCTTAACGAGAATGTTCACAATCGCGCGATCAGGTTCGACCGGAGGGCACATCGCCGCCTCCGGCACAATCCTCTCCCCCATGCCCGGCCGGATCATTTCAGTGGATGTCGCCCAAGGCCAAGCCGTTACGAAAGGCCAGAAGCTCCTCACCCTTGAAGCGATGAAGATGGAGCATAGCCTGACCGCGCCTTTTGATGGGGTGGTGGCAGAGTTGAACGCTGAAACCGGCGGGCAGGTTCAGGTGGAAGCGCTGCTCGTAAGGATCGAAGCCGACGCAGGGTAACAGGCCTTAGGGCATGGCTTTGTTCCAGCCCGGCTCGGTGACTGCGGCAAAACCGCCAAGCAGAAACGTCTTCACGCGCCTGTAGCGCATTTCGACACCTTGGGTGTGCTCTGTCGTACTTTCTTGGTCAAGGAACGCGGAATAGCGTTCTGGCTTAAAAACCGAAGCCAAAACCAGATCGTTGGCGTTGTCCGAAGAGGCTAGCCCTGACTGAGAGAATATGCTGCCGCATTGCACTTTCTGCCTCTTCCGGGTCATGACGCTTAATCGCATCAACGACGGCTAGATGTTCAGCCTCGATTTGCTTCCGCGGATCATTAACACGGTTTCTGTCAAAGACTTCAATGATGCGGCTTTCATAGTGAAAGGCAATTTCAGCCTTCATCGTCTTAAACATGAGAAGGAGCAAGGCATTGTGCGAAGCGCCAGCGATTGTGAGGTGGAGCGCGTCGTCCATCGTCTTCCACTCGCTAAGCCGTTCTTCTGCGGTCATCCGCTCCATGCAGTTATCAAGCTCTTTAAGGTCGGCTTGAGTCGCATGAATTGCAGCTTGTGCAGCCAGCTGCGGTTCAAGTGCTAGGCGGCACTGCATCACTTGCTCGAGGCTGACACTCTCCGCGACAGCACCTCCACTAGATGATATGGATTGCTTTGGGCCAACAAAGGTGCCTTTGCCAACATGGCGCCAGATAAGGCCTTCAGCCTCCATGCGCTTCAATAGGGTGCGGAGCCGCCCCCGAGAGACTTGAAGTTCCTCACTCAGTTTAGGTTCGGGAGGGAGCCTCAACTCATCGCGCGCGCGACGCAGCGATATAGTCACGGATACGCTCGAAATCATCCTCTTTTCGCAAGTCCGTTATTTCGTCAGCGATAGACAATCCCGCTCATCCCATCAGTTTCGCGAATGCAAACACCTTTTGTGTGCCAGCATTTAAAAACAGACTCAACCGATTTCCCCCTCAGCCATCCGCAATGCCCGACAGCGATACAGCGGAAAAGCGCGCCGAAAAGGGCGAGAGCGTCATCCTTGCCCGCATCGAAACGTCGCCCTAAGATGTTCGGAAAATTTAGAAAAGCAAAGCGCTAAATCATTGATTTTTATGGTGACCCTACGGCTACATAACCTTGATGTCAGGCCGTTTCACATAGTCCCAGAATTGCTGTATTTCTGGGGTTTTCGAGGCAGGTCGTTCGCTCCCGTTCATTGACATTCACGCAAATCCAGCTCACTCTGTGGGAACGAATGAGGGAACAGAATTACCGGGAATCGAACTGCGATGCTGACCGCCTTAAAAGTGAAGAACCTTGGGCCGGGACGCCATGCAGATGCGCATGGCCTGTATCTGCTTGTCAAGGAGAGCGGCGCGCGGTCCTGGGTGTTGCGGATGCAGACCGAAGGGCGGCGGCGCGATTTTGGATTGGGTTCGCTGCGCGATGTCAGCCTAGCCGAAGCACGCGACGCCGCCGCCGACTTGCGGCGGCAGGTGCGGCGCGGCGGCGATCCGGTTGCCGAAAAGCGCGCTGGCAAGCGCACCATTCCCAGTTTCGAGACGGCGGCGCGGGCTTGCTATGAGTCGATGCGCGCCGGTTGGAAGAATAAGCGGCATGAAAGCTGGATTTCCAGTTTGACCAATCATGTTTTCCCGATGATTGGCTCGAAGCCTGTCGATGAGATCGACAGCGCCTTGGTTTGCGATGCGCTAGCCCCAATCTGGCTGGAAATCCCCGACACTGCCAATCGCATCTTGCAGCGTATCGGGGCAGTGCTGGACTTTGCCCATATCAAGGGATGGCGGAAGGAAGAGACTTCGCTTCGGTCGGTGCGGAAGGGGCTACCGCGACAGGCGAAGGCGGACACGCATCTCGAAGCGATGCCCTATAGTGATGTCCCGGCGTTTATGGCTAACCTTGCCGACGCGCCGCCGACCGTGGGCCGTGATGCCTTGCGCTTCACGGTTTACACCGCCGTCCGGTCGAACGAGACCCGCTTTGCCGTTTGGTCCGAGTTCGATCTTGAGAATGGCGTTTGGTCGATTCCAGCCGAACGGATGAAGGCGGGCGAGGCGCACGTTGTTCCACTTTCCCGCCCAGCCGTCGCCTTGCTGCGCAGGCTCTGGAAGGTGCGCGAGTCAGACGATGCGCTTGTCTTCTCGGCTAACGGCACCAAGCCGATCAGCGATATGACCATGACCAAGATTTTGCGCGATGGCGGTATTGCGGGCTGCACGGTCCACGGCTTTCGCAGTTCGTTCACCGATTGGGCGGCGGAGACGACCGACTTCCCAAAGGAAGTTGCCGATAAGGCGCTGGCGCACAAGCTATCCAACAGGGTGGAGGCCGCTTACCGGCGCACCGATTTCTTTGAGAAGCGGCGCAAATTGATGGCGAAATGGGCGGCTTATCTCGACAACAGTCAGGCAGCGGACGCAACCGACGCCGCCTGAATGCGGCGGCGTTCGACCATAGCGTTGAGGCTTGCAGTAGTGACTAGCGTTGCCTTGCCGACCTTGATCGTTTCCACCTCGCCACTACCGATCAGCTCATAGAGCTTGGTCCGGCCAATGCCTATCATCCGCGCCGCAACGTGGACGCGAACGCACAGTGGCGCAGGCGTGACCTCGGCGATCATTGCTGGAGGTCGGGCGCGCGATAGGCGGGCGGGTTCGCAATCCAGCGGTCGAGTTCGGACTCGCGCCAACCGACACCGTTGACGTTGATCTTTATTCGCGGCGGGAATGTGCCTTCATTGGTTTTGCGATAGACTGTCGAGCGGGACAGACCGGAGCGGTGGAGAACGGTCTTGAGGCGGACGATACGGTCTGGTTCGGGCATGGCAGGGTTTCCATTCTTTGGACTTTGTTGACCCCTCTCGCGACCAATTTGCGCCTTTTCGCTTGGGCAACAAGTGCTTTTCCGGTGCATCGAAGCGCATCGTAGAGAAAGCGGCTGTGGGCGAGTCAGATTCGGACTCCGAGCCTTGGCGCGGCCCAGATCATCGTCGCATAGAGAGCCATAGTCACGGCGCAGCCCACCACGAGCGCTGGCCAGAATCCTACCCCGCGTTTGAGCAGCATCGGAATGATCAGAAACATCGGCAGGCTCGGCAGCACATACCAGAAAGTTGCCGTCGAATGCTCGGCCATGCGCGCCACATCCTGCGTGTCGCGCCACAGCCAGATCATGCCGAGTACCGAAATCAGCGGCAGCGAGGCGATCAGCGCACCAGTGCCGGGATTGCGCCGTGCAGTTTCGGAGACGATGACGACGATAATGGCCGAAACGACGGCTTTGATGACCAGATAGAGCATTAGACAAAGGCCTTTCCGCGCGGGGCGAGGGTTTCGATGATCTTGCACTCTGCGACGGTGCCGTTGCTACACGAACCGAGAACCCGACTCAGTTCCAAGCCGAGCGATTTGAGGTCGCGCACCTTGCGGTCGATATCGGTCAGGTGAACGCGCGCAATGCCGTCCACGGCTTCGCAGGATTGAGCCTTGTTGTCAGATAACGTCAGCAACTCGCGCACCGCTTCGAGCGTGAAGCCGAGATCGCGGGCGCGGCGGATGAAGGACAGGCGGGCAAGATGCTCGCTGCCATAATCGCGGTAGTTGGCCAAGGTGCGCGCGGGCGGCGTGAGTAGCCCGATCTTCTCATAATAGCGCACCGTTTCGACTTTCGTGCCGGTTGCGTTTGCGAGCTCTCCAATTTTCATCACTTGACCCTATAGTTGCTACAGGGTGCATATGCACGCTCGACTCGGAATTTGTCGATAAGGAATTGTCTATGTTGAGTGCCGTGCCGTTGGCCGCATTGATCGCGATATTCATCGCGACGCTGTTGCGCGGGCAGTCTATCAAACGCCAGTCTGGTGATCATCCCTGGGCGTTTGCATCAGCCAAAAGCGGGCAAAGGATCGCCGGGATGGCCTTTGCGGCCAGCGTCGCTGTATTGGGTGCCGCAAGCGCAATCGCAGCAATGCGTGAACCGAGCGGTTGGACATGGCCTGCTGCCATCGCAGCAGTCGTCGGCGCAGCCTTGGTCGTGGTGGCGCAAATTCAGATGGGCCGCGCGTGGCGCGTAGGCGTCCGTGCGGGCGACGCGCCGCTGTTCATTAGCCACGGGCTGTTCCGGTTCAGCCGCAATCCGATTTTTCTGGGCATGATACTGATTGGGCTGGGCGTTGCAGTTGGCGCGGCAATTTGGTGGGCGTGGGCAGCGTGGCTCGCCTTTGTGATTGTTTGCGATGTGCAGGTTCGCATCGAAGAGGCCCATTTGGCGGCCAATTTTGGGGAGCAGTATCACCGCTTCCGCAGCACTGTTCCGCGCTGGATTGGCATTGGCATCGCCGTTGCCCGCAATGATTGAGAGGAAAAAGCTATGAGGCAGCTCAAATCTTATGAAACTGACATCACCGCCGCGCGGGCGCTTATCGACACAGAAATGGCCGATTACCGGAAGGCGCGCAGCGATCAAGATAGTGCTCTGGCGTGGCGCGCGCTTGAACGCGCCCATATCGTATCGCAACCGTTTTTGACGCTGCATTTGGCCAATCATTGGGAAATGCTGGCCTATGCGGTCAGCGAACGGAACCCGACTGAGGTGTTCGGCCAACTCATCCGATTGGCGCTTGCTCCGCTCGGCGCGCTTACCGGGCGGATACCCGTCGGCAATACCGGCCGGTCCAACGTAAGTGCCTTTCAGCCAATGGATATTCCAGACGACCTCAAATCGGCGATAAGGCAAAAAGATCAATGAGAGTTTGTTTGCCGCGATGCAGCACTCATGCTACTTAGCAAGTAATGCGGGGTTATTTCATCAGCCTGATTTTGATTTGTGCGTTGCTTTTCGGCAATACGCATGTGGCTGCGTTCGCACATACGCATAGCGATGAACCCGGACATGCTGCCCAACTGCTGGATAGCGATCATCATTTTATTGACGTAAGTGATGACGACAACAGCAAGCCGGATGCGAAAGGCGACGTTGCCCAGCACCATCATTGCAGTTCAGTGTTGGCGGTTGAGCCATCCGCACCCTGCACGGGTTCGCTGATCGAACGATCACGCGTATTTCCGACACCAACGGCGGCAATGGACTCGCTTTCGGGCGCACCACCAACACAGCCGCCCGCCGCCTGATCCCAACCGTTTGTGCGGATGCCTGTTCCAGCATCCGTGCGTCGTTCTGGCGATCAGGAGTTTTCTCATGTCTATATCTGTGCGTTCTGCCTTGCTGGCAGGCGCGTTGTTAATATCAAGCGGGGCCGCGCAATCGGAGACGATCACGCTTGAACAGGCTGTGGTGAAAGCCGCCGAAGCCGCCCCGTTGCTGAAAGCGAATGAGGCCGAGATTGCCGCTGCCCGCGCAAGCCGGGTGCAGGCGGGTGTAAAGCCCAACCCATCGGTGACAGTGGAGGCAGAGAATTTTGTCGGCACCGGTCCTTACAATGTGCTGGGGCAAGCCGAGATCACCGGCATGTATAGCCAGCCTATCGAACGCGGTGGAAAGCGTGACGCGCGGATCGGCCTCGCCGAGCGGGAGATTGGTGTGGCGCAGGCTTCGGGGAAGGTCACGCGGCTTGACCTTGCCGCAGCGGTCGAACGCGCCTTTATCGACGTTCAGATAGCCGACGCCGTGCTTAAAATTGCCGCGTATCGGCTCGACACCGAACGGGGCATTGAGCGTGAGGCATCGCGCCGGGTGCGCGGTTACAAAGACCCGCTATTTGTTGAGACGCGCGCCGCAGCCCGTGTGGCACAGGCGCAGATTGATGTTGACCAAGCAACCGCAAAGGCACGCGCCACGCGCAATGCGCTTGCGTCCTTCTGGGCAGGCAGCGGCGATGACCTTCAAGTTGCAGGCGAGTTTTTACCCTATCTGCCCACCGAACTGAAACTTGCTCCATCCGATTTGGCATTGGCCGAGGCTGAAACCGCTCGCGCGAGTGCTGCGGTAGCTGTCGAGCAGACCAAGCGGGTGCAGGACTACACCGTCAGCGGCGGCGCGCGTTTCTTGCGCGGTACCAACGACGTGGCGCTCGTCGCCGGGATCACCATCCCGCTGGGCCGGTTCGACCGCAATCAGGGCAACATCGAACGGGCGCATGCCGAGCGGCTCCGAGCGGAATTGACCGCTGAAGCAAATCGGCTCGAACGGCTACGGCGGCTAGCCTCGCTGCGCGCCGATGCCGATGCCGCGCGCTCCCGCGCCGACGCGATCATGGCCGAGGTCTATCCGCGCACAACCAAGACGCTCGCTCAAGTGCGCGAAGGCTATAATCGCGGCGGCTTTACCTTCCGCGATGTGCAGGACGCCGCCGACGCCATCCTTGCGGTGCAGGACCAATGGCTCGGAGCCATGATCCAATACCGCGATACCCAAACCGAAATTGACCGGCTGACCGGACGTTTTGACGACGCCGCAGTCGAGGGGGACACCAAACCATGAAAAATACCATCATTACGCGGCTTGCTGCTGCGCTTATCCTTATCGCACCTCTGGCTGCCTGTGGCAGCGGAAGCGAACCCGCCGAAGAGCATGGCGATGAACATGGCAGCGAAGCTGAGCCTCAAAAGGGCAAACATGGCGGTCGCATCGTCAAGGATGGCAATTTCTCGGCAGAGGTGACGATCTTCGAGGATGGACAGGAACCGCAGTTCCGCGTTTATCCAATGCTTGATGGTAAGGCCGTCGATCCCAAGACGGTTAAACTGACGATGACGCTCAAACGTCTAGGCGGTGAGGTCAACAGCTTCGCTTTTGTGCCAGAGAAGGATTATCTTGCAGGTCAGGGCGTGGTTGAGGAACCGCACAGCTTCGATGTTGAATTGACCGCAGTGACCGGCGGTAAGCAGCACATCGCGCGCTGGTCCAGCCCCGAAGGGCGGACAAAGATCACTGCGGCAGCAGCCAAGGCGGGAGGCGTCGAAATTGCGACCGTTGGCCCTGCCACCATTGGCGAAGCGCGCGAACTGTTCGGCACAATCCAGTTGGCGACCAGCGCGCGTTCGGAAATTCGCGGGCAGTTTCCGGGGCGGATTGTCGCGGTGACCAAGGCGGTGGGCGACACGGTGAAGAAGGGCCAGCTCCTTGCGCGCATTGAATCGAGCGAGTCGCTGCAAACCTATCCGGTTTATTCGACAGTCAGTGGCGTTGTCGCTGAACGCAACGGCAATCCCGGCGATGTAACCTTCGACCGGGCGCTTTATGTGATTACCGACCCCGCACAAACGACTGTTGTGTTCAACATATTCCCCAAGGATTTGGGTGCGATCCAGCCCGGAACAAAAATCATCATCGAAACAATGGATGGTCAGCCCATCGCCGATACACGGCTTGGCGGCTATCTGCCCGAAGGCAATGCAGCGGCGGGAACGGCGTTGATGCGCGCGGCGATTCCCAATCGCAGCGGACGGCTTCGCCCTGGTATGGCGCTGCGTGGCAAAGTCATCATCAACGCGGTGCAGGTGCCGCTGGCAGTGCGAACCGAAGCGTTGCAGCGTTTCCGCGATTTCACCGTGGTCTTTGCCAGTTACGGCGAGGAATATGAGGTGCGGATGCTCCAGCTTGGCCGCAAGTCGCCCGAATGGACCGAGGTATTGTCCGGCATCAAGCCCGGCACGCCCTATGCCGCCAAGGGAGCCTTCCTCATCCGCGCCGACGTTGAAAAGTCGGGCGCGAGCCATGATCATTGATCGGGGATAACTGAAATGCTCGCCCGTATCATCGGCTTTTCCATCCGCCAGCGATGGTTCGTTCTCGCCATAGTCGCACTGCTTTGTGCGCTTGGCATCTATAGCGCGACCAAGCTGCCCATTGACGCTGTGCCGGACATCACCAATGTTCAAGTGCAGATCAACACCGAGGCGGCGGGATTCTCCCCACTCGAATCCGAACAGCGTATCACCTTCCCGATTGAGACAGCCATCGCGGGCCTGCCGAAGCTCGATTATACGCGGTCAATCTCGCGCTACGGTTTGAGCCAAGTGACGGTTGTGTTCGAGGATGGCACCGACATCTTCTTCGCGCGGCAACTGGTCAATGAACGCATACAGGCCGCCAAATCGCAATTGCCACCGGGGATCGAACCCGAAATGGGGCCAATTGCGACCGGGCTGGGCGAGATTTTCATGTATGCGGTCGAACCCAAACCCGGCGCGCGAAAGACCGATGGTTCAGAATGGACCGCTACGGATCTCCGAACACTCTCCGATTGGGTTGTTCGTCCGCAAATGCGCACGATTCCGGGCGTGGCCGAGGTCAACACCATCGGCGGC
>DLOZ01000005.1:217-871 GCA_002479765.1 Sphingomonadales bacterium UBA7471 | reverse complement strand
ACCAAGCAATATCATGTGACGCCCGATGTCGAGCAATTGGCCGCTTTGCGTCTTTCGCTGACCGATGTGGTGGAGGCGCTGGAGAAGAATAACGCCAATCAGGGCGCTGGCTATGTCGAGCGCGCCGGCGAGCAAATCCTGATCCGTGTTCCGGGGCAAGCCGCGACCGAAGTGGACCTGTCGCAAATCATCGTCGCCACGCGCGGCGGTGTACCGATCCGCGTGGGCGATGTGGCCGAGGTTGT
This sequence comes from Sphingomonadales bacterium UBA7471, assembly GCA_002479765.1. Taxonomy (GTDB): domain Bacteria; phylum Pseudomonadota; class Alphaproteobacteria; order Sphingomonadales; family Sphingomonadaceae; genus Sphingorhabdus_B. Next base: position 626 of record DLOZ01000005.1, on the reverse strand, counting down.
GATTGGTTCCGAACTGCGCGCAGGGGCAGCGACCGAAAACGGCAAGGAGATTGTCCTTGGCACCATCTTCATGCTGACCGGCGAGAACCCGCGCATTGTGGCGCAGGCCGCCGCCGAACGGCTTGAACAGGCAACCAAATCGCTGCCCGCGGGCGTCATCGCGCACCCGCTTTATGACCGCACCGAACTGGTTGATCGCACGATTGGGACTGTTGAGAAGAATCTGGCAGAAGGCGCGTTGCTCGTCATCGTTGTGCTGTTCCTGCTACTCGGCAATATCCGCGCGGCGCTGATCACCGCAGCCGTCATTCCGGCGGCAATGCTGATGACGCTAACCGGCATGGTGCAGACCCGCACGTCGGCCAATCTGATGAGTTTGGGCGCATTGGACTTTGGCCTGATCGTCGAT
>DLOZ01000005.1:0-161 GCA_002479765.1 Sphingomonadales bacterium UBA7471 | reverse complement strand
GTCGATGGCGCGGTCATCATTGTTGAGAACTGTCTGCGGCGATTGGGGGAAGCGCAACATAGGCTCGGACGCTTACTTGACCGTGACGAACGCTTTGGCCTCGTCGCAACCGCCAGCGCCGAGGTCATCCGGCCAAGCATCTTCGGCGTCATCATCATCAC
>DLOZ01000033.1 GCA_002479765.1 Sphingomonadales bacterium UBA7471 | reverse complement strand
TAATCTTACGCGGGCTCATCCTTAGGCGATAAATCTTTGGTCTTTCGACATCATACGGTATTAGCACAAATTTCTCTGAGTTATTCCGTACCTAAGGGCAGATTCCCACGCGTTACGCACCCGTGCGCCACTAGACCCGAAGGTCTCGTTCGACTTGCATGTGTTAAGCATGCCGCCAGCGTTCGTTCTGAGCCAGGATCAAACTCTCAAGTTTGATTCATAAACCAGACTGGCACGGATAAATCCGCAAACCAGCAAGGCTCGAACTTTCAGGCGTTGTTCCTGCACAAATTACTATACATGGTGTATAGGACATATGTGCTGAACGACGTAATTTTTAACCAAGCACCCGGAGCCTAAAAACCCCCGGACCTGGCGCCGTCGCCCACATGTCCCTTCATCTAAATATCACAATGTCAAAGAGCCGAACCGGTTTGACCCGGTTACCACCGACAAAAAAGCGGACACCTATGGTTCCCTGATATTTACTACCAGAGGAGTAGGTGACCTATTTGTTGGCGACCGAACCGCGGAAACGCTTGCTTCCCGTCCGGTGAGAGGGCCTCTAAAGCGACTTCCGGATTCGGTCAACAGCCATTTGCAATTTTATTACAAAAAAAATGCATTCCCTCGGAATATCAAGGTTTTCCGTGGGTTGAGACGGGATAACTGGCGGACGGGGCATAGGTTCCGTGGGGTTTAAATACCGCGGAAAGCTCAGAATCAGGGGTGAATCGGAGAATCGGGAGCGCTTTATGGCCGATTCTCATGCTGTGTTTGGCAACGAACCCAATTGTTGCCGCCCAGTTTGCCTGCAATCCACCTTTCCGAAAGAGGATCACGCAGAGGCGCAGATTACGCAGAGACACAGCCCACCCCCTCCGCGCCCTCTGCGCCTCTGCGTGATTACATATGCCTATGCCATGTCCGTCGCGCGCAACGGTCCATAAGGCGCACCGCTCAAGTTTCCGCCAGACCAGCGGGTCAAGGCAGAGCTGGTCGACGCAATTGCCGCCGCATAGCAACCGACGGGCCCCCGCTTTGGTTATAGAGCGGACATCATACTGCTTCCGCCCGTGGCGCGTGAGGGTCTACGGATCAAGTTAGTTCGTAATCGACCCAATTGCGGACGCTTACCCCCTTTCCTACATGTTCCATTTATGTTCCAATGTCAACATGACCGACTCACCCTCCCCAACTCCGCCCGCCCTGCTCCTCGCTGACGAGGGCCTGCTCGCCTTTACCCCTGTTCCGCTCGACCGAAGGCGGTCCAATGGCTGGACGGCGGCGCAGCAGGCGCGGTTTATCTTGGCGCTGCATGTGATGGGTTCTGTGGGGCAGGCGGCGAAGGCGGTGGGGATGAGCCGGCAGTCGGCCTATAATTTACGCGAACGCGCGGACGCGGAGAGTTTTGCCAATAGCTGGGACGCGGCCATCGACATGGGGCGGCAACGGCAGTTCGACCTTGCGATGGAACGCGCGATCCACGGCGTCACCACGGTCCGCGTAATGCGCGGCGGGTCGGTGACGGTGAATGGCGGGCCCGATATGCGGATATTGCGCAGCGCGCTGCGGAGTGAGGATGAACGCTGGTCCCGTGACGCCCGTAAATCCTCCCCATCGACTTGCGATGGGGAGGTGGATCGACCGGGCACCAGCACGGGCGAGACGGAGGGGCGGTTAACGTTTCATGCCCCTCCGTCAGCCGTTGCTCGTCGCAACGCCCGCCACCTCCCCATCGCAAGTCGATGGGGAGGATCATTGCGGGACTGCTAAATTGACAAACTGGACAGTTACACCCCAGCCTTTGCGTGAATCTTGTCAATGTAACGCGGGGCGGTGGCGATCTTTGGCGGCGACCTTATGCCTTCAGCAAACCAATCTCGATCAAACGTTCGCGCAGATAATCATCGGCGAGAATCGGGTCGGGATAGCGATTCGGGTTTTCGGCGCTCACGCATTGCGGCAGCGTGGCGATTGGGAAGTCAGACCGCAGATGCAGGAAAAATGGCATAGAGTAGCGGCTGAACCGCGAACGATCGCCCGTCGGGTTGACCACACGGTGCGTCGTCGACGGCAGCATATGGTTGGTCAGCCGCTGCAACATGTCCCCCACATTGACCGCCAAACCGCCCTGCGGTGGCGATACGTCCATCCAGCTGCCGTCGGGGCGCAAAATCTGCAGCCCGGCCTCTTCGGCCCCCAGCAAGAGCGTTATCAAATTGATATCCTCATGCGCGCCGGCGCGGATGCAGCCTTCGGCGTCGCCCGCAATCGGCGGGTAATGCAGCAACCGCAGAATCGAATTGCCATCCTCAATCGCCGGATCGAACCAGTCCGCAGGCAAATCAAGATAGCGGGCGATCGAGGACAATATCCGCGCGCCGACCTTGTCCATTTCGGCAAAGAGCAACTGGAACGTCTCTTTAAACGCGGGAACATCTGGCCAAATGTTCGGCAACATCGACCCCGCCAACGGGCTGTCCGGCGCGACATCGCGCCCGACATGCCAGAATTCCTTCAGATCATGATAGTCAGCGCCCTTGGCGATTTCCGTTTTGAACGGCGTGTAACCGCGCTGACCCGCAATCGCGGTATCGAACCCCTTCATCTTTTCCGGCTCGGACTGTTCGAACAATTGCTTCGTCAGCGCCCAGGCTTTCGCAACCAAATCTGGGTCAAGTCCATGATCGACAACGGTCGCAAAGCCATAGGTTTGGAACGAATTGCCAAGCTGCTGGCCAAGCGCGTCGGCTTCGCCGCTGCGCAATGAGATAACGGGCATATGTGTCATAGACAGCGCATTACTGCCTGCCGTAAAGGCTTGCCAGCGAAAAGGAGTGGCAAGTGGCAAAACAATTTTGGCTGATGAAGTCCGAACCCGACGTGTATAGCTATGATGATTTGGTGGCGGAAGGCGAAGGCACTTGGGACGGCGTGCGCAACCATAGCGCGGCGATTAACCTGCGCACCATGAAGGTCGGCGACCAAGCGTTTTTCTACCACAGCAATATCGGGCTTGAGATTGTCGCCATCATCACGATCAGCCAAGAGCATTTCATCGACCCGACAGATGAAAAGGCGCGCTTTGTTGCGGTTAAGGTCAAGCCGGTGCGCAAGCTTGCCCAATCGGTGACGCTAAAGGCGATCAAGGCGAACCCGAAACTGGCAGAAATGGAAATGCTGCGGCAATCGCGCCTGTCGGTCGCGCCAGTGCGGGAATCCGAATGGAATGAGATATTGAAGATGGCGGGCGAATGAACATGTCCAAGATCGCGATTCTCGCCCCTGTGCCCGAATATGAAGAAGACTGGTCGCATATAAAGGCCGATTATACGCGGCTGTTGGGCGATCAGGCGACCTTTATCGATTGGACCAAGGCGGACGATTTGAGCGGCTTCGATTTGGTTACGCCCTTATTGGCATGGGGATATCCGCGCGATTGCCCGCGCTGGTTTGCCCTGCTTGACCGGTTGGAGGCAGAGGGCACCGCCGTTTCCAATCCGGTCCGCATCTTGCGGTGGAACAGCGACAAATCCTATCTGGCGGAATTGGATGCCGCCGGCATATCGTCCGTACCAACATTAGTAAGTGACGCGCTGGTTGCCGCCGCGCTTGACCATGCCCGCGCCAGCTTTGCTGTCGACACGCTCGTGGTCAAACCGCCTATTTCGGGCGGGGCCGACGGGACGTTCCGGCTGGCGCTTGGCGACCGCATTCCCGATTCGGTCGCCGGGCGGCGCATGATGATCCAACCTTATCTGCCAACGATTGCCGAGGAAGGCGAATATTCGCTCTTCTACTTTGGCGGCACATTCAGCCACGCCATCATTAAGCGTCCAGCGGCAGGCGATTTCCGCGTGCAGGAACAATATGGCGGCTATGAAGCGGCGGTGACACCGCCTGCCGCAGCGCAAGATCTGGCACATCGCGCCTTCGCCGCGACCGCATCCATCACCGGCACGGGCACTTTGGCTTATGCCCGGGTCGACATATTGCGCGATGGCGATGGTGTGTTCCGTTTGATGGAGCTGGAGCTGATCGAACCCTCGCTCTTCCTGCGTTTTGCACCCGACAATGGCACCGCATTCGCAGAAGCGTTGCTGGCAACCGCTTTTATGCCTGCCGGTAATCGGCGATGATTTCGCCGCAGGCCTGCAATTCCGCTTCATGGCCAGCCTCGCGCCAGCTTTCGGTCAGGGCATCCTTCTCCCACACAAGCATCGCGGGAAGGCCGAGCATATGGTCCACCCATTTTTGCCCGGCATGGCCGACATCAAGGCCATATGTGCGCACGCGAAATGCGACTGGCGCAAAAAATGCGTCGACGGCGGTGAAATGCGGCCCCGCCAAAAACGGACCGCCAAAGCTATCAAGGCCTTGCGCCCAAAGCTCGGCTATCCGCGCAACATCGCGTTCCAAGGCGGCGGACATGGGCTTTGGTTTTACGCGGACGCCGACATTCATCGTGCAATCATTGCGCAAAGCAGAAAAGCCGCCATGCATTTCGGTCACGGCGCATTGCGCCCATGCGCGTGCCGCAGGATCCTCGGGCCAGACGCCTTCATGCCGGTCAGCCAAATATAAAGTGATACCAAGCGAATCCCAGACAGTCCGTGCGCCGTCCAACAGCACGGGAACTTGGCCCGTCGGCGAAAACGCGCGGAAGGCTTCGTAATTGCTATCAGCCGTAAAAGGCTCGATCCGGTCTTCGAACGGGATGCCCAGCGCCGTCATCAACAGCCAAGGCCGCAGGCTCCAGCTGGAGTAATTGCGATTCGCGGTAATCAGCGTGTAGGTCATTGGAAACGGCCTTTCCGGTGAAAATGGGTTCTGAGGCGCGCCAGCTAATCTTTGAGTTCCAGCCAACGCGAATCTGTGCGCTGATGATAGCTGTCGAAAACGGCGAACGGAATGCGAAAGGGCGTACCCCAATTGCTGTTCCACATGGCGACAACGCCCGTACGCGTTGCGGGTTCGAAAATCAGCGTCGCCCGATATCCATCAACCGCGCCCGAATGGCCGATAAACTGGCGTCCGTCATAGGTGAAGCTGCGCCAGCCAAGCCCGTAATGCGCATCAGAATTCGCCTGCCGCAGCTCTCCGCCATAGATTGGCGCTGTATTGACGCGCGGCGCCTGCGCCAATCGAAGCGTAGAAGCAGGCAATACATCAGGCCGCTCGCCCATCGTCGCCTGCAACCAGCGGGAGAAATCAACGATATTGCTCTCTACCCCCGCCGCAGCCGGCACGCGCCAATAGCTTTCTTTTAATGTGCGGACGCTGCGGCCGCTGTGCGGCCGGGCCCAGTCTTTCGCGCCCGTCAGTCCTGCCATGCCGTAATTCGCGCTGGTCATGCCCAGCGGCAAAAAGAAACGCTCGCTGACCAGATCGGGATAGGACCGCTTACCCGCCTTGGCCAATATCTCACTGGCTGTGTCGAACGCCAGGTTCTGATAGGTGTGGCAGGTTCCGGGCGTACATTGCAGCGGTGCTTCTGCCAGACTGGCGCGGATGACGCGCGGGTCCTGCCCATCCTCCAGCCTTTCATCATAGGCGTTTTTGGTGAGACCGGTCTGCTGCGCCAGCAACTGCGCAAAGCTGATCCGCGCCTCCGCGCCATCGGGCAAACGCAGCGAACTATGCCAGCTCGACACGGGCTTATTCAAATCAACCGCGCCTTCGCTCGCCATTGACGCCGCCAGCGTGCCGGCAACCGTTTTGGAGACCGAAGCCCAGCGAAACACCGTATTATTGGTAACTGGGACGCCAGTGGAACGGTCAACGACGCCATAGCTATGCACAAAGCGCAGCTCGCCATCTTCAACGATCGCTACCGCGAGCCCCGCCATTTCAGAACGCCGCGTCAGCGCGGCAAATTGCTGGTCAAGTTTGCCATAATCGATCCGACCGCGCCATTCGTCTGGCTGATCGGGCAGATTCGGGGGCGTCTTTACAAGTTTACGCAGCACCGCCGCGACCTGGCTCGTCGCCGGCGCCGGGTTGAAAATATACCAACTGGCCAGCCCCAATGCGGAAGCAGCGATGAGGGATAAAATGAAGCGCCGCATAGTGCTTATTAAATCCCGACCTCATAATGTGCAGTCGTTTTGCCTGCAACTTCATCCACGGTAACTCCCGGCGCGACTTCAATCAGCTTGAACGGGGATGATTTATCGGGGCGTTGGAACACCGCCAAATCAGTGATGATCATATCGACGACATTTTTGCCGGTTAGCGGCAATGTGCATGCGGGAATGAACTTTGGCGAACCATCCTTGGCGTTATGCTCCATCACAACGATGATTTTCTTCACACCAGCGACAAGGTCCATTGCCCCGCCCATGCCCTTGATCATCTTGCCGGGTATCATCCAATTGGCGATGTCGCCATTCTCCGCAACTTCCATCGCACCCAGCACGGTCAAGTCGATATGCCCACCGCGGATCATGGCGAAGCTGGCGGCGCTATCGAAATAGGCGGTCTGCGGCAGCTCGCTGATGGTTTGCTTGCCCGCATTGATAAGGTCGGCATCCTCCTCCCCCGCAAAAGGGAATGGGCCAATGCCCAACATGCCATTTTCGGACTGCAGCGTTACTTCGACGCCAGCCGGGATATGGTTGGCCACCAGCGTGGGGATGCCAATGCCTAGGTTCACATAATATCCGTCGCGCAATTCCTGTGCAGCACGGGCGGCCATTTCGTCACGGGTCCAGCTCATGAAATATCTCCCAGTTCGCGTAACGTACGAAACTCGATCTTTTTATCATAAGGCGCGCCAACGATCATGCGCTGCACATAGACGCCGGGCAAATGGATGCAGTCGGGGTCAAGGCTGCCAACGGGCACCACTTCCTCCACCTCAACCACGCAGACCTTGCCGCAGGTCGCAGCGGGCAGATTGAAGTTGCGGGCCGTCTTGCGGAAGACAAGGTTCCCGCTTTCATCGGCTTTCCACGCTTTGATGATCGAAAGGTCAGCAAAAATGCCGCGTTCGAGGATATATTCCTCACCGCCAAAATCTTTCACTTCCTTGCCCTCGGCCACTAAGGTGCCGACGCCCGTCTTGGTGTAAAAACCGGGAATACCAGCGCCGCCAGCGCGCATCCGTTCGGCCAGCGTTCCTTGCGGGCAGAATTCGACCTCAAGCTCGCCCGCCAGATACTGCCGTTCAAATTCTTTGTTCTCACCGACGTAAGAAGAAATCATCTTCTTCACCTGCTTGGTGCGCAGCAGCTTGCCGATGCCTTCATTGTCGATACCGGCATTGTTAGACACAAAGGTAAGGCCAGTGACCCCGCTATCGCGGACTGCGTCAAGCAACCGTTCGGGCAAGCCGCACAGGCCAAAGCCGCCGCTGGCAATCAATATGTCGTTTTTGAGCAGGCCGTCGAGCGCGGATGCTGCGTCCGGGAAAAGTTTTTTCGCCATGAAGTGCTCCAATAGTTGGGAGAGACGGAACGGCTCCCGCCTAGACGTCAACGGGTGTGAAGGTCAACGCCAATAGCGCGCCCAATTCGCCGAGCGCCTGCGCGCCACTGGTGACCTTGATCGCTGCCATGCCCATTGCTGCTGCGGGTTTGCAGTTGACGCCAAGGTCATCAAGGTAGATGCATTGTGGCGGAGAAACGGCGAGCGCTTCACACATCATATTATAGATACGCGGGTCAGGTTTGCGGACGCCCGCCTTGCTTGATTCAATGATATGGTCGAACCGGTCCATCACCGCTGCCACCGCCGCCGCTTTTGCGTCGCTAACCGCCATGCCTGCACCTTTGCCCGACGGCACATTGTTTGTGATGCACCCCAACGCAAAGCCCAGCGATTTGAGTTGGTCGAGCGCCGCCACCATGTCTGGACGGATTTCGCCAGCAAGGCAGGCGATGACCGACGCACCGTCCAATGCATGCCCCAGTGCCAGCGCTTCGGCAGCAAACAGCGCGTCAAATTCGGTTGCGCTGCATTCGGCGCGTTCGAATTTGGCCCAGGCATTATTGTCCGGATTTACCGAATTGACCCGGCGCACGAAATCCTGGGGCAAGCCGCGTTCGGCCTCCATCCGGTTAAATGCCTCAAACGGCGACGAAGTGATTACCCCGCCGAAGTCAAAAATTACCGTATTAAATGTCATGCAATGCCTCAGGCGATTGTTGTGCCGAACAGCGATCCGATCGCTGCGGTTGCCGCCATTGCAATTGCACCCCAAAAGGTCACCCGAAAAATAGCTTTGCCCATCGGCGCCCCGCCCGCTTTCGCACCCACACCGCCCAGAATGGCAAGGAACAACAGCGCCGCAATCGACACGGTCCAGCTGAGCGTGGCGGCAGGGGACAAGGGCACCATGGCCAACGGCAGCGCCGCGCCAATCGCGAATGACCCAGCCGAAGCCAAAGCCGCCTGCACGGGGCGCGCCGCTGTATGCGTTGCCATGCCAAGTTCATCGCGCAGATGTGTCGCCAGCGCGTCGTGGGCGGTCAGCTTGTCCGCCACCTGCTCCGCCAGCGCCCGGTCGAGCCCGCGCGCTTCATAAATGCCGACCAGTTCCGCGCGTTCCTTATCAGGGACCGTCGCCAGCTCTTCTATCTCGCGGGCCCGATCGGCGCTCTCTGTATCGGACTGCGAACTGACCGACACATATTCGCCCGCGGCCATCGACATTGCACCCGCCACAAGGCCCGCAATGCCGGTCATCAATATTGTTTCGGGTGACGCTTGCGCCGCCGCCACACCCACAATCAGGCTGGCGGTCGAAACAATGCCATCGTTCGCGCCAAGGACGGATGCACGCAGCCAGCCGATTCGGTCAATAAGATGCGCTTCCTTGTGCCTTGGCATGTGCGATAATCCGATCTCAATATTGCAACTTAAGCCCCGGCCGCGCCCAACGGGTTTTCACCAGACGCCCACTGCCCGACAGGCAGATATACGCGTCCATCATATCGTCACCGCCCCACGCGATGTTGGTGGTGAAGATATCATCGGTTGCAACAAATTCGACGAGCTCGCCATCCGGAGAAATCACGCTGATCCCGCACTCGCCAATGGTGGCGACGCAGATATTGCCGCTTGCTTCGATACCAAGGCTGTCGAAAAATTTATACCCGGCCGGGCGATATACGGGAATTCCCGGCCCGCCCGGACCCGCATCTGCCGCAACTTTGCCTGGCGACGTGATGTTGAACTTCATCAACCGGCATGTATAGGTTTCGGCGGCATATAATGTCTTGCCATCGGGCGACAGGCCAACGCCATTGGGGTTGTTCGACGGAAAGATAACCTCTTCCAAATGGCTGCCATCTGCCTTCGCATAAAAGATGCCGACGACATCATGGCTGCGTTTGGCATAATCGATCTTGCCATGGTCCGTGAACCAAAACCCGCCATGTGCATCAAAAACAATATCATTCGGGCCACGCAGGCTGCAGCCAAAGTCACCCGATTTATAGAGTATCTCGACTGCGCCGGTATCGATATCGATGCGTTCAATCCGGCCACCGGAATAATCCTGCGCAATGCCGTGCGGCGCAAGAAAGCCATTGGCTTCCATATATTCAAAGCCGCCATTGTTGCAGCAGTATAATTTGCCGTCGGGACCAAGCGCCAAGCCATTGGGGCCGCCGCCCGTTTTCGCAACGACGGACTTGCTACCATCGGGCCGCACACGCGTGATCTGCCCCTCGGCAATTTCGACCAAAATGACGCTGCCATCAGGCATGACGACTGGGCCTTCCGGAAAACGCAGGCCGTCGGCGACCAATTCAAACTCTGCCATCATCTTCTCTCCTTCACCCCGGCTCACGCGCTGGCGCGGTCCGGTCTCCCTCTCCAAGCTCGGCCTGCATGTAGACGCTGTCAAGCCAGCGGCCAAATTTCCGACCAACCGATCGCATCCGGCCGGCAAAAGTGAAGCCCATTTTCGTATGTAGCGCCACCGACGCAGGCTCTCCGCCGCCGATCACCGCAATCATTTGACGAAAACCACATGCGTGCGCCTCATCAAGCAGCCGGCGCATCAATGCGACACCGATCCCCTGCCCCACATGTTGCGCGCGCACATAAATCGAGTTTTCGCAGGTAAAACCATATGCGGGCCGGTCTCGAAATGCCGTTGCGTAGGCATAGCCCAATATCACCCCCTCGCGCTCGGCAACCAAGAAGGGCCAGCCATGGGCCAAAATGTCCGCAATCTTCTTTTCGGTTTGCTCCAATGTGCGCGGCACGGTGTCAAAACTGGCGGTGCCGTTCAGAACATGATGGGCATAAATGTCGGCTATTGTTTGAGCATCGGTGACACGCGCGCCCCGCACGATCACATCGTTCTTCGCTTGCCCCGCGTCATCCATCCGTCATCGCTGACATAATATTTTCCGCTTTGGAAGCATTTTGCCATTTTTGATATCGATCAACGACGTTGCGCCGCATCCGCCTACACTCAATCGCATCAATCCGAGTCGGCCTATTCTGGCGTATGAAAAGGAACTGATGATGAAATCTATCATGGTACATGCTGGCAGAGACGCAGCCTTTGAAAGCCGGTTGCAGGCGGGGCTTGATCTTGCCCGTCGTTTCAACGGGCATCTCACGCTCGTCTTGCCGCGGCCAACGCAGGATTATGTGGCATTTGACATGTTCGGCGGTGCGCATTTCATTGCCGAAGCCTTTGACGCCGCCGAAAAGGAACGCGGAAAGCTGTGTGCACGCACGGACGCGCATTTGAAGTTGGAGGATGTGCCTTGGGACTGGCAGATATTCGACGGAACGACATCCGATGCGTTGATTAATGCAGCGCGACTGGCGGACATATTGGTCATGTCGCTGGATGAAGCCGGCACGCCCGGCACCGCGCGCGCATGGGTCAGCGATGTCGTCATGGCTTCACGAACGCCCGTACTGGCCGTGCCGGCATCGACAAAGCGCATCGCGTGGGACCGCGCGATGGTCGCATATGACGGCGGATTTGAAGCAGCCAACGCCTTACGCGCAGCATTGCCGATACTTAAGGCGGCATTGCATGTGCGGATTGCAGAGGTCGAAACCGTGCCTGAAGAATTCCCTGTAACGGACGCAGCGACCTATCTATCGCGCCATGGCGTCCGCGCCGAAATAGCCGTCGCGGCAAAGGGTGATCACAGCGTCGAGGAACGGTTGCTGGCTGAAGTAAATGCGTGGCGACCCGATTTACTCGTCATGGGCGCCTATGGCCATGGGCGGTGGCGCGAAACCTTGTTTGGCGGCGTGACACGGTTCATGCTGGGCGAATTGGGCATTCCTGTGTTGCTGGCGCATTAGGGTCAGGACCTAAACAAAGATTGGCTTTTGCCCTTTTTCCGTGCCAGTCAGGGTACGGAGATAGGGGGATTTACGTGACGCAGGATACAGCCAAAGCAAGCCGTCCAATGGGTTTTTGGATGGCACTCGCGCTCGTGATGGGCAGCATGATTGGGTCAGGCGTATTCCTGTTGCCCGCGAGCCTTGCGCCCTTGGGATGGAATTCAGTCATTGGATGGTTGATTACCATAGGTGGCGCCTTGTGCGTGGCATCGGTATTTGGCGCTTTAAGCAAGGCCTTGCCAAAGGCGGGCGGGCCTTATGCCTACACGCGCGCCGCCTTCGGCGACGGCGCGGGCTTCGCGGTTGCATGGGCCTATTGGATATCAATGTGGGTTGGCAACGCCGCCATCGCCACCGCCGCGGTAAGTTATCTAAGCCAATTGTTTCCGGTTGTCGGAGCGCATGGCGTATCGTCCGCCGTGACGATCGCGATTATTTGGGCATTTACACTCATCAACATTCGCGGAACCAAACTTGCGGGGCAAGTTCAGATCGTCTGGACGATCGCAAAGCTGCTGCCTCTGGTCGCGGTGATCGGGCTCGCAGCCTATGTCCTTGCGACCCAAGGCACCGCGCTTGTGCAGCCATTTGTTGCTGCTGACATTTCCGCGACCAGCATTTCCACCGCCACCATATTGACCCTATGGGCGATGCTTGGGCTTGAGCTGGCAACCGTGCCTGCCGACAAGGTGCAGGATCCCGAACGCACCATCAACCGCGCGACGCTTTTTGGAACTGCCGGCGCTGGCGTGATTTATATCCTCGTCTGCTCAGCCGTAGTCCTGATGCTGCCGGTTGCCATCACCAGCGTATCGGCTGCGCCATTTGCGGACTTTGTCAATATATATGCGGGCACCAATGCCGGAACCGCTATCGCCGCGGTCGGCGCTATCAGCGCGCTTGGCGCGTTGAACGGCTGGATCATGTGTCAGGCCGAGATGCCCGCCGCTTTGGCGCGCGACGGCCTGTTCCCGGCATTCATGGGCAAAGAAAGCGCCAATGGCACGCCGCGCAACGCACATCTGTTTACCTCAACACTTTTAACGCTGGTCATCCTGATGAACAGCAGCCGGTCGATGTCATCGATGTTTGAATTTCTCATCATACTCACCACTGCCATTGTTCTGGTGATGTATTTCGGGTGCGCCGTCGCTGCTTTCCGCTTGATGACCACGGGACAGTTGCCGGGCAAAGCCGGGTTCAAGATCATATTGTTGCTTGCCGCACTATATTCCTGCTGGACGATCTATGGCGCAGGGGCCGAAGCGTTGATCTGGGGCGTTGCGTTATTGTTGGCTGGGTTCCCGGTTTTCTGGCTGTTGAAGCTTGCCAGGGGTTCCAAACCCACAAGCTGACGCCTACATGGAACGGACAAGAAAATTGCGGGACATTCGATGAGCTATACTACCGATTTAGGCCTTTATATTGATGGCAGCTGGCGCAAGGGCGAAGGCCGCGATTGTCACGCCGTCATCAATCCGGCCACTGGCGAAACGCTCGCTCAGTTGCCGCTGGCAACTGCTGCAGACCTCGATGAAGCGCTTGCTGCGACAGCAAAGGGTTTTGCACATTGGCGCGGCGTCGATGTAAATGCCCGCGCCGCAATATTGCATAAGGTTGCCGATCTCATCCGCGAGCGGGCAGAGGGTATCGCCGTTCTACTCACCACCGAACAGGGCAAACCACTCGCCGAAGCGCGGACCGAGGTTCTCTCCTGCGCCGCGCAATTCGATTATTTCGCCGAAGAGGCCAAGCGCAGCTATGGCCGTGTCCTTGTGCGGCCAACAGGACAACGCGCCATCGTTCTGAAACAGCCCGTTGGACCCGTTGCAGCATTTTCACCGTGGAATTTCCCGGTCAATTTGATGTGCAAGAAAATGGCGGCAGCGCTCGCTGCGGGCTGCTCGATCATCGCCAAACCACCGGAAGAAACGCCAGCAAGCACAAGCGGCATCATGCAGTGCGTCATTGACGGCGGCGTTCCGGGCAATGTTGCCCAGCTGGTTTATGGCGTTCCCGATATGGTGAGCCGTCACCTGATCGCATCACCCATCATCCGCAAGGTCAGCTTCACAGGGTCTGTTCCGGTCGGAAAGCATTTGCTGAAGCTTGCGGCAGACGGGGTCAAGCGCACAACGATGGAATTGGGTGGCCACGCGCCTGTGCTCATTTTCGATGATTGCGACCTTGAAAAGGCTATCACCTTGTCGGCCACCACCAAGTTCCGCAACGCCGGACAAGTGTGCATTTCGCCAACGCGTTTCTATGTGCAGGAAGGCGTCTACGACCGCTTTGTCGCTGGCTTTGCTGCGCATACGAAGAATGTGCAGGTCGGCAATGGATTGCATGCTGGCACCGTCATGGGCCCACTGGCCAATGCGCGGCGGCCCGCTGCCATCGCCGCCCTCGTTGAAGATGCAACGTCAAAGGGCGCAAAACTGTTGGCGGGCGGCGCTCGCGGCGAACAGGGCTATTTCTTTCAGCCCACGGTGCTTGCGGACGTTCCCATGTCGGCAGACGTCATGGACAATGAACCATTTGGTCCCGTTGCGCTGATGCGGCCATTCAAGACGTTGGACGAAGCCATTGAACAGGCAAACCGCCTGCCCTTTGGTCTTGCGGCTTATGCCTTCACCGAAAACGCGCGGCAGGCGAACCTTGTTGCCGATGCGTTGGATACCGGCATGGTTGGCCTCAACAGCTTTGTGATTTCTATGCCTGACGCGCCCTTTGGCGGGGTCAAGGAATCCGGCTTTGGCAGCGAAGGCGGCCCCGAAGGTCTCGACAGTTATTATGTGACCAAAGCGGTCCATCAATATTGATACAGCGGCAGCTCTGGCTGATTGGTGGGCTGTCCGCTCTGGCACTGGGCACCATTGGTATCGCTCTGCCGTTGCTGCCGACCGTCCCGTTTATGATATTGGCGGCCTTTTGCTTTGCGCGCAGCAGCCCGGCGCTTGAAGCACGCTTGATGAACCATCCCACCTTTGGGCATCATATTGTTGCTTGGCGGGAAAAAGGGGTGGTGAGCAGGCGCGGCAAATGGTCGGCAACCGTGGCCTTTGGTATCAGCATCGCCATTGGAGTGATCACTTTGGCATTGCCGTGGTCCTTGATACCACTGGGCGTTGCAATATTTTGTCTTGGCTGGATTTGGCGACAGCCCGAAGCTTAGGGTCAGGACCTATTAAATCGCCGCGTCGCGGACGATCGCGGTCCCGGCCTCGCGTTGTTTCTTGAGATCCGCCTTCAACTTGGCAGGATCACGCGCAAACACGAAACCAAAGCTGACGCCGCCTTCTTTGCCGATGGTGGCATGGTGCAATTTATGCGCCTGAACCAGCCGCTTGGCGTAACCACTGCGCGGCACATATTTGAAGTAACGCTGATGCACGAGGCCATCATGCACCACAGTGTAAATAATGCCGTAAAATAGCACGCCCAGGCCAATCCACGTCGCAGGCTCCCAAGCTTTCTCGCCGAGCAACAAAGGGCTGCCAATCGCAAATAAGGAGATGCTCGTAACCGCGCCTACAATCCCGTAAAGATCGTTCTTTTCCAGCGCATTATCATGTGGCTCGTGATGGTCACGGTGCCAGCCCCAGCCCCAGCCGTGCATGATATATTTATGGCTCGACCACGCCACCCATTCCATGACGAAGACGGTGCCGACCACAATGAGGATGATGCCGATAATGCTCATGCTGTTCCCATTAGACGCAAATGGCCGAATATTGAAGTGCAACGATTGCCACCTCACTTGATTTCGTTGCAATCAGTTCTATGGCATTTTTATTATGTCCACGCCGCAAACACTGTACGAAAAAATCTGGAATGCCCATGTCGTCGAACAACGCGACGATGGCACCTGCCTGATCTTCATTGACCGCCACCTTGTGCACGAAGTGACCAGTCCGCAGGCTTTTGAAGGCCTACGGGCGGCAGGACGCCGTGTCCGCAGACCCGATTTGACTTTGGCTGTGCCTGACCACAATCTGCCCACCACGGCGCGTCTGGACAGCCACGGACAACCCATTCCGATTGCCGACCCCGAAAGCGCCCAGCAATTGGAAGCGCTGGAGCGAAACGCGCCGGAGTTCGGCATTAAGTATATTCATGCCTCCGATGCCAAGCAGGGTATTGTCCATGTTGTCGGGCCAGAGCAGGGTTTCTCTCTTCCCGGCACGACGATTGTGTGCGGCGACAGCCACACCGCGTGCCATGGTGGCCTTGGCGCGTTGGCATTCGGCATTGGTACGTCTGAGGTCGAGCATGTTCTGGCGACGCAGACGCTCCAACTGACACGTTCAAAGTCCATGGAAGTACGCGTCGAGGGCGAATTGCGCGCAGGTGTGTCCGCCAAGGACGTCGTGCTGCACATCACCGGCGTGCTTGGCGCCGCAGGCGGCAGCGGCCATGTAATCGAATATACCGGATCCGTCATACGCGCGCTCAGCGTCGAAGGGCGGCTGACCATTTCCAACATGGCCATTGAACATGGCGCGCGCGCGGGCCTCGTAGCCCCCGACGACACCACTTTTGCGTATATCAAGGGCCGGCCCATGGCCCCGTCAGGCGCAGATTGGGACGCAGCGGTTGCCTATTGGCGCACACTCGCGACCGACCCGGGTGCAACCTATGACAAGGTCGTGTCGATTGATGCCGCGGATATCGCACCCAGCGTCACATGGGGCACCAGCCCCGAAGATGTGTTGCCGATCACCGGCATAGTCCCCGATCCATCCAGCTTTGCGGATCCGTCCAAGCAGGAAGCCGCGCGCAAATCGCTGGAGTATATGGGGCTGACGCCTGGCACACGGATGACCGATATTGAAGTGCAGAATATCTTCATCGGCAGCTGCACCAACAGCCGCATCGAAGATCTGCGCGCCGCCGCTGAAATCTTAAAAGGCCGCAAAAAGGCAGCGAACGTCAAATGGGCAATTGTCGTCCCCGGCAGTGGCCTTGTGAAGCAGCAGGCCGAGGACGAGGGACTGGACCGGATATTTACCGACGCTGGGTTCGAATGGCGCGAGCCGGGCTGTTCGGCTTGTTTGGGGATGAACCCCGACAAGGTGCCCGCTGGCGAACGTTGCGCATCAACCAGCAACCGGAATTTCGTCGGCCGCCAAGGCCCAGGCGCACGCACCCATCTGGTGAGCCCGGCAATGGCGGCGGCGGCGGCTGTTGCTGGCAAGCTAACGGATGTCCGTGCGTTCGCCAATTAAGGGTGACGCATGCGCGGCACTGCTGGCCTTTGCTACAGTGCAGCTGAAGCTATTCCCTTTACTTGTCACAAATGCCGAAGCTAAAGCAGTTGGCATCAAGGAAGAGGCTTATGACCAATAAAAAATCAAACGATGGCGACACATGGTCGACCACAGCCAAGGTTGGCGCTGCAGTAGGTTCGGCGGCATTGATGGCGGCGTTGATTTACGCAGGACGCCGCAGTCTGACCCAGAAGAAGGGAAAGCTGGAACCGCTGTCGCCTGAACCCGAAGTTGCGCCGATGACGCACAATCAGCCCAAGACGGACACGGACTAAAGGCATGAAAGCGATAAGCCGTGTTGAGGGCCGGGCCTATCCCGTCGGTTTGAAGAATATCGACACCGATGTGATCATCCCCGCGGTGTGGCTAAAAACCATTAGCCGTGCTGGATTAGGCAAGGGTGCGTTCGAAAGCTTGCGCGCGGTCCCGGGCAACGTATTTGACGACCCGGAATATGCCGGTGCGCCAATATTGATTGCGGGCGACAATTTCGGTTGCGGATCGAGCCGCGAACATGCGGCGTGGGCCATGGCCGATTTGGGCATATCCGCGGTGATTGCGCCAAGCTTTTCCGACATATTTTCGGGCAATGCGTTCAAGAATGGTTTGCTCGCCATCGTCCTTCCGCAGGCGGCGATTGACCGCTTGATGGAAGTCGCGCGGACCGATGAGATTCACATCGATCTGGAAACACAAACCGTCACCACGCCGTTTCAGGACCGGTTCGAATTTGAAATCGACCCGTTCCGTAAACATTGCCTGATCAACGGTGTAGACGAAATCGGCCTAACGCTGAAAAGCAGCGACGCGATTTCGGTGTACGAAGCCAAATTATCTGCGAACCGGCCCTGGCTGGCGCCAAACCCTGTTTAGGAGAGAGACATGCGCGCTTTATTATCGACCGCAAGCGGCGGCCCAGAAACCCTTGTCATGGGCGAACTGCCTGAACCCACCGCCGGACCCGGTCAGGTTGTGGTCGCGGTAAAGGCCTGTTCAATCAATTTTCCCGACACGCTGATGATTGTCGACCTCTATCAATTCAAACCTGAGCGTCCCTTTGCGCCGGGCGGCGAAATTGCGGGCACAGTCGAAGCCATTGGCGAAGGCGTGACCGGCTTTGCCATTGGCGACCGCGTCATTGGCCTGTGCGGTAATGGCGGCCTGACCGAAAAAGTCGCGGTAGCCGCGTTCAATTGCTTCAAAATGCCTGACGCCATGTCCTTTGACGATGGTGCAGCTTTGTTGATGACCTATGGCACATCAATCCATGCGCTGAAGGATCGCGGCCATATGAAGTCGGGTGACAATGTCCTTGTGCTTGGCGGCGCAGGCGGCATCGGGATTTCGGCGATTGAATTGGCCAAGGCATTTGGCGGCCGTGTGGTCGCCGGTGTCTCCAGCGCGGCAAAGGCAGACATTGCGCGCGAAGCAGGCGCTGACGAAGTGGTCGTCTACCCGCACCAGCCGTTTGACAAGGACCAGTCCAAAACTGTCGCCGAACTATTCAAAGCAGCAGCTGGCCGGGACGGATATAATATCATTTATGACACCGTGGGTGGCGACTATAGCGAACCTGCCGTCCGGTCGATTGCGTGGGAAGGCAAGTTTCTCGTGGTTGGCTTTCCCGCCGGGATCGCGAAATTGCCCTTAAACCTCACGCTGCTGAAAAGCTGCGACGTGTGCGGCGTTTTCTGGGGGGCCTTTGCCGCACGTACGCCGCAGAAAAATCACGCCAACATAGCCGAGCTGTTTGACCTATATGCCGCCGGCAAGATCAAGCCGCGCATATCGGAAACATTCGCACTTGCGGACGCCGGAACAGCGATCGCACGCTTGGGTGATCGGGCAGCGGTTGGAAAGCTGGTCGTACACATTTAACATGTCCAGCCTTGTTGCGCGACGATTCAGGCATTATCTTTGAACAACAGCAAAATGGAACGGCATAATGACAACTTTCGACAACCGCGAAAATGCCTTTGAAAACAAGTTTGCACATGATGCAGACCTGCAATTCAAGATCACCGCCCGCCGTAACAAGCTGGTGGGTCAGTGGGCAGCCGAAAAAATGGGCCTGACCCCCGAAGAAACGACAGCCTATGCGACATCGGTCGTGCAGGCGGACTTTGAAGAAGCAGGCGACGAAGACGTTATCCGTAAGCTGCTTGGCGACTTAACGTCGGCTGGGGTAGACGTGGATGACGCGATGATCCGCGCTGCGCTTGACGAGAAAATGGTGGAAGCCCGTCGTCAATTTATAGAGCCTGCATAATGGCAATGCACGCGCACGAAATTGAGGAAATGATCCAAGCGGCGCTTCCCGATGCTTTTGTCGAAATCACTGACCTTGCGGGCGACGGCAACCATTATGCCGCGCGCGTCGTCAGCGAAAGCTTTCGCGGGATGCCGCGCGTAAAACAACACAAGGCCGTGTACGACGCTTTGGGCGGACGCATGGGCGGTGTCTTGCATGCCCTTCAGCTGACAACAGCCACCCCCTGATTATTGGAGTATTGAAATGAGCGTTAACGAACGGATCGATGAGATCGTCAAAGGCAATGATGTCGTCCTTTTCATGAAAGGTTCGCCATTGTTTCCGCAGTGCGGATTTTCCAGCAAGGCGATCGCCATTCTTGACCATCTGAATGTCGCTTATGAAAGCGTCGATGTATTGCAGGATATGGAAATCCGCGCAGGCATCAAAGATTATAGCGATTGGCCAACCATCCCGCAATTATACGTCAAGGGCGAGTTCCTTGGTGGTTCGGACATCATGATGGAAATGTACGAAGCGGGCGAACTGCAAGCAATTGTGGACGCAGAAGGCTTGGCCAAAGCTGGCTAATCAGTCGGCGTCATTTACCACAACCAGCCTTGGCTGCATGATGTGAATCCATAGCAACGCCAGTAGATAGGCGCTTGCACAGATTGCGAACATCGGCGTGTAGCCAAGGCCTGCATCCAGCGACCAGCCAGCGAATTCAAGCATGGCCGCGCCGCTCAAGTTACCGACCAAAGCCCCAATTGCGATCACGCTGCCGACCTGACGGGCGGGAACGATATCCGCTGTCATACCGAAAATATTGGTCGAAAAACCTTGATGCGCGAAAAGTGCCAGCCCGATGATCAGCGCCGCGACCCATTCATTTGGTGCTTGCAGGGCCAAGGGAATGGGTAAAATCAACAAAGCATAAAAGAACATTGAGCTTTTGCGCGCTACATTGGGTGTCATTCCCTTACCCAATAGGAGCGGGAACAATATGCCACTGGTCAAAGCGCCCACCGCCGCCAGCGCATATACGATTGCCGTGGGCGCGCCTATTTCAGCCTGCCCCAGTCCAAATTGCCGCGCAAAAAAATCTGGCG
This sequence comes from Sphingomonadales bacterium UBA7471, assembly GCA_002479765.1. Lineage (GTDB taxonomy): Bacteria > Pseudomonadota > Alphaproteobacteria > Sphingomonadales > Sphingomonadaceae > Sphingorhabdus_B. The sequence goes on along the minus strand of DLOZ01000033.1, from coordinate 11,806 downwards.
CCCAAAATAATATAAACCACCAGACAAGGTCCGTAAGCAGCTTTGCGCCGGCCACGGCCCATGTCCGCCGTTCCTTCAACAGTTCACGCCATGGCGGGCCTTTGTCTGCTGGATTGGCGATGGTTGGCGCAGCTGCTCCCAGTGGCTGAAGTTTGCTCGTGCCGAGCCACCAGAAAAGCAGCCAGACAAAGCCGAGCGCACCAGTGATAATAAACGCCTCGCGCCAGCCATACATGATGGCAATCCATGGCACGGTCAGCGGCGCCAGAATTGCGCCTATATTGGACGCGCTGTTAATGACGCCAATGCCTATGGATCGTTCCCGAATGGGCAAATATGTGGCGGCGGATTTCATCGCCGCAGGCGTATTAACCGACTCTGCCACAGCCAAGGTGACGCGTGCTGCGACAAACTGCCCAACCGAACTGGCAAAAGCATGTCCCATGCCCGCCAAGCTCCATATCGCAACGGCCAAACCATAGCCCCAACGCACACCGAACCGGTCAATAAACCACCCGACGCCGAGCAGAGCGACCGCTGTGGCGATCTGAAATGCTGATCCGAAATGGCCAAATTCACGGTCGGTCCAACCAAATTCAACCTGCAATGTGGGTTTCAGAAGTGCAAGGACCTGTCGGTCGAGATAATTGAGCGCCGTGCCGAAAAACAAAAGGGCAATGAGCCCGTAGCGGATATAGCGTGCGGCATCGCCGGACTTTGCGTTCTCGGTGTCGGCCATTAAATCCTCTCCCAAGTCCTGCTTTATGCTGGAACTTCTGATGCATCTGCCTATAGAAGGCCATATGACACCGCAAGACATAAACGCGAATTACATCGCTGACCTGTATGGCGAGACATATCTTGCCGAGGACAATCCGGCGCCGCGCAAACGATTGATGATCAGCGCATTGTTCCCGGGTCTTGCTGTCGTTGGTATCGCCTCGGTTGCAGCGACTTGGTTCTCTGAACATTATGCCATGCCCGTCATATTGGCCGGGCTTCTGCTGGGTTTGGCGCTCAATTTTGTGTCGGCTGAGCAAAAGGTTCACCCCGGCCTCGATTTCTGCGGCACCTCTTGTTTGCGGTGGGGCATCGTTCTGCTGGGGACTCAGGTCACCGTCATGCAGATTGGCGGTTTGGGGGCACTCGCGTTTCTGGGGCTGGTGTGCATCATGGCACTGGTGATGGGTGCGGGCCTATTCGGCGCACGAATAGCTGGGCAAAGCAATTATGCAGGCTGGCTTGCGGGCGGCGCGACAGCCATCTGTGGCGCATCCGCGGCCTTGGCCATCTACGCCGTTATTGGCCGCGAGCGGCTGAACCAGAACCAATTCACGCTGACGTTGGTGGGTGTTTCGCTCGCCAGTGCTATCGCCATGTCCTTTTATCCGCTCATCGCGGCGCAGCTCGCCTTCACGGATCGTCAGGCGGGTTTCCTGATGGGCGCTGCGATACATGATGTCGCGCAATCGCTTGGCGGTGGCTATAGTTTTTCCCAATCCGCCGGTGAAACGGCAACGATTGTAAAGCTGTCGCGTGTGGCCTTGCTGGCCCCCGCAGTGGCGCTGATTGGCCTCGCCATTGGTTCGGGCAATGGCCAACCGAAAAGCCTTGCCGCGAAGTTGAAACTGCCTTGGTTCATCATCGCCTTCTTCGCGGTGGTTGCAGTCAACTCGCTTGTCGATGCACCGAAGTGGGTGGCCGAATATGGCCTGCTGGCATCGAAGGCGATGCTCTTGTTCGCCGTTACCGCAACCGCTATGCGGTCACGGCTTGATCTGTTACTCGGGCAAGGCTGGAAAGCGATGCTGCCCGTCATGCTTGCCACTTTTACCGCTTTCATCGCCGCGGCGACCTTTGCATGGGGATTTTTATGAGCCAGCCAATTTTTGACCTCGCCGTAATCGGCGGCGGCATAAACGGTGCGGGCATTGCGCGCGACGCGGCCGGGCGAGGCGCAAAGGTTATATTGCTTGAGCGCGGCGATCTTGCGCGCGGCACATCCTCTGCATCAACAAAACTTATTCACGGCGGGCTACGCTATCTTGAGCATTATGAATTCGCGCTGGTCCGGGAATCCTTGATTGAGCGCGAGCGCTTGTGGGCCATTGCGCCGCACATCATTTGGCCGCTGCGCTTCATCCTGCCGCATCAAAAGGGCATTCGGCCCGCGTGGCTCGTTCGCCTGGGCCTGTTTTTATATGACCATATTGGCGGCCGCAAACTGCTTCCGGCGACCCGCACCGTAAAGCTTGCGTCTGAACCCGCTGGTAAGCCGCTGAAGCCCCAATTCACAACAGCGTTCGAATATTCCGATTGCTGGGTCGATGACGCGCGACTGGTGATCTTTAACGCCATGGACGCCGCACAGCATGGCGCAGAAATCCGCACGCACTCCGAAGTGACACACATCGAACGACGCGATGGCATTTGGCATATCGAAATTGCAGGGCAGCCGCCCATCAAGGCGCGCGCCGTTGCCAACGCAGCAGGACCAGCGGTGCTTGAACTGCTTGCGCGCACCACCGGGCGTCAGCGCAACGCAGCCGAAACCATCCGGCTTGTGCGCGGGTCACATATCGTGGTGCGCAAAATGTTCGATACGCCGCAGGCTTATTTCTGCCAAAACCCCGATGGCCGGATCTTCTTCGCGATACCGTATGAGGATGATTTCACCCTGATCGGCACGACCGATGCCGATCACAAAGGTTCGCTCGACGACGTTTTCGCGACGCCCGAGGAAATCGATTATATTTGCGAATCCGCTGGCGCATATTTCAAACAAAATATTACTGCGGCGGACGTCATATACAGCTATGCCGGTGTTCGTCCGCTGGTCGATGACGGGTCGGGCAAGCCCGAAACCGCATCGCGCGGTTACCATTTCGAAGTCGACGTTGATGCCGATGGGCAAGCGCCGATCCTGTCGGTCTTTGGCGGCAAGATTACAACATACCGCCATTTGGCAGAAAGCGCCGTCAAAAAGCTTGCCGGATATATGCCTATTCTCGATGGGCGAAGCTGGACGCTCCAACGGCCGCTTCCCGGTGGCGATTTTCCGACCGATGGCGCCGATGAATTGGCGGATGAACTGCAGCGCGCATACCCGTTTCTGCCTGCGTCGCTTACCCACCGCTGGGTGCGCAGCTATGGGACGCTGACGCGGTCAATTTTGGCCGATGCCAACACCATCAAAAATCTCGGCACGCATTTTGGCCATGGGCTATATGCGCGCGAAGTCGACTATTTGATCGGCCAGGAATGGGCGCGCTCCGCAAGTGACATATTGTGGCGGCGCAGCAAGCTGGGTCTGCGTTTTTCTGCTGAAGAAACAGCGAATTTGGAACGTTACGTCGCGGGCAAATTACAGAAATAAGGCGGCTTAACCCAAAAGATATCGTGAACGTTCAAAAGCGCGTGCGGCTGAGCAAGGAAAACTAACGCAATATAGAATCCTTTCGGGGTTGATTTCCGCCGATAAAGGGACCATCTGCCCCCAATCGGAGTAAATTTATCTGATTAGGGGCGTTGTTATGCGTTTGTCGAATATGGCAGATTATGCAGTGGTGGTTATGAGCGCGGCGTCGCGCCATTGCGGCTCTGCGCGCGTATCTGCGACAGACCTTGCGACCGAAACCGGCCTTGCGCTGCCCACGACTCAAAAGCTGGTGAGCATATTGACCAAAGCGGGCCTATTGCGTTCGGCACGTGGAACAGGCGGTGGCATCACGCTTGCCCGTCCTGCTGCGGCCATCAATCTGGCGGATATTATTGAGGCCGTCGAAGGCCCAATTGCAATGACCGCGTGCTGCGATACGCATAAACACGCCTTGGGCCAGCATTGTGGGAAAGAAGGCAGCTGCCACGTCCAATCGCATTGGCCTGTCGTTAACAACGCTGTGCGCGGTGCGCTTGCGCAAATCAATTTGGCAGGACTGACGCGATGACCGACGATATTGAAATCAAAGACAAGGCTGCGTGGGACGCCGCCGAAAAGGTCGCCGATTATGAGCATGGCTGGTCGTCGGACATCGAAACCGATTTCGCGCCAAAGGGCCTGAACGAAGATACCGTCCGCTTCATTTCGGCGAAAAAGAATGAGCCCGAATGGATGCTCGAATGGCGGCTTAAGGCCTTTGCCATGTGGAAAACAATGGAAGCACCGGATTGGGCCAAGCTCAATGTCCCGCCCATCGATTATCAGGACGCCTATTATTATGCCGCGCCCAAGGCGAAGCCAAAGCTGAATTCACTGGACGAAGTCGATCCCGAAATCCTGCGCGTTTATGAAAAGCTGGGCATTCCGATTGCCGAACAGAAGTTGCTTGCCGGGGTCGAAGGCGGTGAAGATGGCGGCTTGCCCCAACGCCGCGTCGCGGTTGATGCCGTGTTTGATAGCGTTTCGGTGGCCACAACCTTCCGCGCGGAATTGGAGCGCGCTGGCGTTATCTTCCGCAGCATTTCGGAAGCGATTAAGGAATATCCTGACCTCGTCCGCAAATATCTCGGCAAGATTGTGCCGATGCACGACAATTATTTCGCCACGCTCAATTGCGCGGTCTTTTCCGATGGCACGTTCGTCTACATCCCCGAAGGCGTGCGCTGCCCGATGGAGCTTTCCACCTATTTCCGTATCAACGCGGAAAATACAGGACAGTTCGAACGGACATTGATCGTGGCCGACAAGGGCAGCTATGTCAGCTATCTCGAAGGCTGCACCGCGCCGATGCGCGACGAGAATCAGCTGCACGCAGCCGTGGTCGAGCTGGTCGCGCTGGACGATGCCGAAATCAAATATTCGACCGTGCAAAACTGGTATCCCGGCGACGCGGAGGGCAAAGGCGGCATCTATAACTTCGTCACCAAGCGCGCTTTGTGCCAAGGACGGAACAGCAAGGTGAGCTGGACTCAGGTGGAAACCGGCAGCGCGGTGACATGGAAATATCCAAGCTGCGTATTGAATGGCGAAAACAGCATCGGCGAATTTTACTCGGTCGCGGTGACCAACAATCACCAGCAGGCCGACACCGGCACCAAGATGATCCACAATGGCAAGGGTTCGCGCTCGACCATCGTCAGCAAGGGTATCAGCGCCGGACACAGCAACAACACCTATCGCGGGCTGGTGCGCGTCGCGCCAAATGCCGAGGGCGTGCGCAACTTCACCCAATGTGACTCGCTGCTGCTCGGTTCGCTCAGCGGCGCGCACACCGTCCCCTATATCGAGGTCCGCAACCCAAGCGCGCAGATCGAGCATGAGGCGACGACGAGCAAGATTTCGGACGACCAGATGTTCTACGCAATGGCCCGCGGCCTGAACGCCGAAGAAGCGGTCGCGCTGATCGTCAACGGCTTTGCCAAGGAAGTGCTGCAGCAACTGCCGATGGAATTCGCGGTTGAGGCGCAGAAGTTGTTGGGCATCAGCCTTGAGGGGAGCGTGGGGTGAGGCATTTTCGCCTCTCAAACGCAAAACGATTTAACGGAAAAACAGACGTCATATGCTCCAAATAAATAACCTCCACGCCAATGTTGGCGACAAGCCTATTCTCAAGGGCCTCACGCTCTCGCTGAACGCGGGCGAGATCCATGCGATCATGGGTCCGAATGGCGCGGGAAAATCGACGCTGGGCTATGTGCTTTCGGGACGCCCCGGTTATAAGGTGACCGAAGGTTCGGTGACCTTTACGCCGCCCGTGCTCCCCGGCGAAGGCCGGGGTCCAGAACCTCAAACAGACGACTCGGTAGCCGCACTGGACCCCGGCCTTCGCCGGGGCACACAAGAGCCTATCGACCTGCTCGCCCTCGAACCGCATGAGCGCGCCGCCGCCGGTCTGTTCTTGGGCTTTCAATATCCGGTCGAAATTCCCGGCGTATCGAACGTCCAGTTCCTGCGCGAGGCGCTCAATGCGCAGCGCAAATATCGCGGTGAGGCGCCGCTGACCGGTGGTGAATTCCTGAAGGTCGCACGCGAACAGGCAGGCGCGCTTGGCATGGATATGGAGATGCTCAAGCGCCCGGTGAATGTCGGCTTTTCCGGCGGCGAGAAGAAGCGCAACGAAATGGTACAGATGGGTATCATCGACCCGGCGCTCGCGATCCTCGACGAAACCGACAGCGGCCTCGATATCGACGCGCTGCGCACGGTGGGTGATGGCATCAACCGCATCATGCGCAAGCCGGACAAGGCTGTGCTGTTGATCACCCATTATCAGCGGCTGCTCGATTATGTGAAACCCGACTTTGTCCATGTCCTCGCCGATGGCCGCATCACGCGAACCGGCGGTGCCGACCTCGCGCTTGAGCTGGAGCGTGACGGCTATAAGGAATTGGCGGCATGAGCGCCGCAGGCATTAATCTTTTCCTTCTTCGTGCCTTCGTGCCTTCGTGCGAGTCTAATTTTGTGCGCACGAAGGCACAAAGGCACCAAGAGGTTTTGCGCCCATGACCGTTGCGCTCCCAACGCGCGGCGATGAGGCTTGGCGCTACAGCGATATTGCCGCCGTCGAGGCGGCTTGGCCATTGCCTGCACCCGAAAGCATCATCGTCCCTGCGGGTGGAACCTTTGCGCGGACCATCATGCAGGACAGCGGAACGATCCATCAATTGGACATCGCTATCGGCAAAGGCGCCACCGCCGCCATCCATGTGCTGAATACAGGCGGCGATTATGGGCGGGTGGAGTTGAACGTCACACTGCACGAGGGGGCTGATTTCAAACTTGGCGCGGTGCAAATTGGCGGCGGCACGCAAACGCTTGAGGTCATCACCACCGTTACCCATGCCGAACCCGGCGCGACATCATCGCAGATTGTCCGCTCCGTCTTGGCGGGTATGGCGACCGGTACCTATCTTGGCAAAGTGGCAGTGGCACGCGATGCCCAGCAAACCGACAGCGTACAGTCCGTCAAAGCGATGCTGCTGGACCGCAGCGCAACGGCCAACGCCAAGCCCGAACTCGAAATTTACGCCGACGACGTCAAATGCGCGCATGGCTGCGCGATTGGCGAGTTGGACGCCATGGGGCTATTCTATCTGCAAGCGCGCGGCATTACCCCTGCCGAGGCAAAGAAGCTGATGTTACAGGCCTTTGTCGCGGGCGTGTTCGAAGGCGCGGCTGATGAAGAGTCGCTGACCGAAGCAGCGTTGAGCAAACTAGGGGATTTGGTGTGAGCGCACGGTTCCCCCTAAATCATCGTCACCCTGAACTTGTTTCAGGGTCTATTTCGCCTCGCAGAGCTTCGGTCTCAGTTGCACGATGGATGCTGAAACAAGTTCAGCATGACGGTGTGTTGCTATGCTGATGTCTGCTTCACCCATCCGCGACCAATTCCCCGGCCTTGCGAACAACTGGCATTATCTTGACACCGCCGCGACGGCGCAAAAACCGCAGGTCGTGCTCGACGCGATGATGCGTGCCGGTGGCGCCGATTATGCCACCGTCCATCGCGGCGTCTATGCCCGCTCGGCCAATATGACTGTCGCTTTTGAGGCAGCGCGCGAGCGCGTGGCGCGATTCATCGGCGCAGCATCGCCGGACGAAGTCGTGTTCGTGCGCGGCGCGACCGAGGGCATCAATTTGGTCGCGCAAAGCTGGGGCCCAGCCAATCTAAAAGCTGGCGACCGCATCATGCTCAGCCGGTTAGAGCATCATAGCAATATCGTACCGTGGCAGATGCTGGCGGAAAAGGTCGGCGCGCATATCGACGTCTGCCCGCTGACCGACGACGGCCTGATTGACCTCGACTGGCTGGAAGCGAACCTGACTGCACAGCACAAGCTCGTCGCGCTCGCGCATGTGTCCAATGTGCTGGGGTCGGTCCTTGGCGTAAAGCGTGCGGCCAAGGCTGCACATGCTGTTGGTGCCAAGCTCATGCTCGATGGCTGTCAGGCCGCGCCGCGCATGCGGCTGAACATGGCTGAGCTGGACTGCGACTTTTACGTCATGTCCGGCCACAAATTATACGGCCCAACCGGCGTTGGCGTATTGTGGGCAAAGGCGGAAACGCTGGATTCCATGCCGCCATGGCAAGGCGGCGGCGCGATGATTGATCGTGTGACCTTCGAAAAGACGACCTACGCCCCCGCGCCATCGCGGTTTGAGGCGGGCACCCCGATGATTATCGAAGTGATCGGCCTGCACGCCGCGATCGATTTTATCGACAGCTTTGGTCCCGAGGCGATATTTGCGCATGAAAGCGCGCTCGCCGCGCAAACGCGCGACGCCTTGCGTGGCATCAATTCGGTCACCTTATATGGTCCGGAAAAGTCCGCTGGCATTGTGTCCTTCAGCATGGAGGGCATCCACCCGCACGATATCGGCACGATATTGGATGAAGACAATGTCGCCATTCGTGCCGGCCATCACTGCGCACAACCGCTGATGGACCATCTGGGCATCCCCGCGACCGCGCGGGCGAGCTTTGGTATGTATAATGACGAAAATGATGTCGCAGCGCTGGTGCGCGGGCTGGAACGGGTGAAAAGGATTTTTGGATGAACGAGAACATCCGGATAGAAGAAGTTGATAGCGTCGAAAAGCCGCCCCGTGCGCGCGTCGAAAACGCCGTCGAAACGCCTGGCGAGACATTGGCACGCAAGAAGGATTATCTGGAGGGCTTTCTCGCGCAGAAACCTGCTGCGCCATCACCGGGCGAACCCGACGGCGATTTGTACGAAGCGGTCATTGCCGCGCTTAAGGAAATTTACGACCCGGAAATTCCGGTGAACATTTATGACCTTGGCCTGATTTACAATGTCGAGATCAATAACGGCCATGCGCTCGTGTCGATGACACTGACGACCCCGCATTGCCCGGTGGCAGAATCCATGCCGGGCGAAGTTGAACTGCGCGTTGGCGCGGTACCGGGCATTGGCGATGCTGAAGTAAATTTGGTCTGGGAACCCGCATGGTCGCCCGCCAATATGACCGATGAAGCCCGTCTGGAGCTTGGAATGTTATGACCGATGTAAAGACCCGCGTTCGCCCCGCTGCAGTCACCCTGACGCCCGCGTCGGAAGCGCGGATTGCCGAGCTGATGTCCAAGGCACCCGAAGGCGCGATTGGCGTAAAGCTGTCCACGCCGCGCCGGGGCTGTTCGGGACTGGCTTACTCGGTCGACTATGTGTCCGAAGCCATCGCCTTCGATGAAAAAATCGAAACGCCGGGCGGCGTGCTCTATATCGATGGCGGCTCGGTGCTCTATCTCGTCGGATCGATCATGGATTGGGTCGAAGATGAATTTGCCGCTGGCTTTGTCTTCAATAATCCCAACGCCACCGGCAGTTGTGGATGCGGAGAGAGTTTTACGGTTTAAAAGCCAAACTGCAGCCGGAACGCCACGCCGATGTCATCCGGCGCGCGTTTAAAATGCCCCGGCTCCTGTCGCCAGAACAGGTTTGACGAGACATAGCCGCCGCTCATTGGCAATGTCCACGCAACCTCGCTCGCGATTTCGCGCCCTTGTGGCGCAAGGCTGAAGCGTCTGATGCCGAATGTCGGCGTAAGCGTCGCATAATCATAGGCAACAGGCACATTTAGCGCGAGGCCGCCGCTGATGACGCGCAGCGGTTGGGCCAACCGAAACGCCAGCCGGTCGCCATAGGCAAATGCGTTGGCCCGTGTGACGTCAAAGGAAAATGCGTTGCTCTTCAGCAGGCTTTGTCCCGTCAGTGTCGACCCCGCATTGGCATAGGTCCATCCTTGCCGCCAACTGGTGCCAATGGACCAATCCTGCCCCAAGGTCGCTTCCATATTGCCGTCGATGAACAGGCTGCGCGCACCGCTGCGGCCGATGAAGTTGGCAAAACGGGCACCGAGGATCGTTTCATCCTCCCGCATCCAATTGGCACCCAGCGCCAGTCTTGCCGGCCCGATCGTGCGATCCAGCGAGAGCCCTAATGTTGCATAGGGATATTCGCGCGTACCGCGGCGGAGATATTCGTCGCTAGCACCTTCATACAGACGGGCGTCGCCATGTTCGACGCTGGCCGTCAGTCCGAAAGCACCCAATTTCTGTCGCAGGGCAAAGGAATTGCCCGGCTGGCGCTCAAAGCCGCCCTCCATCCGTGCGTCACCAGCGGTCAAAAAGGCGCTGCTGGCCATATCTTGCAAGGCCAAAACCTGATGGGCGGCCGTTTGCCGGATGCCCAGACTAAAGCGGGTATCTTTGCTAATCGCTGCGCTGACCCTGCCTGCCAAAAACCGCGCCTGTCGCGCTTGCCCGTCCGAAAGCGCAAGCGGCAATATGCTGGCTGTGCCACCGCCGCTGTCGCTGATCGAAAATGCAATTTGGGTTGTGCCATCAACCGCGCTGACCGATCGGTCCTGATGGATAAGCGCAGGCGTTAACCGCAGCCGGGGCGCAGTGGCATTCAAACCATGTGCAAGGTCGATGTCATATGCACGGCCATAGCTATCCAGGATCACCGCGTTCACGGGACGATTGGACATCGCGACATCACCCATCGGGCCACTTGTTGTGCCACCATTGCCCGAAAGCGGTACGGCTATTGTTGTGCCCGCCAATGAGGTCGTTCCGGAGGGCGCAAAGACGCGCCCAATATCCAATATGCCGCGTCCGTAAATTGCGTCGGTGCCGGGGTCGCCCGCATCGCGCGCTGATGACAAGAGCAGACTTACAATCTGTGCGCCCGTGAGATTGGGAAAGGCTTGCGCCAGCAAAGCTGCAGCTCCGGAAATCTGTGGCGCAGAGAAAGACGTGCCATTGAAAACTCTGACAAGCGGCTGACCATTCTCGACGAAATGATAGATGGTGTCGTTTTGATATTCGCAGCAAATGCCTTGCCCCAATGCGGACAACACTGAATTTTGCGAGATACCCGCCTTGTTACTAAAGTTGGATATGACGCCATTGTCATCGACAGATGTCGAAATGATAACAAGCCCGTTTCCGTTGGCCAATAGAGCTTGCGCAAAGGGGCTTGGGCTGTTCGGATCAAAGGCAGGCGTAGCTTCATTGCCCTCATTACCAGCGGACACAACAACGACGATTCCGGCCAAGGTCGCGCGATTAATCGCATCGCGTAGTACCGAACTCGCACCGCCCGCACCGCCGAGGGAAATGTTTATAACACGCGCGCCATTTTCGACCGCACGGTCGACCCCTGCGGCAATGGAGGTATCCAGAAAGGTACATGAAGCCGCATCGTTGCCAAGGGCTGTCTTGGTACAGCTTCCCGCCTGATCCGCCCGAAGCGCTAATATTGTCGCATTAAAGGCGATGCCATGTACATCGCGACCATCTTTGGCGGCTGCAATGACCCGCGTTACCGCAGTACCATGTCCGTCGTCATCACCTAGTGGCCTACCCGCACCCGTTACGTCGCCTGACTGTGCATGAATGCGGCCAGCGAACTCGCGGCTATTAGAATCAATCCCTGAATCGATCACACCAACGGTTATGCCTCGCCCGGTAGCGCCTGCCTGATAAGCAGTGACCGCACGGTGAACGCTCGGCCCATCTGACTGAAAATATTCTAGTGTCAAGAAATTCGTCGTCGGCGGTGGCGGTGGCGGTGGTGACTCAACTGCAAGTGCAACGGGCGGTGGCGGTGGTGCAGGAGGTTTCTTCGCTCATTCGAGCATTTACGTACAGGGCTCAATTCCGATTGCCGTAGGATCGGGCGGGACTGGTTCGTCGACGAATACCCAAGGCGGTAGCGGCGGTACTAGCTATATCGGCACCTTGAAAGTTGGTGGGGGTGGTGGCGGAAATGGCGTGAATTACGCTGGTGGCGCACGCGCTCGTGCCGGTGTTGGAGGTGCGGATTTTGTTTCGAGTGGAAG
>DLOZ01000007.1:133005-133275 GCA_002479765.1 Sphingomonadales bacterium UBA7471 | reverse complement strand
CCGCCCGAGCCTGCGCAAGGCCAGACCGAAGGCAAATAATCTATCCTAAAATATTAGGGTCAGGACCTATTAAACGCGCGGGTAGCCATCGGGCTTCCCGCGCGTTTTTAATGTCAGGCGACAATTGCCTTGCGGATGACGCCTGGATTCGCAGGCGGCTCACCCTTTGGCAAAGCATCGATATGTTCCATGCCGCTGGTGACTTGGCCCCAGACCGTATACTGACGGTCAAGGAAGGTCGCATCATCAAAGCAGATGAAGAACTGGCTG
>DLOZ01000007.1:132483-132956 GCA_002479765.1 Sphingomonadales bacterium UBA7471 | reverse complement strand
GAAGAACTGGCTGTTGGCCGAATTCGGGTCGTTGGTCCGCGCCATGGAGCATACGCCGCGCACATGCGGTTCAGCGTTGAATTCCTGCGCCAGATTTGGCTTGGACGAACCGCCCATGCCAGTGCCGTTCGGGCAACCGCCCTGCGCCATGAATCCGGGAATCACGCGGTGGAACTTCACACCGTCGTAAAAGCCTTCACCAGCCAGTTCTTTGATACGGGCAACATGGTTTGGCGCCAGATCAGGGCGAAGTTTGATAACAACGTCGCCGCTGTCGAGCGAAAGGGTAAGCGTTTCATCGGCCATATATAATCCTTTAGGCTGGGGAAATGTTGACGGTGCACTAGGGTCAGGACCTATTACATGCACCATCGCGGTTTGAGGCCATATTGTCCAGTGCAAGGCGGTAAGCGCAGGACCTAGTGGTTCTAAGTCCAAGCTTGCCAACGCAGCAATGGACAATATGGGTCAAA
>DLOZ01000007.1:40950-132341 GCA_002479765.1 Sphingomonadales bacterium UBA7471 | reverse complement strand
CATGTAATAGGTCCTGACCCTAGGGGATGCATTGCGCGCGTGCAAAGCCAAAATCATTGCAATTTCACGCTGCACGCTTAGGAGGGGCGCAATTACAACGTTCAGGCACAAAATTACGAATGGGAGGCCGCACATGACAAGCGATATCGCCGACCCATTGACCATCGACACTGAAATTTTGGAGACGCTGGACGAAGACAACCGTCTGACCCGCGAATATGTCGATCGCGTGCTCGACGCGATGGAAGCGGGGGACGCCCAAGAAGTCTACCGGCTTGTCGAACCGCTCCACGAAGCCGACATTGCCGACCTTCTTGAACTAACACCGTCTGAACGGCGCGGCGACCTTGCCATCAGCATGGGCGAGTTGATGAGCGCCGAAGTGCTGGCCGAGGTTAATGACTATGTCCGCGAGGATATCATTGACGCGTTACCCGCGGCGCAAGTCGCCGGACTTGCCGGACAGTTAGACACCGATGACGCGGTCGCGATCATCGAGGATATGGAGGAAGAGGACCAGCAGGCCGTTCTTGCCGAGTTGGACCCCGAAGACCGCGCTGTCATTGAAGATGCGCTGTCCTATCCTGAAGAATCGGCTGGCCGTATCATGCAGCGCGAGCTTGTGGCGGTGCCCGAGCATATGACCGTGGGTCAACTGATCGATTATCTGCGCGACCATCATGAGCTGACCACAGAGTTTTGGGAAGTGTTTGTCGTCGACCCGCAGCATAAACCCGTCGGTACGTGCAAGCTCAGCTGGATCATGCGCAGCCAGCGCAAGGTTCCTGTCAGCGACATTATGAAGCACGAACAGACGCTGATTCCAGTGGACATGGATCAGGAAGAAGTCGCGCTTCGGTTCCAGAAATACGCGCTTATTTCTGCCGCTGTTGTCGATGGCGCGGGACGGCTCGTCGGCGTCATCACGGCCGATGACATCGTGCACATCATTCAGGAAGAAGCGGACGAGGATATCTTGCGGCTGTCCGGTGCCGGTGAAGGTGACATTAACGAACCTATTTCCGACAGTTATAAAGCACGTGTGCGCTGGTTGATTGCCAATCTGGGTACTGCGATGGTGGCCAGTTTCATCATCGCGCAATTTGGTGCAGCGATTGAAACCATGGTCGCCTTGGCGATTCTCATGCCCATTGTTGCCTCCATCGGCGGCAATGCAGGCACGCAGACACTTGCGGTCACGGTGCGTGCGTTGGCAACCAATCAACTTACGCAATCGAACACCATGCGGTCGATTTGGCGCGAGATTCGCGTCGCCTTGCTCATTGGTGCAACGATTGCGGTGATTGCAGGCGTCGGCGCGGGCATCATATTTGGCGACCAGCTGCTGGGCGGCGTTATTGCGGTGGCGATATTGTGCAATATCGCGCTGGCCGGTTTGTCGGGTGTTGCCATACCGGTTCTGCTCGACCGCCTTGACCAGGACCCTGCTGTATCAAGTTCAATATTCGTCACCATGATTACGGATTCCATGGGCTTCCTTATTTTCTTGGGGCTTGCGGTCTTCAGCGGTCTTGTCGGTTAACACTGCAGTTACCAAATAACGCCCATGCCTCTTAACATGACCAAAATCGCGTTCGGCGCCGAAAGCCCGAAGCATTTGCGCGAGCGTCTCGCGGCCTATGCGCAGGATGGTGAAGTGCGCCTGACCACGCGTTATTTGCCCAAGCGCGTTGACGAAATGGCGGGTGGCTCGCTGTTCTGGATTCACACGCACACCATCATCGGCCGAAGCCCCATTTTGGGCTTTATGGAAAATGGCGCCGGTCGCCATTGGATCCGGCTGCAACCGCGCCTCATCGCGGTGCGTTCAACACCAAAAAGGGCGCATCAGGGCTGGCGCTATCTTGAGGAAGCGAACACGCCGCCGGATCTCGATTCTGTCGAAACCGATGGCCGTGACGAAATGTCCCCAAAGATGCTAAGCGAACTTATGAAGATGGGGCTGGTTTAAGCTGCACGCATGTAAAGAGCTCTTGACTGACAAACACTCTTTACAGTAAAGACTTCTTTACATGATTCTTAGACCACGGCTCGTCACAAGGGAAAATTGTGGAAAATAGATTGAAGGACTTGCGGACTGCGCACGGCTGGAGCCAGAGCGAGTTGGCGTATCGTCTTGGGGTTTCCCGGCAGACGATCAACGCGGTTGAGACCGACAAATATGACCCGAGTCTACCGCTCGCGCTGCGCATGGCAAAGCTATTTGGGGTCGCCGTGGACACCATTTTTATTGATCACTGGATGCCTTCGAAAGGAGAAGAATGATGATGACGATCGAACAGAAGCCGGTCGACGAGCCGAAAAAGAGGAACCGGACCAAGTTTGTTCTTCAAATGGTCGTCGGCGGAGCAATCGGATGGTTCTCGATGATCGCGCTTGATCGACTGGTCGGTCTCGACCAATTGTTTGTTGTCATGTCAGGGGCAGCCGTCATCGCGTTGACGATGGCGATAATCTTTTGCCTGATCGGATTGATCGTATTGGCAATGTCAAGCAACCGCACAATTTTCATGCTTAACCAGTCCAACAGAAATGCCGAAGCATCGGAATTTGACAACATGAAGCCGCTGCTTTTCTGGTCGGCAATCTGCATGATGATGTACGCCGCGATAATGGCTATTTTGGCGTTGGCAAACCCTGCCGACCAAGGTCCACAGCTACTGTCGTTTTGGGGCATTATTGCGTTGATGATCGGCCAGACCGCAATTACATGGCATCTTTGGAACCGGTATGACGAACTCTACCGCGACGTTACCAAGGAAAGCTGCGCGGTTACGTTTGCTTTCGTAGAATTTGGTCTGATAGTCTGGGCGGCCGCCGCAATTTGCGGTTTGGGAATTGCCTTCGATCCGCTCGCCGTAATCGTTGCGATGACAGGGGTTTATTGGACGGTGGCGATCTGGTTTACAGTCCGGCGGGGGATGGCCTGACCCGACTACGTGCCGCTGGTCGTGCGCTTCGCCAACACCTTGTTGATCACATCGGCAAACGTCTCCGCGCTTTGTGCGCCCGGAACCATAAATTTCTGGTCAAAGATGATCGCGGGGACGCCGGTGATATTCTGGTCCATCCAATGCGCCATTTCCGCGCGCACGCTTTCGGTCAACGCCGCGTCGGCGATCCACGCGGCGGCCACTGCGCGGTCCATGTCTTGTGCCTCGGCAATGTCGCACAAGACTTCGGTGTCGCTCACATCGCGGCGGTCCTGAAAATAGGCCTTGAACAGTGCCATTTTCAGATCCGTTTGCGCTTTCCAGTCGCGTTCGCTCCCGAAAATCGTCAACAGCTTATGCGCATTGAACGTATTGTAGATGCGCATGCCCTCGCCATAGTTGAAGGCAAAGCCCAAGCTTTCGCCAATATCGCTCAACCGTTGCCGGTTGGCGCGGCTCTGTTCGGGGGTGCTGCCATATTTGCGGGCAATATGTTCGGCGGTGTCTTCGCCCTCAGGGGGCATATTCGGGTTTAGTTGAAACGGATGCCAATGGGTTTCGACAGCCAGATCGCGGCCCACCAGCGTCAGCGCTTTTTCCACCTGCTTTAAACCGATGATGCACCACGGGCACACGACATCGGATACAATATCGATACGTAATGGAACGGCGGACGTGGTCATTGTGAAACCCAATATTTCAATAGGCTATGCGCAATCGCAAAAGGCGGCGGCGCATTGAAACGACGGTCCGAAGCACCCTCCAGCGCAGCACGGGCTTCTTCTTTTGTGACCCACATAGCGTCTTCTATTTCAGTGGTGTCGAGGACCAGCGCGTCGCCTTGCGCATCGGCAATACATGCCATCATCAGTTGCGACCCGCCAAATGGCCATGGTTGGCTGGTGACATAGCGCACGGCGCCGCAGGTGACGCCGGCCTCTTCATGGATTTCACGACGCACCGCTTCTTCCATGCTTTCACCAGGCTCCAAAAAGCCAGCGAGTGCCGAGTAATTTCCGGGCGGAAAGCGCGATTGGCGGCCCACGAGCGCTTTGCCTTCATATTCGGCAAGCATGATGACCACTGGGTCCGTGCGTGGAAAATGCTCCTTTGCACAATTGCCGCATTTGCGGCCCCAGCCTGCACGAAACAGCACGGTCGCATGTCCGCAACGTCCACAAAAGCGATGGTTATTGTGCCATTCGATCAGGCTGCGCGCGGTGCCGTAAATTGCGGCATCTTCGGCAGGCAGCATGGACAAGGCACGCCAGATAGCGGGCGAACGGAATGCGTCTCCGCTCGCCTCAACGACGGCGACAAAATGTGGCTTATCATCGGAAAGGCCAAGTAAGATCAGTTCTTCCGAACCATCCAGTTCAGCCATCGAATGCCAATGCAAGCCGCCTGCGTCGCTGACGCGGGGGTCAAGGCCATCGAGACCCAAAACCCGCGCACGCCAGTCAGCGAGCAAAGCGCCATAGGCTTCTGCATCATTGCGAACGCGGTCAGCGCGATCGAGCGGTGAGCCCGTGAACCCTGGCGACATCATCGGATCAGGCTGGCAGGCCAAGGTCCTTCAGGACCCATTTTGCGAAATTCTCGTGGAACGGATAGACGTTGCTTGGCATATACTGCGCCATGCAAACGGCGCGCAACTTGCGCTTCGGGTCAACGAACGCAACGGTGCCGGCAGCACCGCCCCAGCCGTACACACCCTCGTTCGCGCCCTTGCCAACGCGTCCGCCCGCGCCAAAGCCTGCGCCTTCCGCAAAAGTACCATCGGTTGATACGGCAGGAGGCAAAAGGTCAGACATTGCGAGCGCAGCCGTTTTTGGCGACATAATCCGCACACCGTCCAGCTCACCATAATTGGCAAGCATGTTGAGGAACCGGTCATAATCGCGCGCCGAGCAGACCATGCCTGCACCCCCAAATGCAAAGGCAGGCTTGTCGAGATAGATGCTCGTCGCCGCCGGATCGATTGGGAACAGAATGCCGTTCACGGGCGCATAGTTGGAAACCAATCGCGGTGTTTCCGACTTTGGCACTTGGAAATAGCTGCTATTCATTTTCAGCGGCTCGAAAATGCGTGTCTTGAGGAAGGCCTCAAAGTCCATACCGCTGGCAACTTCAATCACGCGGCCCAACAAATCGAGCGAGATCGAATAGCTCCATTTGGTTCCGGGTTCTGCAATCAACGGCAATTTGGCAAGCCGTTCCGAAAATGTCTTCAGATCAGGGGTCGGCGTGCTGGTTGGCTGACCGGGAATAGGAAAGCGGCTGACGATGCCCGGCGTAATGCCATTGTCGAGATAAGCCTGCAGCAACGGCCCCTTGGTGATGATGGAATATCCAAGACCCGCCGTATGCGTCAACAAGTGGCGAACCGTAATCTGGTTCTTGGCCGGAACCGCATCCATCCTTTTTTCAGGATCGGTCAACACCTTCATATTGGCGAATTCAGGCAGAAATTCGGAAATGGGTTGGTCGAGCTTCATCTTGCCTTCACCAACCAAAATCATCGCGGCCATGCCCGTGATGGGCTTCGTCATCGAATAGACGCGCCATAATGTGTCGATATTGACAGGCGTTTTCTCGCCCAGTCCGTGCGTGCCAACCGCAATGACGTCTGGCAGACCAGCCGTGCGGCCAATGGTTGCCAAAACACCCTGAAGCTTACCAGACGAAACATAGCTTTCAAATTCGGCTTTAATCGTCGGGTATTTTTCGGCAGCTTGCGCCCAAGCCATGCCAGGCAGGAACGCACCTATGGCTCCGGCCCCTGCGAGCCGCCCGCCCCATGCGAGTAATCCGCGCCGGCCTAGCATGATCTGGCCTGTTACTTGTACGTCCATCATCTCTCTCCTGCGTTCAAAACCGCCTCAGTCACTTTTCTGAATAGGGTCGGCAGACCAGCATTGTCGAGCGATTTTAGCGGCCACCATTCGCCCTCACCGGGGCCGTCCGCGTCTGCTGGCCATGACGTAACGGCAATGTTCAGGGTCAGCGAAAAATGCGTGAATATATGCGCAACCTGTACCGACAATTTTTGCCATTGGGCTGCGGTGGGCGGAATTGCGTTACCGTCGATGCGCGCTGTCCATCCGTCATCCGGCAATGCCCGCATGCCCGCAAGCAAGCCGCGATCATCCCGGCGCAGCAGCCAGACATGGCCATCACGTTCAATCCAATACACATGTCCCATCCGTTGCGGCTTCGCGCTTTTCGGCAATTTTGCGGGATAGGTTTCGGGGTTTCCTACATGAAAGGCGGCACATGCGGATTGGATGGGGCAAATCAGGCACGACGGCGATCGTGCCGAGCAAATACCCGCGCCCAGATCCATCATCGCCTGCGCGAAATCGCCTGCCCTCAGTTCCGGCGTGATGCTATCGGTAGCCGCGCGAATATGTGGCTTTGCCTGCGGCAACGGCGTTGATATCGCAAATAGCCGCGCGACCACGCGCTCAACATTGGCGTCGACCACCACGGCGCGCCGCCCAAATGCAATCGCCGCAATCGCCGCTGCGGTGTAGGGACCTATGCCAGGCAGCTTCAGCAAATCTGCTTCATAAGACGGCAATTGCCCCTGATAATCGGAAACCACCACGCGCGCGCATTTTAACAGATTGCGGGCGCGGGCATAATAACCAAGCCCGGCCCATGCGGCCATAACATCCGCATCATCAGCTGCGGCCAGTGCCGCAAAATCGGGCCACGTCTGGGTGAATTTGTGGAAATAGGCACCGACGGCGGCGACCGTGGTCTGCTGCAACATGATTTCCGACAACCAGACATGATAGGGGTTCGCGAAACCCTGCCCGGGCAATTTGCGCCATGGCAAGGTTCGGGCATGAACATCATAATGCGCCAGCAAACGCTCGGCGATATCCCCAGAATTCTGGTCAGTCTGTTGGACGGCAGGCATGTAAAATGGCATGGATTAGGTGATGGATAAAGGCAAGCCACCAACAGCGCCAAAGAGCCCGAAAAAGCCGGTAACGCCCAAGACGTTTCAGCGTCCACGCGGCGGCGAAGCCAAAGCGGTGTCCGCACTGATGCCCGAAATCGGCAGGGCCGCGTTCCGACGCTTTGGCTTTGTGCAAAGTTCGGTCGTCAGCCGCTGGGACGAAATTGTTGGCGCGCGTTACGCCGCTGTGTCTGCACCGGAGGCGATCCGTTTCCCCATTGGCAAGAAATCCGATGGCACGCTTGAGCTTACCGTTGAAGGCGCGCATGCGACGATGATCCAGCATGTGCTTCCCGAGATTATCGAGCGGGTGAATCGTTTCTTTGGCTATGGCGCGGTCGCACGGGTTAAGGTCCGCCAAGGGCCAGTGGCAAAGCCACCTGCACGGCAACCGATAGCGCCGCCTTCGCTAAAGCCTATACCGATGGAACTGGGCGAATCTCTGCGCGAAATCGGTGATCCTGAATTGTTTGCCGTGCTCGAAAGCCTTGCAAAAAGCCTTGCCAAAGGCAGCGAGTGATTCCAGATGCACGGGATTGTTTCAATGGCTAAGGCTATGTTGATGTTGCGTGCAAAAAAGTCCCTGTTTTTCATCTTGTTGGGTGCTGCTGCGCTTTCCACGACTCTGGCCGCGGCACCTGTACCAAGCAAATGGCTTTCCACCGTTACGGTGACCGATAAGGGCGCGCATATTTTAGGCAATCCGGCAGCCCCAAATAAGGTTGTCGAATATCTTAGCTACACCTGCGGACATTGTGCGGACTTCGAATTAAAAGAAGCCCCCGCATTCAAGGCGCAGTCGGTTGCAACGGGCAAAGCCAGCTACGAAGTGCGCAATATGGTTTTGAACTCGGTTGACCTCACCGCCGCCATGCTTGCGCGTTGCGGTGGCAAGGGCAAATTCTTTGGCAATCAGCGGCATTTGTTCGCAACCCAGTCGATCTGGTTGGGCAAGACCAAAAATATCAATGCTGAAACGCAGGCAAAGCTTAAATCCGCAGATTATGCTGGTTTCATGATCGGCGCGTTTGACGCGCTTGGGCTTGGGCCAATCATGCAACAGCGCGGCATCACGCCAGCACAGGCGAAAGTCTGTCTGGCGGACAAGGCGGCGCTGAATGCGGTCATCGATATGACGGAGGCCGGAGCCGCGCTGGGCGTGCGTGGCACGCCGTCATTCATGGTCAACGGCGTCTTGCAAGACCACGTCCATAGTGCGGCCGAACTGAAAGCCGTATTGAAGTAATTCGACATCCCAAATTGAAGGATATCCCATGCGTATCAAGACACTCTTTTCAACAACATTAGCGGTTTTGGCACTCGCAGCCTGCAGCGGCGGTGACACAGCGGGCGCGCCGAAAGGCGAACCGATCGCTAAAATAGCAGCCCCAGCCGGCACGGCATGGGTCGATGTTGTGAGCAAAACCGAACTCGGTGGCTATAAAATGGGCAATCCGGATGCGCCGTTGAAGCTGGTCGAATATGGCGCAATCAGCTGCCCGGGTTGTGCGCAATTTTCTGTGCAATCATCGGAAGAGCTGCACGAAATCGTCAACAGCGGCCGCGTGTCGATGGAGTTCCGGCCGTTTCTGATCCATGGTATTCAGGACATTCCCGGTTTCCTGCTGGCGCAATGTAGCGGTCCTGAGGCATTTTTCCCATTGACCGACCAGCTGTATGCCGAACAGGCAAGCTGGCTGAGCAAAATCAGCACGGTGACGGAGGCAGATCAGCAAGCCATGCAGAAAATGTCGCCGGGGGAAATTTCAACCCTGCTGGGAACGAAAATGGGCCTGATCGAATTCGTAAAATCGCGTGGCATTAGCGAAGATCAAGCCAAGGCATGTCTGTCGGACAAAGGCGCAATCGATGCCCTGATTAAGACCACAGAGCGCGGTACAAAGGATGACGGCGTAACGGGAACGCCATTCTTCATCCTCAACGGGGCAAAGCTGGACGCCAGTTCGTGGAACCAGGTGAAGACCAAGCTGATCGAGGCTGGCGCGCGCTAAATATGGCTCGGAGGGGCACTGACATAGCCTCATACGCGAAAGGGGCAGCCCGTTGCGTATAAAGAAGCTGAAACTGGTCGGCTTCAAAAGCTTTGTCGAGCCCGCCGAATTGCGGATCGAAAATGGCCTGACGGGTATCGTCGGGCCCAATGGCTGCGGCAAATCCAATCTGCTGGAAGCGATCCGGTGGGTCATGGGCGAAAGCAGCGCAAAATCCATGCGCGGCGCGGGCATGGAGGATGTGATCTTTGCCGGTACAGCATCCCGCCCACCGCGCGACTTTGCCGAAGTTACCATCTTGGCGGAACGTAGCGATGACGGCGACGCTGCAACGGACGGCGATCAGGAACTGGAAGTTACCCGGCGGATAGAACGCGGCGCTGGATCGGCCTATCGCTCGAACGGCAGGGACGTGCGCGCCAAAGATGTCGCCCTCATCTTCGCAGACGCGGCTACAGGTGCGCATTCACCAGCGCTCGTCAGTCAGGGCCGGATTGGCGCGATCATCTCTGCAAAGCCACAGGAACGGCGCCAGATGCTGGAGGAAGCGGCTGGCATCTCCGGACTGCACGTGCGGCGCAAAGACGCTGAACAAAAACTACGCGCCGCAGAAAGCAACCTTGCACGGCTGGCAACCATCCTCGCCGATATGGACGCCCGCGCGGGGCAATTGCGGCGGCAGGCCAAACAGGCCGAACGCTACCGCACCTTGTCAAAAGACATATTGCAGGCCGAAGCCCGGCTTATTTTCGTGCGTTGGCGTGAAGCCAAGGCTGCGGCTGATGCCGCGCGGGCTGAGGCCAATGCCGCGACTGCGGCCGTAGACAGGGCCGCCGCGGCGCAGCGTACTTTAACCGAACGGCAACAGGAAGCCGTAACCCAATTGGCAAACGCCCGCGCCGTTGCAATGGCCGCACGCGATGCCGCCAATGACCTTTCCAACAAGCTTGTCCAACTCACAGGTGAGCAGGAACGGATATTGCAGCGGCAATCGGATTTGTCTGCGCAAGCGTCCCGCATGGCCGAAGATGGCGCGCGTGAGGGCAAGTTAACCCATGACGCGGCCGATGCACTTGCCCACCTTCAGAGCGAGAGCGTGGCTTTATCTGATCAGATCAAGGCACAGGAGGAAGAGCGCCCTGCCCTGTTACGCGCGGCCGACAATGTCGAACGTCAGGCGCGCGAAAGCGAAATTGCCTTGGCAAAGGCAGCCGCCGAGCAAGCCAGAGCCGACGCCGAATTGCGCGTGGCCGACGCCGCTGTTGCGGCGGCAACGATGCGTGCCGAGCGGGCAGCAGGAGCCGTTGCGCGCATGGCGAACGAGCGGGACGCCTTGGGCGATGACGCGGCATGTGAATCTGCCAAAAAATCGGCAGAAGCCAGCGTTGCTACCTTACAAAAGCATTTGCAGGAAAATACCGCAGCCAGCGAAGCGGCAGAAACGCGCCGGACCGAATTGATCGCGGCACGCGATGGCGCGCAGGCCAGCCTAGCCAGTGCCAAAGCAGAGCTCGCGGCTTTGCTGACCGAGCAAAATGCGCTCGAACGGTCCCTTGCCAAAGGGGACGGCGACAAGGCGATTAACCGTATCACAGTTCGGCCAGGCTACGAACGCGCATTGGCCGCTGCGCTGGGTGATGATGCCGATGCCACAATTGGTGGGGATGCCGGACGCCGTTGGCTCGGCGGGACGCCCGCGATGGGCGCTTTGGCAAACAATGCCCTGATCCATTATGTCGACGCCCCCCAAGAACTGACTGCACGCCTTTCCCATGTGCGGGTTGTTGAAAAAGACGATGGCGCAGCACTGACACCGGGTGAGCGCGTGGTAACGCTTTCCGGGCAATTGCGCCGCTGGGATGGTTTCGCCACCGATGGCGACGGCGCAACGACCGCTGAACTGCTGGTCCGGGCGAACCGACTGGCCGAACTGAATGCATTGATACCGCCCGCAGAAGCGGCGTTGGCGGAACAGGCCGAGGCGCTTGCGCAAATGACGGATGCTATCAGTGCCGCGCAAGATGCCGTTCGGGCGGCCGCCGCGGCGCGGGCCGAAACCGAAGGGCAATTGCGGCAAGCTCTGCGTGCCGTGGACCAAGCCGAAGATGCGCTGGCCCGGCTTAAATCTGCAAAGGCCGCGCTGCTGGACCGTATGGCGGCCAGCGAACAGGAGCTTGCCGAAGCAAAGGCGGAACAAGCCGCAGCAGAAGCCGCCCGTGCCGCGTTGCCAGATGGCACGCATCATTCGGACCTCGTGCAAAAGCTCGTGGTCGCGAACGAAACCGCGCGCGAGCTGCTGGCGCGCAGTCAGGCGGATGTGTCGTCACTTGAACAGCGTATTGCACAAACCCGCGAACGACGTGCGGTCGCGCTTGCCGAAATTCGGGGATGGCAAGAACGCGCTGGCGAAGCGGAACGCCGGATCGCCGACATGAACAAACGCAGCGCAGATATTGCTGCGGAGCAGGAGGCGATGGAGGGGCGGCCCGATATTCTGGCACGCGAGATCGCAAGCCTGCGCGAAGAGAAAGAACAGCTGGCCGAAAAGCTGAATGGCCTTCAAGTTACAGAAAGCACCTGCGAAAAAACGCTTCGGGAACTGGAAAATGAACTCGCCACCGCGGCCGAGGCGCTCTCCGTTGCCCGAGAGGCCCGCGCTGGCGCCGAAGCACGCGCGGAAAATCAGGAACATCGCCGCGTCGAAATGGGGCGGATATCGGGCGAGCGTTTTGAATGCCCGCCACCGGTGCTCCCCGAAAAGCTCGGGTTCGATGAACATGCAATGGAAGATGCGTCGGTGGAGTCCGCGCGGCTCGATCGGCTGCAGAATGAGCGCGAGCGCATTGGGCCGGTAAACTTAATCGCTGCTGATGAACTCGCGGAGCTTGAGGCGCAACAAGGTGCCGGCGCGGCAGAAAGCGAAGAACTGACACTTGCGATTAACCGCCTGCGCGGTTCCATCGGCAGCTTGAACCGTGAGGGCAGAGCGCGCTTGCTCGCTGCATTTGAAGCAGTCGATGGACATTTCCGCCGGCTCTTCGCAACGCTGTTCAACGGCGGCCAGGCCCATCTGGCATTGATCGACAGCGAAGACCCACTTGAGGCAGGGCTTGAGATATTCGCGCAACCACCGGGCAAAAAGCTCCAATCACTGACATTATTGTCGGGCGGAGAGCAGGCGCTGACGGCGGTGGCGCTCATCTTTGGATTGTTCCTTACAAACCCAGCGCCGATATGTGTCCTTGACGAAGTGGACGCCCCGCTGGACGATGCGAATATCGAACGATTCTGCGATTTGTTGGAAGCGATGACCCGCGAAACCGACACCCGCTACCTGATTGTCACGCACAATGCCGTCACCATGAGCAGAATGCACCGTCTGTTTGGCGTTACCATGGTCGAACAGGGCATCAGCCGGCTGGTATCGGTTGACCTTGGTGGTGCAGAACAATTACTGGCTGCGGAATGACTTTGCATGGCCCGATCACAAACAGCTTTATTTCGCAACGCCTTCGGCTGAACTACGTCGATTGGGGCAATCCCGATGCGCCACCGTTGCTTTTGGTCCATGGCGGTCGCGACCATGCGCGCAGCTGGGACTGGGTGGCCGAAGAGCTGCGCCACGATTGGCACATTATCGCACCCGACCTGCGCGGCCATGGCGACAGCGCATGGTCACCCGATGGCAATTACGAAATGTCTGCCTTTGTCTATGATCTGGCGCAGCTGATCCACCAGCTGAACCTTGCACCCGTGAGCATCATAGCGCATTCGATGGGCGGCAATATCGCCACGCGTTATGCCGGGCTTTACCCTGAAAATGTCCGCAAGATGGTGAATATTGAGGGGCTTGGCCTTTCCCCCAAAATGCAGGCGGAACGCGACGCGATTGGCATACAAAATCGTTTCCGGCAGTGGATTGACGATAAGCGCAATGCGGCTGGCCGTACCCCGAAACGCTATCCCAATATTGAAGCAGCTTATGAACGGATGAAGGCGGAAAACAGCTATTTGACCGATGAACAGGCGCGCCATTTGACCGTGCACGGCATCAGCCGGAACGAGGATGGCAGCTGGAGCTGGAAGTTCGACAATTACCTCAACATCTGGGCAATATTCGACATGCCACGCGAAGATCTGCTCGCAATCTGGCAGTCGATCACCTGTCCGATGTTGATGATGTATGGTGCCGACAGTTGGGCGTCAAACCCCGAAAAAGATGGCCGCATCGCGCATTTTCCAACGGCAAAAGTCGTCGAATATGAAAATGCCGGCCATTGGTTGCACCATGACCAGTTTGACCGCTTCATGGCCGACGTAAAGGCGTTCCTCTAATCGATCATCGCGCGCAAGGCTGATATGGTGTCCGCCTCTTCAGCCGGCTTATCCCTGCGTAAACGCGAGATACGCGGGAACCGCATGGCCACGCCTGATTTGTGCCGCTTGGATTCATGCACCGCGTCAAACGCGACCTCAAGCACCAGCGACTTTTCCACTTCGCGGACCGGGCCAAAACGGGCGACGGTGTTATTGCGGACAAAGCGGTCGAGCCATTTCAGTTCTTCGTCGCTGAACCCGGAATAAGCCTTTCCAACCGGCAACAAATTGCCGTCTTCGGTCCAGCAGCCAAAGGTGTAATCGGAATAATATGAGGAGCGTTTTCCGCTGCCCCGCTGCGCATACATCATTACACAGTCCGCGACGAGCGGTTCGCGCTTCCATTTGTACCACAAACCGACCTTACGCCCCGCCAGATAGGGCGAATCGCGCCGCTTGAGCATCACGCCTTCAATCGCCGCCTCACGCGCGGCCGCACGGATCTCGGCCAGATGCTCAAAATCGCGCGCCGCGATGACCGCGGACAAATCGAAACGCGCAGGGTCAAGCTTCGCTGTGAACAGTTCAAGCCTGTCGCGCCGCGCGGTCCATGGCTGACTGCGCAAATCTTCCGCACCGTCGAATAATATGTCGTACAGGCGGACAAAGACCGGATATTCCGCCTGCATGGCTGCCGTGACATTCTTGCGGCCCAGTCGTTGCTGCAACGCATTGAAGCTAGCGGCCTCACCGCCCTGCACTTCGCCGCGCACCAACAATTCGCCGTCGACCACGCCAATATTATTGAACGCCGCCGCTATTTCAGGGAACGACCCCGTCACCTCGTCGCCGCCGCGGCTGAATAGCCGCGTTTCGCCGCCGGTCGACGCAATCTGGATACGGATGCCGTCCCATTTCCACTCGGCGACAAATTCATCAAGATACACGCTGCCATCCTCCAGCGGGTGCGCGAGCATGAAGGGGCGAAAAAACGCGCTGTCGGCGGGATCGGGCCGTTTGGTCCGCCCTTCGCCCCATGCGAAAAGCTCGGTGTAAGGCGGGCGAAGCGCGTGCCACACCTCCTCGACATCGTCGACAGAAACGCCAAAGGCTTGCCCGAAAGCGGTCTTGGCAAGGCGCGCAGATATGCCCACCCGCATGCCGCCCGTTGCCAGCTTCAGCAGCGCGTAGCGACCATTGGCATCCAACCGGTCCATCAATTCCGCCAACACCGCCGGAGCGCGCGCGCGGCTGGTACTGTTCAGCAAGTCGATGACTTCGGACACCGATGGCGCGGCATCGCCGTCGCTCTTGTCTGGCCACATCAGCGCGACCGTTTCGGCGGTATCGCCAACATAATCGCGGCTCATGCGGAACAGCATGGGGTCGAAACGTTCCTCTGCCATCGCGCGAATGGCCGCCGATTTGACGGTGGCAATGTTCAGCGTCCCGGCCAGTGCCGCCAAAGCCCATCCACGATCGGGGTCAGGCGTTATACGCAGATAATCGGCGATCAGCCGGATCTTCAAATCGCGCGACCGCGTGTAGATCAAGCCATCGATGAGCGCGGCAAAAGCTTGCATCAGCCCTCATCCTCGTCTTCGCGGCCAATCAGGTCCAGCGCGCGCGCTTTTAACTGATGCAGTTCACACCACCGACCCAGCGCATCGGTGCGGCCATGGGTAATCCAGGTTTCTGACGGGCGCAGCTCAAGCAGCGTATCGGTCAACTCGGTCCAGTCGGCATGGTCCGAAATGACCAAAGGCAGTTCGACATTGCGCTGTCGTGCGCGTTGGCGCACGCGCATCCACCCCGATGCCATGGCGGTTATGGGTTCGGGCAGGCGCTGTGCCCATCGGTCATTCATCGCAGACGGCGGCGCTATAACAATCGCGCCTTTCAATTCCGATTTGGCAAGGCCGGTTGCCATTGTGAGTTCGCCCAGCGGCACATTGTGCGCGGCGTATAGGTCGCACATTTTCTGCATCGCGCCATGAATATAGACCGGGGCATCGTACCCCGCCCTGCGCAGCTCAGCGATGACGCGCTGCGCCTTACCGAGCGCATAAGCACCCACGACAATGCAGCCATCAACATTAGCCGCGCGGGCCGCGAGCAATTTGGCAATCTCGTCCTCAATCGGCGGATGCGTGAATACCGGAAGGCCAAAGGTTGCTTCGGTAATCAAAACATCGCAGGCAACCGGCTCAAACGCGGTGCATGTCGGGTCAAAGCGCCGCTTATAATCGCCGGTCACCACAACCCGCTCGCCGGCATGTTCAAGCAGTATTTGCGCCGACCCAAGCACATGGCCCGCGGGGTGAAAGCTTATCTTCACGCCGCCATGTTCGAACCCGTCGCCATAAGGCACTGGCGTGCCCATCTCGGTTCCATATCGCAGCGCCATGATCGCCAGCGTCTCAGGTGTCGCCCACACTGCGCCATGACCGCTGCGTGCATGGTCCGCATGGCCATGGGTGACAAGCGCGCGTTCGGCAGGGCGCGACGGATCAATCCACATATCTGCTGGCTTCACATAAATGCCATGCGCGTGCGGCTCTATCCAATGTTGGGCGGCGGTTCGGGAGATATCGGCTGTCCTTTTCGTAATCAGGATATGGGCAGTGGCAGGCGCGATGTAAACAGCATGTATCAGCGAAATTTCATGGCCGCAGCCCGCGAGCGCCGCAACGTCGTCGCGGATCTCATGCAAGCCCGCGAAACAATCGATGCCCGTCAGATGGCGTCGACGTAAAACAGCAAACAGGTTTCGGGATGCGCGTGTGGCAGTTGCAGCCCGCCGTGCATCAGCGCGGCACCGCTAAACGTCGCGCCGTCCTGATTTAGCCCAAGCCTCTCGATTGCCGATGGCCCCTTAATGGCTTGCCAGCTTGTCGGCCAGATCAGCTTGACCAGATAATTTCGGTCCGGGTCTAAACCCGCAAACCGCAAGCGTTCGGGCAAAACCTGCGGATCGCTCAAGACATAAGCGACGGAATACAAAGCTTCGGACCGGTCACGCGCGACTACCCCGCTTGCCATGATCTGCGGTGCCGTATCGATCCGGACCAAGTCGCCATCATGCAGCAACGCACGGTGGCGCTTATGCAAGGCGATGGCCGACTTTAGCGTGTCGAGGTCGCCCTGCCGTTCGGTCAACAGGTTGAGTTCAAGCCCCATATGCCCCATGCATGCGGTCGCAGCGCGCATGTCCATCGACAGCCTGCGTCCACTCACATGGCATCGCGCAGGTCCGACATGGCAGCCCATCACTTCGGGCGGCAGGAAGAAGCTTGCGCCGCGTTGTATAGACTGCCGCTCAAGCGCATCATTGCTGTCGGAGGTCCAGACCCGGTCGCTATGCGCCAGCACACCCATATCGGCGCGCGCGCCACCCGATGAGCAGCTTTCAATTTCAACATCGGGATGCGCGGCGCGCACGCGATCCAGCAGCGCGTAAAGCGCGGTTACCTGCGCGAAGGCCTTTGCGGTGCCGGATGCACCACCGGGATGGCTTAGGTCGCGGTTCATATCCCATTTGATGTAGCGTATATCGTGATCGCGCAGCACCGCATCGATTGCGTGGAATATATAGTCCGCAACCTCGGTCCGGCTGATGTCCAGCGCGAGTTGCGACCGGAACGGCACCTGATCTACGCCCTCGATACCCAGCACCCAATCGGGATGTGCGCGATATAGTTCGCTGTCGGGGTTGACCATTTCGGGTTCAAACCAAAGCCCGAATTCCATGCCTAACGCCGTCACATGATCAACCAAGGGCTTTAGGCCGTCGGGATACATATCGGCGGACACAGTCCAATCGCCAAGCCCGGCGCGGTCATGCCGCCTGCCGCCGAACCATCCGTCATCCAGAACAAAGCGTTCAACGCCAATGTCTGCGGCGCGGGTTGCCAATTCTTTCAGCCTCTCGACATCATGGTCGAAATATACCGCTTCCCACGTGTTATAATGCACCGGCCGCGGCTTGGCGCGCATCGCTGGCCGCAGTAATTTTGTGCGGACATGTGCATGGAATTTGCGGCTGAGCGCGCTGAACCCATCGGCACTATAGGCGGCAACTATCTCGGGGCTCGCGAAGGTTTCACCCGGCGCCAGCCGAACCTCGCCGGGAAAAAGCAGCGCACCAAGGCTGGCCAACACCTGTCCATCGGTGAGCGTGTCCACACGCAGGCGATGGTTCCCGCTCCATGCCAAATGGAAGCCATATGCCTCGCCCGCGCTTTCGTTCGTGCCGGGCGTCGCCAATAGCATAATGGGATAGCTGAAATGCGAGGTGCGGCCGCTACGATTTTCCCGCAGATATGTTCCCGCGCTGCGTTTCACCCGATCTTGGGCAAATTCCTGGGTCCAGCGGCCGGTAAATCCGGTAATCTCGGTCATGTGCTCGGGCACAGGCAGGCAGGCCGTCATCACCTCAGTGACATCAAGCGCAGTCGCGCCGTAATTGGTCAAATGCGTGCGGATACGCAGAATGCCGGTGGCCGGATCAAAATCAATGTCATATGCGAGCCCAAGCCGCGTGCGTTCATCACGGCATATGATTTTTGCGCCATGCGGTCGCGTCTCGACCTTGCCGACCTCGAACAGACTGCACCAATCCTTGCCCTCCCGATGCGCAGCAAATCCTTGCATCATAGGGTGGCCCAGACCGGGTTCCATGGCGAAGGAGAGCGGCAGCGCAACATCCGCGACGCCGTGCATAGCCTGCCGAAAAAACAGGCTTTCCATCTGCGTCGCATCGACATTTTCGGACAATGCCGCGCCCCAATAGATCACCGACGGCGGCGCGCCCTTGGCACAGGCCAATATCAATGTCGCGTCTGGGGCATCAAATCGCAAATGGTCCAACTCATGCTCCCCAGAAATTCCGTTGGCCGTCGCGACCCATTTGTTACTTTGTGTTTTGTATATAGCCGTTTAACCGGCATATTATCAAAAAAGCAAAAGCATAGCTTTGCAAGGAAAATCATCGGGGGGGCGGATGTTCGAGACAACCAACAGCGCGGCGCAAATTGGCATATTTGTGTCGCTCACTATGCTCATCGCCATCCTCACATACTGGAAAGTGCACGGCAAAGGTGCCGAGCGGGCGCAGGATGCAGGCTCGACCAAAGAGGTGTTCCTTGCAGGTGGCCGCCTAACATGGCTGTTTGTCGCAGGATCGATTACGCTCACAAACCTGTCGACCGAACAACTGGTCGGTATGAACGGTAACCAGATGCTGCTGCTGGCGTGGTGGGAGATTTCGGGTTTCGTTGGCCTGTTGATCCTGGCCTATGTTTTTGTGCCGATTTATTACCGCAACAATTGCACCACGGTGACAGAATTGCTGGAACGCCGGTACAAGGGCGGCAGTATACGCACCGTGATTTCGGCGCTGTTTCTGTTGGGCAATATCCTGATCTACCTTCCCGCTGCGCTCTATTCGGGCAGCCTGTTTTTGAAATCAATGTTCGGTGTCGATTGGTCGCTGATCTGGTTTGCCGCACCCATGGCGATTATCGCCGCCATCTACACCATCACCGGCGGCTTACGCGCAGTTGCGGTTATGGACACCTATTCGGGCATCGGCGTGCTGGCGATTGCGTTTTTGGTGGTCATATTGGCACTGGCTGCGGTCGGATTTGACCTGTCCAATGTGCCGGCCGAGCGCACATCGATGATTGGCAGCATCGATTCCCCGATCCCGTTCCACACATTGTTCACGGGCATGATTTTCATCCAGATATTCTATTGGTCGACCAATCAGAATATCACCCAAAAAGCGATGACCGCGCCGACCGTCAAGGAAGCGCAAAAGGGCGTGCTCGCCGCGGCCGCCGTCCGCATCCTCATCATCCCCGCCATCGTCGTCATTCCGGGCGTCGTCGCCTATAAGCTGTTCGGCAGCTTGGGCGATGCGGCCTATGGAAAGCTTGTGGCGCATGTCTTGCCCGGTTGGATGTCGGGCGCGTTTGCCGCCATGATGATGGCCGCTGTGATCGCGCATACCAGCGCCATATTGAACAGTTCGGTGGCATTATACGCGGTCGATTTTCACGACAAATTCATCCGCCCTGTTGCCAACCACTGGCGGCTTGCGGCGATTGTGTCGATTATCCTGACGGTCACTTCGGTCCTGCTGGTTCCGGTCTACGAAAATGCAAAAAGCATCATCAACCTGTTGCAGCAGCTCAACGGCTTGTCGTCGATGCCGATCCTGTCGGCATTCATTACCGGGCTGCTTTTCCGGAACATGGATGCCCGGGCCGCGATTGCCGGACTGGTTTGGGGCGTTGCACTTTATGCGTTCCACAATTTCATTTTGTACGTGCCCGACACGCTTTATGCGGGCGAAACATTTTACCAGCATATGGGGATTGGCTGGCTGCATTATATCGACGTCATGGCGATTGTCCTTGTGACCTGTGTGTTGACCGCATTGACGGTGAACCGCATCATCTTTGGCAATCGGGCCGTATTTATCTGGAGCAAGGAAGGACGCCGGCTTTCGGCGATTGAGGCATGAGCGAATATATCATTGTTATCGACGAAGGCACGACATCGACCCGCGCCGTTCTGTTTACCGCCGACGGCACTGCCGTGGATAGCTGCCAGCGCCCGCTGACGCAGCATTATCCGGCGCCTGGCCTGGTGGAGCATGATGCCGAAGAAATCTGGAAGCTGACGCTGGAATGCGCGCAGACCATCATTGCAAAAGCAGGCGGTGCGGACCGCATTGCAAGCATTGGCATCACCAACCAGCGCGAGACCATTGTGTTCTGGGACAAGCGCACGGGCAAGCCGCTCGCCCCTGCGATTGTATGGCAGGACCGCCGCACCGCAGACATATGCGCTGCGTTGAAGGAACAGGGCGAGGAACCCGTTGTTCAGGCCAAAACCGGCCTGTTGCTCGATCCCTATTTCTCTGGCTCCAAAATCGGCTGGGCCTTGGAAAACCGGCCGCAGCTAAAGGATGCGGGCGCGCATCTCGCGGTTGGCACGGTCGAAAGCTATCTTGTATTTCGCCTGACGGGCGGCGGCCATATCACCGATGCAACCAACGCATCACGCACCGCGTTGATGGCAATTGGCAGCGGCGGATGGGACGACGGACTTACCGACCTGTTCGGCGTACCGCGCGACATATTGCCCGAGATAACCGACTGTGCCGGCGATCTTGGCACGACATTGCCGGAACATTTTGGCGGCCCAATCCGCATTGCGGGCATGGCGGGGGACCAGCAAGCGGCCACCATCGGCCAAGGCTGCTTTGCCGTTGGCCAGACCAAGGCGACTTTTGGCACAGGCGCATTTGTACTTACGCAAACGGGCACGACATTGCGCCAGTCGCGCAACCGTCTGCTGTCGACGATCTTATATCAATTGGGTGGTGAGCGGCATTACGCGCTGGAAGGATCGGTGTTTGTCGCGGGCAGCCTCGTCCAATGGCTGCGCGATGATCTCGGGCTTATTGCGCACGCGGCGGACACCGAAACACTGGCGCGCAGCGTTCCGGACAATGGCGGCGTATATCTTGTACCCGCGCTGTCGGGCCTTGGCGCGCCACACTGGCGTCCCGATGCCCGGGCCAGCATCAGCGGTCTCAGTTTCTCGGCGACCAAGGCGCATGTCGCCCGCGCCGCGCTGGAGGCGATGGCCCACCAGACCCATGACCTCAAAACAGCATTTGCTGCGGACGGTGCCGATTGGGCGGAACTGCGCATCGACGGTGGCATGGTTGCCAATGACTGGATGGCACAAGACCTCGCCGACATGCTCGCCATAGATGTCGAACGCCCGGCCTTTGTCGAAACAACGGCACTTGGCGCGGCAATGCTCGCCGCCGTTGGATGCGGAATATACAAATCGCTTGAGGATGCAGCTGTCATGCGCGGCGGCGTGCAGCGCTTTGTTCCCAATATGGAAAAGCATGCACGCGACGCGCGCCTGTCAGGGTGGTCAGACGCCCTTGCGCGTGTTCTTCAATAGTCCAAGTCCCAGTTCACAACATCTTAACCATCTGACTGCAATGTAGTGCCGCCCATGTGGCGAACGACATCGACAGGACCAAAAGATGGATAGTTTGCGCGGATTTGAACCGTTTGGATCAGACCTTGATGCTGAAATGCCCGCTTATACCCTCTATGAGGACGAAGACGCAGCAATCGAGCCGCCGCCATTCATATCTGGCGACGAACGCCGGATGCAGGTCCGCGCGTATAATTTTTGGACGTCGCAACTGCACGACAGAAATTTCCCCAGCATTGAGGAACTCAATCCATCGGCCATCGACGATTTCCGCGACTATAGCGTTCTTCTCGATTTTACCTCGGGCATCGAAAATCCGTCTATTGACTATCTTGGCGATAAACTGCGCGCCGAATGCGGCTTAAGCGCGGACATCACGTATCTGGATGAAGTCCCCCGCCGCTCGCTCCTGTCGCGCATTACCGACCATTATCTGCAAATCATTGCCAACCGCGCGCCCATTGGCTTTGAAGCCGAGTTTGTGAACGATAGCGGCAATGTCCTCATGTACCGCGGCATTTTGCTGCCCTATTCGACGGACGACGACACGATTGATTTCATTTACGGCGTCATCAACTGGAAAGAAGCCGCGCCTGTAGACATTAGCGGGCCGTTGCAGGCCGAAGTTGAACACGCGCTCGCAACACTGCCGCCGCGGCAGGAACATGTCCCTATCTGGACAGATGGCCCGATGGCGGAGCAGCCAGACGATGCAGCGCCGCATGATGACGTTGAGGGCGATGAACCCTATCTGCTGCAAACCATAGCGCCTGATGAAAATGCAAGCCTTGCCGACTGGCTGGATGCGGCACGGCAATGTGCAGAACAGGCCCGCGATGCGGATCTGCGCACGCGCGATGCCTTGTATCAGGCGATTGGACGCGCGTACGATTTTGCCTTGATTGCCGCCAATCACCCTGCCGATTATGCAGAGCTGCTGCATGATGCAGGACTGAAAATACAGGAACGCGCGCCATTTACGCCAATCGTTAAGCTGGTTTTTGGCACAGGCTATGACAAGACCCGCTTGACCGAATTTGCAACAGCGCTTCAATATGCGCAGCACAATGCCGTTCCGATGGGAATGTTCGCCACTATTCTGGCTGGTTTTGAAGGCGGCTTGAAAGCCATTGTCGCCGCCGAACGTCGCGCCAAGAAAATCGCTGCAGGCATCGAACCGGCCACGGCGGCAACCGATGACCCTCGTGCGCGTTTGCGTTCGGCGCGCAAGCGTGACCTCAGCGAATTTGCGGGCGCAGGCGACGAATTTGTTCTGCTCGTTGCCCGCCGCGATGCCGATGGCAGCGTTGCGATTGTCGGCTCGGTTCAAGGCGACGCCATGTTCACCGAAAAGGCATTGCGTAAAGCCGACGTCTGACTTGTTTCGCAGGGCATTAATGCTTAACGCGTTGGTCAGATGACTGACGCTCTTGCCCTTGATTATGCCCAACGCCTGATATCCTGCGAAAGCGTTACGCCAGCGCAGGGCGCCGTATTTGACGCGCTGGAGGACATGCTGAAGCCGTTGGGCTTTCGCGTTGACCGTTTTGTATCGGGCAGTGGTGATGACAATCCAGCGCATGGCGCGCCTGTCGAAAACCTGTTTGCCATTCGCGAATCCGGCGGACGTCACTTTGCCTTTGCCGGGCATCTTGATGTCGTACCGCCGGGCGCTGGCTGGGCAAGCGATCCTTTCGTTCCGCAAATAAAGGGCGATTTGCTCCACGGGCGCGGCGCAGTCGATATGAAGGGCAGTATCGCCGCATTCGTTGCGGCATTGCACGAGATACCGGCTGACGCAGGGACAATCAGCCTGATCATTACGGGCGATGAAGAAGGGCCAGCGATTTACGGCACCCGCGCCTTAATCGATCATATGCACGCGCTGGGCACGATCCCTGATGCCTGCCTTGTCGGCGAACCCACCAGCGTGAACCGGCTTGGCGACATGATGAAAATCGGACGGCGTGGGTCCGTGAATATGTGGATTTCGGTTGCGGGAACGCAAGGCCATGTCGCCTATCCGCATTTGGCCGATAACCCCATCCCAAAGCTCGTGGCGATATTGTCGGAGATCGAAGCGATTACGCTGGATGCGGGCACGGACTGGTTCCAACCAAGCAATATCGAGATCACGGACCTGGCTGTTGGCAATAAAGCGACCAACGTCATTCCGGCAAAGGCCGAAGCCCGATTGTCGATCCGGTTCAACGACCTGCAAAGCGGCGAGGCGCTCGTGGCGCGGATGCAAGCGCTTGTCGAAAAGGGCGGCGGCACTTTGACCGCCATGATTTCGGGCGAGGCGTTCTTGACCCCGCCGGGCGAACTGTCCGCGGCTATTTCGGAAGCTGTCGAGGGCGTTATGGGCATGAAGCCCGAACCGTCGACCACGGGCGGAACGTCCGATGCGCGGTTCCTGACGAAAATCTGCCCCGTCGTTGAATTCGGGCTGTGCAACGCAACAATGCATAAGTTGGACGAGGCGGTGGCCATTGCCGACCTCACCGCGCTCACGGAAATCTACCGTCGCGTCGCGATTCGGATGCTGGGTAGTTAGCTTTTTAGCATAATATACAGCGCGCCTGCCCCGCCATGCCGGGGATGGGCGTTGCGGACAGCAGAGATGCTCCTTGCGTGTCGTGACGCCGCCAGCCAATCGCGCACAACGGCGGCAATCGCGCCCCTGCCCTGACCACTTGCGCGATCATGCGCGCGTTGCTTGCCAGTCACCAACAGGACGACCTTCATCCTTTGCGCTATCGCCTGTTCAAGCGCCCCGTCGAGCCGCGCATAGGCACCCGACAATGACGCGTCGTGCAAATCCACACTGACATCGGGCATGATGCTGCCGCGCGTGATCCGTCGGTCCCAATGGCCATCCAGATTGTGCGGGACGGCTGCAATCTTGCCTTGCGGTGCCGGAACAACCTTCGCAGCTTCGGTGCGTATCGGCTTGGGCTTGGCATTCAGATGCTTGGCCAAGAGCGCTTTGTCCGACGCGGCCGCAACCACGGGCTGCGCCTTTACTTTGGTTGCGTGCATCGGGCTAACTGTGGCGACAACTTTCCCCCACAGCGCCTTTTCATTACTGTCCAAATGCCGCGCCATGGCGAACCTATAGTCCAAGCCGGGTGACTGCGGCCTTGGGTAAGAAAATCAGCGCCGCGCCACGTGCTGCCATACCGCCGGCGATAGCACGTGCCCGGTCACCGGCACCCCAAAATGTATCAATCCGGTTGGCGCCCTTGATCGCGCCGCCGGTGTCTTGGGCAACCCAGATGCCGTTGGGTTCGGCACGGTCCATCGACAGCCACAGTGGCGCGCCGAGCGGGATAAACTTAACGTCAACCGCAACGCTTGCCTCGCCCACAACAGGAAAGCCCATTGCGCCGAGCGGCCCAGCGCCGGTCAATTCGCGAAAAAACACGAAACTCTTGTTTTCCTGCATGACTTTGCGGCCCTCTTCGGGATTGGCACGCAAATAAGCGACAATGCCCTGCATCGAACCATCGGTGATGAGGCCGCGATCCTTCATCAACCGGCCAATGCCGGTGTAGCCACGCCCGTTTTGGCTTTCATAGCCAATACGCATCACGCCGCCATCGGGCAGCCTGAGCCGCCCTGACCCCTGAATTTGCAGGAAGAAAAATTCGATGGCATCATGTGCATATGCGATTTCAAGGTCGCGACCCGTCAAAGAGCCACCTTCAATCGCGGCACGGTCATCATATTGCACCAACTTGGTGCCAATGACTTTACCCCGGATATTCTTGCCCTTTAAATCATCGGAAAACAGCCCAAGGTCGACATCAATCAGGTCCGATGGCCGTTTGTAGATCGGCACTTCACAACCCGCCTGCCGTGTGCGGCAACCTGCGATCTCGGGTTCATAATAGCCTGTGGCGAACGCCTTGCCGTCACCGACTTGCACAGCGTCCATATAGGCCGCGAAGAAGGATATCGCGTCACCCGTCCATGTTTTTACAGCATCGCATGCGGGAACCCAGTCGGCACCTTGGGTAAGGCCGCTGCTGTCAGTGCGCCGAACAAGGCCCGGGCAGCTGGTGCGGAAACTATCCATGGCAAGCTGTGCCTTGCGGGCATCGACCTGCAGCGATCCAATTTCTGGCCCACGCACAACGCCCAAACTCGCCGCCGTCGAACCATCGCCTGTCGGGACGGGCGCAGTCAGCGTTGCCGCAGGCGTGGATGGAATGGGTTTGGCTGCCTTTTCCGGTAAACCGGCATTAGGCGATGGACGCGATGCGCCGGTCGATGCGGTCGGCACCCCATTTGGTATGATGCCGCCCGAACAGGCGGACAGGGTAAGAGCGGATAAGCCTAAGGCAAAAAGGGCGCGTTTCATCGCCCGGGTGAATCAGACCGTGTCGGTTTCGTCAAGCTTCCAGTTGCGGCTGGTTGACTTAACATCGCGCATGAACGTCCAGATATCATGCGTTTCAACAGCGTCGGTCATCGAACCGCCGATGATATTTCCATCGGCGTCCTTCACCATCGCGGCGATGTCGGCATCAAACCGAACGGTAACGCGTGCCATTGGATGGTCGTAGCTTGCATCCACAACACGCACTTCGTCAATCCGCACCAATCGGTTCGCCAATGTTTCGCCACGCGCTTCGCGACCGTCAATAGCCTCGGCAAAGCTATCAAATACATCATCGTCGCACAGGAAACGCAGCGCTTCCTTGTCACCACGCCAATAAGCCTCAAGCACCATTTTGTAGGCGGTTTTAGACCCTTCTACGAACAGCCCGAGGTCAAAGCTCCGGTCCGCATTGGCAATGGCCTTGATACCGCTTTGTGCAGCCATATCGACATTCGAGATATCATTCGCCGGAATGGCCGCTGCGGCATCACTGCCTGCGGTAGGTTGGCGCAGCATAGGCTGGGCTGTCGTTTCAATCGGACGGCGCGCAACGGGTTCCTGTTCGTGGCCCGTGCGTTTGCCAAGTACCGAATATAGCCGAAGGCCAAGGAACGCTGCAACAAGAGCAAGCAATACAATAGTGAACGTCACAACGCCTCCATGCGCCAAATAGGTCCGGCATAAATTGATGGCTACACGGAATATATCCCATTCAGCTCCGCCTCAATACCATATAAGCACTAATGCCACGGGTTCAAAGGGCTTTACCCAAAGAAAAGTGCGGCTTGCCGCATGTGCAACAATGATTGCCCTTTGCCGGTCACCCTGCTAGGCGCGACGTCCAATAGGGGCGCGATTTTGCGTCTATGACAATCTATAAGAAAGCACGACATCACATGGCCGACGCAGAAGGCACCATCGTTTCCGAAAATGTAAAAGCCAATGGCGCAGATACCGCACCTGCAGTGGGTATGTTGAACCAGTATATCAAGGACTTGTCGGTAGAAAACCCGGATGCTCCGCATAGCTTTAACTGGGAAGTGACCCCGCAAATCGACGTGCAGGTGAACATTCTGGCCAATGCCATCACGGATGAAGTGCACGAAGTGACCTTGAAACTCGCGGTCAAAGCCGAAAGTGACAATGGCGTCCATTTCTCGGTCGAGCTCGAATATGGCACGCTATTTGGTCTGCGTAATGTCACCGACGAACAAGCGCACCCGTTCCTCTTCGGCGAAGCGCCGCGTTTGATGTTCCCATTTGCACGCCGGATTGTTGCCGATGCCGTGCGCGATGCAGGCTATCCGCCGCTCGTTCTCGAACCGATTGATTTCAACGCATTGTATCTCCAGCAGCTCACGCAAGCACAGCAGATGGCAGAAACGCAGCCTGCAGGCGAAGCCTGAAGCTGAAGGCACCAGGTGAACATATGAGCCTGGTTCGCAACAGCATTACCATTGGGGGGCTGACTTTGGTCAGCCGCGTGCTTGGTCTTGTGCGCGATATGTTGATGGCGCGCTATGTCGGTGCAGGTCTTGCGTCCGACGCGTTTCTGATTGCGTGGCGGCTGCCGAACCTGTTTCGTGCATTGTTCGCCGAAGGCGCATTCGCGGCGGTTTTTGTGCCGCTGTTCAACAAGAAAATGACCGAGGCTGAACGCGAAAAGGCACAATCGGGCCTTACCGCCGCGCGCACCTTCGCGAGCCAAGTGCTGTCCGTGCTATTCCCGTTTCTGGTGCTGTTCACAGGCATCATGATGCTGGCAGCGGGTCCGGTTGTCTGGGCCATGACCGGCGGTTTTCCCGATGGCGGGCCGGAGAAATTTGCGCTCGCACGCCATCTGACGATTATCACCTTTCCCTATCTCGCGCTCATCTCATTGGTGTCGCTGCTGGGTGGCATATTAAATTCGCTGAACCGTTTCTGGATCAATGCCGCCGCGCCGATATTGCTGAATATCTGCATGATTATCGCGCTGATTTTCTTCCGAGGTGACAGCGAAGTTGAAACGGCGGTTACCCAAGCCATCTCCGTGACCGTATCCGGCGCGCTCCAATTGCTGTGGCTGATATGGGCATGCCACCGCGCAGGGGCTAGCCTGAAGCTTGCGTTGCCGCGTCTCACGCCCGACGTAAAACTGATGCTCGCCTTGATTGCGCCAGCGGCGATTGGCCAAGGCGCCATTCAATTCAACCTTCTTATCTCCACGTCACTCGCGGCGCGGTTCTTGCCAGAAGGGTCGG
Source organism: Sphingomonadales bacterium UBA7471 (assembly GCA_002479765.1). Taxonomy (GTDB): domain Bacteria; phylum Pseudomonadota; class Alphaproteobacteria; order Sphingomonadales; family Sphingomonadaceae; genus Sphingorhabdus_B. Next base: position 104,427 of record DLOZ01000007.1, on the reverse strand, counting down.
TATCATGGCTCTATTATGCAGACCGTTTGAACCAGCTGCCATTGGGATTGATTGGCATCGCCATTGGCACCGCGATCCTGCCTGCGCTTTCGCGGCAAATCGCCGGAGCCGATAGCAAGGCAGCATCCGACACGCAAAATCGCGCCGTCGAACTGGCATTGTTCTTTGCCATGCCCGCAACGGCGGCCCTGATCGTTTCGGCGATACCAATCGTCCATGGCATATTTGAACATGGCGCGTTCACCGCCGCCGACACGCGGGGAACCGCCGCTGTCCTGATGGCTTTTTCAGCGGGTGTTCCGGCTTATGTCCTCATCAAGGTGCTGACGCCGGGCTTTTACGCGCGCAGCGACACCAAAACACCGCTGCGGTTGGCTTTGTGGTCAATGTTGGTGAACCTTATCGGCAACCTCATTCTCATTTGGCCGCTGGCACATATTGGCGTTGGCGTTGCGACTGCGATATCGGCCTGGGTCAATGTCGCCTTGCTGTGGTTCACCTTGCGCAAACGCGGGCATATCGCGGTCGATGCGCGGCTCAAGCAAAAGGCGTGGCGCATTATTCTGGCTGCTGCATTGATGGGCGTCGCGCTGTTTTTCGGCAATGAAATCATTGAAGACCAATTGGGCACGGGATTGTGGCGACGCATCGCGGTGCTGTCGGTTCTCGTCAGCGCTGGTGGCACTGTATATGCGCTGGCCATATTGCTTTTCGGCGCTTACCGCATTCAAGAATTGAAATCCCTGTTCCGCCGGCGTGCAGCATCGCCCGCGGCCAATATAAGCGAGTAATCATCATGCGCGTCGTTTCTGGCATTCAACCCACCGGCAATCTGCACTTGGGCAATTATCTGGGTGCGATCCGCAACTGGGTAAAAATGCAGGATGAAATGGAATGCCTGTATTTCCTTGCAGATTTGCACGCGATTTCCATGCCGCATGTTCCGGCTGAATTGACAGCGAACACGCGCGAGATGGCCGCGGCCTTGCTCGCGTGCGGATTGGACACCGACAAGGCGATATTGTTCAACCAAGCACAGGTCCCTGCCCATGCGGAGCTTCAGTGGTTGCTCACCGGCACCGCGCGCATGGGTTGGCTGAACCGCATGACGCAGTTCAAGGACAAGTCAGGCAAGAACCGCGAAGGCGCGAGCATTGCGCTGTTCACCTATCCCGTGCTTCAGGCCGCCGACGTCTTATTATATCAGGCAACGCATGTTCCGGTCGGCGAAGATCAAAAGCAGCATCTGGAACTTGCGCGCGACATTGCCCAGAAATTCAACACCGATTTCGGAAACGGCACCGATATCTTCACCTTGCCCGATCCCATCATTCCCAAAGAAACCGCGCGCATCATGTCGCTACGCGATGGCAGCGCGAAAATGTCGAAGTCGGATCCAAGCGATATGAGCCGGATTAACTTGATCGACGATGCCGACACCATCCTGAGCAAGATCAAGAAGGCCAAGACCGATCCTGAGCCGCTTCCGTCGGAGCCTGCTGGCCTTGAAGGCCGTCCCGAAGCGAAAAATCTTGTCGGCATTTACGCCGCCTTTGCCGAAGAAACCACCGAGGCGACACTCTCGCGTTTCGGCGGTCAGGGTTTTGGCGCATTCAAGCCGGCCTTGGCCGAAATCGTCATTGAACATCTGCGCCCCATTTCGGAGCGCTTCGCTGTTCTGAAGGATGACCACGAACAGATCGACGCTGCGCTTGCCAAGGGGGCGGCGAAAGCGCGTGAACTTGGCGGACCAACGTTGAAAGCCGCCTACGCTGCGCTTGGCCTCCTGCGCTAAATTGTGCTCAGGCGCCGTTCAACCACAGTTCAGCGAAACTATCCTAAACAAAACGCATTATGCTATGGACGGCGTTCGGTCGCTGCTTTGAGGATGTGAAATGATGAAAAAGGTCGCAACTTTTCTTGCTCCCATCGCATTGCTGGCACTTGGTGCCTGTGCAACGCCGTTTAACGCTGATGTCTCGCGGTTTCAGCAATTGCCCGCGCCACAGGGCCAGACATTCATTATCCGCGCAGCCAACCCGGACAATGCTGGCGGCATTGAATTTGGCCAATATGCGGCTTTGGTGGCAAGCGAGCTTCAGGAGATCGGTTATGTGCCCGCGACGGGCGCAAATGCAGATATGACCGTCTCGCTCGATTATGCGGTCGATCAGGGCAAGGAACGCAATATCGTTCGCCAAGATCCATTTTATGACCCTTATTGGGGTTTTGGCAGCTTTTACCGGCCCTATGTCGTGCGCACCCGTCGCGGCGCACGTTATGTCGTCGGCTATTATGATCCGTTCCTGTATAGCGGCTTCAACCGCCCCTATGAAATCGATAGCTTCACGGTGTACACGGCAAATCTCGATATGAAGATTGACCGTAATGGCGACGGCAAGCGTCTGTTTGAAGGCAAGGCGGAAGCCAAGTCACGGTCAAACAAGCTGCCTTATCTCGTGCCAAATCTGGTTGAGGCGATGTTTACGGGATTCCCCGGAAATGGCGGTGAAACGGTCCGTATCTCGGTTGCGCCAGAGGAAAAGCGCTAATCCCCTGAATGAAGCGCTCCGCACACTCGGCTAGCGCTGCGGATCAAACCCCGCAGTTCAGCTCGGTTTGGCCATAGTCTGCACCCTCGCCGCGGGTGCCCGATATACCTGCGTAAAGTTCAGTTGCCTTGAATATGCCATCGGGCCCAATGTTAAATCCATTGTCGCGGAAAACGGCGATGACCTTGGCTGGCGGATCGGCGAAATATAGCGACTGCGATTCATAATGCTGGCCAAGCGCCGTGAGCGACAATCCATCAAATGAACGGCGCAGGCGCGCATAGCTGCTTTTGCCTTCGACCTTGGCATAAGCTTTTTCGCGCGCAGCCTCATTCGCATATTCTTTGGCTTCTAATGCCTGAGCTTGCGCACGAAGCCGCGCGCCAATTTTGGTAAATTCCGCACCAATCTCACCACTGAAGGCGCAGGTTTGCGGATTGAAGCCAACGGCAATCGGCTTACCGCCCAAACGCGCCAATATGGATTTGCCATCGGCCAAATAGCCATAGCGGTTGTCCGGAAGCTTCACCTCAATGAAGTTGTCGGCGGTAAGGCCAAGCAGTTTTAGCGTGGTGTCTGCGCGCACACGATCAATCAGCGCGCTGTCCGACGCCGTCGTCGCCCACACATCAACGGGCGCATCGACGACCCATGATTGATCGTTCAACAAGCTAACAAGCTCGGGTGGTTTCGACGGTGAAAGATTGACCATCGCGATGAAGCCATTGCCGTCGCTCAATGCAATCCAACCATCGCCGGGCGGTGAGCCCGGCTGAACAACGCCTGTCACTTGCGAACCGCGCGGCAGCTTGCCCAATATCACGCTGTCGGCAGTGGTCGGCTTGTCGCGAATATTCGCTTCGGTCATTGTGAAAAAAATCTGGGCTTCGGCCGTCGCGCTTATGCTCTGATCGGCCGTTGGCGTTACCGAACCGTTCTGCAAGTCATCAAGGACGAACAGCCAAAAATACAAACCCACGAAACCCAGCAGAATAATCAGCGCCACAAAAGGCATCACCCGTGAACGTTTAGGGGCAGCCCGGGACACAGGTCTCGCTCTCAGCGAAGCGCCGCAATGGCCACAAAATAGCGCGCGAGCGGCATTTGCCGATCCGCATGACGCACAAGATTGTCCCATCGCACCCTTTCCGAATCCCTATCCGTGGATAGGCTCTGGAAAGGATGTTGAAAAGAGGTGGATTACGCTTCGAGCTGACGGAGCAGCGCGCGGACATCATTGTCCATGTCGCTGTCCTGCTGACGCAAGCCTTCGACCAAGCGCACGGCGTGAATCACCGTCGAATGGTCACGTCCGCCAAATTTGCGTCCGATTTCCGGATAGCTGCGCGGTGTCATGACCTTGGCGAGATACATGGCGACCTGACGCGGGCGGACAACGGCGCGCGCACGGCGCTTCGATGACATTTCGCTCCGGTCGATGCGATAATATTCGCATACCGCGCGCTGGATTTCGTCAATCGTGATACGGCGGCGGCACGCGCTCAAAATATCTTTCAGCTGCTCTTCCGCCAAGGTCCGGGTCACTGGCTTGCCGGTCAACTGGGCATAAGCCAGCAGCTTGTTCAGGCCACCTTCGAGTTCACGCACATTGCGGCTGATGGTGCGGGCCAGAAACTCAATCACATCTTCACCAACTTGCGCTTCCGGCATGTTGGCAAGGCGCTGTTCGAGGATCAGGCGGCGCAGCTCAAGGTCCGCTGGTTGAATGTCCGCAACGAGACCCATCGACAGACGCGAAAGGATGCGCTGATCAACACCGTCAAGCGCTTGCGGCGCGCGGTCGGCAGCAACGACGAGGCGTTTGCCCGCACCAATGATGGCGTCGATGGTGTGGAGGAACTCTTCCTGCGTCGACACTTTGCCGATGATGAACTGAATATCGTCAATCAACAGGACATCGACGGCACGCAAGCGCGCCTTGAATTCCATGACTTCCTTGCGCCGCATCGCGGTCACAAATTCCATCATGAACTTTTCCGCAGACATATAGATGATCTGCGCGTCGGGGTTCACTTCGGCATAAGCATGACCGATGGCATGCATTAGATGGGTTTTGCCCTGACCCGTTGCCGCTTGAAGATATAGTGGATTGAACAGCGGCTTGTCTTTCGACGCGACGCGTTCTGCAGCGCTGAGCGCGAGAACATTGGTTTGGCCTTTAACGAAATTCGCAAATGTCATCCGCGGATCAAGCGCCGAACGGGGTGGCAGAGCATCATTCGCTTCTTGCGCGACGATGCGTTCTGCGTTGGTCGACGCACGAAGCAATTCGACGCGCGGTGCGCCGGGGCGTGTGCGGATTTTGAGTTGCTTCACGCTTTTATTGGTGCTCGACCAAGCCAAACGCAGGCGATCGGCATAATGATCGGACACCCAGCTTGCGGAGAAATCTGAGGGCAAAAGCAGTTCGAGGGTTCCCGTCAGGTCACAAAAATCACCAAGGGTGATGGAGCGAATCCATTGGCCATATATTTGCGCGCCCAAATCGCGGCGCAAGCCCGATGAGATTGTCTGCCAATCGGCATCAAAACGGGATTTCAACGTCAGGCCGGCATTTTCACCATGCGGTTGATCTAATGTCATTTGCGATACTGCTTTATGTTCGGCCAACGTGCCTGCCCCCAATTTTCCACCCCTTCCAGACCCGCAAAACCGCGTGCTATCTGCCCACATGTGAAGCACACAGACAGTCACTGCGCATTTGTTGCCAAATGCAGCAGTCGCGATGTCCGATTCTCCATGTGAGGCACTGCCCGACTGTCGTCATGCATTGCTGGAAACAGTTTCTTAGACCGCTCGAAACGAGTCGATCAAGTGCAGCGCTGCAAAAAAACTGAAATAAATGGCATTGACTCGGCAACAGCCAAGCAAATGCGTCAATTAATTTTTAAGCACTTAATTTTGCTTACTTTTTTGCAAAAACCCCTGTGGATATCTTCCGAATCGCGGGAAATCCGTCGGCTTTGCCTTTGTGACAGTGGGCAATAAAAAACCCGCCGGGAAAACGGCGGGTTTCAAATTTTAAGGCTGGAACAGCCAGCCTGTGAATATGGGTTAGGCGAGACCGCCAACCGCCTTTGTGAGGCGACCAAATTTGCGCGATGCTGTGTTCTTGTGCAGAACGCCCTTGGATACGCCACGCGCCAATTCAGGCTGTGCAGCAGCGAGTGCAGCAGCGGCTGCCGCCTTGTCACCAAGTTCAATCGCCGACTCAACCTTTTTGATGAAGGTACGGATGCGGCTGACGCGTGCGCCATTGACTTCGGTGCGACGCGCATTGCGACGGATACGCTTTTTTGCTTGCGGCGTATTGGCCATTTTTATCCTCGAATTTCGATATTTGCGGAGACGTCTTTATGAAACACGTCCGTTGAAGGAGCGGCCCTTAACCCTGCCCAACAGATTCGTCAACCTCGAAATACCGCACTATCGCTGACATTTCGCGCAGTAAAAGGTCGAGCGCCCCGAATCAACGCGCCGTTGAACAGGCGCGCCGCAACCGCAGTCCTGCCCTTCACGGCCATAGACGCGCCAATCCTTGGTAAAGTAGCCAAGTTCCCCGTCGGGTGCGGCAAAGTCACGCAACGTCGATCCGCCAGCCGCGATCGCCGCCGTCAGCACCTCTTTAATTGCCGCAATGAGCCGGACAAGCCGCGGCTTGCTAATCGAGCTGGCTGGCACCCGCGGATCAATGCCCGCCATATGCAGCGCCTCACACACATAGATATTGCCCAAGCCCGCGACGATATTCTGGTTCAGCAACATCGCCTTAATCGGAGCTTTGCGGTCGTGCAGGGCGTCGCGCAGCACAGTTGCGTCAAATGCCGGCGACAAAGGCTCCGGACCCATTTTTTCAAAAAAGCGATAGCTGTCCAATTTGTCCGAATCGATAATATCGAGCGAACCAAAGCGGCGGTGGTCATTCAACGCCACAACCCGGCCACTGGCTGTTTCCAGAATGAAATGGTCATGCTTTTCGATTTCCGCAGGATCAACGCGCCATCGTCCGGACATGCCCAAATGGAATATCAGCGTATCCTGACGGTCGGTATGGATAAGGCCATATTTGGCGCGCCGCCCAAGCGTATCGATTCGCGCGCCCGTCAGCCGCTGACGCAGATCGACCGGGATGGGCCAGCGCAAGTCCGCACGGCGCGGCTCCGCACGCACGATAATCTCGCCTTCAAGCACCGAACGCAGGCCGGCGACCGTGGTTTCCACTTCAGGTAATTCTGGCATATCGTTTTGTACCCAGGGTCAGGACCTATTAAATGCACCCTCGCGGCGTCCTTCGGATTTGGCCCATATTGTCCATTGCTACGTTGGCAAGCTTGGACTTAGAACCACTAAGTCCGGCGCTTGCCGCCTTGCACTGAACAATATGGCCTCAAACCGCGATGGTGCATTTAATAGGTCCTGGCCCTAACAGCCTTTGCGGCTGGCGCAACAATCGGCTAGGGGCTGCAGAATGAATGATACGGTATCCTTTGGCTATGAACAGGTTAGCCCTGAAGAAAAGACAAAACGCGTAGGTGGCGTCTTTTCCAATGTCGCGCGCAAATATGACATCATGAATGATGCGATGTCCGGCGGCATGCACCGCCTTTGGAAAGACACTTTTGTGCGCCGGGTAAAGCCGCGCGAAGGCGAAGATATCCTCGATATGGCAGGCGGAACGGGCGACATCGCGTTCCGTATGGAAAAATCAGGCGCGCAGGTCACCGTATCCGACATTAATGAAGACATGTTGGACGTCGGTATGGAGCGCGCGATGAAGCGCGGGATCGACAGCCTGATCTGGTCCCCGCAAAATGCCGAAACGCTCAGCTTTCCCGATGCGCATTTTGATGCCTATACAATTGCCTTTGGCATCCGCAACGTCACCGACATTCCCAAGGCACTGCGCGAGGCACATCGCGTGCTGCGTTATGGTGGCCGCTTCTTCTGCCTCGAATTTTCGACGGTTGAATGGCCTGGCCTCGCACAAATTTACGACGTCTATTCGGACAAGCTTGTCCCTAAGCTTGGCAAAGCCATTGCGGGTGATGAGGACAGCTATCGATATCTCGTCGAATCGATCCGCCGTTTTCCCGACATGCAAAATTTTAAGCGCATGATTGGCGAAGCGGGCTTTGTGCAAACCAAGGTAGAACCCATTTTGGGCGGACTTGTCGCCATTCATAGCGGCTGGAAGGTTTAACTTCCGCGCTGATGACCCGTCCCGCAACCCATATTTTCCGTTTGCTCAAATGGGGCCGCATTCTCGCGCGGCACGGCGCGCTGCGCGCGATCGAAGCTGACCGGAACACACCGCCGCAAGTAAAACGCCTTTGCCGCATCGCGCGCATCGGAACGCGCCAGCCCAAGGTGCCCGATTATGCCGGCGCCTTTCGCGCCATTGGCCCTGCGGCCATTAAGCTGGGGCAAACGCTTGCCACCCGTCCAGATATCATTGGTGAGGAAGCGGCCCGCAATCTGCTATCACTTCAGGATCAGCTTCCGCCCGCACCGTTCGATCTTGTGTACGCACAGATCGACAGCAGCTTAAATAAACCCGCTGCAGAGCTGTTTGAATATATCGACCCAGTGCCCGTGGGCGCAGCCTCCATCGCGCAGGTGCACCGTGCACGGACAACCGAAGGCAAAGACGTCGCTGTCAAAGTCCTTCGTCCCGGTATTCGCGAACAATTTGCCCGTGATATCGAAACTTATGAATGGGCCGCAGCACATCTGGAAGCATTGGGCGGCGAAGCTGCGCGCTTGCGACCGCAGCTTGTCATCGCCAATCTGAAACGCTGGACCTTGCGCGAACTCGATTTGCGCCGCGAAGCCGCGAGCGCGTCTGAGCTGAAAGACGCCATGGTCGCCGTCGACGGCTATATGATCCCCGCCATTGATTGGGACCGGACGTCCGGCCGCGTGCTCACGCTGGAATGGGTCGACGGCGTCAAGATTGCCGATATCGATGCGCTAAAAGCCGCTGGCCACGATCTGAACAAAATGGCCGAGAAGCTCGTGCTGACATTTTTACGTCAGGCGATTTCGGAAGGCTTCTTCCACGCCGACATGCATCAGGGCAATTTGTTCGTTCAGGCAGACGGCACGATTGTGGCCATCGATTTTGGCATCATGGGCCGCATCAACCGGCAAGCGCGTTTCTGGCTTGCGGAAATCCTCTACGGATTGACCACCGGCAATTATAAACGCGTCGCCGAAATCCATTTCGAAGCGCAATATGTGCCAAGCTATCATAATGTCGATGAATTCGCGACCGCCCTGCGCGCTGTTGGCGAGCCGACACGCGGCAAGCCCGTGAGCGAATTGTCGGTCGGGCAAATGCTCGACAGCCTATTTGCGATCACCCGCGACTTTGACATGCAGACGCAGCCGCATTTGCTGTTGCTGCAAAAGACGATGGTCATGGTCGAAGGCATTGCGACTTCGCTGAACCCAAGCATCAATATGTGGGATGTTGCCGCTCCCTATGTGCGCGAATGGATTCGCGGAGAGCTTGGCCCCGAAGCCATGCTCGCCGACGGTATTCGCAAGCAAGCCGAAACCTTGCAGATGATACCCGACATCATCCGCCGTTTGGACGAACAACTTCCCCGCAAGGGCGGCGCGCCGGAACCACCCCCGCTTCCGCCCGTGCAGCTGATTTGGGAACGTAAGGGCAAAAGCAACGGTTGGCGCTATGTCGTTGTCGCCTTGTTGGCCGGCGCACTTGGGGTCGCGGGCACTATCGCGTTCACTTGACCAACATTTTGATTGCGCATATGCCATGCACATGAACAAGCCGTCCCGCTTTACCGCCCCAAAGCGCGCCACAAATGTGAGCTTGCCCGGTGATATGGTTGACGAAGCCAAGCGGCTTGGCATCAACGTATCGCAAGCCTGCGAAACCGGGCTGCAAGAACAAGTGCGCAAAGCATTGGGCGAAGAGTGGAAACGCGATAACCGGCAGGCTATTGAAAGCTGGAACAAATGGGTGGCCGAAAACGGCATGCCATATGACGAATTTCGCCAATTTTAATGGCGCGCTTTGACATTTATAAAGGTGCACAGGCGCGCGGTCTGTTGCTGGATATCCAGTCAGATTTGCTGGATGAATTTGGCAGTCGGGTGGTTGTACCGCTTTTACCAGCAGAAGGCATGCAGTCCGTATCGCGGCTACATCCCGAATTTGTGATTAATGATGAACGTTATATTATGTCGACGCATCTGATCTTCGCCATTCCGGTCGATAGACTTGGTGCAAAAATCGGCTCTCTGGCGCATGACGATTTAGTCATTACGTCAGCCGTCGATAAACTATTCAGCGGATATTGAAGCCATGACCCAAGCCCGCGTCCTCTTGATCGTTAGCGGCGGCATCGCCGCTTATAAAGCGCTTGAACTTGTTCGCTTGCTAAAGCGTCAGGGTGTTGCCGTACGCGCGGTGATGACGAAAAGCGCGGCCGAATTTGTCACGCCGCTTTCGATGGGCGTCATGACCGAAGACCACGTATATGGCGACATGTTCGACCTGAAGGAAGAACGCGAAATTGGGCATATTCAGCTCAGCCGTCAGGCCGACCTTGTGGTGATTTGTCCTGCCACTGCCAATATCCTTGCCAAGATGGCCGCTGGTATCGCCGATGATTTGGCGACGACCATTCTGCTCGCGACGGACAAGCCCGTTTTGGCGGTTCCGGCGATGAATGTCCGCATGTGGAACCATCCGGCGACACAGCGCAACTTGGCACAGCTGCGCGCCGATGGCGTCCATATCATGAACCCCGATGAAGGGGCCATGGCGTGTGGCGAATTCGGCCCGGGCCGCCTGCCCGAACCGCCCGCCGTTGCCGAACAGATTTGCAGCATGCTGGGCGTACCCTTCAATACGCAACTGGCGTCGGGTCGTTCGCCGACCACCATGCCAAGCGCAACGCCGCATACCGCGCAACCCGATTTTGCCGATGTCGATCATCGTCCGTTGTTTGGCAAACGCGTGCTTGTGACCGCTGGGCCCACGCATGAGGCGATTGATCCTGTGCGCTACATCGCCAACCGCTCATCGGGACGTCAGGGTTTTGCCATTGCAGCGGCGGCGGCTGATCTGGGCGCTGAAGTTACGCTGATCGCTGGCCCCGTGCATCTGCCAACACCGCCCGGTGTCTTGCGCATTGATGTCGAAACCGCGCTGGAGATGCAGGCTGAGGTCGAGAAGGCCCTGCCCGTCGACGCCGCTATCATGGTCGCCGCCGTCGCGGACTGGCGCGCCGCACAAGCGCCGGACCAGAAAATCAAGAAAGACGGCAATGCCATTCCGCCGCTCGCACTGACCGAAAATCCGGACATCCTTGCAAGCCTGGCCATGCATAAGCAGCGTCCGAAGCTCGTGATCGGCTTTGCGGCAGAGACCGAAAATATCATTGCCCATGCGCAGGCCAAGCTTGCGAAAAAAGGCTGCGACTGGATTGTCGCTAACGATGTGTCAGGCGATGTCATGGGCGGTGAGAACAACGCCTTTCACATCGTAACAAAGGCAGGCGTTGATAGCTGGCTGGAAAGCCCCAAGGACGTTATCGCACGAAAATTGATGGAGAAGGTCGCCGATGAGCTCGCAAACAGTTGAAGTGCGCGTCAAGCGCCTGAACCATGGCGCGGGCTTGGCTTTGCCCGCATATGCGACGTCAGGAGCAGCCGGCATGGATATTTGCGCCGCCGAAAGCCTGAACCTGCGCGCTGGCAAGCGCCATGCCGTCGCAACCGGCTTCGCCTTTGCCATTCCCGATGGATATGAAGTGCAGGTGCGCCCGCGCTCGGGCCTTGCGCTGAAGCATGGGATCACCTGCCTCAACACACCCGGAACCATCGACAGCGATTATCGCGGCGAAGTAAAGGTCATTCTGGCCAATTTGGGCGAAGATGATTTCATGATTAACAAAGGCGACCGGATTGCGCAGATTGTCGTGGCGCCTGTCACCCACGGCCACTTGGTCGAGGTGGATGACCTGGACGAAACCGTGCGGGGCGCTGGGGGTTTCGGCTCAACTGGCGTATGACGCTTAACGATCAACAGCTTGACCGTTATGCCCGCCACATTGTGTTGCGTGATATTGGCGGCGCGGGGCAAAGCAAATTATTGTCGAGCCATGTCCTGCTGATTGGCGCAGGCGGCATAGGATGTCCGGCAATTCAATATCTTGCGGCAGCCGGCGTCGGAACGATCAGCGTTGTCGATGATGATGATGTGGCGCTGTCCAATCTCCAGCGTCAGATTTTGTACAGTGACCGTGATATTGGCACCGCCAAGGTGGAAGCGGCTGGCGCGGCAGCGGCGCGGCTAAACCCGGACATCGCCTTTAACGCGCTTCAGCAGCGGATTGGCAAAGACAGCAGCGCCGACATAATGGCGGGGGTCGATGTGGTGATCGATGGCAGCGACAATTTTATGACGCGCCTGATCGTCAATGACCTGTGTCTTACGGCAAAGGTGCCGTTGGTGAGCGCCGCGATTGGGCAGTTTCATGGACAGATTGGCACATTCACCGGATGGCAGGCAGATGCGCCATGCTATCGCTGCTTCGTCGGTGATGCCCACGATCCCGATGATTGCGACGATTGCGCCACACAAGGCGTTCTGGGAGCGATGTGCGGGCTTATGGGCAGCTTCGCAGCGATGGAGGCGATACGCGCGCTGACGGGCTTTGGAGAGCCGCAGCAGGGCAAGCTGCACCTGTTTGACGGACTGACCCCATCGATGCGGTCCATCAAATTGCCAAAAGATCCGGCCTGCTCCAGCTGCGGCGGCTTAGCCGCCTAAGATCTCGTCCACCCATTTTGGAACAAGCTCCGTCGCCGGGCCATGGCGCGATTCCGTGAACCAAGAACTGCCGTGCGATGGTTCAAGGTTTAGCTCCAATGTGGCGATGCCGTTTTGACGGGCTTCACGGACAAGACCGGCAGCGGGATAGACTGCGCCGGATGTGCCAATGCTCACAAACAAATCAGCGCGGTTCAGTGCGTGGTAGATATCACCCATCCGGTAGGGCATTTCGCCGAACCAGACGATGTCGGGCCGCAATTGGCCAGATATGCCGCACGATGGACAGGCCGGTCGGTCAATCAATGTGCCGCGCCAGCCATGGCGTACATCGCACGCGGTGCACCAGGCATTCAGATGCTCCCCATGCATATGCAGCAAGCGTTTGGTTCCTGCCCGTTCGTGCAAATCGTCGACATTCTGGGTCACCAAAAGCAAATTGCCGCTCCATTCCGCATCGAGCCGCGCCAGCGCGTAATGCGCGGCATTTGGCTCCACCTGCTGAATGCGTTCGCGGCGCATATCGTAGAAACGCAGCACAAGGTCGGGATCGCGGGCAAAGGCTTCCGGCGTGGCGACATCCTCGACCTTATGCTGTTCCCACAATCCACCCGCGCTGCGAAACGTATCAATACCGCTCTCCGCGCTGACCCCAGCCCCTGTCAGAATGACGATGTTTTTGATTTGGCGATCCACATTTGCTCCTTCACTGTCCCGCTGTGGCTGACGTCGTACACAGCACAACTTGTTTCGGCTCCCTAATATAGTAAGACCCTGAAACAATATCAGGGTGACGGTTATGAAAATAGGTATCATTGGCAGCGCGGGCCGCATGGGGCAGGCTTTGGTCGACGCAATTGCGGCGGATGGGCAGACATATGCAGGCGGCGTCGACAAAGGCGATGATCTTGGCGCTTTGGTTGCGTCCAGTGATGTGCTCGTCGATTTTTCCAGCCCGCATGCGATTGAGGCGAACCTTGATGCATGCGTTGCTGCGGGCAAACCGATCGTCATTGGCACCACCGGACTGGAGGAACGCCACCATTTCCTGATTGATAATGCCGCGCGCGACATTCCGGTTTTGCAGACGGGCAACACCTCATTGGGGGTGACGATGCTTTCGGCGCTCGTGCAGCAGGCGGCACGCCAATTGGGTGAAGATTGGGATATCGAAATATTGGAAATGCACCACCGGCATAAGGTCGATGCGCCGTCTGGTACCGCCCTGCTGCTGGGCGAAGCCGCAGCCAGCGGACGCGGCATCGATCTAAAGCAACATAGCGACCGGGGCCGCGACGGCATCACCGGCGCGCGCAAAGCCGGCGACATTGGCTTTGCCTCCTTACGCGGCGGCAGCGTCGCAGGGGACCATCATGTCATTTTCGCATCCGAACATGAACGGATCGAGCTTGTCCATCGCGCTGAAACCCGCGCGATATTCGCGCGCGGCGCGGTAAAAGCCGCTGTTTGGCTGACGCGGCAAAAAGCCGACCGGTTCACGATGCAGGAAGTGCTTGGCCTTTGAAAAAGGCAGATATCTTCGAATTTTACCGCCGCCTTGCGGAGGCGAATCCTGCGCCTGAAACCGAGCTTGCATATGGCAATGCCTATCAATTGCTTGTTGCGGTCACGTGCTCTGCCCAATCCACCGATGTCGGCGTGAACAAAGCCACCAAAGCATTGTTTGCGGAGGTCAAAACGCCCGCACAAATGGTGGCGTTGGGACTTGATGGGCTGAAGGCGCATATCAAAACCATTGGGCTGTATAACAACAAAGCCAAAAACGTGATTGCCCTGTCCGAGATATTGGTGCGCGACCATGCAGGCGACGTCCCGGCCGATCGCGACGCGCTTGAAGCGCTGCCCGGCGTTGGACGCAAGACGGCAAATGTCGTCATGAATACCGCTTTCGGCGCAGAGACCTTTGCCGTCGACACCCATATCTTCCGTGTCGGCAACCGGACCGGAATCGCACCGGGCAAAACCGTTCTGGCCGTTGAAAAGGCGCTCGAAAAGAAAACCCCGCAACCGTTTCGCGTTGGCGCGCATCATTGGCTGATCCTGCACGGTCGATATATCTGCAAGGCGCGCACGCCGGAATGTTGGCGCTGTCCGGTCGCGGACCTGTGCCGTTTCAAACCCAAAACGCCGCCGCCCAAAATCAAGTCAGCTACAGTTCAGACTGGCACCGTTAAAACAGCCGGGTAATATGGGAGAGCAAACATGCGTAAAATACTGCTAATCATTCCTGCTGTTGCATTGCTTTCGGGCGGTAGCGCGATTGCGCTTTCGGGCAAAGACACTCCCGCGCCTGTCCGGGCGGTCGGCGAGCCGAAAAGCTGCGTCACGATATCGCAGATACGGTCAACGAAAGTCATCGATAGCCGCAATATCGATTTCCGCATGGCGGGCGGCAAGACCTATCGCAATACCCTGCCACAAAGCTGCCCCGGTTTAAAATTCGAGGAGCGTTTTTCCTACCGCACCTCGATCAACCAATTGTGCAGCGTCGATATTGTGCACGTTTTGCACGACGAGGGCGGCCGACTATATGAAGGTGCCGGCTGCGGCCTTGGCAAGTTTCAAGAGATTGAGAAGCTTAGCGGCAAATAGCGGCTGATGTCCGGCACGCCGTCGAGGAGCAGCGATACTCTTGCCGTTCGTCATCCTGAACTTGTTTCAGGATGACGTGGCCCTAAAGGTCGTCATAGGCACTCTCAACACTCAACTCTCAAAGCTCATGGTTCCAGTGTGGGTAACGCCCGGCCCAAGATACGCGTAAACATCGAAGCCTGCCTCCGTCACGCGCCTACAGAAACTAAAATCCTCTGAGAGTTCCGCACCGTTTTCATCAACAATATTGCTGAAAAACCCATACATCTTTTTATCAAAGTTATGCGTGGTTGTCCGCAATTCGGGCGCTAGATCGCACTCAATGATTGTTTCAAGCACTGTCCGCTGCACAATGTGAAAACCGGTACCGATAAATTCCACCTTCCCGATAGTGCCATATTCGGGGTTTTTCGTATTTGCGAAACAGCCGATATAGGGTGCGACAGCAAACCTGGCGTTTTTGCCTCGCATCCCTGATACAATAGCATTTTCGAAAGCGTTTAGGTCGATTGAACGTTGTGGTAGATAAACCCCCACAACGGGAGAATCATGATCCAACAGCATTTCGAGCGCTATTGGACCGATACCAACATCGTCATCGATGCCAATGAAGGTATCGTAATCACCCTCCAAAAATTCGGCGGCAAGAATGTTCCGAGCCGCTGCTACTTCCGCATATGAGATCCAAGAGAATTTATAGCTGATTGATCGACTGTTTAAAATGGTGGTTAAACGCATCAAAGTTGCAGCGGTTGCACATGATATGGTGGCACGCACCGATGGAATACCAATTAAAACAGACATTTATCACTCCCATCCACAGGGTCGCAACCGTTCGACAATCAATGTGGACGCTAAATATGGAATATACCCGCTTGTAAATTACAAATTGTAAATATTTTTTACATTTCGGACGATAAACTGCACAAAATCAGCGAACGCGAGGTCCTCTGGCTGCGGAACCTTGTCGCCAATTAACCCAACCGCTTTATTTTCCCGTCCAGTTGCCAGGACGCTTTTCGACAAAAGCAGCCATCCCTTCCTTCTGATCTTCC
The DNA here is from genome assembly GCA_002479765.1 of Sphingomonadales bacterium UBA7471. Classification (GTDB taxonomy): domain Bacteria; phylum Pseudomonadota; class Alphaproteobacteria; order Sphingomonadales; family Sphingomonadaceae; genus Sphingorhabdus_B. The sequence goes on along the minus strand of DLOZ01000007.1, from coordinate 88,378 downwards.
GTCCCGAACAGCCCGTGGAACAATCGGCGTTCGAAAACGACGCCTTGCTGCAACGTTGTTTCGAATGCAGCGTTGACCATTTCCTTGCATGCCAGCGCAGCCAAGGGCGCCATGGCGGCGATGGCTGTCGCAGTTTTGATGGCTTCATCCACCAGCTCTGCCGCAGGAACAACTTTCGCGACCAAGCCGGAACGTTCGGCCTCATGGGCGTCCATCATGCGACCCGTCAGACACATTTCCATCGCCTTGGCCTTGCCGATCGCGCGTGTCAGCCGTTGCGAACCGCCCATGCCGGGGGTAACCGCAAGCTTGATTTCCGGCTGCCCGAATTTTGCATTGTCGCCGGCAATGATAAAGTCAGCCATCATAGCAAGTTCGCACCCACCACCAAGCGCAAAGCCGTTCACCGCCGCAATCCATGGCTTGCGGGTGGCTGTCACGCGATCATAGCCTGCGAAAAAGTTGTTGCCATACATGTCCGCAAAGGACTGGCTTTGCATTTCCTTAATGTCCGCGCCCGCAGCAAATGCCTTTTCGCTGCCGGTCAGCACAGCACAACGCTGGTTGTCGTCGGCATCGAATGCAGCGAGGGCAGCAATGAGGTCCGCCAGAACCTGGCTGTTTAATGCGTTCAAAGCCTGCGGACGATTGAGCGTGATAAGCGTCACCGCACCGCGCTGTTCAACCAATATTGTTTCGTAGCTCATAGCGGCTTCCATTCTTCTTGATCAGGTAATGGGGCAAAGATCGCATCGATGAGTGCGTCCGTAACGCCTTCGGCTGTCGCGGGATCCCATTTAGGGGCATTGTCTTTGTCGACGATCACGGCCCGCACGCCTTCAGCAAAGTCGGGGCGCACAATCACGCGGCTGGCGATACGATATTCCATGGCCATGTTATCGGCAAAGTCGTTCAGCTTGCTGCTCTCGGCCAATTGGCGCAGAGCAACTTTGCAGGTTTGCGGGCTTTTGGTCCGCAAAGTCGCCAGCTCTTTCATGGCCCATTCGCTGTCATCGCCTTCCAAGCTCGACAGAATATCTTCTAGCTTGTCCGACGCAAAATGGCGGTTGATCTGGACTATTGTCTCAACGATTTTGGAATCGGGCGGCGTGACCGACAAGGTTCTCAATATGCCGTCAATCCGGTCTACATCCTCGGTCGCGATCCGCGACTTCGCTTCGGCAAGAACATGGCTCGTCAAATAATGTGTGGCCAGTCCAAACGAGAGACAGCCTGCGCCTGCGATACGCGCGCCGGTAAGCGCGAGAAACTGGCCCACACGCCCCTCAAGCCGCGAAAGATACCATCCGCCCCCGACATCGGGAAACAAGCCAATGCCGGTTTCAGGCATAGCAAATTTTGTGTTCTCGGTCGCCACGCGGAAACGCGCAGGCTGGCTGATGCCAACGCCGCCACCCATCGTGATACCGTCCATGAACGCCACAACCGGCTTGGGATAATTAAACAGCAAATGGTTGAGCTGATATTCGTCGTGGAAAAACTTGCGCCCGGATTCGCCGCCATCATTCATGGCGGAATTGCGCAAAAAGGCGATGTCGCCACCGGCACAAAAACCGCGCCCGTCGGTATGATCAATAACCACGCACTTCACCGCAGGATCGTCCCGCCATTCCAGCAGGGCCGCAGTCATGGCATGCACCATCGGCAATGTCAGCGCGTGCAGCGCCGATGGCCGGTTCAAGCTAATGAAGCCAGCATGTCCTTCAACTTTTAGCAAAATATCATCGGTCATTGGCGTAACAAATCCCGTCCGATAATCATACGCATGACCTGATTGGTCCCTTCCAAAATCGAATGTACCCGCAAGTCGCGCCAGAAGCGCTCAATGGGATAATCGCGTAAATATCCATAGCCGCCGAAAAGCTGCAGCGCCTTGTTCACTATCTCGCTTCCGCTGTCGGTCGACAGCCGCTTCGCCATCGCGGAAAAGCGGGACTTGTCGGGTGCGTTTGCCGTGACCTTGGCCGCAGCGATGTAGAGCAACGCCCGCGCGGCCTCCAAATCGGTGGCCATGTCAGCGAGCATGAATTGCGTATTCTGAAAATCGGCAACGGGTTGGCCAAATTGCTGACGCTCTTTGGTGTAAGCAATGGCTTCGTCGAGGCAACGTTGCGCACCGCCAAGCGAGCACGCCCCGATGTTCAAGCGCCCGCCGTCCAAGCCCATCATCGCAAAGCGGAAACCATCCCCTTCTGCGCCCACGCGATTGGCCACCGGCACGCGGCAATCTTCAAATATCACTTGCGCCGTGGGTGAAGCGTTCCAGCCAAGCTTTTTCTCTGGCGCACCGAAGCTCAAGCCCGGCGTATCCTTGTCGACCACAAGGCAGGTGACGCCCTTGGTCTTTTCCTCACCGGTCCGGACCATGACAACATAGACGTCATTATAACCCGCACCGGAGATGAACTGCTTCGTGCCGTTTACGATATAATGGTCACCATCACGCCGCGCGCTTGTCTTCAGCGCTGCTGCGTCCGATCCGCTGCCGGGTTCCGTCAGGCAGTAGCTGGCGATTTTCTGCATCGACACAAGGTCAGGCAAATAACGCGCCTTAAGCTCCGCGCCGCCAAAGCAGTCGATCATCCACGCAGCCATATTATGGATCGAAATGAAGGCACTTGTGGTGGGGCAGCCATAGGCCATCGCTTCCATGATCAGCGCCGCTTCCAACCGTCCAAGGCCAGTACCACCCGATTCTTCGGACACGTAAATGGCGCCAAAGCCAAGTTCGCCCGCCGCTTTCCAGACATCGACCGGATAATGCGACTTTTCGTCCCATTCGGCCGCAAAGGGCGTAATCGCGTCGGCAGTGAATTTGCGCGCCATATCTTGGATGGCGACCTGATCGTCCGTCAATTCAAAATGGTTCTGCATAACATCGCCGTAGCATCGCGTTTTTGAGTTATCCAGCCAATAGCTTCGGGCAGCGCATATATCGCGTCACCGGACAAATCGAAGGGCGCAATGATAGGTTCCATCCGCCGTAAAACCGCGCCCCAGCCAAAAAAGTGGCGCCGCCCAAAAAAAACTTGGCGCGATGCCGCTCCGCCTGCTAACCGACCGCCACAAGCACCCATAGCTCAGCTGGATAGAGCGCTGCCCTCCGAAGGCAGAGGCCAGAGGTTCGAATCCTCTTGGGTGCGCCATTCAAAACATTGATATATAACAATATTTAAACGCAGCGATGTGCCGATTGCGTCTTAAATGGCGCTTTTTAGCTATGCACAAATCGTGTACACAGCACAGAATGTATGACAAAACACTAAAGCTATTTTATCATAACAAACTTTAAAGCTTATTCGCTAGAATGAATCTATGACAGATCGGAACTGAGTGATGCGAGTTTTGAGTGCAGCCTTGCTCTTTTTTAGTGCATTCTTTATGTCGACGGCAGCAATAAGTGCCGACATAAATGTCGTACCCGCAGACGAAGGCGACGACCAGCCTTTCATTCTTATCGACGGCGAGATCATAGCGGGAGATGACGAAAAATTCAGAAAGCTAGCTGCTGAATATTCAGACGCCATTGTTGTCCTTAACAGCGAAGGCGGGGCGATATACCCAGCTATGGACATTGGTCGTACAATCAAACTTAGAGGCTATGCAACAGTCGTTTTAGACGGAAGCAGTTGCGCCTCAGCTTGCGCACTAATCTGGATTTCGGGTTCTCGACGCATTATCGATGGTGGCGGCGAAGTTGGTTTCCACGCAAGTTACCTCAATACCGACGGCACAAAAATTGAGACTGGCGTTGGTAACGCTCTGGTAGGTCACTACCTATCGCAGCTCGGGTTCGGCGAAAAGACAGTTGTATTTGCGACACTGGCTCCTCCCGAAAAAATACTCTGGCTAAATGATAAGACTACGGCGATGTCAGGGATTGAGTTTGATCTTTTGCCGAGCACTTCCAGTAAAGAAAGAAGAAAGAGGAGCGCTCAGCCGCCTGTAACAACCTCCACAGCAACTAAGGGCCCCACAAGCCGCCAGGAATACAAATTAGGCACCGCTGCGCCAGAGGAGTGGATGGGAGATGCGAAGCAAACGATTCGTAAGCCGGAGGAATTTGCAAAAGCGCTTAGAATCAGGGGATATCAGGCTACTATATCCTACGACAATCCTAAGTTACCGATGATGTCGACGGGTGTTGGCGGCGAAGAAATTCTAGTGGGTTTTAGCGGTTGCACCAAAGATGGCTGCTCATATGTTCAATTTATTGATTACATAATCGATGCAACGTACGAAGAAACGGAAAAGATCATAAAATTAGCATCAAAAAATGAACAATATAGTCATCCAATATGGCTTGAAGATGATAATTATTTGGCTTTTTATAACTACATAGTTATTGGATCTGATGGTGTAACGGTACAGACATTAATCGATAATATGACATATTTTGTTTCAGATAATCAAAAAATGACAGATATTTTGTTAGATATGCGTCAGAAAAACTAGGTGAATTTTTTGAAGCCGATCGCTAAGGTGCCGTCGCAGCGCAAACCGCTTTAAATGTCACGTCGCCCACCGTGTCAGGAACAATGGGCTTCGTTTCTTGCTCATATGCGTTCCAAGTGAATGAACTACTTTTTCCGTCGGGATAATAAATAATCGAATCAAGAAGAGCGCTCGTACGTTGCGCACAGTCGTAGCGATACCGCCTTTTTCGCTCACGCTCCTTAACGGTCTTATCCCGTGAATGATCAAATTTTTCCCAAACCGTAACCTGGTTCCCAGAGCGAACAATGGTGTCGGCATCGTAATAAAAATCGGTGTCATTTACGTCAGTGGTTACATAAACCCAATTCGCAGCATAAGCGGGGGTTGCTGCCATTACGAGCGCCGCTATCGCTCCCAGTAAATTGATTGGTTTCATCAATCACTCCTTGTAGGTAGAATGCAATATTAGCGAACCAACTCACTTATACAATCACGGAAGCGCCCCCTGTCTCCATAGCAATTATGATGCAAGACACCAGTTCCGACTTCACTCTATAACAGCCGCCAAAATCACCTTAAATATTTGTAAAACCAGTAGAATTATGACGATATTTCCACAGCTAAAAAATGCACAAAACGTGCACACGACCCAGAGGTTCGAATCCTCTTGGGTGCGCCATTCAAAACATTGATATATAACAATATTTAAACGCAGCGCTGTCCCGATTGCGGCTTAAATACCGGTGCCCATTGGCCAACTTCCTAATCGGGCTGAGAAAGTCAGGGAAATGCGGAGTATGGCCAATGACGGTGATGTTCGGATTGATCTGCGCGGTGACGGGCGGGTCATTCTCTACAAGCGGGATAAGCTGAAAGATCCTGTCTGGCAGGCTCGTGTCCGTTTTCCGAACTCCACTGGCTATAAGCGAATCAGCACCAAAACCTTGGATCAGCGTGAAGCCGAACGCTGTGCCCTGAATTATTATGAAGAGCCTTCAAGAGACATTTGTTACAGCAGATATATATTTTTATCATAAATCTGACACAGTTCTGACACTACACTTTGGCAAATGAATGCAATGGCTCCTGAGATTATCCGAGGGTAGCTTGTGCGTTGGTCGATTGTCATACCGGTTTATAATGAGGCCGATTTTTTGCCGCAGACGCTGACGTCGGTGCTTGCCCAAACGACTGCTTTTGATTTGATCATCGTCGACAATGGCTCCACCGACAGTTGCATCGATAATGCTCGCAAACAGCTTGCTGCGCACCCCGGCAAAGTAACCTTTTTGCACGAACCCCGGCCGGGTCAAGTTTACGCCTTGCAGACGGGAATTGCAGCGGTTGATACGGAATTCACGGCGATTTGCGATGCGGACACATATTATCCTCCGCATTATCTGGCGGCGGCGACGTCACTGTTTGACGCCAAGGGCGCGGAGTATGTCGCCGCATGTGCCTATCTCCGCCGCGAAGGAGTATTTAAGGGTTTGATAAGCATGATGCACAGGCTTCTTGCCGTACGCATTTTGCCACATCAAAACCATACCAGCGGCGCGGCGCAGACATTCCGGACATCAGCATTACAAGCCGTAGGAGGGTACGATCCTGCCTTATGGCCCTATGTTTTAAAGGACCATGAGTTGATGCACCGCGTGCTGAAACAGGGACGGCAAATTTATCATTCGAATTTTTGGTGCACATCATCAGACCGTCGGGCTGACCGCCGCAATGTACGCTGGACGTTGGCGGAGCGTGTGATCTACCATGTGACCCCAAGCGCACGGCAGCATGACTTTTTCTATCGGTTTTTAGCCAATAGGTTCGATGCGCGTGGGCAGCGCGATACCGTTCTGCGTGACCGTAACTGGGGTGCCGCGTGACACTGACGGCCACGCCTTTTGCGCATCTTGATTTGCCAGCGTTAAAGCCCGAGCGAAAGCTTTGGTCGACCTGGCTGTCACGCATCCTGTCCGGAGCCTTGCTGATCGCACTGGTGCTTCAACTTGGCCAGATAGACGCGAAGCAGTTGCACAATGCATTACCGCAAAATTTTTGGTTTCTGCCGGTTCTGCTCGCATTGTATTTTGCTCTTCCCATTGCTGACTGGATTATCTTTCGGCGTCTTTGGGCGCTGCCGGTTTCGGGTTTTTTCATCCTTCTCGCCAAACGCATCGGCAATGAAGTGCTCATATCCTATTCGGGCGAAGTCTATTTTTATTTATGGGCACGTAAACGCACGGATTTAATCGCGGCCCCCTTTGGGGCCATAAAGGACGTCAACATTCTGTCTGCCTTGGCGGCAAATCTCGTCGCGTTGCTGTTGTTGCTTCTAACCTATCCATTTTTGTCGCAACTGCATCTTGGCGCCTATACGGATACATCAGTCATATGCGCCGCGGCCATGTTGATGCTGTCGTTCCTGATATTGTTTTTTTCACGCCGTGTATTCACGCTTGAGCGCACGCAATTATGGTGGATTTTTGGGGTCCACATTCTTCGTTTATCCGCAGGCGTATTTTTGTGCGCCTTATTGTGGTTCATAATTTTACCTGGACCGCATTTTGGCTTTTGGCTGGTCTTGTCAATGGTTCGGCTACTGGTCGGACGGTTACCGTTTTTGCCGAACAAAGAAGCCCTTTTCGCTGTTATCGCTATATTCTTAGTCGGCCAGGACAGCGCGGTTTCAACGCTGATAACGCTTACAGCGACCGCAATTTTGGCACTACATATATTGGTTGCGGCAATGTTGGGAGCCTCGGCGCTGCTTTTGCGAAATCGCGACATATTTCCCGAAATGGGAAAATCGTCATGAAGATTATATGGACCCTCGCAATCATCAGCGCATCGGTTTCCGCGCACGCTAACGTGCCACCTAAGGCGGAACGCGGACGCAGTGGCGCGGATTGCCGCGCGGCGGAAACAGGCCCTGCAGTCAGCGTGAGCGTTATCGGCTTAAAGGACCGCAAAGGTAAGCTCATATTGGAGCTTTACCCCGACAATGATGCTGACTTCCTTCAAAGCGATAAGCTATTGATTGCGGCTGGCAAACCGTTTCGGCGGGTGCCGATGGCTGTCCCGAGCGCAGGGCCAGTTTCGATATGCATTCGCGCCCCACGTCCCGGGCGATATGCGTTGGCGTTGCTGCACGATCGTGATGACAATGGAAAGTTCGGTCTTTCGGGTGATGGAGTGGGCTTTGCGAACAACCCAAAGCTGGGATTTCGTAAGCCCAAAGTACAAGCGGTTGCGCTCACGCTCGGGCCGGGCGTCCGTTCCATTTCAATCGTCATGAATTATCGGCAAGGAATTGGCGTTGGCCCGGTCAAAAATCAAACGACCGGAGGACAGCCATGAAGATTGTCGATGTCTGCGAATTTTACGCGCCTGAAGGTGGCGGGGTCCGGACATATATCCATGCGAAGCTCGCTTTTGGAGCGCGGCTGGGACATGCCATAACCGTCATTGCCCCTGGCAATAGAGACGAAGTGGTAGAATATGGAAACGAATGCCGGATCATCTATGTAAAAGCCCCGCCCCTGCCTTTTGACAAAAAATATGGCATGTTCTGGGACGCGGCTCCCGTTCACGCAATATTGGACAGGGTGCAGCCCGATGTCCTTGAGGCATCCTCCCCATGGCGCGGTGCATGGATTGCCCGAAGCTGGAACGGCAAGGCACTTCGGTCGATCTTCATGCACCATGACCCGCTGTCGGCATGGGCATATCGCTGGTTCGATGGCGTTGCCTCGCACGATGCCATTGATCGGCAGTTTGAATGGTTCTGGCGTTATCTCAGGCGCATGTGTAACAGTTTTGACTATACGGTATGTGCATCGCCCAGCCTTCAAAAAAGGCTCGCCAGCGGCGGCATCTTTGGTGCTGTCAACATCCCCATGGGCGTAGATGCAGGCGTGTTTTCGCCCGCACGGAGACATATATCCGTTCGCCGGGATTTGTTGGCCCGTTGTAACTTACCCGATACCGCCACGCTGTTGTTAGGCATTGGTCGCCATACGCCAGAGAAACGCTGGCCCTGCGTTATCGACGCGGTGGCGCGCGTCGCGGCGAAACGGCCAGTGGGCTTAGTGTTGATCGGCAATGGCCACCAGCAGGCATCGGTAATTGAGCATGTAAATGGCAACCCGCATATCCAGTTGCTTGAGCCTATCCGCAATCGCACCGCGCTGGCGACAATAATGGCGAGTTGCGATGCGCTGGTGCATGGGTCATCTGCAGAGACTTTTGGGCTTGTCGCGTCTGAGGCGCTGGCTTCAGGGTTGCCTTTGGTCCTCCCGAACGCCGGCGCGGTCGCAGATATTGCCCATCCAGATTTTAGTGAAACTTATGTGCCCGGAAACGCGCATGATGCGGCATTGGCGATTGAGCGCCTATTGGATCGCGATCAACATCAACTCCGATCGGCCGCGCAGTGCGCAGCCGCTACAGCACGGACACTCGACGATCATTTTGTTGAACTGTTCCAGACTTACGCAGACGCCATTTCAGAAAAACGAGAGGCCGCATAATGACTGCAATCTTGCGCATGTACTACCATGTAGCCGTAGTCCCCACACGGGGCACAAGGCGACGGTTGAACCAGGTCGTGCGTTACCCAAAACCTTTATGGTATTATCTTTTGCGCTTTGCGTTCCGCAACAGTCGGTAGCATCTAAAACCCTAGCCAGCCCGCCGTTCTCTAATCGACAACTGCCTTATCTGATCCGGCATATGCCAGAACTGCTGCATCTGCAAAAACATGGCAGATCGGGTCTGGTAAATCTTTATGGTTAAGTTACATTGATTGTAAGCGCCACAATGAGTAGGGCCAGACAGCCTATTGGCAGGAACAGCGGGGACCTTTCATGCACGTCAGCGGCTCAAACGGAGAGTTGACCTTCAAACGAATTCCGAAAGGATGTACGGTGCTCGTCGTTGACGACGACCCGGCTTGCCTGGATGAATACCGTGATACGATCGTCAATCTGGGCTACCATGTGGTCTGCGCAAGCAATGCGTCGGAAGCGCTTAAGAAGATTTCGGATTCCGAAGATATCGGCATTGTGCTGACCGATTTGGAAATGCCGAGCATGAACGGCATCTCGCTGCTGTCCGAAATTGCGGTACGCTTTAAACCAAATCGGCCGATAGTGACGCTGGTGATAACGGGCCATTCAAGCCTGGAAGTTGCCACCATGGCGATGCAAACGCAGGCGACGGATTTACTTAGCAAGCCTGTATCTATGGATCATTTGGCGACCGCATTGCGGCGCGCGTCTGCCAATCATTCCGTCTTGGCCAACCGGTTCCAAATCACGGAACTTACCAAGCTACTGAATCCGCATGCTGTGCAGGACGATATCGATCACGACGCGACGCCAACGCACGACGATTTGCAAGGTTTCATCCGGCTGCTGTTGAAGCTCCAGCACAATAAATCGAAATATTTCGATCCCGCTGTGCTGAGTGGCCCTTCATGGGAAATATTGCTGGACCTCGCTGAAGCAAGCCTTCGTGGTGAGCCTGTGCCCGCATCAAGCGCATCGGCAACAACCCTCGTCCCGCTCACCACCGCGCTGCGTCATGTCAACAATCTGGTTGAGGCCGGCTTGGTCAAACGCTGGACTGACCCAACGGATAAACGCCGCACATTGCTGGAGCTGGAGCCTGATGCCAAAGCTGCCATGCAGCGTTATCTGGAAAGCGCATGGAAGCTTAGGGGCAGGACCAATTAATCTGGCACAAGGTTCCGTTTAGACTGCGGACGCGACAAGACGGAGCAGATCGTCGCTATCCATCGGTTTGCGGATGAACATCCAGCCAGGTTCAAGCGATGCCGAATCGGGCACATAGCCGCTCATCAATATCGTCTTGATGGATGGCTGGCAGCGATTGGCCTGCTTGGCGATTTCCGTGCCGGTTTTCCCGGGCATAACAATATCGGTCAGCAATAGATGATAGGTCTGCTGCTCCAGCGCGTGCATGGCCTGTTCCCCGGACGCGCAGGGGGTAACCACATAGCCCTCCGCCTCCAGCATTTCCGCCAGCGCCTCAAGCGCATAAGGTTCGTCCTCGACCAAAAGTATGTGCCGCGTGCCAATGGCTGGCGTGACCGTGGACTGCCCAAGTTTATGGGGCGTTTGAACTTCGGCGGACGGATTTGCCAAGGGCAGATGAAGGTGCACCGTGGTTCCCGCACCCACCTGCGATTCTAGCCAGACGTCACCGCCCATTTCCTTCGCAAAATCCCGGACAGATGCAAGGCCAAGACCTGTTCCCTTTGGCTTTGAAGAAAATAACGGCTCAAACGCACGTGAAAGTAACGCTTCACTCATTCCGCTACCACTGTCGGCGACGCAAATGGCAATATATGCGCTTGGTTCGGTTTCGCCGCTGTCCGATTTGCGGGTCGCAAGACCGTGCGCGACAGATGTTGAAAGCGACATCCGTCCTCCATGCGGCATCGCCTCGCGGGCGTTAATGAGCAGGTTGATAATGCAGTTCAGCAAGCCATTATAACTGATAACGCTTTCGCAAGTGCCGGCCTGTAAATCGATATCAAAGCTAATGCCCGAGCCAACAACGCTGTTCAGGAAGGTATCATTTTCCCGAATGAGGTCGTCGATGATGATGGGCAGCAATGTATCCGTTTGTTGCTGCGACAATTTCATCAGCGACTGCGTAATGTTCGATCCACGCGCAGCCGTTTCCCGAATTATCTGGGCAAGATTGCTGATTTTTTCATCATGACCAAATTTACGAAGCAACCGGTCAGCGTTCAACCTGATGATGGAGAGCAAATTGTTAAAATCATGTCCCATATAGCCTGCGACCCGGCCGGTTCGCTCTAGAAGGCTGGCGCTGCGCTCTCGTTCATGGGCCAACTCAATCGCGGTTGCTTGCGACTCTTCAAGCATGGCCCGCTGCAACGAGATCAGCATCGTACTGAGCACCACAGGGTCGGCATAACCGAAGTCGTTCAGATACAATGTGCCATTGTTCATCGATTCCTCGGACAGAACATGCCGCACTGCCAAGATACAGCCCGTTTTATCGAAAACCGCTGCACCAAATAAATGGGTGCTTCCACAATGCGAAACGAGCCGGATCGGCTTAACGCCCTGCGGATTGTCAAAAAATTGCTCGATATCCGTATGAATAAAGTCAAACACATCGGTGCATCGCATGCCAACCCGGATATTTGGCAAATGTTCAGCCACCGATGGCCCGATGGCTTTAATACAAAACGACGAGTCCAGGCGCAGATATGCTGGCAGGAGGCTGGCAAGCTGCTGCTCCGTGAATTTCAGCAGCACGCGCTAACTTCCGTCTTGATATTGAAGTTCAAAGACAATCACATTTGCCTTACGGTCGGCGATTTTCACGTCGCCGGTCGCACCAAAGCGTGTAATTAAACCATCGAACAGCCCCAGAACAAATGGCTCCAAACCTGTGCGATCCGAACGATATTCCACCATCAGCCGCCCGGGTGTCTTCGATACTGTGGTGAATGAGGGCAAGACCGCGCCGGGCATGGCTGCGCCCACCGCAAGATGTAACCTGTCCAGATTTTCAATGAAACTGGCCAAATCTTGGCCTGTGAAATTCATAATCGACGCGAGCGAACCGCGCTCGGCATATTTTATCCAGTAACGCCCAAATTCGAAAAGACAGACATCAACGGATAAGTTCAACCGCGCAGACGCCTCCGAAATGATGGCGATGGTCAGGGCGTCGTCATACACCATACCCGTGAGCAGCTCATTTGGCCCGATACCCAGCTTATGTTCGAGAGCGAGCCAGGCGTCTTCACCCAACTCATCAAAAACCATCTGCCGCACAGCCCGATGAATCATGCTAACATAATGATTTCCCCTTAACTTTCGCGAGGCATACCGTCATTTTCATCGCGCCTCTTTAAATCCTGCAAAAGCTTCGTAGCGCGCACGACTTGCTCTTCAATACGCACCATTTTCTCAATGAGGTAATCAGTTTCCTCGCCGGGACGATTTGAAATCCTTGCGCGAATATTACCACAAGACAACCTTATGATGTTTAACGGCTGCATGATTTCATGCAGCGTCTTGCTGTCCAGCTCATTAAGTGATTTCATCGAATTAACCGCAGAATGTATAAAAAATTATGAATTTCGAACCGCATAATAGGCTGTGGCGGCCGATTTGGCAAATAAATGTCGATTCCTGCCGAATGCGAATGCGCTCTGAACGTGCTGCTATCACCAAGCAAGCAGCGCCCCATGCAATGCAACTGCGCCGAAATACCATTTAACATCATCGGGGCGAGCCTCGCCCGTGGCGAAACCGAAAACTGCGCTTAAGACGCGATCACGAGGTCGTTATAGTTGTCAGTCAGCAAAATACGCTGAATTTCCTGTTTCGTTTCCTCAGTCAGTTCCAGATATACACGGCGCTGGTCGCGCGGGTCGCAGCGACGGACGATGATATTTCGTTCGGTCATAATCGCAATGTGACGCAGCGCTGTTGTGACAGGCGAAAATGACGCGCGGCAAGCGCTGGAAACGCCGGTGTCCAGACCGGAATGTTGCCGAACAAACAGGTCCAAAAGGATGAACCAAGCAGGGTCAGCAAACAGGTTTGCAGCTGCAGCAAACCGCGAGCGGCGTTTGGCAATTTCGATCAGATCGGCCGCTTTCTTCACTGCCAGCGTCGTTGCAACATCGTCTGTATGGGAAGCGTCGTCAAATATAGTTGAATCATGCGCATCCGCCTGAACGGCGAGCAGCATATTTTCCAGCTGCGTTCGCGTGAACTGGATGGGAACCTGGAAAGTGCGGACCGGGTCGTTGATGTTTAAATCATCTTGCAATTCGGCCATTTTTCTTACCGGACACAAACAAAATAAACCTCGTGGAGCTTTTCTAGACATCCACCAAGGTGATGAAAAATGCCGAATCTTATCAACTAAGCATCGATGCGGCGCACGCTTGTCGCTTGAATTATGTGCCCTTGAGGTTCGCAAATAAAATTGCACGGCATATCGAAACCGTTACGAAAGCAAATATCACCATTTTGCCACTATTCATCGTTTTGCGATTATATTGCAGATGCTTATGCTCAACCGTAACCTCATTTGGTTACAATAGTTAGCAAATATCATAGGCACGCGATGATCGGGCCTTCATCGAGATCGACGGCAACATATCGTGCACTCGCCCCGATCATTGGACATCATGATTAACCGAGCAACAACGGCGCAAGCTTCGCGCGTTGCCATGCAGCATCGCCGAATTGAGAAGCGTGGAATATGGCGGCACGGCGGTGTAACCCGGCGTCGCAATCATGGGTAAAGCCAAAGCCACCATGGAACTGGATCGCGCGGTCTGCGGCAAAGCTGTAGGTCCCATCTGCGGCGGCTTTCGCCATCCGCACGGCGATTTCGCCCATCCCCTGATCGCTGAAACTGTTCGCGGCGCTGTACAAATGCGACCGCGCTTTTTCATAGTCGACATAAGCGTCAACGGTCGGATGTTTGAGCGCCTGATACTCACCGATGATTTTGCCGAATTGTTTGCGCGTTTGCAGATAGCTGACGGTGTAATCGATCACGCTCTGTGCGCCGCCGCACATTTCGGCGCTCTGCAACAGATTGGCCGCCTGTTCGACATGCGCCAATGTGGACGTGGCGCGCGTGACGTCCAGCAATGCGGTGCGGGGCACCGACAGACCATCGAGTGACACCGCAAAGCTGCGCTTGGTTTCGTCAATGATGGATTCGCGGCGCAGGCGGCCAGCAACATCATGAGCGGTCAGAGCAACAAGCGCTGGTTTTCCATCCAGCATGACCGAGGCGATAATGACATCCGCGCTTTGCGCCCACAGCACAAACAGCTTTTCGCCGGACAACAGGATGTTGTCGCCATCAACCTTGGCCGTCGCGGTGATGTTCAGCAGGTCCCAGTCGCCATGCGCTTCGGACAGCGCGAGCGAACCAATGGCCCCTTCGGCAAGCTTTGGCAGCCATTCCGAGCGCTGCGCTTCTGTGCCGCCAGCGATGAGCGCTTGCGCCGCCAACGTTGATGCAACCAACGGCGACGCCATCAAATGCCGCCCCATTTGTTCCACCACCGGCACGACTTCAGCCATGGTCAGCCCGACGCCATTATATGCTTCTGGAATAGCGATGGCCGTCCAGCCCAAAGCCGCAATTTCAGCCCAGATGTCCGCGTCATAGCCGAGATCGCTTTCCATCAACTTGCGGACGCGATCGATTGGTGATTTGTCGCGACAAAAGGTCGTCGCCACATCCAGCAACTCAATCTGCTCTTCGCTATATCCTAAGCCAGGCATCTGCATGTCATTCTCTCCTCGCGCCGTTACATCCTCTATGGCGCGAGGCGATGGACAAAATCAAGGCGATTTAACCGACCGGTTAAACGGCGCCTTATACCTGTTCGAGGACTTTGCGGCCTGGGCGGACTTTCATTTTGTGGCCCGGCTTCGTGGCGAGCGAAATGTCTTTCACAGTTTGCATGAACACCCATTCGTTGGTCGCAGCCTGCGGCGTGAGCGCCAAATGCATGTAACCACGGTTCGATGTGTCCACCCAGCGCAATTCCTGCTTATTGCCTTCAAGCAGTCCGCGCGCGACAGTAGACGGGTCCGTCCCTTGCGTAGCGCTTTCAAAGCCAGGTGAAGACACGCTGTGGCCGCCAAATTCGACACCAGCGGGCTTGCCACTTTCGGGCAGGTCAAAAGCCCATGCGTTGTGGCTGTCGCCCGTGATCACGACAAGATTGGCATCGGCGCGCTGCGCAGCGGCCAATATGCGTGAACGCGCCGCTGGATATCCGCCCCAATTGTCGAGATTGTAGGGCAGGCCTGCCTTCGCCGCAGCGATGCCCTGACGCACAAAGTTACGTGTGCGTTCGGGCGCATCTTTCGGGAACCAGTCAATGGCGGATTCCGGGGTGTAATTATAGCCCATGTTGGTTCCCGACCCCAGGACAGTCCAGGTCGCTTTGTTGCGACCTATGCTGCGCGACAGCCATGCTTCCTGCTCCGAACCAAACATGGTCATCGACGGATCTCGCCATGCGCCATCACGAAACTCGGCAAACGCCTTTGCCGGGTCTGCTGCGCGCATCAGGTCGCCATGAAAATAGGGTTTTGAGCGCGCAACCGCACGTGTGTCGGTGCGGAAATAGGTGGCAAGGTCGCCGATGGGATATTCTTTCCACGGCTGCTCGCCGACGGGAAGCCATTCGCGCCACACCTGCATCGCTGCGTTGCGCCGCGCGTTCCAGTCACCTTCGTCTACGCTGTGGTTCTGCGCGCCGCCTTCCCAGCTGTCATTTGCCGTTTCATGATCATCGGTATTCACGATCATCGGGAAATTGGCGTGCAGTGCCTGCAATTGCGGATCAGCCCGATAGCTGGAATAGCGCAAGCGATAATCCGCCAGCGTCAGGATTTCATCAGCGGGGAAAAGGCGCGCCGCAAATTTCGCGCCGCCATCATAACCACCGCGTCCATATTCATAGATATAGTCACCCATATGCAGCACAAGGTCGATGTCCTTGCGCGCCGCGGCATGGCCATATGCGTTGAATTCGCCAAAGCCCAAGTTCGAGCATGAAAAAACTGCGATGTTGAAATTGGCCGTTTTGCCAACGGGTAATGTCTTCGTGCGGCCAACGGGGGATATGCTGCCGTCGGGGGCAATGAAGCGAAACCAGTGCCATTTGCCCGGCGCGAGATTGTCGACTGTGATCTTCACGGTGTGGTCGCGCCATGGACCTGTCACCATTTGGCCGCCGCCCGCAATTTTAGAGAAATCCTGGCTTTCGGAAATTTCGACGCGGACTTTGGATGGACCGCCGGTCGGGTTTACATAACGTGTCCACAACAGCACGGAATCGGGGCCAGGCTCACCACTGGCAACATTGTGCGTAAAACCGGTAAGACCAAGCAGCGTTTGCGCCATGGCGGCTCCGCCCGGCAGCAACAAGCCGCCAATGCCAAAGCCGGCCGTTGCCAATAAATTGCGGCGATTGATAAAAAATGACATCCCGTACTCCCCCGATGATCCGATTCAATATTTCGTGTATCGCGCTAGTCAGTTGCTGTTGCAACGGTGTGACATGAAACCGATTCATGCCCGTTGATGATATATGAAGCGGTCACAGTTGCGTGTGCAGCGACCATGTTTCGGAAAAGGCGAGATTGGACATGATGTTGTTCAAATAGCGGACACCCGCCGTCGCGCAATCTTACTGTTTCAAATGAAACTATCCACCCACTTTTCGGCCAGTGCCTCGGCTTCAGCGACACTGAACGGCGCGTTGCCCAAACTCAGTTCCAACCACAAGCCATCGACCAGCGCCGTCAGCGCCACCGCGGCCAGCCGTGTATCCTTCGGCGCGTTGGGACAGGCGGATATCAGCCGTTCAATATCTTGCCGGTTTTCGGCGTAAAGCTCATCATGAATTTGTCCGATTATGGGCGTCGTTCGCGACAGGCTCCAAAAGGCGAGCCATGTGGCGAGCAAAGCAGGGTCGGCAATGGGTTCACGAAAACTGGCGGTGATAAACCCCAGCAATCGACCACGCGGGTCTGATTCGGGAACCATAACAACGGCCGCGTGCATCGCTGCCGAAACGCGTGTCCCCGTCGTCCGATATGTTTCCGCGATGAGCGCATCAATTCCATCGAAATAATGCCGCAGCAAACCCGGCGACACGCCAGCTTCCAAGCAAATCGTACGTACCGATACGCCCTGCGCTCCATGCGTCCCCAGACAGCGCGCACAGGCCGCGATTAAGGCGTCTCGGCGGGTATCGGCGCTTTCGCGGGTGAAGGCTTGTCGCGCGCTCATGTAGTTGTTATACACTCGTATAATAAGGAGGGCAAGATGTCCGAATCAGACCTGCACATAGAGCGTGATATTCTGGACGGCTGGAGCCTGCCAGCATGGACCTATGACGATCCTGAATTTGCCGCGCTTGAGGTAGAGCGCATTTTCCGTCCCTCATGGCAAGTCGTCTGCCATGTCAGCGATGTCCCAAACATTGGCGACTGGCATAGCCTCGATTATATTGGCGAAAGCGTCATTGTGGTGCGCGGTGCGGATCATGTGTTGCGCGCCTTTACCAATGTCTGCCGCCACCGGGGCAGCCGCTTGGTCGATGGATCGGGCGGATGCGCCAAGAAACTTGTGTGCCCTTATCATGCCTGGACCTATGATCTTGATGGCCGACTGACGGGTGTTCCGGACAGCGCATCCTACCCCACTTTGGACAAGGACAAAGCGGGTCTTGTCGCTGTCGACATGGAAATCTGGCGTGGTTTTGTTTTTGTCCGCCTGGAAAGCGGCGGCCCGTCGGTGGCCGACATGATGGCGCCTTATGAAGACCAAGTCCGTCCTTATCGTTTTGAAGAACTCACGGCGCTTGGCCGTGTGACGATGCGACCGCGGGCTGTGAACTGGAAAAATGTCGGCGACAATTATTCCGATGGGCTTCACATTCCGGTGGCGCATCCCGGCCTCACCCGGCTGTTCGGCAAAAGCTACGGCATTGAAGCAGAGCCACATGTCGACCGCATGTGGGGCGACCTTGTTGACCGGCCATCGGCCAACTGGTCAGAGCGCGGCTATCAGAATCTGTTGCCGCCAGTGCCACACCTGCCGGCCGCCAACCAGAAACGCTGGTTGTACTTCAAACTGTGGCCATCAGTCGCCTTCGACATTTATCCCGACCAAGTCGATTTCATGCAATGGCTGCCAACTGGCCCCACCAGCTGCATCATCCGCGAGATTAGCTATGTCTTGCCTGATGATCGCCGCGAAATGCGCGCTGCACGCTATCTCAATTGGCGGATTAACCGCCAAGTAAATGCGGAGGATACCGCCCTCATCACGCGCGTGCAGCAAGGTATGGCCAGCCAAAGCTTTTCCATGGGCCCGCTGTCCGACAGCGAAGTTTGCCTCAAAAGCTTCTGCCGCCAAATTCGCAATATAATTCCCGAGGCGCGTCTTGAACATCGCCCTGCGCAGGGCTGGAGTAAAAAATGACACAAAAATATGACGCGCTCATCATTGGCGCTGGCCATAATGGCCTTGTCTGCGCCTTTTATCTGGCGCGCGCCGGTTTAAAGGTTCGTATCGTCGAACGCCGCGATGTTGTGGGCGGTGCAGCCGTGACCGAAGAATTCCACCCCGGTTTCCGCAACTCGGTCGCCAGCTACACCGTCAGTCTGCTTCAGCCCAAGGTCATTTCGGACATGAAACTGGCCGACCATGGCTACCGCGTCATTGAACGCCCGATATCGAATTTCCTGCCGCAAGAAGATGGCGGCTATTTGAAACTGGGTGGCGGGCTTGAGCGTACACAGGCCGAATTTGCGCGCTTTTCAAAACATGACGCCGCAGTGCTTCCCGAATATTATGATATGTTAGAAGGTGTTGCCGACGTCCTGCGCGATCTTGCGCTGAAATCGCCGCCCAATGTCGGTGACGGGCTGAAAACACTCATCGATGCTGCCGTACAGGGACGCGGGCTGATGAAGCTCAACCTGTCGCAGCAACGTGACGTGCTGGAACTGTTCACAAAATCGGCGCGCAGCTTCCTCGACAGCTGGTTCGAAAGCGAAGCGGTCAAGGCGGCGTTCGGTTTCGACGCGGTCGTCGGCAACTATGCCAGCCCGGATACGCCGGGAAGCGCCTATGTTTTGCTCCACCACGTCTTTGGCGAAGTGAACGGCAACAAGGGCGCATGGGGACATAGCATTGGCGGCATGGGCGCGATTACGCAAATCATGGCGAAGGTGTGTGTTGCCCTTGGCGTGGAAATCAGCCTTGAAGCGCCGGTGTCCCGCGTGCTGGTCGATGGCGAAAAAGTAGCTGGTGTTCGGTTGGAAAGCGGCGAGGAAATCGTCGCCGATCGCGTAATCTCGAACGTTGGGCCCAAGCTGTTGTACGAACGCATGTTCGACGACGCCGATTTAAAACCCGAGTTCAAACGCCGCGTAAAAGGGTTCAAGGCAGGCAGCGGGACGTTCCGTATGAATGTCGCGCTTTCCGAGCTACCCAAGTTTACGTGCTTGCCCGAACCCGGCGAACACCACCAATCGGGTATCATCATTGCGCCAACGCTTGATTATATGGACCGCGCGTTTCTCGATGCAAAGCGCGATGGCTGGTCGCAAAAACCGATTGTCGAAATGCTCATCCCGTCAGTTATCGACGACAGCCTCGCGCCTGCGGGGCAACATGTCGCAAGCCTGTTCTGCCAGCAATTTGCGCCGGAACTTCCGGATAATGCCGATGGTTCCAAACGCGATTGGGATGCCGAAGAGGGCAAGGCAGCCGATGTCATCATCGACACCGTAGAGGCCTATGCACCGGGTTTCCGCGCATCCGTCCTTGGCCGACAGATACTGAGCCCCAAAGGCCTCGAGCGCAAATTCGGGCTTGTGGGCGGTGACATCATGCACGGCAATATGAGCCTCGACCAATTGTGGTCAGCGCGCCCGATATTGGGCCATGGCGCGTATCGCGGACCTTTAAAAGGCCTGTATATGTGTGGTGCGGGTAGCCACCCCGGCGGCGGCGTGACTGGCGCTCCGGGTCACAACTGCGCAGCTGAAGTGCTGGCCGACAGAGGCATATTGAAGCGGATATTCGGCTAAGCCATAATAAAAAAGCCGGATCTATGCAGATCCGGCTTCTCCCCCCTGTCGCCCTTGGCAACAAACTTTATGCCATTAAATCAATGACAAAATTCACCTTCCTTCCCTACAAATTTTTGCAGGGAAGAAAAGCGAACAATTGTTAAAAATCGCGTGTAAACTTCACGCCAACCAGCCGTGGCTTGATCAGCACGTCGTAAAACGCACCGCCAGTTGGCGTCGCAGGTGTCACGCCCGTACCGCAAACAGTTTCAAGGCACTGGACGCCCGTGTTCACGATACCTCGTTTATCGAACAGGTTCGTCGCAAATGCCTCGATCGACCATAGGTCACTCTTCACACCAACGGAAAAATCAGCTGTCGTGTAGGCACCCAAATCGCCCTTGATTGCATTTTGCGCAGGCCGCAAATCGCTCTTGCGACTTCCAATATGGTTGACGGCAAACTGCACATGGCCATCCCAGTCAGCGACAGGGAATTCGTAACGCGCAATGGCGTTGCCCTTCAACTTGGCGGTCACAGGCAGACGCGATCCAGCCTCTGCGAGCAAGGAATTGCCCGGTGTCGTACAATCAAAATTCGCGTTGGCAATGGCGCAGAAGTCACGGCGAATTTGCGCGTCGTTATAACTGAAGCCAGTGTTGATGCTGAAGCCGCCGGCACGATAGCCGACATCCATTTCAACACCGCGAATACGGGAAATACCGGCATTGCGGATTTCCGTCAGGCCGTTTGCGCCGAGGAAGGACAGCTGAATATCATTCCAGTCTTCCTGGTACACTGCGCCGTTCCAGCGGAACGCATCGAATGTGGTTTTCCAACCCAATTCATAATTGTCCAACTTGTCCGAACCATAAGGTGGCAATGTACCGCGACGGTTAATACCACCGGGGCGGAAACCACGCGACCATGTTGCATAAAGCAGCACGTCGTCGTTGACCTTGTACGTAGCGTTCAGCTTGTGGATGAAGCCAGTGTCCGAAGTTGACTTGTCGACATTGGTGCAAGGGCTGCCATCGACGAGGATCGGCACCGGTGTGCCGCTTGGATTGGCGCGACGGGTTGTGCCATCGGTGTTGAGGCAGGCTGCTTCACCGGTTCGGCTTGAATAGCCACTCGAAAATCCAAAGAAACCCTGCAGCGAGTTATCGAATTTGTAATAACGCAGACCACCGGTGAGCGAGAGCTTCTCCGTCAGGTCATAGGTCAATTCACCAAATGCCGCATAATCGCGGTCGACGCGTTTCTGCATGGTCAGCCAGATATTGCTGTCGGTTCCGGTAACCGTGATAGAATCGGCAATATTGTCGATGATGTAATTTTGGTCGATAATGTGCGACTGGCGCTGTGCAAACAGACCACCAATGAACCGCAATGGTGCGTCCGCAGGGCTGGCAACACGCAATTCACCGAAGCTTTTCCTATACGTATCAACGCCCTCGATATACTGGTTCGGGTTCACGAGGTTACCGGCATTATCGTAGAAATAATTGCCGTATCCGGCGAGCGCGTCGTAGAAATAGGCATAATCAGAATAGTCCAATTGCGTTTCTGACTTACGACGCAAATGTCCGCCAGTTGCGGTGACATCCCAATTGCCGATCTTGCCTTCAACGGTCAGCGCGGCCTGAATCCATTTATCGCGGCTGCCCTCAGGGTTATACTGAACCGTTTGCAGTTCGTCGGTTGTTTGGCCGGAACGTTCCTGTGAATAGCTGCCCTGCGTGTTCTGGACTTGGCCCATCAGCGTCGGCTTGATGGTCCAATTGTCGTCCAGATCAATGCCCAGTGCCAAACGTGCGCCATATGTTTCAGCGTCGTTGTAATTCTTTTCAACCAACGCGGCATTGCTTTGGCGAATGCCCGAGCTCGCATAGGTGCGCGCGCCCTGAATATTGTCGATATAGCCGCCATCATCACGATACCAGCCGACCAAACGCGCTGCTGCGCCTTCAGCGATTGGCACGTTCACAAAGCCTTCGTAAATCGAACCAAAATCGCCATGCGCAACATTGTTGAGTTCAACGCCTACGCTGCCGTAAAGTCCGGAAGGATCGGGCGCATTTGTTACCAGCTTCAACGTACCCGCCATTGAGCTTGCGCCGTACAAGGTGCCTTGGGGACCCGCCAGCGCTTCAACACGCGCAAGGTCATAGGCGTGCAAATCCAACGCGCCCTGAATGGTCGTGATAGGCATTTCGTCGAGATATGTGCCGACGGTTGGCAGCGATGCCGAGTGGTTCGCGTTTTCACCCGACGCTACGCCACGAAAATACACCTGCGCAAAACCTGGTCCGCCTTGCTGAATGGTGACCGAAGGCAAAAACTTGACGACATCTTGCAATTCGCTGACCTGAAGCTGGTCGAGCTTTTCATTGCCAATCGCGTTGATGGCAATCGGCACATCCTGCAGATTCTGTTCACGCTTTTGCGCGGTCACGACGATGACATTGCTGTCTTCTTCAGCGGCTTGCTGCGCCATAGCTGGCGCTGCAAACGCGGTTGATGTCATCAGCAAGATGAGAGCTGAACGGACGTTGGACTTCTGACTTTGTAGGCGCATGCAGCGACCCTCCTTTGTTAATCTGAAATAAATAGGCTCCCAATTGCGTGCCCACGCAATATATTTTCGCTCTATCGGACGTTTTCATACAATTTTACAATTCTGTGTTGCAACCCAGCAACTATGCTGCGGCAGGATAAATTTCCCACAAATTGCCAAGCGCGCGCTTCAACGGCTCAAGATGGGCGTCATAAGGTTTCCATTGGTCAACGCCGTCGCGGTTGATCGGGCGGCGGACCTGTTCGCTCGACGCAGTACGCACCGCACGCTTGTTTTCATGGAAATTCAGGCATGCCTCTTCAAACGGCAGCCCCAGATATTCCAACAGTTTCCGGATTTCCTGCTCCGGATCGTCCAACAATTGTTCGTGAATGACGCGGTGGACATAGCCCGGTGCAACCGCATCAAAATGCACCATCGCCCGCACATAATCCGCATAATATTGGCCCATATGCGCAAGGTCATAACTGAACGCCTGCCCCTTGGCGAAATGCTGGCGATAATTGGAGAAACAGCAATCAAGCGGGTGCCGCCGCGCATCAATGATTTTGGCGTTGGGTAGAATTAGGCGGATGAACGCCAGATAATTCCAGTTATTGGGCAGCTTATCGATGAAAAATGGCTTGTCGGTTTTACGCTGGATGCGCGTGCGCTCAATGAATTCCGCGCCAAGCCTTTCGGCATCATCGGCGGATAGCGCAACCGTCGCATCAATCCAGTCCGACCCGCGCCCTTCACGCAGCGCCATGGCTGGAATGTCGGGCAATTCCATCGTCCCTTCAACCATGGAATGGCTCGCAAGGATTTGCTCGACCAGCGTCGAGCCCGCACGCGGCATGCCGATGATGAAGATGGGGTCTGGCGCCATATGCCCCTGCCCCGCGCGGGCTTCCCAAAATGGCGCGGTGAACTGGGCAATGATCTGATCGACCTGCGTGCTTACGCCTTGCGGATCATAATGCAGCTCCGCACTACGCAGCGCGTTGCCCTTGGCATAATGGGCAAAGGCGGCGGCATGATCCGCGCGCTCTTCGCTTGCCTTGCCCAGCGCAAAATGCAGGTGAAACGCGTCCTCTGCCACCAATCCGGCCGACGTCAGCGCGGCCTCCATCGCCGCAACATCGTCGTCCGAAAACTGGTAGGTTTTTAAATTGGCAAGGCTCCAATACACTTCGCCCAGCGTTGGTTCCACCGAAATGGCGTGACGATATGCCGCAACGCTTTCGTCCTGATTGCCGACGGTTTTGAGCATATGGCCATAGCTCATCCACAATTTGGCATGATCGGGGAAACGCGCGGTCAGTTCCTGATACAGCGATATGGCCTCTGCATAGCCCCCAATCCGTCCAAGAGCCGCAGCCTTTAAATTTTGCTGCACCGGATTGTCACCGTCTTCGGCAAGCACGGCATTCAAATGCTCAAGCGCCTCTGGAAACCGGTTCTGCTTATACAGCACCGTTGCCAGATTGGCACGCGCCGCGCCAAAGTCAGGTGTCAGCTCAAGCGCGCGGCGAAGCAATGCCTCGCTATCTTTCAACCGGCCCACACGCGCCGCCAATTCCGCCATCATACGAATAGCGGCAACGTCCGTTGGCGCATCACGCAAATGACCGCGCAACAGCGGCTCTGCATCCTCCAACCTGTTTTCGGAAAGCGCGACAGCCGCCGCCATAAGGTTCGGATTGCGCAAAGCCGCTTCGATGGCGGGGCGGGCAGATATTTGGTTCATTGCGCATGGTCTATGCGATGAAACGTAACTTTTGAAGCGGCCAAATCATCTGGCGTATCAATGTCGCATAATGTGCCCGCAGGTGCGGTCAGTTTTTCCGCATGGGCCAGAATATGCCGCGCGCCAGCATCCCCCGCTGTCGCCAGCAAATCCGGCCAATGAGATCGCGGAAATATCGCAGGCGGCATGGGCTGGTTTCCGTCAAAAGATGCCACCACATTATCGGTGCAAGCGGCAATCAGGGCCTCGACATGGGCAGCCTGCACGAACGGCATATCGGCCAGCGCGATCAGCAAGGCTTGCGCGCTCGTCCGCATCGCTGCCTCTACTGCGAGATGGAGCGAGCCCGATAGCCCGATGCCGGGGTTCGAGTTCTCGACAATATCAAATCCCAAACGCGTATAATGCGCTGCAATAAGTGCGTCGGGCAGACACACTGCGAAATGCGCGGCTGCCGCAACGCTAACCAGCTCATGCGCCGCACGCACCCCAAGTGGCGCACCTTCAAAATCGGCCATCAACTTATCACCACCAAAACGCCGCGCATTGCCCGCCGCCAGCAGGACGATTGCGACGTCCTTCGCCCGCATCAACGTAAGCCTTGGTTAAACGCGCGGATCATGCCGCCCGCGATAGACAAAGCGATTTCGGGCGCGCTTATGGCGTTGATCGCAACGCCCGCTGGCCCCTCAATGCGCGCGCACTGTTCTGCACTTACGCCTGCCGCCGAGAGCCGCGCAAGACGTGCCTGATGCGACCGGACGGAACCGAGCGCAGCGACATAGGCCGCAGGGCTCGCCAGCGCCGCCGCTAGCGCAGGATCGTCGATTTTGGGATCATGGCTCAGCGTCACAATCGCACTTCGGCTATCGGGCGCAAAGGCCTGAACCGCGTCGTCGGGCCAACGGTCATCCAACCGGATGCCGGGAAAGCGCTCCGCCGTTAAAAACCGTCCACGCGGGTCGCACAAAGTGACATCCACGCCTTGCGACACCGCAATGGCGGCAAGGGCCGATGCAATTTCGACCGCGCCCACAATCAGCAAACGGCGCGGCGGATGGTAGATATTGACGAAGCCTGCTCTGGCATCATCGTCCAGCGAGGCACTTCGGCCCGATTCCAAATCCGTCACAACCGACAGCGCCGCACCGGTAGAGCGCGCCTCGATGATATCGCCAAACAGATGCGCCGGAAAACCATCGGCGGAAACAGGCTGGACCAGCACCTGAATATCCCCGCCACAGGGCAGGCCAACGTCCCACGCCGCATCGTCGGCAACGCCATATCGGCGGAGCACCGGTGGCGCGCCTGCCAAAACCAATTGCGCGCGTTCAAGAACATCGCCCTCAACACAGCCGCCCGAAACAGACCCCACAAAGCGCCCGTCCGCATGCACAAGCATATGCGTGCCGACCGGACATGGCGCGGATTTCCATGTTTCGACCACCGTCGCAATCGCCATAGGCGCGCCTGCCCAGTCGATTGCGGCGGCAAGGATACGGTCATGGTTGGCGCTGCCCATAGTCATGGCAATGCGCTAGCAAAGAGGGTGAAGCGTTGCTATATGAAACGCAGTTTTGGGTGGGAGCTTATTTGCATGGCAATTCAGACGTCAATCAATGGCAAGCCAGTGGCGCTTGCGGCGGAGCCAGACACGCCGTTGCTATGGGTCATCCGCGAAGAGCTTGGCCTAACGGGAACGAAATTCGGATGCGGCATTGCGGCGTGCGGCGCCTGCACTGTCCATGTTAATGGCGAACCGACCCGTTCATGCAGCCTTCCCGTCAGCGAAGTCGCAGGCAAATCTATCACCACCATCGAAGGCCTGAAATCAGCGGACGGTACGCTCCACGCGGTCCAGCAAGCATGGATTTCTGCGCAGGTTCCGCAATGTGGCTATTGCCAGTCGGGGCAGATTATGGCCGCTGTGGCGCTTATCGAAAAAACGGGCAGCCCAAGCGATGCACAAATTGATGAGGCGATGACCAACATCTGCCGCTGCGGCACCTATCCGCGCATCCGCAAGGCGATACATGCCGCAACCGGGCAAGCGGCGAAAGCGGCGAAACCTGCAGAAGGAGGCGCATAATGGCTGACACCCCAACAGCAGACATGCAGCCAGCCGCGCCAGCAAAGCGCAAGGGCGTCAAGCGCCGCGCCTTTCTCATTGGTGGTGTCGCGGTCGTCGGTGCCGGCCTGTTCGGTATCTCCATCGCCGACAGCAATGCCTCCAAATCTGCCAAAGCGCTTCTTGAACGCGACGGCGGTCACATCTTTGCCACCTGGCTGAAAATTGGTGAGGATGACAGCATCACCATTTATTCGCCGCATACCGACATTGGTCAGGGATCGAACACTGGCCTTGCCCAAATGCTGGCCGAAGAGCTGGATGCTGCGTGGGATCAGGTGCGTGTTGTATCCGCACCTGCAGAACCAGCGTTCGCCAATGTAGGGCTTGGGCGCGCGTTCCTCGCCGATATGACGGGACAACCGGCGATCATTAATGGCATTCCGCAATCATTCCTGTCCTTCCTCGCGCGGCAAATGAACCTTCAGATAACCGGCGGCTCCACGGCGTTGCGGTTCACGGGCCGGGTGACGTTTCAAAATGTCGGCGCGGCGACGCGGCTGGCATTGGTTGAAACCGCGGCTAAGCGGCTGGGCGTTCCAGCGGATGAACTGACTACACAGGACAGCCACGTCATCCATGCCAAATCCGGCCGTGCGTTGCGCTATGGCGAATTGGCGGCGGAAGCTGCGACCTTGTCGCTCGACAATGCGCCAAAGTTAAAGGATCCATCGCAATATCGCATAATGCGCCAATCGATGCAGCGGCTCGACATTCCCGCGAAGGTCGATGGCAGCGCGCAATATGGCATGGACTTTTCGGTCCCCGACATGCGCGTCGCAACGATCATGGCGGCCCCCGTGCGTGGCGGCAAATTGACGTCCGTGGACACGGCGCCTGCGTTGGCGGTCAAAGGCGTCGAGAAAGTCATTAAGCTCGATGATGCGGTTGCGGTCGTGGCGAAAGGTTATTGGCCCGCCATTTCCGGCCTGCGCGCGCTCACCCCTGAGTTTTCTGACGGCGGCAATGGCGGCATTTCGACCGCGTCCATTTTCAAAGCGCAGGATGACCTGATAGCCAAGGGCGATGCCGATAGCACAGCCGGTGACGGTGATGTGCAGGCGGGACTTGGGGCAAAACCGATTGAAGCGAAATATCAGGTGCCATTTTTGCACCATGCGATGATGGAACCTTTTGCGCTTACCGCCCATTTTAAGGATGGGAAGCTCAACATTTGGGGCGGCATGCAGGACCCGCTTGCGACCAAGATGATGGCCGTCGACGTTTCCGGTCTCGATGCCGATGATGTGACCTTCCACCCGATGATGATCGGTGGCAGCTTTGGCCGCCGCTTGCCCATGTATATGGAAATCGTCGGTCAGGTCACAAAGCTTGCGATGCAATTGCCTTATCCAGTGAAGCTTATCTGGAGCCGCGAGGAAGAAGTCGCCCAAGGCGCATATCGCCCGCAAAGCTCCGCCGCGCTGAAGGCGTCGTTGACCAAAGAAAAGCGGATAAAGGCCTATCGTAACGACTATGCCCAACCCGAAAGCGCCGAGAGCGAAACGGTATTTCCTTATACCCTGCCCGCCGTGTCGCGCCGGCACTTTGCGCATGTTTCGAACCAGCAAACCGGTGCGTGGCGTTCGGTCAATTCGACACAGCAGGGCTTTTACAATGAAAGCTTCATGGACGAACTGGCCCATGCAGCGGGCGAAGACCCCGTCGTATTTCGCCGCAATCATTTGAAAGCGGGATCGCGGCATTTGCGCGTATTGGACGAAGTGGCCGCACGCAGCGGTTGGGGCTCCCCCCTTCCCGCCGGAACCGGCCGCGGCGTGGCACTGGTCGAAAGTTTCAGAACCATCGTGGCGCATGTGATCGAGGCGTCGGTCGGTGACGACGGCATGCCCAAAGTACATAAGGTAACAACGGTCGTCGACGCCGGAAGCATTGTTAACCCCGACGCCGCCATGGCGCAGATTGAAGGCGGCACCATCATGGGGCTTTCATCCGCCATTGGTGAAGCGATTACGCTTGAAAATGGTGCGGTTCAACAAAGCAATTTGGCCGATTATCCGTTGCTGAAAATGGCAGGCGCGCCATTGGTGATGGATGTCCACTTCTTGAACAGCGGTGCGGTCATGGGCGGCATTGGCGAACCTGGCGTTCCTCCGGCGGCCCCGGCTTTGGCCAATGCGCTGTTCGCTGCCACCGGCAAGCGCGTCCGCAATCTGCCGATCCTAACGCAAGCGAAAGCCTAATTTGCCGCACGCACGTTTGTTGAAGCCAACGGACAATCTGGACATCGCCGAGACATTGGCGCGGGCGTTCCAGACCGAGACCGGATGGAGCTATGTCATTCCAGACGCAAAGCTGCGCGCACAGCGGCTTACGGGCGTGTTCCATCTGTTCTTGCGCGACGAACATCGCAAAGGCGCGGTGTATGGAACCGACGGCATAGAGGCCGTCACTTTATGGCGTGGTCCGGGAAATGCGCGCGATAGCATGTTGGATACCGCGCGGCTGATCGTGCCGTTCGTCCAGCAGCTGCGCTTTTCGATATTTCGCGGCCTTGAAGTCGCCGACCTCATCGAAAAACATCTGCCGAAAGAGCCCGTCTGGTATTTACATTATGCGGGATGCGACCCGGCCTATCAGGGAAAAGGCTATGGCGGGGCGGCCATTCGCGCAGGACTGGAACGGGCCGATCAGGATGGATTACCTGCCTATTTGGAAACCGCAGACGAACATAATATCCCATTATATCAGAGCTTTGGTTTTGCCATCAAGCATAGCTGGCAAGTTCCCGAAGGCCCGCAATTTTGGGGCATGCAACGCCCGGGCAAGACCCGCCACTAAATAATGCCAGCGCCCATAGCCGCTGAAACCCTTGCCCTCCGTACAAAAGCGGCGTAGCCTTTGCGCACGCACCAGGTCTGCGCGAGAGCGTGGATAATAGGGAAGCCGGCGGAAATCCGGCGCTGTTCCCGCAACTGTGACCGGCGAGCTTTTGCTCCAAATGCCACTGGGGAAACGGGTAACCGTGAAACTGGGAAGGCGGGGCAAGAGCATAGACCCGGGAGCCAGGAGACCTGCCTGATTGCGGTTTGTCCTTTGTGCTTGCGGGACACTGGCGCAATCGGGGTTTTCCTCCGCGTGACGACATAGTGTTGGACGTCATGCGAAGGAGATACAACCATGACCTTGTTAAAATATTCGGCTGCGGCGCTTGCGCTGCTGCCGGCGTCTGCAATGGCAGATGCATGGGACGACGATATCGTTGTCACCGCGAGTGGTTTTGAACAACCGCGATCCGAAACCGGACAAGCGATTGATATAGTTGACCGCGAACGGCTCGACCAATTGCAAAGCGCGACCATCGGCGATGCCCTGCAAAGCGTGCCAGGCGTTACCGTTGCCACGCGCGGCGGCCTTGGCGGTCAGACGAGCGCGTTTTTGCGCGGCGGCAACAGTTCACAGACGCTGGTGCTCATCGATGGGGTGCGGATCAATGATCTCACCAGCCCCAATGGTGCGTTTGACTTTGGCACGCTGATGACTGGCAATATTGGTCAGGTGGAAGTTCTGCGCGGGCCAAACTCGGTCATCTGGGGCAGCCAAGCAATTGGCGGCGTGGTCAATATCCAGTCGCTCGCACCGGCCGATAGTTTCGAAGGACGCTTCAGCGCGGAATATGGTGCCGCCGATACCAAACGGATGAACGCAAACATCGCCGGAACCAGTGGCCTGTTCGAAGGCAGCTTTGGCGGGTCATATGTCGATGCCCAAGGCATTTCCGCACTGGCGGGCGGCACGGAACGCGATGGCTTTGAAAATGTCGCGGGCAATGGCCGGTTGAAGGTCAATGTTAGCGACGCCCTCAATCTGGATTTCCGCGGCTATTATAACGACGCGACGGTGGAATATGACTCCGCCTTTGGGATCGGCGCGAACGCCCTGCCCGTCACCCGCAACCGGCAATTTGTCGGCTATGTCGGGGCGAATGTCGTTGCGTTCGACAGCCGCATGCAAAACCGCATTGCCTACACACGAACCGATATCCGGCGGCTTGGCACGGACCCGGTGCTGTTCAGCTTCAACAACTTCATTGTCCGTGGCAACATCGACCGTGCGGAATATCACACGGCGTTTGACGTCAATGACGCCCTGACCCTGACCGCTGGTTTGGAATATGAACGGACGTTCGCCAGCACATCTTTTGAGGGCGCTGCAGCCGATATCGCGCGTAACCATGTCGCCAGTGGTTTTAGCCAGATTATCGTTCGCCCTGTTGCTGGGCTGACGGTGACGGGCGGGGTTCGGCATGACCAGTATAAGGATTATGGCGGGCAAACGACATTGGGCGGCAATATTGCCTTCACCCCCAATGATGGCCGCACCATGTTGCGCGCCACCTATGGCGAGGGATTTCGCGCGCCGACGCTCAGCGAAGGTCAGCCACCTTATGGCAACCCCGACCTAAGGCCCGAAACCGCGCGCAATTTCGACCTTGGTTTCGAACAGCAAATATTGGACGGAAAGGCCGGGTTTTTCGCGACCTATTTCAACCGGCGCAGCACGGATTTGATCGCATTTTCCTTTGCGACATTTCAGTCCGAAAATATCGACCGCGTCAAATCAACCGGCGTGGAAGCTGGCTTCAACCTGAACCCCACTGACCGATTGGATATTCGGGCGAGCTACACGCTGGTCGATGCGGTCAACCGGTCTGCGGGTGCCAATTTCGGCAATCGACTGGCGTTACGTCCGCAACATAGCGGCAGCCTGACGGTCGACTGGCAAACACCCATCGGCCTGTCGGTGGGCAGCAGTGTGTTATTCATCGGCGATAGCTTTGACGATGCGTCAAACAGCGTAGCACTTGATGGCTATGCATTGGTTGGTCTGCGGGCATCATTGCCGATCAACGACAGGCTTGAGCTTTATGGCCGCGTCGATAACATCTTCGATGTGCAATATACTGTCGTGGCAGGATATAACAGCTTTGGCCGCAATGCCGCGTTTGGCGTCAGGGCCAAATTCTGATGCGTCGCGGTTGGTGCATTTTGCCTGCATTGGCACTGGCCGGATGCGCCAACAACGCTGCAATTGCGCCCGGCGGGATCGTATCGAATAATCCCTGCATTGACGCCGTGCTGGCCGAAATCGCGTTGCCTGGCCAAGTGACTGCGGTCAGCCATTATTCGCACGATCCCGATAGCGCGTCTGCGCCTTTGTCATGGTCCATGCAGTATCCCGCCCTTGGTGCAAGCGCAGAAGAATTGCTTTTGGCCCGCCCAAAATTGGTGCTGACCGGCAATCTGGCATCGTCGGGAGCAAATGCCGTGCTGGCGCGCGCAGGGATTAAAACAGTGGCCATTGGTGTCGCGCCGACGATTGCAGAGGACATCGGGCAAATCCGCACGCTGGCGAAAGCCATCGGCCGGGTGGAGGCGGGTGAAAAACTGGTTGCGCGCATAGAAAATGCGTTGCCAAACCCCGCGAAGGCCCAACCGCCAGTTTCAGCAGTGATCTGGCAAAATGGCGGGTTCGTTGCCGGCCAAGGCACGTTGCAAGACGAGCTGTTACAGCGTCACGGATTTCGCAATGCCAGCGCAGATTATGGGCTGGCATCATGGGGTATATTGCCGCTGGAAACCCTGATGCGTAACCCACCGACGGTCATCTTCATGCCCACCAGTGCGCAGGGCGAAGATGCCCGTGCGCTTACCGCGCGGCAAAGGCTATTGCGGCATTTGGACGGCAAGACGCAAATCGTCGATTTTCCCGACCAGCTGTTATTCTGCGGCGGTCCGACAATCGTGAAAGTATCCGCGATCTTGTCCAAGACGCGGGCATCGCTGACTGCGCACGCAAATGGAGGTGGCCGATGACGTCGCGTTTCATGACGGGTCTTTTGCTTTGCCTCACGCTGGCGGCGTTCCTGCTTTCGCTGATGGCGGGGAAGGTCTGGATTTGGCCGATGTCATGGGCCGCCGACAATGCCGATGGCTGGATTTTCCTTGAGCTTCGCCTACCCCGCGCGCTTCTTGGGCTTTGCATTGGCGCCGTCCTTGGGCTGTCGGGCGCAGTTTTGCAGGGTTATTTGCGCAATCCACTGGCCGACCCGACCGTGCTGGGGGTTTCAGCCAGCGCAGCTCTGGGCGGCGTTCTGGCAATCTTCTTGGGCATCAACCTTGTGCCCTTTGGTCTATTCGGCTGTGCGATGATTGGCGCGGGCGCAAGCATCCTTTTGCTGCTGGCCATCGGCCGCGGTGGCGGGCCAATCGGGTTCATATTGGGCGGCATGGTGCTGTCCACGCTGGCGGGTGCATTGACGGCATTTGTCATCAGCATCGCGCCGAACCCATTTGCCGCAAGTGAAATCATCAACTGGCTGATGGGTGCGCTGACCGACCGGCTGATGCAGGATGTGCTGACCGCACTGCCGTTCATGGCGATTGGCGCTTTGTTATTGCTGACCGCAGGCCGCGCGCTCGATGCGCTGACCTTGGGCGAAAATGGCGCCAAAAGCCTTGGTATCGACCTGTTCCGGCTGCAGTGGCTGATCGTTCTTGGCGTTGGCCTTTCGGTTGGCGCATCGGTCGCCGTATCGGGCGTCGTCGGCTTTGTCGGGCTTATCGTGCCGCACCTCATACGCAGCTTTTATGGCGAACAGCCATCCGGCATTTTGGTGCCTTCTGCCTTGGGTGGCGCGATTTTAACGCTCACGGCAGACAGCCTTGTGCGCCTCATCCCCGGCCCCGGTGAAATGCGGCTTGGCATTGCCATGGCCGTCCTTGGCGCGCCATTCTTCCTGCTGCTGCTCTTACGCTATCGGAAGGGTGCAGCATGAACCTGAATGTCCAAAATCTTGGCTTCGCCCATGGCAGCACAGCGACGCTTGAGGGAATAAATGCGACGCTTGAAGCGGGCAAATTCAGCGTCATCCTTGGCCCCAATGGTGCAGGCAAATCGACATTGCTGGCCTGCCTTACGGGTCTGCAAAAGCCAAACAGCGGCGCAGCAAAGCTGGGCGACGCAGATATTACGGCAATGCCCGCACCGAAGCGGGCCAAGCGCATTGGACTGCTGCCGCAAGGCGCAGAAACGCATTGGGCGATCACGTCCGAAGCGTTGGTTGCACTTGGCCGCATACCGCACGCGCGCGGCGCAGGGGCGTCGGCCGATGACCGCCGGGCCATTGCCGCCGCGATGCACGCAACCGCAACCGATGGCTTTGCGCACCGCCCTATTACCGAGCTATCGGGCGGCGAGCGTGCGCGTGTATTACTGGCGCGTGTGTTGGCTGGAGAGCCTGAATGGATCCTCGCCGACGAACCCTTGGCCAACCTCGACCCCGGCTATCAACTCGATATTCTTGATCTGTTGCGGCAGCAGGCGCGCGGCGGCAAAGGCGTCGTCGCGGTCCTACATGATTTGCACCACGCAGTGCGCTTTGCGGACCATGTCGTGCTTCTGCATCAAGGTTCCATCTTTGCACAAGGTGCGGTTGATGATGTCATCACCGCGCAAAACCTCGCCAATGTATACGGGATTGACGCGCTGCTTTCCAAAGACGAGGATGGGGCAACCCAATTGTTGATCAAAGGCAAGATGCGCTCATGAAATATGCCCTCCCCATATTTGCCCTGCTTCTTTCGGGATGCGCGAGCACGGTCACCCCGCCGCAGGCTGCACCCAAAAGTGCGCAGGAGGCATTGCGCCCTTATTATGCCGCGCTGGACGTCAAACTGCCCAAGGCACCGGCCAATCCGGCGCTTTCTCCCGATACCGTAATCACGCGTTTTGCATTCGGCAGTTGCGTCAACGAAAACCGCGACATGAAATTCTGGGACGTGATTGCCGCGCAAAATCCGCAGGCGTTTTTGTTGATCGGTGACAATGTCTATGGTGATACACGGCCAACAAATGGAGCGGACATCCCGACGCTGGCCGCGAGCTATAAGAAACTAAACAGCCGCGTTGAATTTGATCGATTCCGGCGCAGTGTCCCCATGATGACCACATGGGATGACCATGATTATGGCGCCAATGACGCCGGCGGATCCTTCGCGTTCAAGGAATGGGCTGAAAAAGCCTATGAAAGCTTTTGGGGCGCATCCGACGAAGTGCGCGCCCGACCCGGTGTGTATGAAAGCCGGATCGTTGGTCCGCAGGGTAAGCGGGTGCAGTTCATCATTCTGGATGCGCGCTTTTTCCGTTCCGACCTGGCGTCCATGCCCTATCGCGATCCAGCGCCGGCGCTTGGCTGGTACATTCCCAACATGGATCCGAAAGCGACGGTGCTGGGCAGCGCGCAATGGGAATGGTTGGCACAGGAACTGGATAAGCCCGCAGACGTGCGCTTCATCATTTCTTCAACGCAGGTGATCACCGACGCGCATAATTTCGAAGGCTGGACCAATTTCCCGAGAGAGCGCGACCGCCTGTATGCATTATTGAGCCAAAAGCGCGTCAATAATGCGATATTCCTGACCGGCGACCGGCATTCCGGTGGCTTTTACAAGACCAATGCGCCGGGCCTTTCCAAACCGCTATGGGACTTCACGTCCAGCTCGCTTAACCTCGCCTTTGGCAAAGGCGACGGCGGTGACCGCGAACCGGATCCAAGCCGGACGGGCGGTTTTTGGGGCATTGCCAACTTTGGTCAAATCGACATTGATTGGGCTGCAAAAAAGGTGGTCATGACCTTGCGCAAGGATGATGGCAGCGTGATCGAAACGCAGGTTGCTAATGCGATTGATTAGGGTCAGGACCTAATCGCTGAATAATCGACGGCAGCAACCTTTTCCATCACGGCATCGCGGATAGCGACAGCAGTAGCGAGCGGCAGGGCGATCATCTCCATCGTCCCGCCAGCCATGCCAAACCGAAGCGATGCAAGGCCCTGCCGCCGCGACAACGGGCCTTGCGCAATTTCAACGCTCTGCACCTTCAGCTGAGGCGCAATCGTCATCTGTTGCCGCCACCAGCCGCGCTTCACATACAACTGATGGTCATCCAGCCCGAAACGATATTGCCGCCAGTCGAGCCAGAAAAACGCGCCGGGAAGAAGCAATAACAACAGCAACAATGTCGTGCGACCCATGGGGGTATCTGCGAAAATCACCAGCGCAGCCATGGCGGTCAACAGCACGGGCACGATAAGCACAAGCTGCGTCAGCCAATATGTGGCAACGCCTTTCTGCAGCCGTTCGTCACCATCGGGCGCGGCGATTGCGGCGGCTTGGGCGATGCGCCAGACTTCGTCCAGTGTCGCAAAGGGTGCGGCGACATAGTTCGCCTCTTGCTTGCTGTCCTGCGCGAGGCTGACAAATTTCAGGCCGTGCCAGCCACGGCGTTTCCGGAATGGCCCCGTTTGCACAAGTGCCGCCTGCACGCGGTGTGTGGGCATGATAACATCCGTCAGCGTAAACAGCCCGCGCCGACGCCGGAACCCCTTGGCAGTCTGGTCGAGCCGGAAACCATGCTCGCGTAAAATCGTGCGCACCACGCCTGTTGCAAAGCCAATGAAAATCAGGCTGGTAACGGCGCCGAAGGCCAAGATCAGCTGCGCGAACAAACCAACGCCGTTGATCTGGTTCACACTCACACCACGTTCTTCGGCAAGCCCGATCCAATGTTTGACGTCCCAAAAATCAAAAGGCAGCAGGAAATCAAATTGCTGCGCAAGACCGCCGAGCACCGCGAAAATCACGAGTGAAAAGGAATAGAGGCCAAAGGCGAACACCCGCTTGCCATCCATCGCAAATATCGGGTACGCGTCTTCTTCCACATCCACTGGCGCATCCACCGCAGCAGCAACCGCAACCCCAGCCTTACGCGACCGGATGAGCGTGCGCAGGCGGTTTGCTTCGGCCAATGTGACGAAACTCAGTTTCGCATCATCGCCATCGCCGCCGCCGGTTTCAAACTTGACCTCACCCAAACCCATCATGCGGGCGAGCGGTTTTTGTTCGATGCTGACATCCTGAATACGCGCATAGGGGATGGAGCGCGCCGTCCGGTTCAAAATCCCTTTCTCGACACGAATGTCTTGTTCGCCGACAAAATATTGAAACCGCAGCCACGCCAACCAGCGAAAGAACAGGCTGAATAACAGAACAACCGCGATGACGATGGGAATGAGCACCGGATTGTCGGCTTTGCGAACGCCGAAGATCGCGGCGACCATCGGAAACACCAACTGCGGAAGCCCCGAAACAAAGCCCACCAGCAAGCCACTGATATGCAGCCGTTCGCCCTCGACTGCGGGCGTCAGATCCTCCACCGCATCCACGGTTTCGTTCACAAGCTGTCCTGCCGAATAGCCGCGCGAATGGCCTCTCGCATCGCCAGCGCGTCGGCATTGGCCAGACCGGGCAACGCCACTTTGCTGTTGTGGTTGCCCGCCGTGTGCACCGTCAGCGTGGCGAGGCCGTAGCGCCGGTCAATTGGCCCTTGGTCGACATCGATATGCTGGATGCGCCCGAACGGGACGATGGTATCGCGATAAAACATGTAACCGCGCACAATGCGCAGCCGGTCGGTGCCCATATCATAGCCCCAATGCCGATATTTGCGCGCCGGAACGGTGAATGCGACAAAGACATAGAACAGCAGCATCGGCACAATGAAACTGCCCGGAGGAGCGACGTGCGCAACCTCAAGCACGGCTGCACCGGTGACAAAGGGCAGCAATCCAATCGCTGTCGCAATGCGTGTCGTGGTCACGAATGCGGGGTCGAGCGGGGTGAGTTCCGTCGCGATATTTTCAGTCATGGCACCGATATGCGCACGCTGTGTTGCGTTGGCAAGACGGTTAACGATATCCCCGATAGGGAAAGTTGCAGGCTTAACGCGCCAGCGCAGTGTTCGCTTCGTCGACCAGCTTGGCAATGATATCGACCACGGGCCGCTCCACATGAACCATGCCAACCGACTGGCCGGCCATGACCGAGCCATATTCAACATCACCGTCAATCACCGCGCGGCGCAATGCCCCTGCCCAATATTTCTCAATCTCAAGCTGCGCCGTTTCCATGTCGATTTCGCCCCGATCAAGCATCGCGGCAACCTCGACCTGTTTCTTGGTGAACTCCTCAGTGCCCTTGTTCTTCAATGCGCGGACAGGAATGACCGGTAAACGCGGGTCAATCTGAACGCTGGCGACCGCATCGCGGGCATTGGCGCGCAGGAACGCCGCCTTGAAATTCGGATGCGCGATGCTTTCATGCGCGCAGACGAACCGCGTGCCCAACTGCACACCCGCTGCGCCCATTTCGAGATAGCTTGCAATCGCGCCGCCACGGGCAATGCCACCCGCGACGAAAATCGGCAGTTGATCGCCCAGCTCTGGCAGGATTTCCTGCGCCAAGACGCTCGTCGCCACGGGGCCGATATGCCCGCCTGCCTCACTGCCCTCGATAACCAGCGCATCGACGCCAGAGCGCGCAAATTTCTTCGCAAGCGT
The DNA here is from genome assembly GCA_002479765.1 of Sphingomonadales bacterium UBA7471. Classification (GTDB taxonomy): domain Bacteria; phylum Pseudomonadota; class Alphaproteobacteria; order Sphingomonadales; family Sphingomonadaceae; genus Sphingorhabdus_B. Next base: position 50,413 of record DLOZ01000007.1, on the reverse strand, counting down.
CAGCGCAGGGGCAAAGCAGATAACCTTCGCGCCAAACGCCTTGATCGCCTCAATGCTGCCCTTGGGCGGCAATCCGCCCGCAAGAACAACATGGCTCACGTCATATTTCGCGCACACATCAATCAGTTCCATGATTTGCGGATGCATGGTGATCAGGTTCACGCCGAATGGCTTGGACGTCATGGCCTTCGTTGCGGCAATTTCCGCATCCAGCAATTCGGGCGTCATCGCCCCGCACGCAATCACCCCAAACCCGCCGGCGTTGGAAATAGCAGACACAAGGTTCCGTTCCGAAACCCAGGACATAGCGCCACACATAATGGCGACGTCGCAGCCAAGGAATTCCGTGCCGCGTTGCATGAGGTGTTGAAGTTTGGTCATAGCGGTCTCTTATCGGTCGCTAGTTGGCAATGAAAGCGGTTTACTCCGCATCCAACCCATAAGCGGTGTGCAGTACGCGCACGGCCAGCTCGGTTTCGTCCTCGTCGATCAAAACCGAAACCTTGATTTCGGAGGTCGAAATCGCCTGAATGTTGATCTTGCGGTCGGCCAAGGAGCTGAACATCGTCGAGGCAACGCCTGCGTGGCTTTTCATGCCGACGCCGACGACGGAAATCTTGGTTACCTTGGTATCGGGGATCAGGCGGTTGTAGCCAATCGCATCGCGGCGATTTTCCAATATGTCGGTGCAGCGCACGAGGTCGGCCTGCGGGCAGGTAAAGGTCACGTCGGTCTCGCCTTTGTCGCGGCCGACGTTCTGAATGATCATGTCGACGTTGATGTTCGCGTCGGCCAACGGCGAGAAGATGTTCGCCACCGCACCGGGACGGTCGGGCACGCGCGTCAGGGTGATCTTCGCCTCATTCTTGTCGGCGGCAATTCCGGTGATCAGTTGGCGTTCCACTTGATACTTCTCCAATTCTGCGTCGGTCACAATCATCGTGCCGGGGATACTGTCAGCGTCTGGCGCGCTTTCATCAACGAATGAAGACAGCACTTGCACGCGCACGCCTTCCTTCATCGCAAGGCTGACCGAGCGGGTCTGCAAAACCTTTGATCCGACCGATGCCAGTTCCAGCATTTCTTCGTAAGTCACGGCCTTCAGCTTACGTGCGCGGGCCACGATGCGCGGGTCCGTGGTGTAAACGCCGTCAACATCGGTGTAGATATCGCAGCGATCAGCCTTCACCGCAGCGGCCACGGCAACAGCAGAGGTGTCAGACCCCCCGCGGCCCAAGGTGGTGATGCGGTTGTCGTCGGTCAGGCCCTGAAATCCCGGAATGACGGCGATATTGCCCGCCTTCATCGACGCCAGCAATGCGTCGGTGTCAATCGAACCAATGCGTGCCTTGGCATGCGCGTCATCCGTATGGATCGGCATTTGCCAGCCCAACCAGCTGCGCGCTTCGCAACCGAGCGCCTGCAAGGTTATCGCGAGCAAACCCGCAGTAATCTGTTCACCAGCAGCGACCACCACGTCATATTCGGCGGGATCATACAGCGCGTTCGCCTCTCGGCAGAAGTTGACGAGCCGGTCGGTATCGCCCGCCATAGCAGAGACAACGACGGCAACTTCGTCACCGCGTTCGGCCTGACGCTTCACCAATTGCGCGACACGGCGGATACGTTCCGTTCCGGCCATAGACGTGCCGCCAAATTTCATTACAATGCGGGCCATGAAAACCTTGAAAAGTCGCTATATTACAATTGAGGGCCCTGATAGGGACAGGATATGACAAACGCAAGCTCAGCAACGACAATAAACGCTACGGAAGCGGCACATTTTGGTGGATTGGCTGCCGAATGGTGGGACCCAAAGGGTTCAAGCGCCATGCTGCACAAGTTGAATCCCGTTCGGCTTGGCTTCATTCGATCCGCCGTCGACGCGCATTTTGGCGGTGATGGCAAGGCGCGTTATCCGCTGGTGGGCAAGTCTGCGCTTGATGTCGGTTGCGGTGCTGGGCTGCTGTGTGAGCCACTGGCGCGCATGGGGGCGGAGGTGACGGGGGTAGACGCCGCACCCGAAAATATTGATGCCGCAACCGCACATGCGGGGCTGTCGGGACTATCGATCACCTATCGCGCGGGCGAAATCGCTGCCCAAGGACTTGGCCAGTTTGATATCGTCTCGTCGATGGAAGTCATTGAGCATGTGAACGATCCAGCCGTGTTCATCGGCGAGTTGAAACGCCACATGAAGCCCGATGGTTTGCTGTTGCTATCGACGCCAAACCGCACCCCTGCCTCGCGCATTTTCCTCGTCGAGGCCGCCGAGCGGCTTGGTCAAGTCCCGCGCGGCACGCATGATTGGGACAAGTTCCTGACGCCCGATGAATTAACGGCATTGCTCAATGATGCGGGAATCGAGATTGTCGACATGCAGGGCATTGCGTTTTCGCCGATGTCCGGACTGCATTTAAGCAGCAATATGGCGTTGAACTACATATTGTCCGCGCGGTTGCGGGGTTAACGCAGCGCCTCAATCATAGCCCGCATCAGCATATTGGTCGTCGGCCAAGTCGGTAAAGCGGGTAATCTTCGCTTCGAACTTCATCCGGACGCGGCCCGTTGAGCCGTGGCGCTGCTTAGCGACGATGAGTTCGGCGATGCCAAAAATGCGCTCCATCTTTTCCTTCCACGCATCATGCGCGGCTTCGTTGACGGGGTCGGGCTGCTTTGACGCTTCGTAATAATCTTCGCGATACACGAACCAGACCATATCGGCGTCCTGCTCGATCGAACCGGATTCGCGAAGGTCGGACAGCATCGGACGCTTGTCCTCGCGCTGTTCAACCGCACGGCTGAGCTGCGAAAGCGCAATCACAGGAACGCCCAGTTCCTTGGCCAAGGTTTTCAGACCACGGCTAATTTCGGAAATTTCATTAACACGGTTATCGCCGGAACGGCTTGAGCCCTGAAGCAACTGTAAATAGTCAACGACGATCAGACCGATGCCATGCCGACGCTGCAAGCGCCGTGCGCGGGTACGCAATGCAGCGATGGTCAGCGCTGGCGTGTCGTCAATATAGAGCGGCAATTCCTGAAGCTCGCGGCTCGCGCGGGACAATTCCCGGAAATCTTCGCGACTGATTTTCCCCATACGCAGCAGTTCGGAACTGATGCCCGATTGTTCGGCCAAGATACGCGTCGCCAGCTGATCCGCCGACATTTCGAGGCTGAAAAAAGCAACCTTGGCGCCAGCGCCCTTGGATTCTTCAATGCCGTCTTCACGTTCGCGGATCCATCTGCGCGCAGCGTTGAAGGCAATGTTGGTGGCCAGCGATGTCTTGCCCATGCCTGGGCGACCCGCGAGGATGATAAGGTCGGAATTGTGCAGGCCGCCGCATTTCGCGTTAATGCTATCTAGGCCAGTGGTCACACCGGATAGGCTACCGCCCGACTGCAATGCTTTTTCAACATTGCGGATCGCGTCGGTCGATGCGGCGAGGAAGGTCTTCATCGAGCCGGTTTCGCCTTCGCCTTCGGCGACTTTGTACAACGCGCTTTCGGCAGCTTCGATCTGGCCCTTGGGGTCAACGCTCTCGCTTGTGTCGAGCGCATTGTCGACCAACGTGCGGCCCACCGTCACCAATTCACGCAGCAACGCAAGGTCGTAAATCTGCTGCGCAAAGTCACGCGCGCCGATCAAGCCCGCGCCATCTGCCGTCAGCTTAATCAAATAGCCCGGCCCCCCAAGCTCACGCATGGCTTCGTCGGCCTCAAAAAATGGCTTCAGCGTGACGGGCGTCACCAGCATGTTCCGATCAATCAGACGCAATATCTGTTCGTAAATGCGGCCGTGCAGCGGTTCAAAAAAATGGTCGGGCTGCAATTTGATCGACACATCTTCGATCACCCGGTTATCAATCAGAATGGCACCAAGAAACGCGGCCTCCGCCTCAATATTGCGGGGAAGGCGTTGGGGTTCAGCTTCATTCGCTGCTGCTAGTCTGATAAGTTCGGCCATGGCTCCCTATCCTTTAGCATGTTCGGCTTCGCAAGGGGGCACAAAAAGAAGTGCGGGGATATGGCTGTGGACAACAATCGGACAACAAGATGTTCCACAAACGGGATAGCGCTTGCCCCAAAAATATCTCAAGCTAACACAGTAACATGAGCGACCCGCGCATCATTAAAGTTGATCTGGACGAAGCAACGATACTTCGGCGCAATGCCGATATCGAACAGGAGCGGCGCGTCGCGATCTTCGATCTGATCGAAGATAACTTTTTCAAGCCGCTGCGCGATATGGGCGATGGCTATGCCGGGCCATATCATCTGAGCATCAGCGTCGCCGACGGCCGCCTCATCCTCGACATTCGCCGGCCCGATAATTCGCCACATGAAATGCTCATCCTCAGCTTGGGCCGTTTCCGCCGGGTGGTAAAAGACTATTTCGCCATTTGCGACAGTTACTATCAGGCCATTCGCAAGGCGAGCGCTGCCGAAATCGAAACCATCGATATGGCGCGGCGCGGCGTGCATAATGAAGCCGCCGAGTTGTTGATGGAACGCCTTGAGGGCAAGGTTGAGGTTGATTTTGCCACGGCCCGCCGGCTGTTCACGCTCATTTGCGTGTTGCACATCAAAAGCTGAGCGCCGCGCAACGTAAAATCTTGTGCATTCGGGCCGCCATTGCGCAACGGCTATCGACTTCCCGCGGCGGTAACGCCTAGAGGGACGAATCACACGCTTGAACAGAGGGTCGCATGACTGGGGGTAAACGCCAATTCGTCCGGTGGGGCATTATCATGCTCGGCATCGCGCTCGCGGTCTATGCGGGCTGGCGCTATGTGACCGCTTGGGCACCGTCGCGCGATGAATATCCGGTTCAAGGCATTGTGGTCACCCAAAGCAATGGCCGTCCCAATTGGGCGGAGCTTGGCGCAACGGGCGTCGATTTTGCTTATATCACTGCGGTCGAAGGCGCGCGCACACGCGATGCAGAATTCCAAGCCAATTTGGCAGGCGCGCAAGACGCCGGTATCCGCTTTGGCGCGCTCCACCATTTTGACATTTGCCGTCTGGCATCTGACCAAGCGACGATGTTCATCACCAGCGTTCCGCGCAACGAAAGCGCGCTGCCCCCTGCGGTCCAGCTGGATTTTTCCGATACGTGCCAAGGGCGTCCGAACCGCGCGCTGATATTATCCGAACTCGCGACATTTCTGAACCAGATAGAGGCGCATAGCGGCACACCCGCAATCCTGCTACTCACCCGGGAGTTTGAGAAGGAGTATCACGTGAGCAAGTCGATTGATCGTACTGTTTGGCTGGAGGGCAATTGGTTGACCCCTGATTATTCCGCGCGGCCGTGGGTTATGTGGACGGCCAATTTGCATCGTCGCATTGACGGCATTGACGGCCCTGTGCGCTGGGTTGTGGTGCGCAAATGACCGACAGCACGCAAAAACTCGTTCAGCTTGCCATTGATGCCGCCCAAACCGCTTATGCGCCTTATTCAAACTTTCATGTCGGCACGGCCTTGCTGCTTGATACAGGCGAAATCATCACGGGCAGCAATTTTGAAAACGCCAGCTATGGCATGACGTTGTGCGCCGAAACCGTTGCCATCGCCAAAGCCAATAGTGACGGCAAATTGCGCGCCATTCGCGAAATTGCGGTGGCAGGTGGCTTGGCAGGGCATGTGGGTAAAGCAGCTGACCCCATTACCCCGTGCGGCCGATGCCGCCAGATTATCAAGGAAGTGGCGGACCTGACGGACACTGACATTCCCGTGCATTGCGCACACGCAACGGGATATGAGACATTCAGGTTATCGGAATTGCTGCCGCATGGCTTTGGCCCCGCAAATTTGAAATAAAGTCGAAGGCGCGCCTTGCGCACGATAATTTCTACGCCGCCACTTGCGCTCACACCGTAAATTGGCAAAAGCAGTCCCATAACAGGGAGTGATTATGTCCATATTGTCCGACATCTGGATCCGCGAACAAGCCCATGCGACCGGCATGATTGAACCGTTTGTCGAAGCACAACGCCGCGATGGCTGCATCAGCTATGGCCTGTCCTCTTATGGCTATGACGCCCGCGTCGCCGATGAGTTCAAGATTTTCACCAATGTCGACAGTTCCATCGTCGATCCGAAGGAATTCGATCCCAAAAGTTTTGTCGATCGCAAGACCGACGTGTGCATCATCCCCCCGAACAGTTTTGCGTTGGCGCGCACTGTCGAATATTTCCGCATACCCCGCGACGTGTTGGTCATCTGTCTGGGCAAATCGACCTATGCCCGCTGCGGCATCATCGTGAATGTGACCCCGCTTGAGCCAGGTTGGGAAGGGCATGTCACACTCGAGTTCAGCAATACAACCCCGCTGCCTGCCAAGATTTACGCCAATGAAGGTGCGTGCCAGTTCCTGTTCCTAAAGGGCGAACAGCCCTGCGAGACCAGCTATGCCGACCGCGCCGGTAAATATATGGGCCAACGCGGCGTGACTTTGCCCAAGCTTTAAACCTGCCTAAATCCAAGGTTATGGCTCGTGTGGGCCCGTCGCGCATTACCGTTGCAGCCGGGTTTTCGTTGGCCCTCGGCTAAACGTTGTTAGCAACCATCCCGCAGCGGGTGCCGACTAAAACCATCGCTCCCTTTTGACATTGCCGCCCGCGCAGCCCATCAGGTTGGGCAACAGAATCACGGGAGAGAGCAGAATGTCAGACGCACGCGAGTTCGATATCATTGTCTATGGCGCCACCGGATATACGGGGCGCTTGGTTGCGGAATATCTGAAATCCAAGACCGGCCTTAAATGGGCAATGGCTGGGCGCAGTGCGGATAAGCTGGCGGAAGTACGCGACCTCATTGGCGCAGTCGCTGACACGCCGTTAATCGTTGCCGACGCGTCTGATCCCGCTTCGCTGGATTCTATGGTAAAGCGCACCAAAGTCGTGTTGACCACCGTTGGACCCTATCAGCTCTATGGCAATGAACTGGTCGAAGCCTGCGTTGCCAATTGCACCGACTATACCGATTTGTGTGGAGAGCCCGCATGGATGCGCCAAAAGATCGACCAGCATGATGAAGCGGCAAAAGCATCGGGCGCGCGCATTGTCTTTTCCGCAGGGTTTGATTCTATCCCCTTCGATCTTGGCGTGTTGATGCTGCAAAAGCATTGCGTTGAAACCTTTGGCACGCCTGCCCCACGTGTAAAGGGCCGCGTCCGCGCGATGAAGGGCACATTTTCGGGCGGCACAGCGGCCAGCTTGAAGGCAACGATGGCTGCCGCTTCAAAAGACCCTGCAGTGATCGGATATCTCACAAACCCGTTCAGTCTTGCGGGCGGATTTCAAGGTCCGGCGCAGCCAGCCGGCAACAAGCCCGAATATGACGAAAGCCTTGGCAGCTGGGCCACAAGCTTCGTCATGGCACCCATAAACACCAAAAATGTCCACCGCACCAACGCCTTGCTTGGTCAGGCCTTTGGCGCGGATTTTGTCTATGACGAAATGATGCTGACCGGCCCCGGCGAACAGGGCGAGGCGATGGCCAAGCATGTCGCGTCGACGCCGATGATGGGTGGCGACAATGACCCCAAGCCCGGCGAAGGCCCCAGCAAAGAAGAGCGCGACACCGGCTTTTACGATGTGCTGTTCATCGCGGAATATCCCGATGGCCGGACCGCGAAGCTGAGCGTGAAGGGCGACCGTGACCCGGGCTATGGTTCAACCAGCAAGATGATCAGCGAAACAGCCATTGCCCTGTGCGAATTTGAGGGCGCTGGCGGTGTCACCACGCCGGGCGCTGCGCTGGGCGAAACGCTGGTTGACCGGTTGCAGAAATATGCCGGACTAAGCTTTGCCGTTGAGGGCTGAACACGCTTATCATGCGCCGGACGGGATAGGACAGGAATGATAATGAAAAAACTACCTTTATTGGCGAGTTTGCTTGCGCTCAGCATCGCTGCGCCAGCCGCTGCGCATGATGGTCCAAGCCCCGAACGCCTGAAGGCGGATGTTGAAAAACTGGTGAGCTTTGGCACGCGGCATACATTGTCATCGGCTACCGATCCAAAACGCGGCATTGGCGCAGCACGGCGCTGGGCACAAAGCGAGTTTGAAAAGATTTCCAAGGCCTGCAAAGGCTGCCTGACGACCGAGTTGCTTGAACGGAATATGTCCGGTCCACGCGTTCCCAATGGCGTGAACATTGTTGATGTCCTTGCGATCAAGCTCGGTAAAATGGGCTGGGACCATGTCATCATTATCGCTGGCCATATCGATAGCCGCGTGTCCGACGTGATGGACTTCACCAAAGACGCACCCGGCGCGAACGACGACGGATCGGGTAGCGCGCTCGTTATCGAAGCCGCGCGATTGATGTCGAAGGAACCCCAAGGCGACGCGACCATCGTCTTTGCGCTTCTCTCGGGCGAAGAACAGGGCTTGATGGGTGGGCGCTTGCTTGCGGAAACGGCCAAAGAACGCGGCTGGAAAGTCAGCGCGATGCTGAACAATGACATTGTCGGCGGCACGCTTGGCACCGACGGTCGTATCGTCAAAAATGTCGTGCGGGTCTTCAGCGAAGGCATCCGCGCATCGGAAGATTTGGCCGGCCAGATGGCGCGCCGCAACAGTGGTGGCGAAGACGATGGCCCAAGCCGTTCGTTGATGCGCTATGCCGACAATATTGGAGCAAAGGTATATCCCGATGTGACACTGGACGTATTCGGCGTCCGTCGCCCTGATCGCTTTGCACGCGGTGGCGACCACCTGCCCTCGCTGGATCTCGGTTTCCCCGCAATCCGCTTCACCGTTGGTGTCGAAAATTATCACCACCAGCATCAGGATGTGCGTACCGAAAACGGTATCGAATATGGCGACACCGTCGACAAGATGGACTTCGACTATCTGGCCAAGGTCACGATGCTGAACGTCTTTACCGCAAAGGCGCTTTCGGTCGCGCCGCCTGCCCCGGCTTCGGCGACTTTAGGTGGCGCGGTAACCTCTAACACGACGGTCAAATGGGACGCAGCGCCGGGTGCGCAGCGTTATCGCATTTACCAACGCCGCGCAGACGCGCAGGATTGGGTTTTTGTCCGCGACGTCCAGGGCACCGAAACGGTGCTTGAAGGGTTGATCGTGGACGACCATTTCGTCGGCGTCAGTTCGGTTAGCGCGTCCGGTGGCGAGAGCATCATCACCTTTGCCGGATTGCCACCCCGCCGCTGAGCCTATCTGCAAAACAAAAAGGGCGCGATCTTTACGATCCCGCCCTTTGATTGTGTTGGTGCAGTATAAGCGAAGCTCAGGCGACGAGCGGCTGTTCCATTTCGTCGAGATCACGCAGCACATAGCCACGGCCCCAAACCGTTTCGATGTAATTTTCACCGCCACATGCGAGCGCGAGTTTCTTACGCAGCTTGCAGATGAACACGTCGATAATCTTGAGCTCGGGTTCGTCCATGCCGCCATAGAGGTGGTTCAGGAACATTTCCTTGGTCAGCGT
>DLOZ01000007.1:21137-40906 GCA_002479765.1 Sphingomonadales bacterium UBA7471 | reverse complement strand
TCCTTGGTCAGCGTCGTGCCCTTGCGTAGCGAAAGCAGCTCAAGCATCGCATATTCTTTGCCGGTCAGGTGCACACGGCTGCCGTCGACTTCGACAGTCTTGGCATCAAGATTCACCGCAAGCTTGCCCGTACGGATAATCGACTGCGAATGGCCTTTTGAACGGCGCACAACGGCGTGAATACGTGCGACAAGTTCGTCGCGATGGAATGGCTTGGTCACATAATCATCGGCGCCAAAGCCGAACGAGCGAACCTTTGAATCCATTTCGCTGATGCCCGAAAGGATGAGCACGGGTGTCTGCACCCTGGCCACACGTAGCTTTTTAAGAACATCATAACCGTGCATATCCGGCAGGTTCAGGTCGAGCAATATGATGTCATAATCATACAGCTTGCCCAGATCGAGACCCTCTTCGCCCAAATCGGTGGTGTAGACATTGAACCCTTCGGTCGCGAGCATCATCTCGATGGCCTTGGCCGTAGTTGGCTCGTCTTCAATCAAAAGCACACGCATTGGGCAAACCCCTCTTTGAAACCCTTGCACCATCGAAGCAGCACCCGCGATCCGAGTGATGCGACGGGCTTTATTAACCATAAGGGAAATGAACTGAAAAGGTTAATTTGGCGTTAATGCTGGGGTTTCGGGGAATCTTCCGAATATTAGTTCACAAATAATGACGTTTTCTGCGGGTTTGAGAGCCCTGTGACCAGCCAAAAATAATTTGTAAATTTTTGTCCAAACTGCCCCCCGGCTGACCAAATGTGCAAAATCATGGACAACAGGACGTTAATTTTGCGACGACGTGGTGCAGCTTATGCAGATTAAGGGATACTTGAACCCGACGCCTTCGACATTATCTTTCACATATTCCGGCGGTTCATTTCCCCGCCGATGCGGGTATTTTGCATGACAGACACAAGCCTATCCCACGGCCTGCATATTGAGGCACGCCCCTTTGCCTCGCTGGGCAAGCGCGATCATGGCTGGCTGAAGCCCAATTTTCACTTCAGCTTTTCGGATTATTACGACCCTGCTCGGATGAGCTGGGGTGCCATTCGCGTTTGGAACGATGACGAGATTGCCGCGCAATCCGGCTTTGCGCCGCATGCGCATGACAATATGGAAATCATCACCTACGTCCGCGAAGGCGCGATTACGCATAAGGACAGCATGGGCAATGTTGGCCGGACCGAGGCGGGCGACGTGCAAGTCATGTCCGCCGGAACAGGCGTCACGCACAGCGAATATAATCTGGAGGACGGCCTATGCCGTCTGTTCCAGATTTGGGTCCTGCCCCGCAACCGCAATGTCCCGCCTGCATGGGACCAGAGGGAATTTCCCAAAGGGGATCGTTCAGGCACATTCAATGTGCTGGCGAGCGGCTATGGCGAAGACGGCGCGCTGGTCATTAACGCCGACGCCCGCGTGCTTGGCGCAACCGTCAGTGCGGGGACGACGGCGGAATATACATTGGCCGCAGGCAACCATGCTTATCTGGTTCCGGCGACGGGCCGCATCCGCATTGCCGGCGTTGAATATGGTGCACGCGACGGTATCGCGATCAAAGGCGCTGGTGTGCTGCAGATTGAAGCCATCGAAGATGCCGAACTGGTGATGGTCGACAGCGCATAGCCTGACGCGCTATGGGCGGGTCATGGCGTTTGACCTTCCCGAAGAGTTGCTTGAAGAAACCTTCCTGGCCTCCACCGGTCCGGGTGGGCAGAATGTCAACAAAGTCGCCACTGCGTGCCAGTTGCGGGTCGATGTCTTTGCGCTGGGTTTGCAGCCTTATGCATTCCGGCAGTTGAAGATACTGGCGGGCAGCAAGATGACGATAAACGGTGAGTTGATCGTCACCGCCCGCAGCCACAGAACCCGCGAAGCCAACCGCGCAGATGCCCGCGCCCGCGTCATCGAACTCATCGACCGCGCGCACATAAGGCAGGCACGCCGGGTCGCGACAAAACCCAGCAAGGCCGCCAAGGCACGGCGCGTGGATGCCAAAAAGGGCCGGTCAACGGTTAAGAAAAACCGTGGCAAGGTCAGCTTCGACTGATAGGATGCATATATGTACGCATTTTCCATTGATACGAACGCCCCGAAATCGGACGTGTACCGCGAACTGGTTAAGTCCGCCGATGCATTGACCCGTGGAGAGACGGACGGCGTTGCCAATATGTCGAATATCGCAGCTCTGTTGTGGGAATTCCTGCCCGATGTGAATTGGACCGGCTTTTACCGCGTAGTGGACGGAGAGCTCGTTCTTGGCCCGTTTCAGGGCAAGGCAGCCTGTATCCGCATTCCCTTTGGCCGCGGCGTATGCGGCGCTGCGGCGCAAACGGGCGAGACGCAATTGGTCGAAGATGTGCACGCCTTTCCCGGGCATATCGCATGCGACGCCAACAGCGCGTCCGAACTTGTTGTGCCCGTGATGCGCGATGGCCAAGTGATCGCCGTGGTTGACCTCGACAGCCCATCGCGCGGCCGTTTCGACCATGATGACGCGCTGGGGATAGAATCGCTCGTCGCTGTTATCGCGGACCGCATTTGAACGCGGTGCCGCATTAAACGTCATCGATAGGAACCCGGTCGCCAAAATGGTCCGCGCCTCAAGCCTTAATGGATAACGACATAGACTCGATCTGAAGGATATTTTACGAGGCAGCCATGGACACACTCGACGTCGCCTTTGCTGAAGCCCGCCGTTATTTGGCTTCACTCGACACACGACCAGTGGCGTCGCGCGGAACGCCCGCGGACATGCGCTTGCCTCTACCCGCACAGTTCCCTGATCGCGGAATTCCAGCGAATGATGTGGTTCGCGCGATTGCAGCCGCCGCAGACCCAGGGTTAACAGGCAATGCCGGCGGACGCTTCTTCGCATGGGTAAAAGGCGGCGCGCTGCCGGCCGCGCTTGCAACCGACATCATGTGCTCTGCATGGGACCAAAATGCGGTGCTTGCGTCCACCAGTCCCGCCGGTGCTGTTCTTGAAGAAGTGGCGGGCCGATTTCTTCTAGACGCTCTGCGTCTGCCCGCCGATGCCAGCTACGCCTTTGTCACGGGATGCCAGATGGCACATACGACGGCGCTGGCTGCCGCGCGTCATGGCGTGCTCGCGCAAAAAGGCTGGGATGTCGAAGCGAAGGGGCTTCAGGGCGCACCTGTTATCCGCGTGCTCGCTAATAGCCATCACCATTCGTCGGTTACGCGGGCGTTGCGTCTGCTCGGGCTGGGCAGCGATTCTATCGTGCCGTTGGGCGGAGACAAGCCAGGTCTGGTGTCGCCAGAGGTACTGCGCGCGGCGCTCGCAGAAGCACCTGACGCGCCGACAATCGTGGTTCTCAATGCGGGTGATCTCAACATCGGCGCTTGCGATGATTTCGCAACGTTATGCCCCATTGCGCAAGCCGTAGGGGCTTGGGTTCATGTCGACGGCGCCTTCGGCCTTTGGGCCAATGCCAGCCCGCGTCTGGCTCCGCTCGTAGCCGGAGTGGAGATGGCGGACAGCTGGGCCACCGATGGTCATAAATGGCTGAACACACCCTATGACTGCGGCATGGCAATCACACGCCATCCAAAGGCGCACAGTGCAGCGATGCGCATGACGGCGGCCTATCTGACCAGTGGCGGCGACGTACGCGATCCTATGGACTTCACGCCGGAATGGTCGCGTCGCGCCCGGGCTTTACCAGCGTTGGCCGCTTTAATGGAACTCGGTCGTGACGGCCTATCGGAGATGATCGAACGATGCTGCGACCATGCCGCCGCCATCTATGATGGGATCGTGGGCTTACAAGGTGCCACGGGCATCGCGCGTCCAACAATGAATCAGGGCCTGATACGGTTCGATGCAAAAGACGGTGCGAATATCAGCGACGCGGTGATCGCCGCGATCAATGCCAGTGGCGAAGCTTTCCTCAGCGGTGGCAGCTGGGACGGCGAACGCGTTATGCGGATCAGCGTCTGTGGCTGGAATACGAGCGCCGATGACGTCGCAAGGACCGTGGCCGCAGCAAGTGAGGCCCTATCTAGGGTCAGGACCTAGCCTTCGGTGACTATTTTCAGCCCTCCGCGTCCGGATCAAACAATTCCCAGCCGTCCGGACCAAGGCGTTCCAATGGCTGGTAACGCGTTTTATACTGCATACGGGCAGCACCATTTACCCAATAGCCCAAATACACATAAGGCAGGCCAGCCGCCTTTGCGCGTAGAATGTGGTCCATGATGATGAAATTGCCAAGGCCGCCGCGATCTTCGATGTCCGGATTGTAAAAGCTGTAGATCATCGACATGCCGTCGCTTTGCTGATCGGTCAGGCACGCACCCACCAATTCGCCGAGCCGACCAAAAGTTGTGGGCGTGCGATATTCCACCACATGGCTGCGGACGGGGGATTGTTCGACCATGTCGGCATAATCCATATCATCCATATTCGCCATGCCGCCTTCGGGATGGCGGGCCGCCAGATAGCGGCGGAGCAGATCATATTGTTCGGATGTCGACCACGGGCGGCATGCGCTGACCACCAGATCGGCATTGCGCCGCAATATTTTGCGCTGCGTGGCGTTGGGCCGGAATTCATCGGTGCGCACGCGAACCGATACACAGGCCTTACAATCAAGGCAGCTTGGGCGATAGGCAACATTCTGGCTGCGGCGAAACCCGATGCGGCCAAGCGCTTCGTTCAGCTCGTCGGCGTGGTTGCCGTTCAGCTCGGTAAAAACCTTGCGCTCGGTCTTGCCGGGCAAATATGGACAAGGCCCCGGGGTAGTCACAAAAAACCGCGGAAAACGGACTGGTGCGCTCATATTCTCTCTGCTCTTGTGCCGGGACAGTTAAGACGGTCTTTACCTTTTATGCACAGGTCCCAAGCCGCTGAAAAGCGAATTAACCATGATTCTTTCGTTCCGGACTATTTGTTGAGCTCGACCCGTTCGACCTTGTAACCGGCGGCGTCCAGACCATCGACAAGACCCTGCAACTGCTCCGCATCGCGCGCTTCACATTCGATGTCGGTAATCAGGCCCTTGGCGGGCAGCGTCGTAAAAATGCGCTGGTGATAAATTTCGATGATGTTGACATTATGCTCGTTGAACAAACGCATGACTTTGAACAACGCTCCGGGGCGGTCCTGAAGCGTCAGGCGCAAACGCGCAAGGCGTCCGGACCGCGCAAGGTCACGCAACAGGACGTTCGCCAGCAGGCGCGTGTCGATATTACCGCCACACAGAACAATCCCGACATTCTTGCCCTTGAATATCTCCGGATGGGCCATGACGGCCGCAAGACCCGCGGCGCCAGCACCTTCGACCACGGTTTTTTCAATCTGCAGCAGCAAGCTGACGGCGGTTTCAAGATCCGCCTCGCTGACCAAGACGATTTCGTCGACCAAGCCGCGAATGACTTCACTGGTGAACGATCCGGGGACTTTCACCGCTATGCCTTCCGCCAGCGTGTCGCCTTCGCATGGCATCTGCATATCATTGAGCAGCGCGTACATCGACGGATAAAGCTCCGCCTGAACACCGATAAGGCCAATGTCCGGCTTCAATGCGCGCGCCGCAGTGCCCATGCCCGACAGCAAGCCGCCGCCGCCAATGGGCACGACAAGCATATCCAGCGACGGGACGCTCTCAAGCATTTCCAGCGCGACGGTGCCCTGCCCTGCGGCGACATCAGGATCATCGAACGGATGGACGAATGTCAGGCCCTGTTCCGCCTCAAGCAAGCGGGCATGTTTGTAGGCATCATCAAAAGTCTCGCCGTGCAGCACGACTTTGCCGCCCACGCTTTCGGTCTGCATCACCTTCACCGTCGGGGTCGGCACGGGCATAACAATGGTCACAGGAATGCCCAGACGCGTGCCATGATAGCTCAAACCTTGCGCGTGGTTCCCGGCCGATGCCGCGATCACGCCTTTGCTGCGCTGTTCTTCGGTGAGCAGCAGGATCGCATTCAGCGCACCGCGTTCCTTGTACGCTGCCGTGAACTGATGGTTTTCGAACTTCAGATAAATATTTGCCCCCGTCAGCTTGGACAAAGTCTGGCTGTGCAGCGTTTGCGTCGCCACGATGGAGTCACGGATCCGGGCATGGGCAGCGCGGACATGTTCAAGGGTCAGTTGGTCAGACATAGAAAGCGGCCCTAACGTATCTGGCGTTAAGTGAAAACAAACATTAAGACCCACCTATGACTAGAATAGCTTTTATCGGACTGGGCGTCATGGGCGGCCCAATGGCGCGGCATCTTAAACAGGCAGGACATGCGCTGACGGTGTACAACCGTTCGCGGGCCAAGGCCGAAAACTGGGTTGCGACCTATGGCGGAACTATGGCGTTGTCGCCCGCGGATGCCGCCAAGGATGCAGAGGTTGTCATCAGCTGCGTTGGCACGGACGATGACCTGGCGGGCGTCACGCTTGGCCGCGATGGTGCATTTGCCGCGATGGCGAAGGGCAGCCTGTATATCGACCATACAACGGTCTCCGCACGGATAGCCCGGCAACTTGGCGTAGAGGCCAAGTCACGTGGTCTGTTGGTCGTCGATGCGCCCGTGACCGGCGGACAGGCCGGCGCCGAAAACGGCACCCTGTCAATCATGTGCGGCGGCAGCGAAGCAGCGGTTGAGGCCGCGCGGCCGATCATGGCACCTTATGCCAAGCGCGTTGTCCATGTTGGCGGCCCCGGCACCGGACAGATCACCAAAATGTGCAACCAAATCGCCTTTGCGGGCATCATTCAGTCGCTGTCCGAAGCGATGCGTTTCGCGCAATCGGCGGAACTTGACGTTGAAAAAGTCTATGAAGCGATTTCGGGCGGTGCGGCACAAAGCTGGCAAATGGACAATCGCTGGGCCACGATGGCTGAGGACAAGTTCGACTTTGGCTTCGCCGTTGACTGGATGCGCAAGGACTTGGGGCTTGCGTTCGAAGAGGCGCGTGCCGTTGGCGCGACCTTGCCAATTACCGCAATCATCGATCAATTTTACGCCGATGTGCAGCATATGGGCGGCGGCCGTCTTGACACCAGTGCGATTGTGAAAAGGCTGCCCAAGGGATGAAGAACGGTTTTACAAATCCTCCCCGGCACGGGGAGGTGGCGCGCGCAACGCGCGTGACGGAGGGGGGGCGTGTTCAAAAACGCAGCGCTAAGCGGATAACCCCCTCCAATATTCTTCGGATGGTCCCCCTCCCCGTCCCGGGGAGGATATTGGCCCTCGCCTTTCTCGCGCTTGCCACACCCGCATTTGCCGACGGACTGGTCGAGAATGTCAATGGCATCACGCTTGATCAGGACGGCAAGGTCATCCGGTTCAACGCGATGCTGGTGGGCAAAGATGGCAAGGTCACGGAGCTGCTGACCAAGAAAGACAGGCTTCCCAAGCAACTCGATTTCCGCCTCGATGGACGCGGCGCAACCTTGTTGCCCGGACTGATTGATGCGCATGGCCATGTCATGGGCCTTGGTTTTCAATTGCTGACGCTCGATTTGTCGGAAACCAATAGCCTTGCCGAAGCGCAAGCCGCGATAAAGGCCTATGCGGCGAAATATCCCGAACGCCGCTGGATTGTCGGTCGGGGTTGGAATCAGGAAAAATGGGGCCTTGGCCGTTTCCCGACCGCGCAAGATTTAGACGCAGCCATTGGCGATCGTCCCGTATGGCTTGAGCGCGTCGACGGGCACGCCGGTTGGGCCAACAGCAAGGCGATGGAAATCGCCGGCGTCACCGCTGCATCCAAATCACCGCCGGGCGGCCGCATTGAACTTTCTGGCGGAAAACCGAGCGGTATCTTTGTCGATTCCGCCGCCGATCTGGTGGGCAAATTCGTGCCCGCACCCAAACCGTCGGAACGCGATGTCGCCTTGGGCGAAGCGCAAAAGAAACTGCACAGTCTGGGCATCACATCGATTGCCGACATGGGCACGTCGATGGACGATTGGCAAAGCTATCGCCGTGCAGGCGATGCAGGATGGCTAACCGTCCGGATATTTGCCTATGCCGGTGGCATCGACAATATGGTCGCGATTGCGGGCCCTGCGCCAAGCCCGTGGTTGTACAACGACAAATTGCGGCTGGGCGGCGTAAAGCTGTATCTTGATGGCGCCTTGGGTAGCCGGGGCGCTTGGCTCAAGAAACCCTATGCCGACGCGCCGGGGCAGACTGGCCTGCAGTTTCTGGCCAGCGCCGAAATCCGCAACCTGATGGTGCGTGCATCGATGGACGGGTTTCAGACCGCGGTGCATGCGATTGGCGATGCGGCAAATGCGGAAGTTATCGGCGCGATCGAGGAACTGTCCGAAACATATACAGGCGATATGCGCTGGCGGATTGAACATGTGCAAATTGTCGACCCCGCTGATCTGCAAAAGCTTGGCAAGCATGGCATCATTTCGTCGATGCAGCCGGTGCACCAAACATCCGACCGGCAGATGGCCGAGGCACGGCTGGGCCAAGAGCGTTTGAAAGGCGCTTATGCGTGGCAGTCCATCGCGCGCGCTGGCGGCAAGCTGGCGTTCGGTTCGGACGTGCCCGTTGAATCCGCCGATCCCTTCGCCGGATTGGCAGCGGCCATGACGCGCGAAGATGCGGCTGGCCAACCCTTTGGCGGCTGGCGGCCCGAAGAGCGCGTATCGCGCGAACAGGCGCTTGCCGGCTTTACCACCGGCGCTGCTTACGCAGCCTTTGCCGAAGGCAAATTTGGTTCGTTAACCCCCGGGCATTATGCCGACTTCATATTGATTGATGTCGATCCGTTGCTTGCAAGCCCGCGCGAACTGCGTAATGCCATAGTCAAAGAAACATGGGTCGGCGGTCGGCCCGTATATAAAAATGCTGCAGCACATGCTGCGGACCAAAACAACGATGGAGAGACAAGATAATGCGTGCATGGACCTTAGCTAGCCGCCCTGCCGGGCTTCCAAATGACAGCAATTTTGCGATGATCGAAGCACCCGATGCACCATTGGGCGCGAACGAGTTCCGCGTTGCGAACAGCTGGTTGTCCGTTGACCCCTATATGCGCGGCCGCATGAACGATGCGAAAAGCTATGCCGATCCATTCATGCTTGGCGAACCCATGACCGGTGGTGCGGTCGGCACGGTAACCGAAAGCAACAATGCCGATTTTCCGGTCGGCGCGCAGGTTCTCCATATGGCTGGCTGGCGCGACAGCGCCGTATTCGGCGGTGATAAGACGCCACCTGCGGGCATGCCGCCGGTAAAACTGCCCGAACTGGGCGTTCCCGATCAACATTGGCTCAGCATCATCGGTATGCCCGGCGGCACCGCATGGTTCGGCTTGCTCAAGGTTGCCGAAGCAAAGGCCGGCGAAGTCATTTTCGTATCTGCCGCCGCAGGCGCAGTTGGTTCGACCGTCACGCAAATTGCCAAGGCCAAGGGCATGAAAGTCATTGGTTCAGCGGGTGGCGCAGAAAAATGTGCCTGGGTCAAAGAACTCGGCGCCGATGCCGTGATCGACTATAAATCGGGCAAGGTGCTGCCGCAGTTGATGGCCGCGCTGAAAGACATGGGCGAAAGCGGCATTGATGTCTATTTTGACAATGTCGGCGGCGAACATTTTGATGCGGCACTTGCCACGTCCAAAGAATGGGCCCGCTTTGCGATTTGCGGCATGATTGACGTCTATAACGACTTTAAAGCCCAACCGATGCAATATCTTCCGATGATCATCGGCAAGCGCATCATGATCAAGGGTTTCCTCTACCCCGATTTTTACGCACAGGTTCCTGAATTCAACGCCGATATGGCGGGGCTGATCAAATCTGGCGCAGTCAAAGGCCGTGAAACGGTGAAAGACGGGCTGGAGAAAACACCAGAAGCCTTTATCGGCCTTTTCAGCGGCGAAAACACCGGCAAAATGCTTGTGAAATTATAAGCAAATTGCTGCGCAGCATTGGTTGCTATGTTACGGAAAAATCTGTTCAAACTGAACAGGTTTTCCGTAACGTCAAAAATATCAATGTTGCAATATTGACGCACAAAATGAATTTCAGGAAAACCGCTGTTAACGGCGATGACATTGCCATGTCCATTCATTAGATTGTGACCAATTCATTTCAACACAGGAGAGAAGCATATGTTACGACGTGACAAATCCCTCAGCCACGCATTGAAACTATCTGCCGCGTGCCTCGCGCTTTCAGTGCCAAGCCTCGCATTTGCGCAGGAAGCCCCTCAGGCCGACGATACAGCCGACGAAGAAATCGTTGTAACCGCGCAAGGCCGCAGCCAGCTGCTTTCTGACGTGCCAGTCGCGATTTCTGCGGTCAATGCCGAAACACTCCAAAATAGCGGCGCGAACGACATTCGTCAGCTGAACCAGGTTGCACCATCGTTGCTCGTGTCTTCGACGGGTTCGGAAGCCAACGGCTCGGCACGTATTCGCGGTATCGGTACGGTTGGTGACAATCCCGGGCTTGAAAGCTCGGTTCCCGTCTTCATCGACGGCGTATACCGTTCGCGTTCGGGCATTGGTCTGAACGAACTCGGCGAAATTGACCGTGTTGAAGTGCAGCGTGGACCACAAGGTACATTGGGCGGCCGTAACTCGTCGGCGGGTCTCATCAGCATCTATTCGAAAAAGCCAAGCTTCACCTTTGGTGTCAACGGCGAGCTGACCTACGGCAATTATGACTTCATGCGCGCTGCAACCAGCGTCACGGGTCCACTCTCGGATCAGGTCGCGTTCCGCGTCGATGGCGTTTATGTAAAGCGTGACGGTTTCTACCGTGACGACCAAAATGGCCGCGACGTCAACAATCGTAACCGCTACTTCCTGCGTGGCCAGTTGTTGCTCCAACCAACCGATGCGTTGTCGGTGCGTCTGATTGCAGACTATACCTCGCGTAAGGAAGATTGCTGCGCAGCGACCTATGTCGATGGTTCCGTCAATCCATTCATTGGTGACCTGAACAACCCAAGCACGACCGGCGTGGCATCAACAGCGACATCCAACAACATCATCAACGTATTGCGTGACCTTGGCCAACCATTGGCTGCGTTTAACCAAGGCTATGGCCGTAACATCTCGGTCAGCGCCAACCGCGTTTTCAGCGGCGAAACCAAGGATTATGGTTTCTCCGGCCAAATCGATTATGATTTCGGCGGCGCAACTTTGACGTCGATTACGGCATATCGCCAGTATCGTTCCGGTCAGGCGTCCGACACCGATTATGGTGAAGTCGACATTCTGTACCGCGCGCCAAGCGATGATGCTTATCGTCAATTCCACACCTTTACGCAGGAACTGCGCCTTCAGGGTGAAGCATTTGACGGAAAGCTGGATTGGCTCGTCGGCGGATTTTTCTCGAATGAGAAGCTGACCGTCCGCGACAATCTGCGTTTCGGTAACCAATATGGCCGCTTTGCAACATGCCGCATCATTTCGGGTGGCGGTTTGGCTGGGCTCTATTCGCCCACCAGCCCATCATGCGTCATCCCTGGCGTTGGCACCGCGACCATCGGCGGCGCTTCGGGTCTGTCGGGTCCGGATATTCTGGCGGCGTTCACGGCGCTCGATAACCTGAATGATCGGGGTACCACCAACGACCGTTATTTCCAGAACGGCACGAACTTCGCAGCATTCACGCACAACATCCTGCACATCACAGATGCGCTCGATCTGACGCTTGGCCTGCGCTACACCAGCGACAAGAAGAAGTTCAACGCCACCTTTGGCAATGACAACACCGTTTGTACGGCCGTCCAAGGCCTTGTGACCGACGACTTGGTGAACCCGCAGACAACGGCAACAGCGCGTGCACTTGCAGGTTCGTTAATTGGCCTGTCTTGTCAGGGCAACTCGACAGCGGAATTGAACGGCGTGTCTATCAATGACAAGCGCAGTGAAGACGAATTCACCGGCACCGCAATCCTGTCGTGGAAAGCAACCGACGACCTATTGGTCTATAGCAGCTTCGCCCGTGGGTATAAGGCTGGCGGTTTCAACCTTGACCGTTCAGCACTGAAGTCACCAATCGGTACCTTTGCAGCATCGGGCGGCGCGCAGGCGTTGACGGGCAGATTGCAGTTCGACCCCGAATTGGTCGACAGCTATGAAATCGGTGCGAAATTCTCAAATGGCCCACTCGGCCTGAGCGTTTCTGCGTTCCGTTCGGACTTCAGCAATTTCCAGCTGAATACGTTCAATGGCACCGTGTTCCTTGTGCAGTCGATTAACGGTTGTGCCACAGATTTGGGCGGTGCGGACCGTGACCAGAGCTTGTCATCAGCAGGAACCAACTTCAACGCAGCAGCGGCGACAACCGGTGCCTGTGCGCCAAGCGACGTGGGCTATGGTGTGCGCGCTGAAGGTGTCGAGTTGGAAGCATCCTTGGTGCCAGCACGCAACTTCCGCGTGGCGGCCGGTTTGACATATGCAAACACCAGCTATCGTGACAATCTGGTCGGTAGCAAAACCGGCGCACCACTTGACCCCGCATTGCGCAAATTGCCGGGCGACAATCTGTCAAACGCGCCAGAACTGGTCGCCACGTCAAGCGTCACATGGACGCCGGATATCGGCAGCAATGGCATGAGCGGCCTTGTGTATATCGACGGTCGTATGACCAGCGATTACAACACCGGTTCCGACCTGTTCCCGCAGAAGGAACAGAATAGTTTTGCGGTATTTAACGCGCGTGTCGGCCTTCGCGGTCCTGACGAAGCCTGGAGCTTTGAGCTTTGGGGTCAGAACATCTTCAACAAAGATTATGCGCAGGTCGCGTTCAACGCGCCATTCCAGGCGGGTGCAACATCGGCACCATTTGTCGATGGGCAATATCCCGGTGGTCGCCAGCTAATGTCGCACTTCCTGGCTGAGCCACGGACATATGGCATCACAGTGCGCGGTAAGTTCTAAGAACGTTACGAACCTAAACGAAAAAGGGCCTGCAGCGATGCGGGCCCTTTTTTGTTGGGTGGGTTGAAACGCATTATGTGTCTGGGCCGTGCAAAGCAGCACCGTCACCCTGAACTTTTTTCAGGGTCTTACTTCTCGACGTTTAAAATTAAGACCCTGAAACAAGTTCAGGATGACGGAATTAGAGATAACGTAGCGTTTAAGACGTCCCAAACCCAACGCCCAGGAAGCCGGGCATGGGGCCGTTCCATCCGTCATCGCCCGCGGGCGCCGCGCTTGGTTTGTCTGCGGGTTCAGCTTCAACCATCGGCCCTGCCTTTTTACGGGCGGGCTTAGCCGCCGCTTTTTCGCGCGCTGGCTTTGGTTCCGATGGCGCCGCCGCTTCTGCGGGTGCGGACTTGGCTTTTGGCTCTGTTGGCTTGCGGCCGCGCTTTACGGGTGCGCGCTCTTCGGGTTCCCCCGATGGCGCTTCGATCTTGCCAAGACGTTCGATCTTGGTGCCAATCAGCTTTTCGATGTTTTCAATGGCTTCTTCATCAGCCTTGGTGACAAAGGTAAATGCCTTGCCCTTGGCACCGGCGCGGCCTGTGCGGCCAATGCGGTGGACATAATCATCGGGGTGCCATGGCGCGTCAAAGTTGAACACATGGCTGACGCCCTTAACGTCCAGGCCGCGTGCGGCCACGTCGGATGCGACGAGCAGATTGATGTCGCCGTTTTTGAACGCTTCCAATTGCTTCTGGCGTGACGCCTGGTCAATGTCGCCGTGAATTTCGCCCGAACGCATGCCATGGCGCTGCAGACTGGTGTTCAGTTCGCGCACCGTGGTCTTGCGGTTGCAGAAGATAATCGCGTTGGATACATCTTCTGTGCGCAAAAGATCACGCAACACATCGCGCTTTTTCATCGGTGATACATTCACCAAAAACTGCTCGATATTGACATTGGCGGTCGCGGGACGCGCGACTTCGATATATTTCGGGTTCGACAGAAACTTGTCGGCCAGTTTCTTAATCGGCGGCGGCATCGTTGCCGAAAACAGCAATGTCTGACGTGTCGCAGGCAGCTTGGTGCAGATATGTTCGATGTCGGGAATGAAGCCCATGTCCAGCATACGGTCCGCTTCGTCGATGACGAGCATTTCGCAGCCCGTCAGCAAAATCTTCCCGCGTTTGAACAAATCCATCAGCCGTCCGGGCGTTGCGATCAAAACATCAACGCCCTTTTCAAGCGCCTTCACTTGGTCGCCCATTTGAACACCGCCGATAAGCAGCGCCATCGATAGCTTGTGATATTTGCCGTATTTTTCGAAATTCTCCGCAACCTGCGCCGCAAGTTCGCGCGTCGGTTCGAGAATGAGGCTGCGCGGCATGCGCGCACGCGCGCGGCCATTGGCCAACACATCAATCATCGGAAGGACGAAGCTCGCGGTTTTACCCGTGCCCGTCTGCGCGATTGCGATGATGTCACGCATCATCTGGACCTGCGGGATCGCAGCGGCCTGAATTGGGGTTGGCTCGTCATAGCCAGCCTCGCTTAAGGCTCTCAATAATTCATCAGACAAGCCGATATCGGCAAAACGCATATGTTGTTCCGGAAAAGAAGATGCTGTGCCACCGGTGCCAAAGCCATAGCGACGAGCGTCGCCATTGGTCTCTGCGGGCAGAAATGTCAAGGTAATTGGCCGAATGCGCCCGGCGCTATCGCGGTATCAACAATCGGAATTTATCTATCTCGCATTTTGCCCCGGTGCGGGCATGCAACACATCCCGATCCACGCATAATTTTCCGTCCAATGACCGCTCCATATAAGCGCCCGCATAAAACTCCCGCGCCAGACAACCGTCCCCCAAATAAGCGCGAATAAGGATGCCATCGCGGGTCAACAGGTCAAGCGTGCGGTCGGGTCCGGGGCGCGAACCGCCCAGCCTGTCGACCCGCAGGCATTTGCCGATTTTCTTTTCTTTATATTGCAGCTTCGCGACCGATTGTCGCTGCGCGCCGACGGCTGCCGGTGCTGATACAGGGCTCGGCAAACGAATGATAATGCGTTGGTCCACACGCACTTGCCTAAATTCGGTATTTAACCTGACCAACGGCGTAAACGGATTGTTAACCATTCCGACATTAAAGTCGGCCCACGCCTTTTGCGACACCATCGAAAGGCCTGCCGCAAAAAGGATTATGGCCAAAATTATGCGCAAGAAACATTCCGGTATGAAGTTGAAGTTCTAACGGCTTTACCCGATAGGGTTGAACGTATCATGAATTAAATGCCCTGAACCTTTGCACATAATGGGAAATGCCGTGCCAGATGTAAACGCCTTATCCGAACTTCACGCCATTTTGGGACCAAAGGGCTATTCGGATGATCAGGATGTCATATCCCCATGGCTGACCGATTGGCGTGGCCGATTTACGGGCGCTGCCGCCGCACTGCTTTCACCCGCCACCACACAAGAAGTGGCCGCGATTGTTCGGGTTGCGGCAAAGTATCGGCTGTCACTGGTCCCACAGGGCGGCAATAGCGGTATGGTCGCCGGGGCCACGCCCAATAGCAGCGGCGATCAACTGATCCTTTCGATGCGGCGGATGAACAATATCACCGCGATCGATGCAGATACCGGACTAATAAGCTGCGAAGCGGGGGTCATCTTGCAGAACCTGCATGAAGCCGCCGCGCAGGCCGGACGGCGCTTTCCGCTCACGCTTGGCGGCAAGGGGTCGGCAACCGTTGGCGGCCTGATTTCAACCAACGCGGGCGGAACGCAAGTGTTGCGGCACGGCACCATGCGTTTGCTCGTTGCTGGTCTTGAAGCTGTTCTGCCCGATGGCTCGATTTATGACGCCATGGCGCCGTTGAAAAAAGACAATCGCGGCTATGACCTGAAACAACTGCTGATCGGCGGCGAAGGCACGATTGGCGTGGTGACCAAGGCCGTGCTGCAAACCGTGCCCGCGCTTATTGACCGCTGCGTTGTGTGGGCGGGCATCGATAGCCCGCAACAGGCCTATGAACTGTTGCTGTTCATGCAGAAACATGGACGCGATCGCCTGGAGGGCTTTGAAATCCTTCCCCAGCGCGCGCTCAATGCCGTGCTCACGCATATTTCGGGCACACGGCCGCCGCTCGATACCACGCACCGCTGGCATGCATTGATGGAATTTGTGCAGGACGACCCTGCCCAGTCCAGCCCCGGAGAGTTGGCCATGCAATTGCTTGAGGATGCCGTCGCCCATAATTTGCTCGAAAACGCGACCATCGCGCGCAGCGACGTGCAGGCAGAAGCTTTTTGGAAAATCCGCGATTCTATTGCGGAGGCCGAACGTGCCGCGGGCGCCGCGCTGCAACATGATATCAGCGTTCCAGTCGCGACTATGGCGCGCTTCATTGAACAAGAATCGCCGCGTATTGAGGCGGACTATCCCGGAACCAAGACCGTTGCGTTCGGACATTTGGGCGATGGCAACATCCATTTCCATGTAAAGGCCCCCGAAGGCGTCGATGTCGCGGATTGGTATGCCGAAGATGGTAAGGCTATCACGTCACATGTTTATGATCGTGTGCGCGCTTATGGCGGCTCATTGTCGGCTGAACATGGCATTGGCCAATCCAAAATCGAAGAGTTCGCGCGGCTTGCTGAGCCTGCCCGACTTTCGGCGTTACGTGCCATTAAAAACGCCTTCGATCCGCATGCTATTATGAACCCGGGAAAGCTTGTTCCGCTTGCGAAACCGCTGCCGCCCGACTAAAGCCGCCCATTAAATTTTTTGCCACCAACAAGCACTGGAGTTACACATGGCCACATCCCCCCAAGCGACAAATTTGCCGCTTCTTTACAAAGATCTCATCCCGCTCAACAGCAACGATCACGTCACGTGGAAATCGCGCCTGTTGGAGAATGCAAAGTTCCTTGAAGGGCAGCATGCGATCCCGTTGACGATCGAAGAATTCGTCCCAGCATCGCGCACCTATCCCATCATTTTTTCCGCAACAGAGAATCCTGTTCCGCTGGTCTTGATGGGCATGAACGAAGGTGTGAACACGTTCATGAACGAGGAAGGGCTTTTCGACCGCCCCGTTTACGTTCCTGCATATGTGCGCCGCTATCCATTCCTGTTGGCCAAGCTGCGTCCCGACAGCGAAGAGCTGTCCTTGTGCTTTGACCCCACATCGGGCGCCGTTGGTGAATTCGAAGAAGGCACGCCCTTGTTCGAAGACGGCAAGCCAAGCGAAAACACGCAGGCTATTTTGAACTTCTGTGAAAACTTCGAAAATGCCGGTTCGCAGACGCATGCATTTGTTGCAGAACTGCAAAAGCATGACCTGTTGATCGACGGCGAAGTATCGATCCAGCAAGAAGGCCATGAACAGCCATTCATTTACCGTGGTTTCAAAATGATCGACGAAGAAAAAGTGCGCGCATTGCGTGGCGACACCGTCCGCAAGCTGAACCAGAACGGTATCCTTGCACTCATCCACGCACATCTGTTCTCGTTGCAACTGATGCGGGAAATATTTGCAGTTCAGGTTGCACAAGGTAAGGCACCGCAAGTGACGGAACTGCCCTCGGCCTAATCAAACGAAATGCTTCATGCCGTCACTGTCCATCAACGGAGGTGACGGCATGGCAAAATATAGTAAAATCGCGATCCTTTTTCACTGGCTGATTGCCCTATTGATCGGTGCCAACATCCTGTTGGCAAATCTGGCCGAAGATTTGCCCCGCGCCGCGCGCGCTGCCTATATGAGCCCGCACAAGGCGATTGGCATTTCCATTTTGATACTCACCGTTGGCCGCATTTTATGGCGCCTGACCCACCGTCCGCCTGCGCTGCCTGAAACGGTTACGGGCTGGCAGGCCAAAGCTGGCCATAGCGCCCATATATTATTCTACGTCCTGATGATCGCCATGCCACTGACCGGTTGGCTGATGATCGGCGCCAATGGCAAAGCTGCGCCCGTTGATTTCTTTGGCCTGTTCACGCTCGATATGGCGGTTGGCAAAAATGCGATGCTGGCGGACATCGGGCATGAGGGGCATGAATTATTGGCCACGCCCCTTATCATTCTCATCGGCTTGCATATTTTGGGCGCTTTGAAGCATCAGTTCATCGACAAGCTGCCATTTGTCCAACGGATGTGGCCGTAAACCGGCGTTAGCGCGGTCATCATAGCCAGCTCAACAACTGCCCGCACCCATGCCTCGCCTCAACGACATTGAGGACAGAATATTTTTGCTGTGACTTGAAACTGCAATGCTCAGGTCCCATTCTCGAATCTGGACGGAGACTTCCCCTCCCGTTTCTGTCCAACGATGCCCTAACCGGCATCAACTCCCTGAACCTCGGCCACCCCGGAGCAGTCCGGGGTGGTTTTTTATGCAAACCGTTCGGCTTTATTCCGCGGCCATCAACGCAGCGGAACCAAGCGCCTCGTCCGCCAATGCCTCCACCAATCCGGCTATCAACAACTTCAGCGGTTCCACGCCAGCCCCAGGCTGCCGCAAATCCGCATCAAGGTAGAGCGACCGGTCCACTTCCAATTGGATCGCATGGATATTGGCACGCGGCTTGGCATGGCGGCGCAGAATATAGTCCCCGGCATAGGGGTGATTAAGCGCGGCCGTAAATCCGTGCCCCTGCAAACGGAACATCAACAATTCGGCATATTGCGAGGCTGCACTTTTGCCGAACCGGTCGCCAATCACAAATTGCGGCCCCGCGCCTGTTGCCGGGTTATGGAGCGGTGGCATGCTGTGCACATCCAGCAGGATCGCGACCCCGAACTTTTGCCGCATGTTTTCAAGTATATTGGACACGGCCTGATGATAAGGACGGTGAAACACCGCAATGCGGTCATGGATATCGTCTAAAGTGAACGGACGCTTCCACAAATCGCCCTCGCCCGACAATCGGCGCGGTACAAGGCCAAGCCCGCCGCGCTGCTTCACGCCGGGCGGCGGATAATCCGCGCGCTGTGCGCCTTGGACCATCTCAACGTCGATATCCTGTTCATCGCGGTTCAGGTCGATCCAGGCCCGTGCGCGGTGGGCGACGATGACCGGATGGCCAAACTGCACCGAACGGCGTACCAATAGGTCGGCATAGCGATCCTCAAGCCGGACAAGCGATGCCGGCGGCACGCGCAGCGCGTCAAACACAGCTGCGGGATAATCGCGCCCCGCGTGTGGCACAGACAGCAGCACAGGCACGGACATATTTTCCGTTCCCCACATTGCAAATCCGGATGCCGATATGTCCAACGCGCCCTCTTCATTAAAAGAAAATATGTTGTTGGCAGGTTTTGCGCAAAATGGTGCAAAAAAATTAAGTCTCTGCAATTATAGATACAGCCGGCACCGCAATTTGGCGCCCCAAAGTTGTTTTAAGGATTTGTTATGACCCGCATTCTGCTCGCCGAAGATGAACAGGCCATGCGCGAATATCTCGCACGCGCACTGGAACGGTCGGGCTATGAAGTTGTCGCGGTCGACCGGGGTACCGCGGCAGCGCCGTTGCTGGAACAAGAACATTTCGATCTGCTGCTCACCGATATTGTGATGCCCGAAATGGACGGCATTGAACTCGCGCGCCACTGTAACCGCGTGTCACCGGGCACGGAGGTCATGTTTATCACCGGCTTTTCGGGCGTGGCACTGCGCGCGAGCGCATCCATGCCAAGCGCCAAAATATTGTCCAAACCCTTCCATTTGAAAGACCTTGTCCTTGAAGTCGAACGGCTGTTTTCCAAGGAAAATTTTGGCGAGCTGAAATAGGCTTGAATGATAGCACAAGCCCAGCTAGAGGCTGCGGCATAATGGGCGTATAGCTCAGCGGTAGAGCACTACGTTGACATCGTAGGGGTCACAGGTTCAATCCCTG
>DLOZ01000007.1:0-21078 GCA_002479765.1 Sphingomonadales bacterium UBA7471 | reverse complement strand
GGGTTTTTTAATTTCGCAATATGCTCCCCTGCGCCGCATGATAATACTAAATGCTCCGCACTGGACGAGTCATGTGATATTCAACGCTGAATGCACGCTTCGCATATGATAAAAATACCACAGCCGGGCAATAAAGTTCCGGGTTTAGCTGAGCAGTTTCCGGCGGCTGTCGTCAGGGCAGGCCTCTTGCACGACCAATTTAGCCGTCAGCAGCTGCTTCAAAATCTCGTTGAACCAGCGTGACGACATGCCCGACTTGTTCATATAATATTTTACCGGTTGCCCTGGTTCTTGCTTAATGAGAAGCAGCACTTCCCCCTCTTTACGCATAAATTGCAGGCCGTTTTCCTGTTGGAAAGAGGCTAAATACCTCAAACAATGCAGATAATTGTTAATATGTGCGCTGTACATTTCATCATGCGAAGACATTGAAAATTCCCGAATAAGCCATAGATTTGTTCGTTTTCGCTATAACTGAGCGCTATGTGACATGATCATTGCCGCAACTGCCCATGTCATTCGAACGCCAGAACACCCGCTTTAAAGCCAAACTTTTCTCCATCATATAGGTAAAGAAAACTTATCCTATTTTTTATACCTGCATTTTTATACACTCGAATTTGGTTTTTTAACCATCGCAGAAAAGCTAACTCTCGCCGTGGTTCGGGGGAAGCTCACTTTTGCGGTTGGCAATACACGAGCTCTAGGGTCAACGCATGAAGGCCCTCGACACATTGATAGCTATCTAGATGGCGTAATTGAGGAATTGTAAAATGCTGAACAAAAAAATTGTTCTTTTAACCGGCGTTGCTGCAGCAGCAACAACTGCTTTTGTTGATGACGCACAGGCACAGGTCAACCCAAATGGCGGTGAAACAGAATATACCACCACAAAGGTAAGCACGCAGGCGTCGACGAACACATCTGCTGTAGCGTCAGCCGCTGCTGCAGTGTCAACTGCGGCTTCGATCCTTGCACGTAACACGGCAGCAAACACTGCCTTGCTTGCAACATTGTCGACTGCAGAGGCAACCGCCTTGGCAAACCAATCGACACTGGCAACTGCTGCATCCACAGCAACGTCCGCAACGACCGTGGCTTCGAGCCTGTTGGTCGTAGCATCGACAACGCAATCGACCGCTTTGTCGTCTGCGAACTCGGCTACCGCGCTCACTTCGGGTCTGGTCAGCACTCAAACGTCGGCAACTGCGACCGTAACATCGGCCCAGTCGGCATTGGTCGCTGCTCAGGCAACGAACACGAACGTTTCTGCAGCAACATCGACCTTGGCGTCGGCGCAGGCTGTTTTGTCAACCGCAACTTCCGCTGTAGCATCGAACGCAACGGTCGTTTCGACCACTGCGGCAGCGCTGACAACAGCGAACAACAACATTGCACTTCGTAACTCGAACTACACAACCGCTTCGACACTTGCGTCGACCGCTACTTCGACTGCGACTTCGGCGTCTGCTTCGCTTACAACGTCATTGCTTGCCAACACATCAGCGACGAGCGCATTGGCTTCGACCCTGACAGTGACTGGCGTTGCTTCGACGGTGAACGTAGTGAATGACCTTGTTGCTGTTCAATCGACGATTACGGCAAATACTTCGACCGTTACTTCGGTAACGGCTGTATCAACAGCAGCGGTTACAAAAGAAGCAAACTTCACCGCAACTCGCGCAATCTTGGCGACTGCGTCTGCAAGCAGGAACGCAGGCATCGCTTCTGCAGCAGAAACGCTGACATCAACGGTTGACAACGGCAAGAACTTCGACACCGAAGTGCTTGGCGTATTGGTTGGTCATGACTCACGCCTTACAACGCTTGAGACGACAATTGCTACTGGTGACGCCGCAACGCTGACCAGCGCGAACTCGTTCACAACGGCCGCCGTAGCAGCTGAAACAACGGCACGTACCGCTGCGGTTTCAACACTGACGACACGTATCGCCGCTGAAGAAACAGCACGTGCCGCTGCAGATACCGTACTGACCACGCGTATCGCTGCTGAAGAAACAGCACGTGCCGCAGCAGATACCGTACTGACTACGCGTATCGCCGCTGAAGAAACAGCACGTGCCGCTGCGGATAGGGCGCTTGATGCCCGCATCACCAGCGTGGACAACGCACTGCGTGACAAGATTGCAAGCTCAACAGCAACAGCAATCGCCATGGGTGGAAGCACGATCTTGCCAGATACGAACTTCACACTCTCCGGCAACGTCGGCATGTATGAAGGCGCATCGGCAGTTGCACTTAACGCTGCAGGCCGCGTAAGCGAGAAGGTCTATGTCACGGCTGCCGTTGGTGGCGGTCTGAACAAGGGCGGAAAGCTTGGCGGACGCGTTGGAGTAGTCTTTGGTTTCTAATTAAGACACCAAATTAATCAAAAAGAGGCCGGCAATTTTTATAGATTGCCGGCCTTTTTTATTTACACTTTGATGAATTATGTCGCTACAACTGCGGGCTATGAAAGCTCAAAACACTTACATTCGCCAGCCATCGCTCAAGCAATTGCTGTTCGTCGGTTACGCAATAGGCATAGTCGCTTTCGCACAATCCACGAGCGGATATGCCGCGCAGAGCGCATCTACAAAAACCACGGCCCCGCAAAGCGCAAAGCCAGCTGTTCCAGCTAAACCGGCTGTAGTCGTGCCTGATTTACCGCGCGCCGACTTCATCGCGCTGATGGACGCCGATTTCAAAAAGCGCGACTTGGATGGAAACGGCAAGGCGACCCGCGCCGAAGTGGAAGAGTTCACGAAGCGCGCTGCCGCCGCTGTTGCCCAAGAACAGAACCGGGAACTATTCCAACGCCTTGATATCGACAAAAACGGGGTCATTACACCTGCCGAATTTGCGGGATTGATCCCGCCTCCCAAATTTATCGATGTGTCTGCCGAAATGATGCGCTTTGACAGCAACCGTGATCAAATCATTACGCTTGTCGAATATCGCACCGCAACGCTGGCGAATTTCGATCGGCTGGATGCGGACAAGGATGGCAATTTATCCGCCGCCGAAACATCAAAGCTAATCACCCCAACGTCAAATGGAACAACAAAGCCGGACCAAACGCGCTAACCGCTTATACCCAAAGCGCACATGGGCCCGGGCCTGTTATTGTCATAATGTGAAGTCGGAAAACTAAGATATGCGGATTGGCATTTCAATCATAACCGTTCCAGATCATAATATTTGGAACAACGGCATTGGGCAAAATGTATATCATTTGGCCAATACCCTGGCGCAGATACCATTTGTAGAGCGCGTATTCCTGATAAATGCGGGCAATCAGGATTACCATCCTCATGGTGCGGGTGACATTGCAAATGAATATCCCCTCCTCTCCTTGGCCGAAGCAAAAGAATGTATCGATGTCGCTATCGAACTTTCGGGTGCGCTGGAGGTGCCATGGCTCAAAAGGCTGCGTGCTGCGGGCGGCAAGGTCGTGTATCACAATTGCGGACAACCCCATGCATCCTTGGTGGAGCCTACCATATTTGATAAGCCGTCATTCTTTGGTGTAACGGACAGATGTGATGTCGTCTGGCAACTTCCCAAAGATGCGATCTTCAATAACATGATGTCGGTGGTGCACCGATGCCCTGTGGTAACAGTGCCCTATCTTTGGGACCCAATCTTTATTGACCATTCTATTCAAGAGATGAAGGACAGTGGATTAACGTTTGGCTACAAAAAAGATTCACTCGCAACGGGCGCGACAGTCAGCATATTTGAACCCAATATATCCGCAATTAAGATGGGCGTTATTCCATTCATGATCTGCGAAAACACCTATTCAAAAAGCCCCGATCTCATTCAGCACGTCAATTTTCTGAATGGCATAGCGATGGCTTCACATCAGACATTTTTCCATCTCGTCAATACATCGAACCTGTATCAGAACCAGAAGATGACGATCACGCAACGTGAGGTATTTTCGCACACGATGTTAAAGGGTTCAAATTTAGTTGTGGCACATCAACTGGAATGCACGGACAATTATGCATATCTGGATGCCCTGTATGGACATTATCCGTTGGTACATAACTCCCCGACCTTCTCTGAAGTGGGCTATTATTATCACGGATGTGACATAGACAGCGGATCTGCGGCTCTTGCCGAAGCCATTCAAACGCATGACGCTAATCTTGAAAGCTATGCCGCCAAAAGCGACAAGTTTATTCACAAATTTAGTCCGAAAAATAGAAAAAATATTGATGATTATGCCAGAGCGCTACTGTCGTTGATATGATTATTGCTGTGGTCGGGATATTCTGAAAATGAACATTGGAAAAAAAGATGCCTTAAACGTCGGCATCACGATTCATGCCAGGGATGAGCATCAAACGGTTTGGGAAAATAGCGTCCATCAAACGGCCATATATCTGTCCATGACGCTGCGGAATATTCCGTTTGTGAAAAAGGTCGTGTTTGTGAACTGCGGAGAATTCAAGTCTCCGAAATCAACTATTTTGAAGTTCACTAAGACAGAGATAATTGATCTCAACAAAGCGCATGAAACCCTGGATTTGATCATTGAAGTGGGCGCCCAGCTGCCCGTCGACTGGATAGAAGCCTTTGGCGCCCGCGGCGGTAAGGTCGTAGCAAACAGGCTGACAAACGATCTTGTTATCGATTTTGAAAGAATGGCGTTCGCGCTTCCACCCTCATTGACATTTTTAGGCGCCAAATATCACGCCATATGGGCGCCCCCATCTTATGAGGATGTTTGCAAAACTTACTACACACACGGCTTTAAAGCCACTTTTGCGAGCGCGCCATCCATCTGGAGCCCTCTGCTCATTGATAAATATTCGCAAGAAGCGTCAACAAAATTTGAGTATAAGCCGGGTACCAAGCGCTGGAACGTCGGGATACTTGAGCCAAATCTGTGTTCTACAAAAACATGTCACTTGCCGCTCTTGATTACGGACCATGCGCACAGAAAAGACGGCGCGATGATTGAAAATGTTCTCGTTTTCAACACCATGGCGGTCAAGGACCATGCCAGCTTTATAAATTTTGCAAAAAGTTTAGACCTTGTGGATCAGGGTATTGCAACCTTCGAAGGACGGTTGCCCATATATATGATCCTCGGCCAGATCGTTGACGCAGTGGTCACGCACCAATGGCTGAACGACGAAAATAATTTATATTATGAGGCGCTATACGGCGGCTTTCCGCTCATCCACAATTCTGATTTTCTAGGTGATTGTGGCTATCGCTATAATACATTCGATTGCGTTGATGGCGGTTTGTCGTTTCTTCAGGCGTTTAGAGAGCATGACAAAAACTTGGCTGAATATAAAAAGCAAGCCAATATGTTTTTGACCAATATGAAACCGGATGCGCCCGGAATTATCGACGCATATACCAAAAATATTTCTGACCTATATCAGGAATAGATATATTATTGATCATCTTATCTAAATTAGGAAAATTTAGCTGAAATTTAATAATTATGTCAAACATTCGCTTAACAACATGTGGAAATTACAAGTTTTTAACTAATCCATTAGATGTTTATGTTAGCAAATCGTTGGAAATTTATGGCGAATGGTCGCACGGAGAACTCATCGCCATATCATCTCTCGTTCCAAAAAACGCAAATATTCTTGAAGTGGGATCAAATATCGGTTCCCATACTGTTTTCATTGCCAAGGAAATTTGTCCGCAGGGGAATGTTTACGCATTTGAACCCCGGCGCATCCTTTTTCAAAATTTATGCGCTAATTTATGTATAAATGAGATCAGCAATGTTTATGCATTCCAAAAAGCGCTGGGAATAGATTTTGATATATTATTTGAAGGCCCAATCCCGCAAGATGGACTGGTAAACCTTGGCGCATTTGATTTAGGCAGCATAAGTGGGGTCGGCGAGCACATTAATGTGGAACCGCTTGACGCTTATTTGGAACATTTTCAGAAAATTTCGTTGATCAAAGCCGACGTAGAAGGTTTTGAAGAAGATGTTTTACGTGGTGGATCACAAATGATTTCCAGAGATAACCCAATTTTATATTTAGAAAATGATAGAATTGAGAAATCTCAATCTTTAATCGAATACGCCTGGTCCTTAGGGTATGATTTATACTGGCACATTGTCCCCCTATTCCGAAATGATAATAATGCAAATACGACCTATAATGTTTTTGGCAATACGCACTCTTTCAACATGTTAGGCATACATAAAGAATCCGAAATCGTAATTGATGTATTAAATAAAATTACGGATTCAAGTACACATCCGTTGAAAGGATAATTTTTTGAAATTTTATCGAAAAATTCTCGATTTTATAAAATTTTAAATAATATAATTACTTCAAATTCAATTGATTGATTGCCTTTACTTTTTTGCGCTGCGCCTTGCGGCTTCAAATTTCTCTCGCTAAGTCAATATTATGAACCTTGCATCACTACTTGCCCAATTCAAACCGGGCGCCGCGTCGCACAAGATATCCATCCCCGCCAGCTGGCATCAGGGACGCACCTCTTATGGTGGCTTAAGTTCGGCGCTGGCCTATCAAGCGGCGAAGCTGAGTGCGGAGGATTTACCGCCGCTCCAGTCCGCACAAATTGCGTTTGTGGGCCCCTTGGCCGGCGATGTCGAGGTGCAGGCCAATATCCTGCGCCGTGGTAAAAACACGGCATTCATCAAGGCGGACATCATGGGCGCAGATGGCATCGGCCTGACCTGCACGTTCATTTTCATGAACCGGCGGCAAAGCCATTTGGACTATATCAACATCGCACCACCCGCATTTCCGCCACTTCCGACAGCGGACAATGTACGCAGTGGCCCGCCGGAGTTTTTCACGGGCCATATGCAATATCCGGACAAGCGGCTCGAACTGGGTTTAGCGACCAACCGGCTCGCCAGCTGGCATCGCTTCACCGAACATGACGGGCTTGACCATATTGCTGAGCTTATCTGCATTGGGGACGCATTGCCCCCGTCTGCGATGGGCTTGATGACCGAAAAGGGCATGGTCAGCTCAATGAACTGGCAGATCAACATGCTCACGGATACGCCCACAACCGAGGATGGATGGTGGTATCTCTCCAGCGAAACGCATCACGCCGCCAACGGCGCGAGCAGCCAATATATGACCGCATGGAACAGCCGCGGCGAAGCGGTGCTGACCGGCATGCAGTCTGTGGCCATTTTCGCTTAAGCAGCCGGTTTTGCGCGGGCAAAGCGCAAGGCAAAGATCACCAGCCCGAAAACGATGAAATTATCGACGAAGGTTTTATAAAACAACCAATTGTCGGTCGTCAGCAATTTTGCAGCGCCATAATTCAACGCTGCCATAATCAGGCCGATAACGCCCATGACGATAGCAAAGCGGCCCGCATGGATATCCGAATAGGGCATATAGCGCGCCAACCCCTTGCCGATATATGGGCCGCCCCGCGCGCCATCGATAATGAAGAAACTTGCGGCGATTAATCCAGTGATTGTGCCGCGTAATTTGATCCATTCATCATCGTTCAGCCAGACTGCAAGGCCGGCCGAAATGCACAGCATCAATATGCCGAAGAGCGCGAGACCGCCGGTGACATCAATTTTCGTTATGCGCTGGAACAGGACAAGCCCGAACCCGACGACCACGCCTACAATCGCCGCAGTCTGCAAATCGGTGAACTTTGCAACAAAGTAAAACAATAAGCCCGTGATGATATCAATGGCAAATGGCAGGCGGTTGTGGCGCGCAAATACGCCGCCGTTCACTTCTGCTTCTTGCGCGGCCATGCCTTACCCCAATGCCGCCTGTTTTTCCTCAGCGAGGCGGTCCAGTTCGGCGCGGCTTTTCTTTTCGCTGGAGGATTTCAGCTGGCCGCACGCCGCCATGATATCGCGGCCGCGCGGTGTGCGCACGGGCGCGCTGATGCCGGCTTCGAAAATGATGCTGGAAAAACGCTTGATGCGTTCTGGATCCGAACATTCGTAAATCGCGCCGGGCCATGGGTTGAACGGTATCAAATTGACCTTTGCCGGCAGTTTATACTGGCGGATGAGGTTCACGAGCTCGTGCGCGTCTTCGTCGCGGTCATTCTTGTCCTTCAACATCACATATTCAAATGTAATGCGCCGCGCGTTGCTGACGCCGGGATATTCGGCGCAGGCACGCAAGAGTTCATCAATGCCATATTTGCGGTTGATGGGGACGATTTCGTCACGGATTTCCTTGGTCACCGCGTGCAGCGAGACCGCAAGGTTTACGTTAATTTCTTCGCCCGCACGCGCCATCATCGGCACAACGCCCGACGTCGAAAGCGTAATGCGGCGGCGCGACAGGCCAAGGCCATCGCCATGCATGACGATCTTCATCGCATCACGGACATTGTCGAAATTATACAAAGGCTCACCCATGCCCATCAACACGATGTTCGTGAGCATACGGCCGTCGGCGGTGTAATGGCCGACATCATCATCCTCATCATCGTCCGCAGCCGACGCCATATTGCCCTTTGGCCATTCGCCAAGCGCATCGCGCGCCAACATGACCTGCCCGACAATTTCGCCCGGTGTCAGGTTGCGCACCAGCCGCATCGTGCCCGTATGACAGAAACGGCAGTTGAGCGTGCAACCAACTTGCGAGGAAATGCAAAGCGTGCCGCGATCCGCATCGGGAATGAACACCATTTCATAATCTTGCGCATCATCGGTGCGCAAAAGCCATTTGCGCGTGCCATCGTTCGAAACCTGTGCCTCGACCACCTCTGGCCGGCCAATGACAAAGCGGTCAGCAAGCCATGGGCGCATGGTTTTGGCGATGTCGGTCATCGCTTCAAAATCGGTCACGCCGCGATGGTAGATCCAGTGGAACACCTGCTTTGACCGCAGCTTTGCGGCTTTTTCATCCAACTGCGATTCTTCAAACAGCTGCCGGATTTGGAGATGGTTCAAACCCAAAAGGTCAATTCGGCCATCCGCACGCTGCGTAATCGCGCGTGGGGTGACAACGGGGTCTATATGGCCGGGAATCTGCATGATGGCCGCGCCTATACGCAATGAATCGCCGAAATGCCAGCTATGCTATCGTCCCGCGCATCCCAACGCCGCCGCATCAATTGCACTGGGCCCACCGCGCAATGCATATGCATCGACAATCGACCGGCCATCGCGGCCAATCGTTTCGATGCTGAGCGACGTGGCTGATCGGATGGCGGCGATAATGGCCAAGTCCATCCGCCGGTCCGCCGCCCATGCCGCGTTGCTATCGGCCTGTAAACGAAAGCGCCTGCCGCCCGCGGTCAATGTCACGCCGCTATTGGCCGCCCGCTCGCGCGACAACCGCACGTAAAGCTGGTGCGTAACGGGGCGCTTTGGCCAAAAACCGATGGAGACATAAGCCGCCCGCGTTGGCGGGCTGATCGTCTCGTCGGGCTCCGAAATGGCATAGCAGCGGGGGGTATCCGGGTCACGAAACGCCGCCCACCCCTGATATACGCCAAGCCGGTCTTTGGCAGACAGCGGCGCGGCAACCGCAAACGTCAACGCAAACATAAAAAGCATGTGCTTTCCGGCGTAGGCCGGAATCCAGCGTGGCAGTGCGCTGGGTTGCTCTGGGCTCCTGCCTTCGCAGGAGAACACATGATATCTCGAGCGAACTGTCAAGCACGCTCCCCTGCGCCGTCGCCGTCAATCACCATCGTTTCGACACCATCGCGGATCATCACCATGCTGCCCTGCGCAAGGCTGTGGGCGATGGGCGCGCCAAAGCGTTCCATCGGCTCCAAGCCCAGCAAAACCCCGCGCAGCACGCGTGCCGTCATCCCATGGCAGATGATCAGCATGTCCTGTTCAAAGCTTTGATCGGCTATCCAGTGACGCAGCCGCTGCGCGACGTCGTCGTAAAATTCGCCACCTTCAGGACGCACGGAAAACAGTCTGTGCTCCATATCGACGATTGGGCCGATTTCCGCGGATATGTCGGCGTAGGTCCGGCTCGACCAAAGGCCGACGTCAATCTCGAGCAGCCGGTCGTCGCGCATCGCTTGGTGCCAGTCGGCGTCGATTTCCTCTGCGACCAAGGCAAGCGTCTGCAACGCGCGCCCTGCGGTGGACGACCAAAGCTGCGGTATGGGGTCATCCCCCAGATAATTTGCCAACGCACGGCCCATCGCGCGCGCTTGCACACAACCTTCCCAGGTCAGCGGCGTATGCAGCTCCGCCTGGCCCTGCATCCGCGCAATTTTGTTAAACACCGTCTCCCCATGCCGTGCTATGAAAAGCCGTCTACCGTTTGTTGAAATCGTCATAATGGCCTTATTCCACAGGATATTCTTCGACGCAAAACCTATCGGCTTGCCCTGCTGGCCAAAGCGGTTATGGAAGAGTCGCCATAGAAATAGGGATTTTTGGCTGCCATTGTGTCCGCCATGCCCGTTAAGGGGAATTTGAATGAGAGCCACGATCGAACGCGCGACCCTGCTGAAAAGCCTGAGCCACGTCCAATCCGTTGTGGAACGGCGCAACACTATCCCCATTTTGTCGAACGTCCTGATCGAAGCCAGCGAAGGCGGCAAGATCAAGCTGACCGCGACGGACTTGGATCTGCAGGTCGTTGAAACCTTTGCGGCCGATGTCGAAACCCCCGGTGCAACCACCGTTTCGGCGCACACCCTGTTCGAAATCGCGCGCAAATTGCCTGAAGGTTCGCAAGTCCAATTGCATGCAGCGGATGGCCGCATGGCGGTGAACGCTGGCCGTGCGCGCTTCTCGCTCGCAACGCTGCCGCGTGAAGATTTCCCCACGATCGCAGAGGGCGAATTGCCCACCTCGTTCGAAATTCCGGCAAGCTCGCTGATCCAGATCATCGACAAAACGCGCTTTGCGATTTCGACCGAAGAAACGCGTTATTATCTCAACGGTATTTTCCTGCACGTCACCGACGATGCCGATCCTGTGTTGAAAGCAGCGGCCACCGATGGTCACCGCCTCGCCCGCGTCACGCTGCCGCGTCCGGCGGGTGCAGAAAACATGCCCGACATCATCGTGCCGCGCAAATGCGTCGCCGAAATCCGCAAGCTGCTGGACGAAAGCGGCGGCAATGTCATCCAAATCGACCTGTCGGCAAGCAAAATCCGCTTCACCTTTGACAGCGTCATCCTGACATCAAAGCTGATCGACGGCACATTCCCCGATTATAGCCGCGTCATTCCCACCGCGAATGACAAGCTGCTGCGCATCGATCCCAAGGCATTCAGCCAAGGCGTTGACCGCGTGGCGACCATCGCCACCGAAAAAACCCGCGCGGTCAAAATGGCGCTCGATAAAGACAAGATCACATTGTCGGTCACCAGCCCTGAAAACGGCACAGCCGCCGAAGAAGTGTCGGGCCAATATAGCAATGACGGTTTTGAGATCGGCTTCAACGCGCGTTATTTGATGGACATATTGGGCGAAATCGAAGGCGACATCGTCGAGCTTCACTTGGCCGACGCCAGCGCCCCAACGCTCATTCGTGAGAATGACAAGTCAGCGGCGCTGTATGTTCTGATGCCAATGCGGG
The DNA here is from genome assembly GCA_002479765.1 of Sphingomonadales bacterium UBA7471. Taxonomy (GTDB): domain Bacteria; phylum Pseudomonadota; class Alphaproteobacteria; order Sphingomonadales; family Sphingomonadaceae; genus Sphingorhabdus_B. The sequence goes on along the minus strand of DLOZ01000007.1, from coordinate 9,550 downwards.
TTTGATAAATAGAGTGGCTTCCGCGCTGGAAGCCCTCCCTTATTCCGCCGCTTCCGCCATAGCGATGCTCTGCGGACCCCGCACCACGATACCGGGCAAAGCGCCCGTCATGACGCCATTACGGAACGTGACCACGCCCGATTTTATCGTCGCGGCATAGCCATCCGCCTTTTGCAGTAAGCGCTTGCCACCGGCGGGCAGGTCGAACGCCAGCCATGGCTTCAACAATTTCAGCGCGTCAAAATCGATAACGTTGATATCGGCGAGATAGCCCGGCTTTAGCACGCCGCGATCATTCAGCCCATAAAGCCGCGCCGTGTCGTGGCATTGGCGTTTGACGGCGAGTTCGAGCGGTATTGTCCCCGCCTTACGGTCGCGCGCCCAGTAACTGAGCAGAAATGTCGGTGAGGCTGCGTCGCAAATGGTTCCACAATGGGCGCCGCCGTCGGAGAGCGACGCGACGATATCGTCACGCTGGAGCAGCTCTTTGGTGAAGTCCAAATTGCCATCCATATAATTCAATATCGGCAGGTAAATCATGCCGTTGCCGTCGTCGGCCATCAACTGGTCATAGGCATATTCGGCGCCTTCTTTGCCGGCGGCTTGCGCAAAGCCAAAGATGCTTTCTTCGCGAGTGGGTTCATAGCTAAAGCCATCGCCCAGCGGGAATTGCATGGCCCATGCGGCGGTGACCAGCATGAAGAATGGGGCCATATCGACCGAAGGTGGTGGCAAATTATCCTCCGCCAACATCGCTGCCTTAAACGCCGGATCGGACAGCTTCGCCTTTTGTTCGTCCCACGAAAGTCCGGCGATTTTCTGCCAGCTCGGCTTGCGCATGAACGGGTGCACCGTGCCGCGCCAGTTCATGATGACGCCGATACCGCGCAGGCCAATCGCCGCGACCAGATTGGCACCATTGTCATTGGCATTGCACATCGCCGCCATTTGTTCGGTCCACGGCATTTGCTTGATGGGCGATTGCAACATGGTGAAGGCGATGGGCAGCCCCGTTTCGCGGCTTAACCGCCCCATCCAGCCGAACTCGTCCCATTCTTCCAAGAAATCGGTGGTCAGTTCAAACACCCCATGGCCGACTTTGCCCATGGCGCGGCCGATGCCCACCAGTTCGGGTTCGGTCGCCGTGGTCCCCGGGACAAGTTCGCCATCAATCGATTTATGCAACACTGTGCGGGAGGTAGAAAAACCCAAAGCCCCTGCGCGCAAGCCTTCCTCCACCAGCCGCGCCATTTCGGCGATGTCGGCTTCGGTTGGCTCCTCATTATCCGCGCCGCGCTGTCCCATGACAAAGGCGCGCAACGCGCCGTGCGGAACATGCGTGCCAATATCGATGGTCCGCGGCAGGCGTTCGAGCGCATCGAGATACTCGGGAAAGCTCTCCCAATCCCATTTCATTCCCTCGGCGAGCGCGGTGCCGGGAATATCCTCGACACCCTCCATCAGGCCGATCAACCAATCATGCTTGTCCTTTTTCGCGGGCGCAAAGCCGACGCCGCAATTGCCCATGACGACGGTGGTGACGCCATGCCAGCTCGATGGCCCCATCTCGCTGTCCCACGTTGCTTGGCCATCATAATGGGTATGGATGTCGACAAACCCCGGCGCGACGATTTTACCGGACGCATCAATCTCTTCACGGCCCGAGGCGCTGATTTGGCCCATAGCGGTAATGATGCCGCCATCGACTGCAATATCGGCGACAAAGCGCGGTGCGCCCGTGCCATCAACGACCGTTCCACCGCGAATGACCAAATCATGCATATTGACTCTCCTCTTCCTCGCGGGGGAGCCTATCAGACTTAATCAGGCGGTTAAAGTGGGGTCGCGTTGATCGCGATTTCTCAGCGAAGTTACGCTTTACGCTGTCCCAACAAGCGCAGGCGAAGGGCGTTCAGCTTGATGAAGCCCGCCGCATCCTTTTGGTCATAAGCGCCAGCGTCGTCTTCGAACGTCACAACCTTCTCGCTGTACAGGCTGTTGGGCGATTTGCGGCCAACCACACTCGCCAGCCCCTTATACAGCTTCAACCGCACGGTACCCGACACCAAGGTCTGCGAATGGTCAATCGCGGCTTGCAGCATCTCGCGCTCGGGCGAGAACCAGAAGCCATTATAGATAAGCTCGGCATATTTCGGCATCAGCTCATCCTTAAGATGCGCTGCGCCGCGGTCGAGCGTGATGCTTTCAATGCCGCGATGGGCGCGGGCATAAATCTCGCCACCGGGCGTTTCATACATGCCGCGCGATTTCATGCCGACGAAGCGGTTTTCGACGAGATCAAGGCGGCCAATGCCATGCTTGCGGCCAAGATCATTCAGCGCGGCCAGCAAGGTCGCGGGCGACATCGCTTCGCCGTTCAACGCGACGCCGTCGCCCTTTTCAAAATCGATGGTGATATATTCGGGCGTGCCTGGCGCATCCTCTGGATTGACGGTGCGCGAGTACACATAATCCGGTGTCTCATCCCATGGGTCCTCAAGCACTTTGCCTTCGGACGAGGTGTGCAACAGGTTGGCGTCGGTCGAAAACGGGCTTTCGCCGCGCTTGTCCTTGGGCACAGGAATCTGGTGTTGCTCCGCCCATTCGATCAGCCGTGTCCGGCTCGTCAGGTCCCACTCACGCCAAGGGGCAATCACCTTAATGTCGGGATTCAGCGCATAAGCCGAAAGTTCGAACCGCACCTGATCATTGCCCTTGCCCGTTGCGCCATGCGCAATCGCGTCCGCGCCGGTTTCGGCGGCAATCTCGATCAAGCGCTTCGAAATGAGCGGACGGGCAATCGATGTGCCCAACAAATAGTCGCCTTCGTACCGCGCATTGGCGCGCATCATCGGGAAGACGAAATCGCGCACAAATTCTTCGCGCAAATCATCAATGTAGATATTGTGATCAGGCACGCCCATCAGCACAGCCTTGTCGCGTGCTGGCCCAAGCTCTTCGCCCTGCCCCAGATCGGCGGTGAAGGTGACGACTTCGCAGCCATATTCCACCTGTAGCCATTTCAGGATGACGCTGGTGTCGAGCCCGCCCGAATATGCGAGGACGACTTTTTTAACGCTGTCTTTGGTCATATCATTTTCCGAAGCTGAATATCCGCCGCGCGCCTAACAGTTTAGGCAGGGTTCGACAACTCCCACAACTGCCAAAGCCCCAGAAAGAGGAACATCGACGCTGCAATCCTGTGCACGATGCGCAGCGAAACCTTTTCCACCAGCTTCTCACCCAGATAGACCGCAGGGACATTGGCAATCATCATGCCCAATGTTGTTCCAGCCGCAACCACCAGCACGGCATGATATTGCGCGCCAAGTGCGATGGTTGCGACTTGCGTCTTATCGCCCATTTCGACGAGGAAAAACGCGATTGTCGTCGCCATAAATGCCCCGCGCTGCGACGCGACTTTCATATCGCCATCCACCTTGTCGGGAATAAGCGTCCATGCCGCCATCAGGATGAAACCAATGGCGACCGCGATGCGAAATATATCACTCGTGAAGACACTGGCCAGCGCACTGCCTGCCCACGCCGCGAGTGCATGATTGGCCATTGTGGCGGCAAAAATGCCGGCGATGATAGGCAGCGGCTTTTTGAACCGTGTCGCCAGCAATATGGCAAGCAGCATCGTCTTGTCGCCGATTTCGGCAACGGCGACAAGCAAGGTGGACGCGAAGAAAATTTCCATAATGCTTTCCGGATCAGGCAGTTAAAAGACGCAATGCCATTGCCATGCGATAAGGCGAAGAGGCGCGCGGCCGCGAGATCATGATGTTTAGCGGGCGATCAACAATGTTGCGTCGGCTGATATATTCATCGCAACCGGCGCGTCCACGATCAAACAGTCGCCCACCGCAGCCATGTCATGCGCCACCGCAACCGTCCCCGTCAGGGGCACAATCCAACAGCGGCCGGCCAAATCCAGTGCATCAATCTGGCTTTGGTCATCGACATACCAAAGCTGGAAATGTGGTCTGTCGACCATCTGTTGCCCGCCGGTAATGCGGCCCGATCGCGCATCGCGATACGGCGTTGCAACGGACACGGCGACACCGTCATCCAGATGCAGTTCGCGTGGCCGGCCATAGTCGAACAGACGATAGGTTATGTCGGCGAATTGCTGCACTTCAACGAGCGTGATGCCCGCGCCAATCGCGTGCACCGTTCCGGCGGGAATATAATAATAATCGCCAGCCGCAACTGGCTTCCAATCCATCAGCGCTTCAATCTCGCCCGAAAGCGACGCCGCCCGCAAGGCGTCTGCGTCCAAATCCTGATGCGTGCCAATGCCGAGCACGGCACCGGGTTCTGCATCCACCACAAACCAGCATTCTTCCTTGCCCGATTGCAACCCGCGATCGCGCGCTTGGGCGTCGTTGGGGTGCACCTGAATGGACAGCTTTTCCGACGTAAACAGCCATTTCACCAATATCGGCAGCGGGTCGCCATCGGCGTTTTCATACCAGATCTCGCCAATGCGGCGGCCGCCCATATCGCCAAATTGCGCCGGTATGTCTGTGCGGCCCCATGGCTTTTCAACAAGATGCTTGGTCAGTTTCATGGGCCATCCGTTATCAGCAATTAAACGCTTTTGCACCGTCCAAACTATCGCTAGGGAAGCGGCAACACCAAAATTTTCTCCCCAGGCACCACGTCCCAATGGAGCCAAAGTCATGACTGAATATGTAACCCGCGCAAATCTGCAGGTCGCCGATGAACTCGCGCTTTTCGTTGAAAGCCGCGCGCTGTCGGGCACGGGCATAGCCGCCGACGCTTTATGGTCCGGGCTATCCGATATTCTGGCGCGGTTTGTGCCGGTGAACCGCGCGCTGCTCGCCAAACGCGACGCGCTGCAAACACAAATCGATGCCTGGCACAAGGCGAACCCCGGACCGATCAGCGACATGCCGGCTTATCAGGCATTTTTGCGCGACATTGGGTATCTCGTGGCCGAACCAGCGCCCTTTGCCATTGGCACGCAAAATGTCGACGCCGAAATCGCGACGATGGCGGGGCCGCAGTTGGTTGTGCCCAGCCTGAACGACCGCTTCGTGCTCAACGCCGCCAATGCCCGCTGGGGCAGCCTATATGACGCATTATATGGCACGGACGCGCTTGATGCGCCGCCTGCCTGCCCAGGTGGCTATGATGCGGATCGCGGCGCGGCCGTCATCGCTTATGCGCGCAATTTCCTGAACCACAGCATCCCCGGTTGGGAAGCCGTCTTGTCGGGCGGGACGTCCGATTTCTTCGTTACGCAATCCGCATCGGGTGACACAAAACGCTATCTGTTCAAACAAAATGGCCTGCATATCGAGATATTGGTTGATCCCGCGCACCCCATCGGCGCGACCGATGAACTGCATATCGCCGATGTCATCCTTGAAGCTGCGCTGACCACGATCATCGATCTGGAAGACTCGGTTGCTGCCGTCGACGCGCAGGACAAGGTTGCGGCTTACACCAACTGGCTTGGCCTGATGCGCGGCGATCTGGTGGCGTCGTTTGACAAAGGCGGGCGGACCATGACCCGCGCGCTTGAGGCCGACCGCAATTATGACGGCCTCACCCTTGCTGGCCGCAGCCTGATGTTCGTGCGCAATGTCGGGCATCTGATGACCAATCCGGCGGTGCTGTTGCCCGATGGCAGCGAAGCGCCCGAGGGCATTCTCGACGCATTGTTCACCTCGCTGTGCGCGCTGCACGACCTGAAAGGTATTGGCACGCATCGCAACAGCCGCGCAGGCTCAATCTACATCGTAAAGCCCAAGATGCACGGCCCCGAAGAAGCTGCGCTGACCAACGCTTTGTTCGATGCGGTCGAAGAACTGCTTGGCCTTGCGCGTCACACCATCAAGGTCGGCGTGATGGACGAAGAACGCCGCACGTCCGCCAACCTCGCCGCATGCATTCACGCGGTGAAAGACCGGATCGTGTTCATCAACACCGGCTTCCTTGATCGCACCGGCGACGAAATGCACACCGCGATGCAGGCGGGGCCCATGATCCGCAAGGCGGAGATGAAAGCCAGCAGCTGGATCCAAGCCTATGAAGCGCGCAATGTCCAAATCGGCCTTGCCTGCGGCCTTTCGGGCAAAGCGCAAATCGGCAAAGGCATGTGGGCCGCGCCCGATATGATGGCCGATATGATGGTGCAGAAAATCGGGCACCCCAAGGCGGGCGCCAACACCGCATGGGTCCCCTCACCCACCGCAGCAACGCTGCACGCGATGCATTATCACCAGTTTGACGTTTTTGCGCGGCAGGCGGAATTGGCACAGGAACCGACGCCGGGCCTTGATCCCTTGCTGAATATTCCCGTTGCGCCGGTCGGCCACAATTGGTCCGATGAAGAGGTCACGCAAGAGCTTGAGAATAACGCACAAGGCATTCTTGGCTATGTCGTCCGCTGGATTGACCAAGGCGTCGGCTGTTCAAAGGTCCCCGACATTCACGACATCGGCCTGATGGAAGACCGCGCCACATTGCGTATTTCGTCGCAGCATATCGCCAACTGGCTGCTGCACGGCATTGCGACGGAGGCGCAGGTGGACGCCGCGCTCACCAAGATGGCGGCGAAGGTCGACGCGCAAAATGCGGGCGATCCGCTTTACGAAAAGCTCACACCGGGCAGCATCGCATTGAAGGCCGCCCGCGCGCTCATCTTCGAAGGCGTGACGCAGCCCAATGGCTATACCGAACCATTGCTGCACAAATTCCGGCAGGAGAAGAAAGCGGCGGCTTAGGGTCAGGACCTAACGCGGCGCCGCTTTTTTCAACTGTTCGGCTTTCCAGTCCATCGCGCGGCGCACGCGGGTTTCGACCGACGGGTGCGAGTAGAATATCAATTCTTGCAGCGCCGATGGCCGCGGATAGCGATATTCGGCAGTTTTCACCAACGCGCCAGCAAGCGCGTCGGGCAAATTCACCGTCCGAAGCGAATAAGCGTCGGCTTCGCTTTCGCCGGAACGTACCACGCTGTTGACCACCGGCTGCGCAAATAGGCTGAGAACCGAGACGATCAGCGACAATATCGGCAATCCTTCGGGGTCGCCTATGGTGGCTTTGCTGCCAAATAAGGCCGCGACCCGGTTGAACAACCGGTCGGCCAAAAAGAAACCCAGCATCGCAATGAACACAATGGCGAACACCATCCGCCAGACATGGCCAAGAACATAATGGCCGATCTCATGCCCCGTCACGGCCTTCACCTCGTCCAATGACGCCTGCTTGAGCGCAACGTCGGATATCGCAATCCGCGCCGAACCAAAAACGCCCGAGACATTAGCGGTGAAGTTGTTCGATTGGCGCGAACCATCAAACATCAGCACACGGTCATGCGGAATATTGGCTTCGTCCGCCATTTCAAGCAACGCCGTCCGCACTGGCCCCGCTGGAACTGGCTTATATTCGTTGAACATCGGTTCAATCACCACAGGCGCGAGCAAGATCGTCGCCGCCGCGGCAAAAGCCGCAAGGCCACCGGACCATATCCACCATGTTTTGCCCGCACGGCGGATAAGCGCATAGACGCCGAGGAAAAACAGCCCGCCCATTATGCTCGACACCGCGATGCCAATCGCATTTTGCGCAAGGAAGTCAGACAATGGCTGGTCCGTCCGGCCATAGGACCGTTCAAAACCCCATTGCTCATAAATGCCCCAGGGCAGGCTGATGACGGCGGAAATGACGAAAAACGCTACGCAGATTGCCCATGTCCGCAATGCCCAGCCGCGATTTTGCAATTTCGCTGACAGGCGGTCGAGCAAGCCCGAGCGTACAATAATCCACGTGACAATGGCGGTGACAACCAACCCCGCCAACAACATCCAATGCGTGGCGATGGTATAGCTTTCGGCCTTTTGCAGCGCCTCTGGCCCCAGACTGTCAATATAACGCGCGGTCTCTGTCGCTGGATCAAATGCCATGTCTATTCCCCCCGATATGCTGTGTTAGCTATCTCACACAGCATGGACATGCAACCGCATCTTGCGGGCGGTCGGCATAGGGGCAGTTATGGGGTGGGGCGGCCTTGGCTTATGCACCCGCCAATTTACGCAACAGCGTCGATAAACCGCTCCGCATCGAGAGCAGCCATACAGCCCGTGCCCGCGCTGGTGCATGCTTGGCGATAGATATGGTCCATCACATCGCCGCAGGCAAATACGCCGGGGACGCTGGTTTCCGTTGCCTGACCCTCTGAACCGCCGCGCACCTTGATATAGCCGCCGGCCATATCCAGATGCCCTTCGAAAATCGCGGTATTTGGCTTGTGCCCGATGGCGATGAATACGCCGTGCAGTTCGATATCTTCGGTTCCGCTGCCGTCGGTCGCGGCGATACGCATGCCCGTGACACCCATCGCGTCACCCAGAACCTCGTCCAATGTGTGGTTCCATTTGATCGTAATTTTACCCTCGGCTTCGCGCGCGAACAGGCGGTCTTGCAAAATCTTCTCCGCCTTCAATTTGTCGCGGCGGTGGACCAAGGTCACATGGCTTGCGATATTCGCGAGGTACAAAGCTTCTTCGACCGCGGTGTTGCCGCCGCCGATGACGGCGACAGGCTTGTTGCGGTAGAAAAACCCGTCGCAGGTTGCGCAGGCCGATACGCCCTTGCCCATGAACGCAGTTTCGCTGGGCAGGCCAAGATATTGTGCGCTTGCGCCTGTGGCGATGATGACCGCGTCGGCGGTGTAATCACCCGCGCCACCCGTCAGGACAAAGGGCCGCTTCGAAAAATCGACCTTTTCAATATAGTCATTTTCAATCCGCGTGCCGAAACGTTCGGCGTGCTTGCGCATCCGCTCCATCAACTCGGGGCCCATGACACCGGCATCATCACCCGGCCAATTGTCGACTTCTGTCGTGGTCATCAACTGCCCGCCGACTTCAACACCGGTAATCATCATGGGCGTCAGGTTGGCACGCGCGGCATAGACCGCCGCGGTGTATCCGGCTGGGCCGGAACCGATAATGATAACAGGGGCGTGGCGATTTTCGGTCATGGACGGTCTTTCTGATTCTGTTCGGTCCGGACATAAGCGCCGCCGCCGCTTTGGCCAAGTGCGCCGCCCGACTTATCCCCATTAAATTAGCGCTTCACATTATGACGTCGGCAACTTATCAGGCGGGCCGAAACACGGGTTTAGGGAGCATTTTCATGGCTAAAATCACAGTAATTGCACGCGATGGCCAAGGCCGCGAAGTTGAGGCTGAAAATGGCCTGAGCCTGATGGAAGTCATCCGCGACAATGGCTTTGACGAATTGTTGGCATTGTGCGGCGGTTGCTGCTCGTGCGCGACCTGCCACATTCATGTCGATCCCGCCTTTGCCGATCGCTTGCCGAAGATGAGCGAAGACGAAAATGACTTGCTCGATAGCACCGACCACCGGAACGAAACCTCACGCCTGTCCTGTCAGGTTCCTGTGACCGATGCGCTTGACGGCCTAATCGTCACCATCGCGCCTGAGGATTGATTTAGAGCACCCTAACAAACTGAGCTTCATAACGTCATCCTGAACTAGTTTCAGG
>DLOZ01000017.1:78709-85505 GCA_002479765.1 Sphingomonadales bacterium UBA7471 | reverse complement strand
TTGCGCCAGAATTGCCAATAATCATAATCAGGCAGCTGCTCGCGATTAAGCCAGACCGCGCCAGAGACGGACTTGCCCATTTTCGATCCATCGGCTTTGGTGATCAGCGGCGTTGTCAGGCCAAACACCTCTGCACCGTCCATCCGGCGCGCCAATTCCATGCCGTTGATGATATTGCCCCATTGGTCCGATCCGCCCATTTGCAAACGGACGCCCATGGTCTTGCTGAGATGACGGAAGTCATAACCTTGCAAGATCATATAGTTGAATTCGAGGAAGGTCATCGGCTGTTCGCGCTCAAGCCGCAGCTTGACCGAATCAAATGTCAGCATCCGGTTGACGGTAAAGTGGGTGCCAACTTCTTGCAGAAGCTCGATATATCCAAGCTTACCCAACCAGTCATGGTTGTTGACCATAACGGCATCGGTCGGGCCATCGCCAAAGGTTAAAAACTGCTCAAACGCCGTGCGTATCGACGATATGTTGGCTTCGATGGTTTCATCGGTCAGCATCTTGCGGACTTCGTCTTTACCCGTCGGATCACCAATACGCGTCGTGCCGCCGCCCATGACCACGACGGGTTTATGTCCAGCCTGTTGCAATCGGCGCAGCAACATGATGGACACCAGATTTCCGACATGAAGCGATGGCGCAGTCGCATCGAAGCCGATATATCCCGGAACAATCTCTTTGGACGCAAGCGCATCAAGCGCCGCCGCGTCGGTTGTTTGGTGTATGTAGCCGCGTGCATCAAGCTGGCGAAGAAGATCAGATTTATAAGCAGTCATAGCGCGTCAGCGCCTAGCATGGAGTTTCGACATTGGCCAATATTTCGATGACGGGAATGGTGCTGCAATGTCATCCGCTGAGCGAAATGGGTTTTGTCGGCGGAATAGCAGTGCACGTTGATCGCGCCGAAGGCGGCTGTTTGCAGATGAAATACACGCTGCACGGGCTGATCGAGGAGATACATTTCCCGGAAGCTACGCAACCGGAACGCACGGACGGACTTTGGCAAAGCACATGTTTTGAATTGTTTTGCGGCCGCGACAATGACGGCAGCTATGTTGAATTCAACTTCGCGCCGTCGGGGCAATGGGCGGCATATGCCTTTATCGGATACCGCGCAGGCATGACGGAGCTGGCTTGCCAGCCACCGCAGATAAATTGCACGGCGGGGAAGGGCATATTCGAAATGACGGTCACATTAGCGCTGCCCGAATCTTTGCGCGCGGTGGATGTGATGGCCGGGCTCAGTGCCGTTATCGCGGACAAGCACGGACGTACCGCTTATTGGGCACTCGCGCACCCACCGGGGAAAGCGGATTTTCATCATAAGGATTGCTTTGCCTTGCAACTGGAGGCACGAAGCGCGGCATGAAATTTGGAATTGATCGCCTCCTGACGGAGCCAGAACTTCGCAAGCCATTGGCGGGTAAACGTGTCGCGTTACTGGCCCATCCAGCGTCGGTGACAGCAGACCTGATGCACACCTTGGATGCGCTGGCTGCGCTCGACGATATCAATGTCACCTCCGCATTTGGCCCCCAACATGGCCTTCGGGGTGACAAGCAAGACAATATGATGGAGTCACCCGACTTCACCGACCCTGTTCTCGGCATCCCGATATTCAGCCTCTACGGCGAAGTGCGGCGCCCAACCAGCCAGTCGATGGGGACTTTTGACGTCATCCTGATCGATATGCAGGATCTCGGTTGCCGGATATATACCTTTATTACGACGCTGCTCTATGTGCTTGAGGCATCTGCCGCGCATGGCAAATCGGTTTGGGTGTTGGATCGCCCGAACCCTGCCGGTCGTCCCGTAGAAGGCCTGACGCTGCAAAAGGGATGGGAGAGCTTTGTTGGTGCGGGCCCGATGCCGATGCGGCATGGGATGACTTTGGGTGAGATCGGGCATTGGTTTATCGATCATTACAAGATCGACGTCGATTATCGCGTTATTGAAATGGCCGGTTATCAACCAGACGCAGCGCCCGGATATGGCTGGCCTGCCGATCGGATATGGATCAACCCCAGCCCCAATGCACCCAACATCAACATGGCGCGCGCTTATGCGGGTACGGTGATGCTTGAAGGGGCGACGTTATCAGAGGGCAGGGGAACGACCCGGCCGCTGGAAATATTCGGCGCGCCGGACGTTAACGCGCGCGACGTAATGGACGAAATGCGGGCGTTTGCGCCGCACTGGCTGAATGGCTGCACGCTTCGCGAAATTTGGTTCGAACCGACATTCCACAAGCATGTGCATCAACTATGTCATGGTGTGCATATCCACGCAGAAGGTCCATCATATAACCATGACGCGTTCCAACCGTGGCGCATTCAGGCATTGGCATTTAAGGCCATCCGGCGGCTTTATCCCGCATATGATTTGTGGCGCGACTTCCCGTATGAATATGAATTCGGCAAGCTCGCCATTGACGTGATTAACGGTGGCCCCGCCTTGCGTGAATGGGTGGATGCACCCGACAGCACGCCCGAGCAACTGGACGCAATGACGTCAGCTGATGAGCAGGATTGGCTGCAGAAACGCGCGCAATATCTGCTATATTAGTGGCCGTGCTTCCGGCTTAACTCGCGCATGGCGTCGTCGAGACCTTCCAGCGTCAACGGGTACATCCGGTCGTTCATCAATTCCTTGATGATTTTCGTGGATTGCGAATAGCCCCATTGTTTTTCGGGCACGGGGTTAAGCCAGACCGTCGCCGGATAGGTGTTCGTAATCCGGTTCATCCACACAGCACCGGACTCTTCGTTGAAATGCTCCACCGACCCGCCGGGATGCGTGATTTCATAAGGGCTCATTGACGCATCGCCGACCATGACCACCTTATAGTCATGCGGGAATTTGTGCAGAACGTCCCACATTGGGGTGCGCTCGCTAAACCGACGCTTATTGTCTTTCCACACGCCTTCATATGGGCAGTTGTGGAAATAGAAAAATTCTAAATTTTTGAACTCACTCGTGGCTGCACTGAAGAGTTCTTCGCAAAGTTTGATAAACGGATCCATGGACCCGCCGACGTCAAGCATCAGCAGCACCTTTATCGCGTTACGGCGTTCGGGGCGCATTTGAATGTCCAGCCAGCCTTTGCGTGCTGTGCCATTGATTGTGCCGTCAATATCGAGCTCTTCAACCGCGCCATCGCGGGCAAAGCGGCGCAGCCGGCGCATCGCGATCTTGATATTGCGGGTGCCAAGCTCGCGCGTGTTGTCGAGATTCTGAAATTCGCGCTTGTCCCACACCTTAACCGCACGTTTGTGCTTGGATTCGCCGCCAATGCGGACGCCTTCGGGATTATAGCCCGAATTGCCATAAGGAGACGTGCCGCCGGTTCCGACCCATTTGTTGCCGCCTTCGTGGCGCTTTTCCTGCTCCTCAAGCCGCTTTTTCAGCGTCTCCATCAGCTCGTCCCAGCTGCCCATTTTTTCGATCTTCGCCATTTCCTCAGGCGACAGATATTTCTCTGCAATCGCTTTCAACCAATCGGCGGGTACATCCACGTCGTTCTGGCCATATTCTGTAAATATGCCTTTGAAAACCTTACCAAATACTTGGTCGAAACGGTCCAAAAGCGCTTCGTCCTTCACCAGCGTGGCGCGGGCCAAATAATAAAATTCCTCGGGGCTTTGGTCGATGACATCCGCATCCAACGCGGCGAGCAGCGCGAGATGCTCCTTCAACGAAGCGGATATACCGGCGGACCGCAACTCTTCCATGAATGAGAAAAACACCGGCAGGCTCCTGTTTAATTGACCAGTTAAAGCTTTTGGCTGTTTCGAAACGCCCCGTCAACAACCGGCGATTAACTCTGTGATAACCATATTGCGGTAGGCCCCGTCACAAACGACAGAACAAGGTGCCAATCCCATGAAAATGGAAAAAATTGCATTGGGTGAAAATCACTGGATCCATGAAACCGCAAAGATATGCGGTGAGGTTACCGTTGGCTGTGCCGAAGCTGCAGGTGTGCTTGAACAGGCGCTACAATCCGCAGACTGGCTCAAGGCAAGGCACGGTGAGATGACCGAGCTGACGCAAGCACTTGATGCGGACATCGCGGAGGTTGCGCAGGCGACCCGAGATGCAAGGAATTTGGCCGAAGCCGCTGTCGCAAAGCTGAAGACGGGGCACGACACGGTTCAGTTATCGCTGGCGAGCTTTTCAGACCTCATCAGTCTCATCATGAGCCTTGGTTCGCATATCACCGGTTTTGCAGCAGCGATGGAGCAAGTGAAGCGGGTGTCGCAATCGATCGATTCGATTGCGCGCACGACCAACATGCTGGCGCTCAACGCAGCGATTGAGGCGGAAAAGGCGGGTGCCGCTGGGCAGACGTTCGCGGTCGTTGCGGCTGAAGTTAAAAAGCTGGCGCATGATACGCGCCGCGCTGCGGTGGAAATAACCGGAACGGTGAACTCGCTTTCGCATGAAGCCGCGAAATTTGTCGTGGAAATCGAGGAAGGTGTATCGACAAGCGCCGCGGCGCAAGAGCAGTTTGCGAGCCTTGAGGAGCTCATTTATGGCGTGAGCGATGTCGTTGCCAAGGTGGGTGATCACAATCGTGAGATTGCAGATAGCACTGCACAAATTCACCGTGGACTCGTTGATTCGCAAAATGTGCGTGATGCGGTCGAAGGCGCCAATGGAGAAATGTTTGCTGCTGTTGTGCGTGCGCATAGCCAGATCGGTGGTCTGGAAATGCAAGCAAACAAGATGTTTGACCATATTGTGCACAGCGGATTGTCAAAGCGCGATAGCGAATTTGTCGAGCTTGCCCGCCAAAAGGCCGAAGAAGTAAAAGCATTGACCGAGGCCGCAATCGCGGATGGCACGCTGACGCTAGAGGCGCTGTTTGATACCGATCTGCGTCTCATCGAGGGCAGCAATCCGCCGCGCTTTACATCGAAGCTTACACCATGGGCGGAACAACATTGGCAGCCATTTATTGAAGCCGTCAAAGACAGCAATCCCGAGGAAATAACATCGGTGGTGTGCAGCAGCCTTAAAGGCTTCTTACCCGTTCAGTTGAAAGAACTCTCGCGGCCGCCAACGGGTGATATCGCGCATGACACGAAATATTGCCGCAACGGCCGCGTCATTCAGGACCCGGTGGATATTCCGGCGAAAACAAGTGAGCAGGACTATATGATGGCCGTATTTCGCCACGAAGGCGACGGCCATTCATATAAGGTCATGCGGAACGTATATGTCCCATTGCGCATAAATGGACGCCGCTGGGGCGATTTTGAAATTGCTTACTGCGTCTAAACAAAGGCGCAGCTTAGCTGTTTGGACGCCGTGCCATAAAGGCCAATCGTTCAAACAGCATCACGTCCTGCTCATTCTTAAGCAGCGCGCCGTGCAGTGGCGGAATGGCCTTGGTTGGGTCGCGTGACTGCAGAACATCCAGTGGCATGTCTTCGTGCAGCAAAAGCTTTAGCCAATCGAGCAGTTCGCTCGTGCTTGGCTTTTTCTTAAGGCCGGGGACGTCGCGAACTTCGTAAAAAATGTCCATGGCCTTCGACACCAGCATTTTTTGGATGCCGGGGAAGTGGACATCAATGATGGACTGCATTGTCGTGCGATCAGGGAATTTGATATAATGGAAGAAACAACGGCGCAGAAACGCGTCGGGCAGTTCCTTTTCATTGTTCGAGGTGATGATGACGATCGGGCGCTCGACCGCTTTTACGGTTTCCTGTGTTTCATACACAAAGAATTCCATACGATCGAGTTCCTGAAGCAAGTCGTTCGGAAACTCGATATCGGCCTTGTCGATTTCGTCGATCAAAAGAACAGGTAACTGAGGCGCGGTGAACGCTTCCCAAAGCTTACCCTTCTTGATGTAATTTTTGATGTCGTGAACGCGCTCATCACCCAATTGGCTATCGCGCAAACGGGCAACGGCATCATATTCATACAGGCCCTGATGCGCCTTGGTCGTGGATTTGATGTTCCATTCAATCAGCGGCGCGTTGAGCGCAGCTGCGATTTCCTGCGCCAGGACGGTTTTGCCGGTGCCCGGTTCGCCTTTAACGAGAAGCGGGCGGCGTAACCGCGTGGCTGCGTTTACGGCAACTTTCAGATCATCAGTTGCGACGTAATTATCAGTGCCTTCAAAGCGCATGGACGAACCCCGTTTGTTAATCGAACGATTAATTCGTTAAGTGGGCCCACTGCGTTATGCAATATAATAGTTTACGCCGCGGGGTATGGGGCAGGTGGCGCGGATTTCGTATTGCAACATTGGTCCCGCCAAATTGCGCGCACACTATTCCCGAGATGGCTACCGGAAGCCCGCACATAAGCGATGGGATCCGGTCCATAACATCAACCGTTCAGAGATATAAAATCGGCAGCCCGCCCCTTATTGGTCGAGGAAGCTGCGCATTTTGCGGCTGCGGCTTGGGTGCTTCAGCTTGCGGAGCGCTTTTGCCTCGATCTGACGAATACGCTCGCGGGTAACGCTGAACTGTTGACCAACTTCTTCCAATGTATGGTCCGTGTTCATGCCAATACCAAAACGCATGCGCAGCACGCGCTCCTCGCGCGGCGTCAAAGACGCCAGAACGCGGGTCACGGTTTCCTTCAAGTTCGCCTGAATAGCGGCATCGACAGGAATGATCGCATTTTTGTCTTCGATGAAGTCGCCAAGATGGCTGTCTTCCTCGTCGCCAATCGGCGTTTCGAGTGAGATCGGCTCCTTCGCGATTTTCATGACCTTGCGCACTTTTTCGAGCGGCATGGAAAGGCGCTCGGCCATTTCCTC
>DLOZ01000017.1:0-78606 GCA_002479765.1 Sphingomonadales bacterium UBA7471 | reverse complement strand
GTGCGCACCAGCTTGTTGATCGTTTCGATCATATGCACGGGAATACGGATGGTGCGGGCTTGGTCCGCAATCGAACGCGTAATCGCCTGACGAATCCACCATGTCGCATAGGTGCTGAACTTGTACCCACGGCGATATTCAAATTTATCGACCGCTTTCATAAGGCCGATATTGCCCTCTTGAATGAGATCAAGGAACTGAAGGCCGCGGTTGGTGTATTTCTTTGCGATGGAAATAACGAGGCGCAGATTGGCCTCGACCATTTCCTTCTTTGCAATACGCGCTTCGCGTTCGCCCTTTTGCACCATGTTGACGATGCGGCGGAATTCACCAAGCGACATGCCGGTATTCGCGGCGATGTCGGCTATTTCTGTGCGAATGCGCTCAACCCCTTCGGCTTCGTTCGTCGCGAAGGCCGTCCATTTTTTATCGAGGTTTGCAACATCGGTCAGCCAATTTTCGTCGAGCTCATGGCCCATATAGCTGTCAAGAAACGCCTTGCGCGGAACCTTGTGACGCTCGGCCAAGCGCAGCATTTGGCCGCCAAGCGCGGTCAAGCGACGGTTGAATGAATATAATTGGTCGACCAGATACTCGATCTTGTTCGCGTGGAACTGGACGCTTTCGACTTCGGCCGTCAATTCTTCACGTAATTTGTGATATTTATTTTCGGAAGCTGAGGAAAATTCTTCGCCGGCGTTCAACGCCCGCATCCGCTCCAGCTGAATGTTCGAGAATTTCTTGAACAAAGATGCGATCTTGGCGAAACGCTCCAAGGCCGCTGGCTTTAGCGCTTCTTCCATCTGCGCGAGGCTGAGCGTGTTGTCTTCTTCCTCTTCTTCAACCGGGCGTGAACGCCGTTCGGTCAAATCATCGTCATCGTCGCTCGCCGATTCCGGCTCTTCGTCGACCTCGTCTTCTTCCTTGTACGAAACCCCAGCGGTTTTTTCGCTGATTTCCCCGTCGCCCTCTTCTTCCTCGTCGTCGGTCAGCGTTTCAGGCGCTTTTGACAACATGGCATCAAGATCCAGGATCTCGCGCAGCTGCATTTCGCCGTCGTTAAGTGCGTTCGACCAGTCAATAATGGCGTGGAAAGTGATTGGGCTCTCGCAGAGCCCCAGGATCATCGTGTCGCGTCCGGATTCAATCCGCTTTGCAATGGCGATTTCGCCTTCGCGGGACAGCAATTCAACCGCACCCATTTCGCGCAAATACATGCGCACAGGGTCATCGGTACGGTCGCCGGTTCCGGTTTTCTTGACCGTGCTGGTCAGCGAGCGCGGGTCATTTTCAGAGATATTGTCGACGGTTTCGACTTCTTCCTCTTCCTGCTCGTCCTCGCCATCTTCGCCGGCTTCGTCATTTTCGACGATTTGCACGCCCATGTCATTGATGGCCGACATGACGTCTTCGATCTGTTCCGAAGACATCTGGTCCTGCGGTAGGGCAGCATTTAACTCGTCATAGGTCAGGAAACCACGGCGCTTTGCCTTGGCTAGCAGTTTTTTGACGGTCGCATCGTTCAGGTCAATCAGCGGAGCATCGCCGTTTTCGACCATATCTTCTTCATTCTCATTTACGCGACTTGCCAAGATAATTCCCCGATACTCTCATAAATCGTCCGCATCTCGCCGAAAAAATGCGATGATACGATCGTCAAATGCCTTTTTTTCGTGTCGCAACCTTTGCTGTTCGGCAAAAGTTTCTTCCGTCATCTCTAAACTCGCCAACCGTGTAGCGCGTTCCAGTGCTTCTTCGAGCGCGGGACGCTGCTTCATCAGCCTGATTGCTTCACCCAAATCTTTTGAAACGCTGGATAATCCGTCGCCCCCCGAACCGAACTCCCCACGATTGAAGGCAAAGACCTTATTGTTGCTGTGGAGGAGCGTCGATGCGACATTATACAACTTCTCGTCCAATATGGTAATTAGGCTGTCGGTATCAAGCGATTCTTTGGCAAAAGATTCATTCAGCATGATGTTGAGCAAAGCGGCGTGATTCGGGTCGCTCGGAACGAAGTCACTCAAAGCTTCATGATGCTGCCGTATCATCGATGGATTACGCAGCAATGCGCCAAGCACACCTTGCACCAGGAAATCCGATCCCTTTGCATTGAAACTTTTGGTCTCGGCGCTCGGCGGTAATATCGGCGGCTTTCGCCAGTCGCGTTTTTGCGTTTTGGGGAAATATGTCGGTGGCGCGTTGCGGGGGCGTGCAAAAAGAATATCGAACCGTTCGCGAAACGCATCCGCATAATGCCGTTTGATTTCTCCGTCCGTGATGGTTGCCATGTGCACGCCGAGACGCTGTTTAAGCCCCGCACGGTCCTCTGGCGTGTCCAAGGGAGATGCTGACACCTCCGCCTTCCACAATCGCTCCACGAGCGGCTCAGACGCCTCCAAAAGCTCGGTAAGGGCCTTTGCACCCGATGCCTTCACAAGATCGTCCGGATCCTGCCCATCGGGCAGCGTCACGAACTGAAGACTGTGGCCAGGCTTTAGCAAGGGCAGGGCACGTAATGCCGCACGCATGGCAGCTTTTTGGCCAGCCGAGTCTCCGTCGAAGCACAGCAGCGGTTTTTCGGTCATGCGCCAGAGCATCTGGATTTGCTGTTCGGTCAGTGCGGTCCCCAATGGCGCAACGGCGTCAGCAAAGCCGGCCTGCGCAATCGCAATGACGTCCATATAGCCTTCGACAACAATGACGCGGCCCGTCTGGCGCGATGCGGGCGAACATTTGTCCAGATTGTAGAGCGTCCGCCCCTTGTCGAACAAAGGCGTATCGGGCGAATTGAGATATTTTGGTTCACCATCGCCCAATATTCGGCCGCCAAAAGCGATGACGCGGCCGCGCGGATCGCGAATGGGTATCATCAGCCGGCCGCGAAACCGGTCGTAAGGATCCTTGCCCTCAACCGCGATCAGCAAGCCCGCCTCAATCAGCATGGCGTCGCCATATTGTTTCAGCGCTGATTTCAATGCTGTGCGATTATCAGGTGCAAGTCCGAAGCCGAAATCGCGGATGGTTTTTTCGGTGAACCCGCGCTTTTTCAAATAGGCCCGCGCACCTGCGCCATCGGGGCTTTGCAGTTGCGCAACAAACCAGTCCTGCGCTGACGCCATCACGTCATACAGGCTATTCGCTTTTTCGGCGCGCTGGGCGGCTTTGGGGTCGGGGGCAGGGACCTCCATCCCCGCTTCGGCGGCCAATTCCTTGATCGCATCCATGAATGATAGGCCGCGTTGATCGGTCATCCACCGAATGGCATCGCCATGCGCGGAGCAGCCAAAGCAGTGGTAGAAGCCTTTTTCATCGTTGATCGTGAAGCTTGGCGACTTCTCATTATGGAACGGACAACATGCCTTAAACTCGCGCCCCGCCTTGGTCACCTTTACGGTGCGGCCAATCAACGCGGAAAGCGTCGTGCGCGACCGCAGTTCATCAAGCCATTGCGGGGTGAGGGTCATATTGTCGTATTCCCCTCCCGTAGACGGGAGGGGTTAGGGGTGGACAGCGACACTTCCGTCAAAGCCCGACCGATTGTAGCCAGTACATCTTCCAAGTTCTGCAGCACATCCATGTTACTAAATCTGATCACACGATATCCCTGAGCCTCGATTAATTCTGTTCGAGCGCAATCATACTCGACCTGCAAGTCATGGGAAGAGCCATCAACTTCGACCACGAGCTTTGCAGACCTACATACAAAGTCCGCAAAATAAGGACCAATCGGTATTTGACGGCTAAATTTAAACCCGTGCAGTTGGCGCTTCGACAGGCTTTGCCATAATTTTATTTCAGCGGGCGTGCCCTGTTTGCGCAGCTCACGCGCGCGTCGCGTATCTCTGGCGTTGAATGCTCTTTCCATTGCGCTGGATGCCCACCCCCAACCCCTCCCGCCTGCGGGAGGGGAGTTATGTTGCCCAAGCTACGACAACGCCGCCTTCACAAGGCCACTTGCCTTGCTCATGTCGAGTTGTGGGCCGTGGCGTTCTTTTAAGGTCGCCATGACACGGCCAATGTCTTTCAGGGTTTCTGCGCCAAGTTCGGCCTTGATACCTTCAATGGCTGCGCTGGTTTCGGCGTCGCTCATTTGGGCGGGCAGGAAATCTTCGATGATCGCAAGTTCGGCGGCTTCAATCGCGGCCAGCTCATCGCGTCCGCCCTGTTCATACAGCGCGATAGATTCGCGGCGCTGTTTGATCATCTTTTGCATGACCTCAACGACCATTGCGTCATCATCGGGTTGCTGCGATGCGGTGCGCAGTTCGATATCGCGGTCTTTGATTTTGGCAAGGATAAGGCGAACGGCGGCGAGCCGGTCTTTGTCTCCCGCCTTCATCGCGGTAATCTGGGCGGCCTTGATGGTATCACGAATCATAATGTTCTTTCCGAATATGTATTTTGCGCAGATAGCCAATCCGCGCCAAACCGTCACCCTGAACTTGGTTCAGGGTCTTAATGTCATTTCATCCACAAGTAAGATGCGGAAACAAGACCGGCATGGTGACTTTGAGATTGACGCATCCGCCCGCCGTCTCTAGGCGCAATCTCTTAGCGACATTGCTGTAATCCGTCTCACAGGAGCGACCCCATCATGGCCGACCCCATTTCTTCGCGCGCGCCTTCTGGAGCGACGGGGGTATTGGTTCTGGCATCCGGGGAAGTCATCTGGGGCAAGGGCTTTGGCGCAGAAGGTCAAGCGGTTGGCGAAGTCTGCTTCAACACCGCTATGACCGGATATCAGGAAGTCATGACCGACCCGTCTTATGCGGGGCAGATCATCAACTTCACCTTCCCGCATATTGGTAACGTCGGCACAAACCCCGAGGATGTTGAGGCGCTGAACCCGCATGCCCTTGGCGCGATTGTACGTCAGGACGTAACGGACCCATCCAATTTCCGCAGCACGCAGCATTTTGATGCTTGGATGAAGGCCAATGGCCGCATTGGCATTTCGGGCGTTGATACCCGCGCACTGACCCGGCTTATCCGCGTGGCCGGCGCGCCAAACGCCGTGATTGCACATTCGGCGAGCGGCGATTTTGACGTGCCTGCATTGTTGGCACGCGCAAAGGCGTGGGCTGGCTTGGAAGGCATGGACCTCGCCAAGGATGTAACGACGTTGCAAACTTATGGTTGGGATCAGGGGCTTTGGAAGCTGGGTTCGGGCTATGCCGAACCTGCCAAGGGCCGCAAAAAAGTCGTCGCCATCGATTATGGTATAAAGCACAATATCCTGCGTAATTTGGTCGATGTCGGTTGCGACGTCACGATTGTGAGCGCGACCGCGACGTTCGACGAAATCATGGCCCATGCACCCGACGGTCTGTTCCTGTCGAACGGCCCCGGCGACCCCGCCGCGACGGGCGTATATGCCGTGCCGGTGATCAAGCAGTGGCTGGACACCAAAAAGCCGTTGTTCGGCATTTGCCTCGGGCATCAGATGCTTGGCCTCGCGGTCGGCGCGAAGACCGAGAAGATGCATCAGGGCCACCGCGGCGCGAACCATCCCGTCAAGCGCCTCAGCGACGGCGCGGTCGAAATTACCAGCATGAACCATGGCTTTGCCGTGGACGCAGATACCTTGCCCGCCAACGCGAAGGCAACGCATGTCAGCCTGTTCGACGGCAGCAATTGCGGCTTTGAACTCGCCGATCAGCCAGCATTTTCGGTGCAATATCACCCAGAAGCCTCACCCGGCCCGCAGGACAGCCATTATCTGTTCGAAAAATTTGCGGGGATGATGGGGAGGATTGGAAATTGACGCTCGCGGACTATGTAGAAGCAGCTATTCTGATAGAAGCCGCTAATCGACCGCAAGAAATTGCGCAGGTTTACACTGACTGGGCTACGGTTGTCGCGAACCTAAAAAGTTTAGTCGGCGCACAAGTTCCTGACGAAGTGATTGAGTCACTCATGAACCGATTTTTGGATGAAGGCGTTGCCGAAGTCGTCCAAGATCAATTCGCAGGCGACTACTATAAGCTTAACTATGAGCAATTAGTTGAAAGTCGGGATAGAAATTTAGTGGATGGCAGCTCTCTAGTTTTTAAATATGGGCTGGTTGGCAATCAATTTCTTCATAATGCCATCGCCAAATTTTCATCCGACGATTTTGATATATCAAGGCCGCAATTAGACCAGCCGGAAGCACGAATTCCGGCTTCTGATCGGGTTGTGTCGCTGGATCATAATCAAGTAAACACTCTCGATGAGCCCACCTCAGAATTGATTTCTGCTGTCGAACGAGAGAACGCAATCCCTGATAGTCCTGGGGTGCGCGAACTTATTATTGGACAACTCAAGGCGGGGCGAGAACTCATAAGAGTTGGAGTCTTCAAAGTAGAATTACTCTACGCGACATTAGTAATCGGATTGAAAATGTTAATCGAGAAGTATCAGGATCACGCGATTGCTGCTTTAGCTTCGAAACTGCTAGATTTAGTTCTTCAGCAAGTCGGCATCGACTAATGCCCAAACGCACTGACATAAAATCCATCCTCATTATCGGCGCGGGCCCCATCATCATTGGGCAGGCGTGCGAGTTTGATTATTCGGGGACGCAGGCGTGCAAGGCGTTGCGCGAAGAGGGCTATCGCATCATCCTCGTCAATTCCAATCCGGCGACGATCATGACCGATCCGGATATGGCCGACGCGACCTATGTCGAGCCGATTACGCCCGAAATCGTTGCCAAGATCATCGAAAAAGAGCGCCCCGATGCGGTCTTGCCAACAATGGGTGGGCAGACCGCGTTGAACGTGGCTTTGGCTTTGTTCAACGACGGCACGCTGGCAAAATATGGTGTTGAGATGATCGGCGCGGATGCCGAAGCCATCGACAAGGCCGAGGACCGGATCAAATTCCGCGATGCGATGACCAAAATTGGTCTAGAATCGGCGCGGTCGGGCATTGCGCATTCGATGGAAGAAGCGCTCGAGGTGCTTGAACGCACGGGCCTGCCATCAATCATTCGCCCAAGCTTTACCATGGGCGGCACCGGCGGCGGTATCGCCTACAACCGCGACGAATTTATCAAAATCGTCACCGGCGGCCTTGATGCATCCCCAACCACCGAAGTGCTGATTGAGGAATCGCTGCTCGGTTGGAAAGAATATGAGATGGAAGTCGTGCGCGACCGCGCGGACAATGCCATCATCATCTGCTCGATTGAGAATATCGACCCGATGGGCGTGCATACTGGCGATTCCATTACGGTTGCGCCAGCGCTGACCCTGACCGACAAAGAATATCAGATCATGCGCAACGCGAGCATCGCGTGCTTGCGCGAAATCGGCGTAGAAACAGGTGGTTCGAACGTACAGTTCGCAGTCAATCCGAAGGATGGCCGCCTGATTGTTATTGAAATGAACCCGCGCGTATCGCGTTCGTCGGCGCTGGCATCGAAAGCCACCGGCTTCCCGATTGCCAAGGTCGCGGCGAAGCTGGCGGTCGGTTTCACGCTCGACGAAATCACCAACGACATTACCGGCGCAACGCCAGCGTCGTTCGAACCGACGATTGATTATGTCGTCACCAAAATTCCGCGCTTTGCCTTTGAAAAGTTCAAGGGTGCCGAACCATTGTTGCACACGGCGATGAAGTCTGTGGGCGAAGTGATGGCGATTGGCCGCAATATTCACGAAAGCCTGCAAAAGGCGCTTCGTGGACTGGAAACCGGGCTTTCGGGTTTCAATTATGTCGACGCGCTGAAGGGGGCATCGAAAGATCAGCTTTCTGCCGAGTTGAGCCGTGCAACGCCAGACCGCCTATTGGTCGCGGCGCAAGCGCTGCGCGAGGGCATGAGCGTTGCCGAAATTCATGGCATTGCGAAGTTCGATCCGTGGTTCCTTGAACGGCTGGAAGAAATCGTTGCGGCGGAAAATGACGTCAAGACGAACGGTTTGCCCAATACGCCCGAGGCGCTTCGCCGTCTGAAAGCCATGGGCTTTTCGGACAAGCGGCTTGCCTATCTGGCGCTGGAATCGGTCAATATCCGTCCGGGTATGGAAACCGCAGTCCGCCGTGGTTCCGGCATTGCCATGCAGGCTGCGCGCGCGATTGCTGGCGCCGTGACCGAAGATGAAGTGCGCGCATTGCGCCACAAATTGGGCGTGCGCCCCGTGTTCAAACGTATCGATACCTGCGCCGCAGAGTTTGAGGCCAAAACGCCTTATATGTATTCGACCTATGAAGCCCCAAGCTTTGGCACGCCGGAATGCGAGAGCCAGCCCACGGATCGTGAGAAGGTCGTTATCCTTGGCGGTGGTCCGAACCGCATCGGGCAGGGGATTGAGTTCGATTATTGCTGCGTCCACGCATGCTTTGCATTGGCGGATGCGGGCTATGAAACCATCATGGTCAACTGCAATCCGGAAACCGTGTCGACCGATTATGACACCAGCGACCGTTTGTATTTCGAACCGCTGACGGCGGAAGACGTGCTGGAAATCCTGCATGTCGAACAGCAGAATGGTACGCTGAAAGGCGTCATCGTCCAGTTCGGTGGGCAGACCCCGCTGAACCTCGCCAAGGCGCTTGAGGCGGCGGGCATCCCGATTTTGGGCACATCGCCCGACGCCATCGATCTGGCCGAAGACCGCGAACGCTTTGCCGCGCTTATCAACAGACTGAATCTCAAGCAGCCCGAAAATGGCATAGCGCGCAGCCGCGGTGAAGCCATTAAGGTTGCCGAGAATATTGGCTACCCTGTGCTTATGCGGCCATCTTACGTCCTTGGCGGGCGGGCAATGGAGATCGTCGATACGCAGGCGCAGCTGGAAAATTACATCCAAACAGCCGTGATCGTCTCTGGCGACTCGCCGGTGTTGATCGACAGCTATTTGCGGGACGCCATTGAGGTGGACGTGGATGCCTTGTGCGATGGCGACGAGGTCGTTGTTGCCGGCATATTGCAGCATATTGAGGAAGCTGGCGTGCACAGCGGTGATTCCGCGTGCACCATCCCGCCTTACAGCCTGCCGGATAACATCGTCGCGGAAATCCGCCGCCAGACCGAATTGCTTGCGGTCAACCTGCATGTCCGTGGCCTGATGAACATTCAGTTCGCGGTCAAGGATGGCGAGGTGTATCTGATTGAAGTCAATCCACGGGCCAGCCGGACAGTACCTTTCGTCGCAAAGGCCATCGGCGCACCCATCGCCAAGATCGCTGCGCGCGTTATGGCGGGGGAAAAGCTGAAAGACTTGCCGCCCATCAACCTCGACATCGATTATATCGCGGTCAAGGAAGCGGTATTCCCGTTTGATCGTTTCCCCGGTGTTGACCCCGTGCTGTCGCCTGAAATGAAATCAACAGGCGAAGTCATGGGTATCGATCGCGACTTTGCGACGGCCTTTGCCAAATCACAAATCGGCGCGCGGATGCCGCCACCGATGGGTGGGAAGCTGTTCGTGTCGGTGAAAGACACAGATAAGCCAGTCATCGTCCCCGCCGTCAAACAAGCGATTGACTGCGGCTTTACCGTATGCGCAACCGACGGCACGGCGAATTATCTGCTGGAGCAGGGGATAGAGGTCGAGCGCGTCAACAAGGTCGCGCAGGGTCGCCCGCATATCGTCGACAAGATTAAAGATGGTGAAATCCACCTGATCTTCAACACAACCGAAGGTTGGCAGAGCCTAAAAGATAGCGAAGAAATTCGCCGTTCCGCGTTGGTTGGCAAGGTTTCGCAATATACAACAGCCGCAGGAAGCATTGCGGTTGCACAGGCGATTGCGGCGCTGCAGCAACGGCAACTTGAAGTTCGGCCACTTCAAGACTATTATTAACACGAGCAGTATCGTTCCCCGACAATTGAACTGCATATCGGATTGATGGTTATCATTTTTCCGGTCGGGATGTTTTTGTGACGAAGGGTTTTGCCTGATGGCGAGTTTTGAGAAATATCCGATGTTGGCTGAAGGCTATGAAAAGCTGACGACCGACTTGAAACGCCTTCGTGATGAGCGGCCATTGATTGTGGAAGCAATTGAAGAAGCGCGTGCGCACGGCGATCTATCGGAAAATGCCGAATATCACGCCGCCAAGGAACGCCAGGGTCAGGTAGAGGCCGCGATTTCAGAAATTGAAGACAAAATTGGCCGCGCACAAATTATCGATCCGACGACTTTGTCGGGCGACAAGATTGTTTTCGGCGCAACGGTGACGTTGTTGGACGAAGACGACAAGCCTGTGCGGTATCAGCTGGTGGGTGAAACCGAAGCCGATGCGAAGGCGGGCCGTATTTCGTACAATTCGCCATTGGGCCGCGCGCTTATCGGGCGTGTCGCCGACGATGAAGTCGAAGTGACGGTACCATCGGGTGACAAATTCTATCTCGTATCCAAAATCGAGTTCATCTGAACGTGCGTTTCGTCATGAAGCGCCGTAATATTTGACATGCAGTTTCCCCGCGGACCTGTCACCAACGCGCTGGTCATCATCAATCTGGCAATAGCCGCCATTTTGATGGTGCCGTCCTTGTGGCAATATGCAGTCGTTGCTGGCGGGCTTTTTCCGGCCCGTTTAAGCGGCGATAGCTCTGCGTTTGCGGACATAACATTTCTCGTGCCCGCATTGCTTACGCCGCTTACGGCGGCATTTTTGCATGGCGGGATCGCGCACGTCATCATGAACATGCTGATGCTTTTGCTCATTGGCAAAATGGTTGAGCGCGTTTTGGGCGGCCGGCTCTTTTTGGCGCTGTATATTGCGTCTGCTTATGTCGCTGCAGCTACTGAGTGGCTCGCGGCTGATCTGCAATTGCCGATGTCTCTGGATATGATGGCGCCTGCCATCGGCGCAAGCGGCGCGATATCGGGTGTCATTGGGGCGTATCTATTGCTGTTCCCGAACAAACAGCCAAAGCGGTGGGGGCCGGTTCCTGCAGCGATCGCGCGTCCGCTACATCTGACCTTGGCTTGGGTTGGCCTGAACCTCGCAATGGGCTTTGTCGGACCGGGATTAGGCATCGGCATTGCCATCTGGTCGCATATAGGCGGTTTTGTGATAGGGCTAGCGCTGGCACGGCCATTGCTAATGTGGCGCTATCGTAACGCCTGAGACGATGACGTCACCCTAAGGGGTTCAGGGTAACGTCCAATGCATTATTTACGCGTCGGGCTGCAGCAACTTGTGCAAATGAACGACGACATATTTCATTTCGGCATCATCAACCGTGCGTTGCGCGGCGGCCCGCCACGCTTCTTCTGCGCTGGCATAGTCCGGAAACATGCCAACAATGTCCAATTTTTCTAAATCCGTAAACTTCAAAGTCTGTGGGTTTTCAACCCGTCCACCAAAGACGAGGTGCAATTTTGTGTCGGTCACGCTGTTTTCCAATTATTTCTCTTTGGCAGCATCCGTTGCCGCCTGACTCGCGGCCTTTACAGCGACTGCGGCTTTGCTGACAAGCTCCCTAAATTGCAAACGCAACGCGTCGCCGTTCAGGCCAAGGCTTTCGACCTGATCCTTGCCGGCGGCTCTCGCGGCTTCAGCCATTTTGCGGGCCTTTTTGTTCAGCTTCTTACCGGCTTTGCCCAAAACTTTCGTTTCGCGCTCTGTACGTGGCAAAAGCGCGCCGACGATTGCGCCGATCGCCATGCCACCCAAAACGATGGCCAACGGATTTTTGTCGATGCCGTCGCTTGTTTTGCCCTTGGCTTTGCGTGCGAGTTCGCGCGATTGCTGCACGCCGCTGGCGGCTGCGCCCTTGCCCTTTTCATATGCTACAGATGCCTTTGCACGTGCCGCAGCAGTGGATTGCGTCGTTTTCGCCTTCGCGGTTGCAAGGCTGTCTTTCGCGCTGTCAGCTGCGGTTTTGATGCTGTCGCCAATCTTGCTCATGTTTCGTTCCTATATCAATCGCCAACGGGCGTGTTTGTTTTACTCTTTCGCAAGCGTGAAATCCAACGCGAAATCGGACGGCGGGCGGCCAATAACAAGGTGGCCGCGCCGACTATGCCGATCAACGGTGCTGTTTTCTTCACGACTTGGATGGTCTCATCCGCAGTCTTTTTAGCCTGCGATTTTTTCAACGCGACCAGCTTGCGAACTTGGTTGCGGGGGTTGAGGACATCCTGAGCAACGTTGATGCTGCCCTTAAGCTTACGCCGAAGATTACGCCGCTCTGCATTCGATAGAATGACGCTTTCGCGGTCCGTGACAAACGGGTCTTCAGGTAAGATCGTCGACATTCTCTTGCATTTCCGGAAAGTAAACTTTCCTCATCCATTTTCGTGCCAGCGATCCAAAAATGACCGCAACGACGATAAAGGTGAACGTGACAACCAACGTGGCCGCCAGCGGACCAATTAACGGGTCCAACGTAAGCACCAGCCCCAACACAAACGCGATTGCCGCGCCGATGAGTGCAAACGCCGCAATCGCGCCATAGAGGAACGCCGATCGAAATACATGTCGCGTGTAATTAAGGCGCGAACGGTAATATTGCATTTCTGCCTTCACCAGCGCGCGCAGGTCTTCCATCACCAACGAAACCTGTTCGCTCGCGGTCGCTTCTGCTGGTTTCGGGCTATCCTCCACCCCTTCGTCCTGTCGCTGATCCATAATCATTGGTTTCACTTATCGGTCAAAAGCGGCCTTTTGCAAAGCCGCTAATGCTGTCCAATTAGGCGTCCTTGCCGCCTGAGCGAATGAGGCGTGCGAGTACAAAGCCAATGGCCGCGGCAGCGCCAATCGCAACTGCGGGGCTTTTGCGGACAAACTGACGGGCATCATCGGCCAAGGCGTCGACATCCTTTGCGTCCATCTTGCCAGCGAAGCCTTCGACCATATCTGCTGCGCTACGGGCGTAATCGCCATATTGCTTACCGACATTGTCATCGATGGTCGCCGCGCTGTCGCGGATAAGTTTACCGATGCTGCCAACGGCTTCCGTCGCACGATCCTTGCCTTTTTTTGCCGCGGCGCGCGCGCTTTCCGTTGCTTTGGATTTGAAATCGTTCATTTCTGATTTGACCTTGGATTTAACGTCGTCGGTTTTGCCTTTGGCAGGCTGTGCCTTTGCCACGGCCTTTGGTGCTGAAGTCGACGCAGCGGGCTTTGTGGCCTTGGAAGCGGCTGGCTTGACTGCTGCTGTCTTCGCAGCCGCTGGCTTGGCGGTTGCTTTTTTCACGGGCGCTGGTTTCGCAGCCGCTTTTGGCTTTTCAGTTTCGGCCATGGGAATATGCTCCTATCGGTTTAGTGCGGGCACTCAAATGGGCGCCGCTATATCTCATATTTGTACGGGCGGTGCCTTAGTCAACTATAGCACCATAATATTACATTTAAAATCCATATGTCTTAGCGTCGTTGCCAAATCCCCAACACAACGATAGACGCGCTGACATTGTTCCCATCACGATTTTACTGGAGCTTTCCATGACTGCGATCCTCGACATACATGCCCGCCAAATTTTGGATAGCCGGGGCAACCCGACAGTCGAAGTCGATGTGTTGTTGGAAGATGGCAGTTTTGGCCGCGCGGCCGTTCCATCGGGCGCTTCCACAGGCGCATATGAAGCCGTAGAAAAGCGCGATGGCGACATGTCCAAATATATGGGCAAGGGCGTATTACAGGCAATCGAGGCGGTCAATGGACCGATTTATGAAGCGCTGTTGGAACTCGACGCCGAAGATCAGGAAAATGTCGATGCCGTGATGATTGACTTGGATGGTACCGATAACAAGTCGAATCTTGGCGCAAACGCGATCTTGGGCGTCAGTTTGGCCGTCGCAAAGGCTGCTGCGGACGCACTCGGGTTGCCATTATATCGTTATGTTGGCGGCGTGAACGCGCATGTCCTGCCGGTCCCGATGATGAATATTATCAACGGTGGTGAACATGCAGATAACCCGATTGATTTTCAGGAATTCATGGTGATGCCCGTTGGGGCGGGATCTATTTCCGAAGCCGTTCGCTGGGGCTCTGAGATTTTTCACACGCTCAAAAAAGGCCTGCATGAAAAGGGTTTGGCGACGTCGGTTGGCGATGAAGGCGGATTTGCGCCAAATCTGGCATCGACGCGTGACGCGCTTGATTTCATCATGACGTCAATCGACAAGGCTGGGTTTAAAGCTGGTGAGGATGTTGTACTTGCGCTGGATTGCGCCGCGACCGAATTTTTCCGCAACGGCAAATATGAGATTTCAGGCGAAGGTCTCTCGCTTTCTCCGCATGAGATGGCGGATTACCTCGCTGCGCTTTGCAAGGATTATCCCATCCGCTCTATTGAGGATGGCATGAGCGAAGACGATTTTGAAGGTTGGAAAGCCATTACCAACAAGATTGGCCACGAGGTTCAGTTGGTCGGCGATGACTTGTTTGTCACCAACCCAGAGCGTCTGGCCATGGGCATTGGCAAAGGTCTTGCCAACTCTTTGTTGGTGAAGGTCAATCAGATTGGTACGCTGACGGAAACGCTGGCTGCGGTGTCGATGGCGCACCGTGCTTCTTACACGGCCGTGATGTCACATCGCTCTGGCGAGACGGAAGATGCGACCATCGCCGATTTGGCAGTGGCAACAAATTGCGGCCAGATTAAAACCGGAAGCCTCGCGCGGTCCGACCGGTTGGCAAAATACAACCAGCTCATCCGCATTGAAGAAGAGCTGGGTGTCTCGGCGCAATATGCAGGGCAGGGTATTTTCCGCTGACCCCTCCTTTCTTGCCATTTTTGCGAAAATATGATTCTGTCTGAATATGGTGCGTTCAAACCGAAAGCCTGAATATGTGAAGTCGGTGATTGGGCCAGCGTTGGCGCTTGTCGCTTTGCTGGGCATTGCGTCTTATGCACTTCTGGGACCAACCGGCATCATTGCGTGGACGGATTATCGGGCGGCGCTGAGCGAGCGTAAGATTGAACT
The DNA here is from genome assembly GCA_002479765.1 of Sphingomonadales bacterium UBA7471. Lineage (GTDB taxonomy): Bacteria > Pseudomonadota > Alphaproteobacteria > Sphingomonadales > Sphingomonadaceae > Sphingorhabdus_B. The sequence goes on along the minus strand of DLOZ01000017.1, from coordinate 63,735 downwards.
GGCCAAATTACAAAAGGAGCGGGATGCTCTGCGGAATCGGCAGTTGCTTCTGGACCGCGATAATGTCGATCCTGACTTGGCCGGCGAATTAATGCGCAAGGAATTGAACGTTGTTGCCCCGGATGAGGTTGTCGTTCCTTTAAAGTGATACATTTGTCATAGAATGAATAGCTATGCAGTGCATTCCGTTGCGGAAAAGCGCTTTTCACCTTGGTCGATTTTGACTAGGCGACAACGCATGCGCATATAAAATTCCACCAAAGGAACTTGTTTTGGCAACCACCCCAGCGAAAAAGTCTGTGTCGAAGAAGGCCAGTGTGAGCGAAGACGCCGCGCGCGCCAACCGCGAGCGTCCGAGCGAACCAAAGCCATATAAAGCGACCAAAGAAGAACTTTTGAAATTCTATCGTGACATGCTGCTGATCCGCCGTTTTGAAGAAAAAGCGGGGCAGCTATATGGTCTTGGCCTGATCGGTGGGTTTTGCCATTTGTACATCGGCCAAGAAGCCGTCGCCATTGGCCTCCAATCCGCGCTGACGCCCGGCAAGGACAGCGTCATCACGGGCTATCGTGACCATGGGCATATGCTGGCATATGGCATTGATCCCAATCTGATCATGGCGGAACTGACTGGTCGTGCGGCCGGCATTTCGCGGGGCAAGGGCGGGTCGATGCATATGTTTTCGACTGAGCATAAATTTTACGGCGGCCATGGCATCGTCGGGGCGCAAGTCTCGCTGGGTGCGGGCCTTGCTTTCGGTCACAAATATTCGAACGATGGCGGGGTGTGCCTTGCATATTTCGGTGACGGTGCGTCCAACCAAGGACAAGTCTACGAAAGCTTTAACATGGCGGAATTGTGGAAGCTTCCGATCATATTCGTCATCGAGAATAACCAATATGCGATGGGCACCAGCGTAAACCGCGCGTCGTCCGAGGACCAATTGTACCGCCGGGGCGAAAGCTTCCGCATTCCGGGCATTCAGGTTGATGGTATGGACATTCTCGCCGTGCGCGGTGCTGCCGAGGTTGCATTGGATTGGGTGCGCAGCGGTAAGGGGCCCGTGTTGCTCGAAATGAAGACGTACCGTTATCGCGGTCACTCCATGTCCGATCCGGCGAAGTACAGAAGCCGCGATGAAGTGCAGTCGGTACGAGACAACAGCGACCCTATTGAGGGATGCAAGGCGTATCTCGCCGACCTTGGTGTGGGCGATGACGAGTTGAAGGCCATTGAGAAGGAAATCCGGAAAATCGTGAATGAATCTGCTGATTTTGCGGAAGCATCGCCTGAACCGGATTTGTCCGAACTATATACTGACGTGCTGGTGGAGCAATATTGATGGCAATTGAACTGAAAATGCCCGCGCTTTCGCCAACAATGGAAGAAGGCACGCTTGCCAGATGGTTGGTGAAGGAGGGCGATAGCGTCAAGTCTGGCGATATCCTTGCCGAGATCGAAACTGATAAGGCGACGATGGAATTTGAAGCCGTTGATGAAGGCGTGATTACCTCCATTTCCGTGCCTGAGGGCACCGACGGGGTGAAGGTCGGCACCGTGATTGCGCTAATCTCAAGCGATGACGAGGTTGCGGCTCCATCAAAAAGCACCCCCGCGCCCGCGGTCGCACCGACGCCCGCACCTGAGGTCGTGGTTGCGGTCGCCCCCATCGCTCCCAAGGCCGCGCCCGCCACAACCGATGGCGCTGCCATGCAGTCTGTTACCTTGCGTGAAGCTCTGCGCGACGCAATGGCTGAAGAAATGCGCCGCGATGATCGGGTGTTCGTCATGGGTGAGGAAGTCGCCGAATATCAGGGCGCTTACAAAGTGACGCAGGGCTTGCTTGACGAATTCGGTGCTCGCCGCGTTATCGACACGCCAATTACCGAATATGGCTTTGCAGGTATCGGAACGGGCGCTGCGATGGGCGGGCTTCGCCCTGTCATCGAATTCATGACGTTTAACTTTGCGATGCAGGCGATCGATCACATCATCAACTCGGCCGCAAAGACCAATTATATGTCGGGTGGCCAGATGCGCTGCCCCATCGTGTTCCGTGGTCCAAACGGTGCAGCAGCGCGTGTCGGTGCGCAGCACAGTCAGAATTATGCGCCATGGTATGCCAGCGTGCCCGGGCTGATTGTGATTGCACCCTATGATGCCGCAGACGCCAAAGGCTTGTTGAAGGCCGCGATCCGGTGCGAGGACCCTGTCGTGTTCCTCGAAAACGAACTGCTTTACGGTCGCACGTTTGATGTTCCCACAGGTGACGACCATGTGTTGCCGATTGGCAAGGCACGCATCATGCGCGAAGGCACGGACGTTACGATCGTAAGCTATTCCATTGGCGTGGGGTTGTCATTGGAGGCTGCTGACACCTTAGCCGCCCAAGGCATCAGCGCGGAGGTTATTGACTTGCGCACCATTCGTCCGCTGGATACGCAAACCGTGCTGGCGAGCCTTGCAAAAACCAATCGCTTGGTCGTTGCCGAAGAGGGATGGCCGGTGTGTTCGGTTGGCAGCGAAATCCTTGCGGTGTGTATGGAGCAGGGGTTCGATGATCTCGACGCTCCCGTCTTGCGCATCACGAACGAAGATGTGCCAATGCCTTATGCAGCGAATCTGGAGAAGGCGACGCTGATCAATGCCGACAAGATTGTTGCTGGCGTACGCAAAACGCTAGGTCTTTAGAGGAATATCCGTCGCCCCCGCTTTAACAGGTGGAGACGGTTGCCTTCTCGTCATTGTATATCCCGTCACTTCCAGTGGGGCCAACAGTGTCGCGGTTCTCGCGCACCACCATGGATGCGACTTGGCTGATCGTCCTATCGGTCAGGTTCGAAAAGCCATTTACGATCATTGGTTTGAAATAATATTGCAGCTCAACGAACATCAGTACACCTCCAGGGGGAGGGGATGCTTGCTTTCCAACGGGACCAATTCCGGTGATGCTTGTCGCTGTCGACGGGGTGCCGTAGTTTGATTTATAAAAGTCAGCTGACCCCGCGCAGCGTTGCCACCGGATGCGATATCGCGGTGCAGAGGCGTCGAATGCGGCTACCTCTTCCACACTGGATAAAATGATCCGGCCGTTGCCGCGCGTAGACTTCGCGCCGGATGATGGATCGGTGTAGTCGTGATTTCCACCAAGGTTGATGCGTTTGCCCTCACGCAAAGATCCTTCAAAAACGTCGTTAATTTGCGCTTCGGAAATGGTTTTATTGGCGGATGGCGTTGTTGTCCCAATACGCGCTGCAGCATCGGCGGTGTGGAGTGTAATCTGGTTAAGCTGCATGATGACTGAGGCATAGTTTGCCGTCTCGACGCCTCCTACGACCAGGCCGAGGAAGAACGGTAACGACACCGCAAGCTCGATCATTGCCACACCACTTTGATTACGCTTTAGCTGGTGGAGCGTTCTGAGAGATTTGTTATCCATAGCTTACACCGATGGGCAGTTGACTTGGACAGGATTGCCAAAGCCTGTCTGGTCGCCATAAGGCTGGTTTGCGAGAATAGAGTCGGACTGCATTTCTACATTGGCGGGCCAGCCAAGCAATTCCGCCAGCGGGAAAAGGCGCGGGTAGCTTACCTTAAATGTGATGATGACGATATCCTTCGCGCCACCTTGTCCATCAGATCCGCCGTCGGCGTCCCAAACCCCGTTTCCGTTTGCATCCATAAAGCTTTCGCCGCGATCGCATTTCATATTACCAGGAGATTGTTCGATAACCTTTTCAGCGCGTGCCAGCGCGGCCGTTGAAAAGGTCTTGTAATAACGTCGGGTTACTTTGAAGGTGGCATTTGGGGCGATATCGCGGACTATCGATGCTACCCGTTCATCGATAATATCTTGCTGTGCTAACGACGTCGCACCTTCTAAAGACGAACTTCTCGCCGCGTCTTGCACGGCGCCGTCCAAGGTCGCACGGACGAAAAGGGAGTGCCCGATATCCAAGGTGCCCAGCATCATCGCCATGACCACAGGCGCAATAAGGGCGAACTCCAGGATGGACACGCCATCCTTATTGGATATGCATTTTGCGATCATCAGACGCCCCGTCCTTATTGCGTCAGACGCAGTGCTGAAATTTTAGAAGCAATTTCTTTGAAGTTGCTGACCAACGACGCAACACTGGTGGCTTGAAAGAATTTGCCCGGTGTTGCACACGCTTTCAACCTGTCATTGGTTGGACCACTAACGTCTCCGTAGGACACGACCCAAAGATTGATATTTTTGTTTTTGATAGCCTTGCAGAGCGCCGCTGTGCGGGCGTCCGTCATAGCGACCAGCTGGCTGTTGGTCGGTGCGGTACCGGTCGGCGTCTGTCGGCGGTCGTACCAATGCACACCATAAGCCGAATAATCGTCGTGGACGACGTTGGTCTCACCATCGGTCATAAAAACCATATGACGCTCAATCGTCATATTTTTTTGGGCATTTAACGCTGCAAAAATGCCTGTTGGCGACATAATGCGCGCGCCCCAGAGCAGTCCGATATCGTGATATGTGTAGCCATCAGTGGTAAGGCTGTTCACATAAATGCGAAAATCGGAAGGCGTCCACGTTTGAAATTTCTTTGCAGCGGTCGGGCAGCTCTCAACAACCGTTGGCATTAAGACCCCGTCGTCTTTTCCCACCGATACATTTGAAGTCGTCCGGGTGGACGAACGGCTTTTGTTTCCCGACCCGTCCGTGTTGACCAGATAGCGCTGCCATATGACACTTGGCAGCATCGGCCCCCATTGGGTTGCAATGTCTGATTTCGTAGGTACCAGATCAATGTCCATGTCCAGCGCGGTTGACGGAATTGGATCCCAGTCATCAGACGGATCGTTGTCAGGCCCACGGAAGGTTTGCCGCTCCTCGATGCATCCACTCCAGTTGACCGTGGTGTTGGCACCGTCCGTGCCGATTGGCAGTTGCAACGCGGAACGCCAAGAATTTGCTCCGCTATCTTTCAGTCCGCTTACGTTGAATGTGACGGGCTTGTAAGTCCAACCGGTAAAATTGGTATTTGTGACCCAGTTTATCCGCTCAATTGTCGTAGTCGTCGTGGTAACATTTTCTCGCCCCGTATCGCGTTGTTGCAGCCTGCATATACCCCGGCCCAGCAAAAGGGCGCTATACGTATACCGGTAGGATCGCTGAGCTGTGGAAGTCACCTGCTGGTAGGTTCGTGTTATGACGGTATCATTAGGATAAACGGGCGTGGAGGGTGACTGTGAGACAAGTTGGCGTGGCCCGTCTGTCGAGATAAGTTCCGGCTTAGGTGCCCCCCCTGGAGGCGGGCATTCGCTCTCTTTTGTCAAAAGAACCGAAGGGTACTGCCCAATATTTTGCCCGGTATCTTCCCAAGGGCTGTCTGCAATACTTGTTGTTACTGAACCGCCCGGGTTGGGCGAGCCTTCGCCTTGGTAAGCAGGAATCGCGTTGCTGCCTGTGGTGAACGAAGCTTCCCGTGACTGGTAGGTCCATCGGTCCGCCATATAATCGAGGGGCAATAACCGGCCTACATTTACGTTGACGGCATAGGGCACAAAACCAAATCGCAATTGTACGTTGCCGAGGTTGGACGGAGTGGGGTCACTTTTTTCTCCGCAGTCTGACGGCGTCACATCCGTGATGTTTTGCTTCTCCAGTGCTTCGTAAAAACATTTCACTGCCTTGCGTAGACCATCTATCTTTCGTTCGGATGACCCTGAATTTGGTATCGACTGGTCCATCGACCCCGTTGTATCTAACACAAACATAACGTCCGTGTTCGGGACACGCAGTTCTGCCTGGCAGTTGACTGAAACAATTTGCGATTTTTGGCCGAGTACCTGTATTAACGTCATGGGAATGGTGACAGATGCCATCCCTGTAACGTTTCCGTTGGATTCTGCGAAGCTGCGTGTAAGTCCGGTCGTGCCATAAGCGCCGCTTGGGAAGTTCTGGTCGAACAGCCTTTCCGCCTGCGTATTTGCGGCGTTGCTATTGTCGGCCCATTTGCCAAGCCCCATCGTTTTGCGGCCGATGAGCGCGCCGGCATCACAAGCACCTTGTAACCGCGTTTGACTTAGATAGATGCGGGTCATGTCAAAACCGCCGCCAACAAGACCGAAGACAGGAATTACTGACGCGGCGAGAAGGGCAATGATATTGCCGTCTTCATTCTTTAGCAGGCGCGACATCACGCCAGACACCTTGTTCGCCTCGACATTCTTCACAGTTGCTGTCCCCTGGTTTCCACAATGGATCCTCGACACCGTCTACGCGCGTCGTAGTAAGTGCTCTTTGAAGGATCAGGGTTACCCAATTGTTAACCATAGAAAATTTATTAACATGAAGCGAATGACGACATGAACGAGACATCACTACATCTTCCGCCTCCGGCCAACCTCGCGGTTGCCTACACGCCGGTTGCATTACGGCCTGCTTTCACCCTGTTGCTGCAATTGGATGCGCGTTTTGCCGCCATCGTGCGCAAAGCGCGTGAGCCCATGATTGCGCAGATAAAATTGGCATGGTGGCGTGATGCTTTTGCCGCGGAAGCCGCGCTGCGACCAAAGGGTGAGCCTTTGCTGCAAGCCCTCAGTGCGTGTGGGGATGTCATTTCACCGTCAGCGTTGCAGGACTTGGTTTCGGCATGGGAGTTGTTGCTGGGCGAGGGGGAGTGGGCGGCACAGGATGTTGCAAAACATGCCGCTTTGCGTGGTCGCGCGATCTTTGGTTCTTATGCAGTTTGGATAGGAGATTCATATGATATCAATGCTTTGTCCGATCAATGGGCTCTTGATGCGTTGCGTGCGGAATTCCCGTCAAAATTGAGCGTGCCCAATGATCAGCCACTTCCGGCGTTGCCTAAGGGCCGAAAACTTCGTCCCTTGTCCCTTTTGGCCATGTCGGTTCGAAAGGTGACGGGATTGCGGCTGATCGGCCATGCCTTGACGGGGTGGTAGCTTTGTGGCCCTATTGCCGTGATGTCATCATGGGGGAAGGTCATGCAGCGGATATTGGTTGGCGGTGTTGCGGCATTGTTGCTCGTCGTTTCAGGGCTTTGGTTCTGGCAGACGCAGGCTAACCAGCCGAACCTGATCCCCGCCGCGCCGCCGCCTGAGGTGATCTTGGATGCCTTGCCGCAAGCGGGAGCCAATGCGCCCGCGTTCGGCCCAGCGCCGCCGACACCGCCCGAAGCGCCAAAGGCAAGCCGTGAGGAAATGCGCTTCAACCGTTATGACCGCAACAGGGACGAGCTGATTTCCCGCCTAGAAATGATGGGCAGCCGAACGAAGGCGTTCAAGGCATTGGACCGCGATGGCAATCATTTGCTCACTTTCGAAGAATGGGCGGCGGCCACCGGAGAGCGCTTCGCCGGCGCGGACAGGAACAAGGACCAGCTGCTCACCCGCAAGGAATTTGCGCAGACCCGGCCGAAACAAGCCGAAAAGCCCGGCTGCCGCTGTTAAGCCGCAACCTTTTGCGCGCTGATCCAATTGTTTAAGTCCGTTCGCGCACGGCCCGTCATCGCGGCCTTACGCGATTTTTTGTGCACTTTTTCGTCCAGCGGCGCGAACAGCCCGAAATTGATGTTCATGGGTTGATAGTCATCGGCCAGCGCATCCCCCGTGATATGCCCCAAAAGCGCACCAAGCGCGGTGGTCGGCGGCGGCGGTGTGACGGTTCGGCCTGAAATCTCCGCTGCGGTCATAATCCCCGCCATCAGCCCAACCGCGCTGCTTTCAACATAGCCTTCGCAGCCCGTAATCTGTCCGGCAAAGCGGATATGCGGCGATGATTTCAGGCGCAGCTGACGATCCAAGAGGATTGGCGAGCGAATGAAGGTATTGCGGTGCAAGCCGCCAAGCCGCGCAAATTCCGCCTTTTCCAGCCCGGGGATGGTGCGCAGCAATTCCACTTGCGCGCCATGTTTCATCTTGGTTTGGAACCCGACCATGTTCCACAATGTGCCCTGTTTATTATCTTGGCGCAGCTGCACCACGGCATGGGCCCAACGCCCGGTGCGTGGATTATCCAAGCCGACGGGCTTCATCGGGCCAAAGCGCAGCGTATCGAGCCCGCGAGACGCCATCACCTCAATCGGCATGCATCCTTCGAAATAAGGGGTGTTGGTTTCCCATTCCTTGAATTCCGATTTCTCGGAATCGAGCAATCCCTGATGAAAGGCGCGATATTGCGATTCATCCATGGGGCAATTGATATAATCCTTACCGTCGCCCTTGTCCCAGCGCGAGGCGTACCATGCGATGTCCATATCGATGCTGTCATGGTACACAATCGGCGCAATTGCGTCGAAAAAGGCAAGGCGGTCTTCACCGGTTTTCGCCATGATGCTTTCGGCAAGGTTGGTTGCGGTCAGCGGACCCGTGGCGATGATGACGGGGCGGTCGGCGGGAATGATATCCACACGTTCGCGCACGATGTCGATATTTGGATTGTTTTCCAGATGCTTGGTGACGGTTTCTGAGAACACATCACGATCAACCGCGAGCGCCGATCCGGCAGGAACCTTCGCGACTTCAGCGGCCTGCATGATCAGCGATCCCAGATCGCGCATTTCCTGATGCAGCAGGCCAACGGCGTTATTCTCCGCATCATCCGAACGAAAGCTGTTTGAGCATACCAGTTCGGCAAGGCCATCGGTCTGGTGCGCTGGCGTCATGTCGCCGGAACCGCGCATTTCCGAGAGTTTCACCCGCATTCCGCGCTGCGCCAGTTGCCAAGCCGCCTCGCACCCTGCCAAGCCGCCACCGATAATTTGAACGTCATATGATTTGGTCATGTGGCGCGGCTATCAAAAATCTTTGACGCTGCACAGGTAAAAGCGGCAAGATGGACTATGGGATTTACGCTTAACCTGACCAAAGATGGAACGATCAGCCGGCCGACGCTGGCCCCGCCGCCGTCCGACGCGCATAAATATAGCCGCGGCCATGCGATGGTGTGGAGCGGGCCGCCGCTTCGAACGGGCGCATCGCGGTTGGCGGCGCAGGCGGCTTTGGCGGTCGGGGCAGGGCTGGTGACGATCATCGGCGATCGCGCGGCGTTGGCGGAACAGGCGACACATGTCACCGCGATCATGTTGCGTGAGGCGGATGCAGAACTGCATGTGATTGACCACCGCGTGACGGCGCTCGCCATTGGGCCGGGGGCAGGGGCAGGCGTTGCGGATATTGTCTGTGCCATGCTGAAGCGCGATATCCCGATGGTGCTGGATGCCGATGCGATCACCGCGTTCGCGGGCGATCCTGCGCGGCTTTTCGAACATCTTGGTGCTGATGACGTCATGACCCCGCATGCCGGAGAATTTGCCCGGCTGTTTCCCGATATCGATCTCGCGGATCGCGCGGCGGCAGCATATTCTGCGGCGCGGCGGTCGGGGGCGGTGGTCCTGTTGAAAGGCCCGCACACCCACATCGCCGCGCCCGACGGGCGTGTTGCCGTCAACCGCCATGCATCGCCATGGCTGGCAACTGCGGGGTCGGGCGATGTGCTGACCGGCCTGATCTGCGGACTGATGGCGCAAGGCATATCCGCCTTTGACGCCGCCTGTATGGCTGCGTGGTTGCATGGCGACATCGGCGTGCGTGCGGGGCCGGGGCTGACCGCGGATAGCATGATCAATTACATTCCGCTTGTGCTGACTGGATCTCTTGCTTAGCCAAGCATTGGAAAGTCGAATGTTCGTCACCCTGAACGTGTTTCAGGGTCCATTTATCCTCTCGGCCCTCCGGTTTGCGTGGCACGATGGATGCTGGAACGTCAGTCACCGAAGGTGAAACGAGTTCAGCATGACGACGCAAATAAGTTGGGGAAACAATTTGGGTCAGGATCTCGCACATAAACGACCGTGGCTGTTGGCCAGCCTTGTTGCAGGTATCAGCTTTCCTGCGACGTGGCTCTTCCTTCCCCTCGACGGCGGATTGATCGCGCTCGTCTGGAAAATGGCGGCCGTCGGCTTGCTGGTGCCCTTTGCGCTGCACCGGCATCATGTGGGCGAATTTGTGCCCTTGGCCATCATATTGGCGTTTTATGCGCTGGGCGACGGTTTGATTGAATTCAGCATGGTTGCAGGCGCATTGGCCTTTGCCGCCGGTCATCTGGTCGCCATCTGGCTGTATTTCCGGCATAGGCGAGTGGCGCCGACGTTCAGCCAGAAACTGCTCGCAATCGCGATTTTCCTGCTGACGCCGGTGATTGCTTATGGCCTTCCGCCGACCACCGACGAAGCGGTTCAGGTTGCGGCCTATAGCGTCATTTTGGCGGCGATGGCGGCGATGGCGTGGAGCAGCAACTTTCCCCGTTACCGTGTCGGGTTCGGCGCGGTTTTGTTTGTCATTTCGGACTTGCTGATATTCGCGGAGCTTGGTCCGCTCGCAAATTCGAAGGTGTCGGGCATCGCGATCTGGTATCTGTATTATTTCGGCGTGTTGATGATTGCCGTCGGCGTGGCGCAAACCTTGGTCAAACGCGGGCATTATCCGGAAGGTGAAGAGCGCGATTAAGCCTACGCCCGTTCGCGCGGCGTTCTAAAGCGACAAAAGCGACCAGCGACGATGTTTTGATTGTCTCGTTTGTCGCTTTAACGATGACACTACGCTTTGGCACATTCACAAAATATCGACAGTGAGAAAGAGCGGCCAAGTTGTTTGGTGGCGAGAAGGATCTCAAATCAAATCCTACATTGCAAGCGTCATTACAAAGCTGTTCTTAACGGTCGCGCGCTTTCCATGCCGCCAACTGCACGGGCACCAGATCAACCATATCCTGCATAACCAGCGACACGTCGATCAGGTGAAGTCCCCAGTCCTTCGCAACAAATGCGCCAAAGCGGACATCACCGCCGACATCGTCAATGCGGGGGTCGGCAGGGTCTGCGTTGATGCGAACTGACAAGACGTTTGCACCGTTTACCGTCACGCACTGCGCTGCGTATAGTCCGGGAACCGCGACGGTCGGCGTCGTAACGGGAGCATTGTCTTTGGTCCAGCGCGGTCTATCTGTCACCAAGTCGCCAATCCCTGCGCCAGAGGGAAAACGTGCGTTCACGGTGGCCATGCCGCCGCCAAGCGCAGCGGGGTTGGCGCAAATGGTTTCCTGAGCGGTGTCTGGCACACGGCCATAACGGCCGTTTGCAGGTGGCGGCGAGGTTTCGCGAAAACTTGTCCAGGCAATGACGCAATTGGTCTGCGTTGCTTTCCGGCACACCGGCGTCTGTTTCAAATCGGCGCCCCGGTCCTTACCCTTTGGCACTGCGACATTGGTGCCCGCAAGCATAGCGGACAACATCTGCGTCGCGGCGGGTTTTCCTTCGATTTCCTCTGCAATCAGGCGCTTGAGCAATCCCGATCCTTGCGAATGTCCGACAAGAACAAATGGCCGCCCCTTGTTATCGGTCGCCATGTAATGCCGCCACGCATCGCGTACGTCATTATACCGCAGCTCGGGGTCCATTGGGATGGGATTCCCGATCATGTTGGAACGCAACCAGCTTAAGGTCGATTGGCGATAAATCGGCGCGAAAGTTTGGCACACAGTGCCAAAACGCGCAAACTGCGCCTCAACGACGCGACGTTCTTCGTCATTGGCGATCATGTCGCTATTTCCGCCCGGATCATATGACAAGGTCGGGTACACATAGAAGCAATCGGCTTCAGGTGCTTTGGCCCGCGTTACCGTGCGTACCGTACGCGTTCCATCTGGCGCAACCTCGGTTACGTCAAGGCTAGGCGTGCTGCACGCGTCGCGGCGGCTCGGGCGACAAAGCCAATTCTGTTCCAGCGCATAATCATTCGGCGCAGCGGCGGGGGCAGCAGGTGCGCTTTGCGTGGCGGCTGCAAGGACTGCGGCAATCACATGCGCTGTGCTCATACGGGTTCGTTTCCTTCGGATATGTCGGCTACTGCAGATGCAACCTCGTTCGTGTCGTCGATTGAGTCATCCCCCTCTTCATCACTCTCGTCAATCTTCGCTGCGCCGACGACATGTTCATTGTCGCCAACGTTGAACAAGCGCACGCCTGCGGTGCCGCGGCCAAGGACGCGTAAGCTGTCCAGTGGCATACGGATCAGCTTTGCCTGGTCGGTCACGAGCATCAACTGATCACCCTTGGTTGCGGGGAAGCTGGCGACAACGGGGCCGTTGCGTTCGATATTGTCGATATTGGTGATACCCTGACCACCACGGCCCGTGCGGCGATATCCATAAGCCGATGACAATTTGCCATAGCCATTGGCGCATACGGTCAGGATGAACTGTTCACGCTCCGCCATCTCCGCGATGCGTTCCGCGGACATTGTTGGTTCGCCTTCCTTCTCTGGCTTCCATGGGGCAAAGCGCAGATAATCTTCGCGCTCTTCAGGCGTGGCGCCCACGCGCTGAAGGATGGATAGCGAGATAACCTCGTCCCCCTTGGCGAGCTTCATGGCGCGAACACCCGTCGACGCGCGGCTTTGGAATTCGCGGATGTCGTCGGCGGCAAAGCGGATCGCCTTGCCGTTGCGGCTGGCAAGCAAGACGTCGTCTTCGGGGCTTAACAATTCCACGCCGATCAGTTTATCGTCGGCATCTTCGCCTTCGAACTTCATGGCGATTTTGCCGTTGCTTGGGACATTGGCAAATGCGTCCATGCTGTTGCGGCGGGCATAGCCCTTGGCCGTGGCAAAGACGACGCTGAGGCCGCCCCATTCGGCTTCGTCCTCAGGCAGCGTCAAAACGTTGGAAATGACTTCGCCTTCGCCCAATGGCAGCAGGTTGACCATGGGCCGGCCGCGGGTCGACGGGCCGCCTTCGGGCAGCTTCCAAACCTTTAGGCGGTAGACCTTACCGATGTTTGAGAAGAACAATACGGGTGTGTGCGTGCTGGTGACGAACAGTTCGGTGACGGCGTCTTCGTCCTTCGTCGCCATGCCTGCGCGGCCTTTGCCACCACGGTTCTGGGCGCGGAAAGCCGCCAATGCGGTGCGTTTGATATAGCCACCATGGGTGACGGTGACGACCATTTCCTCACGCTCCATAAGGTCTTCGTCATCAAGCCCGTCCCAGCTGGCGGTGATTTCGCACAAGCGGGGCGTCGAAAATTCGGCGTCAATGGCGACCAGCTCTTCACGCAGAACCGCGTATAGCTTTACGCGGTCGCCCAATATTGCGAGATATTCTGCGATGCTCTCTGCAAGCCCCTGAAGTTCCTTACCTATTTCATCGCGGCCAAGCGCCGTCAGGCGGTGCAGGCGCAGTTCAAGAATGGCGCGCACCTGAAGCTCCGACAATTGGTAGCTGTCGCCGGTAATTTCGGTTTCAACGGCTTCCACCAATTTGATGTACGAAGCGATTTCCGCAATTGGCCATTTGCGCGCGATCAGCGCGGCGCGCGCCTCGGCCGGGCTGGCCGAACCGCGAATGATGCGGACGACTTCGTCCAAATTGGTGACGGCAACGACAAGCCCAAGCAACAAATGCGCCCGTTCGCGCGCTTTGTTCAGTTCGAACTTGGTTCTGCGGGTGATGACCTCTTCACGGAAGCGGATGAATGCCTCAATGATGTCGCGTAGGTTGAGGACTTCAGGCCGTCCGCCGCGAATGGCGAGCATATTGGCCGGAAAGCTCGCTTGCGCCTGCGTATGGCGCCACAATTGGTTGAGCACGACATCTGGGGTCGCATCACGCTTCAGATCGATGACGATGCGCACGCCCTTGCGGCTGGATTCATCGCGAATGTCGGACACGCCCTCAATGCGCTTGTCCTTCGCGGCTTCGGCGATTTTTTCGACCAAAGCGGATTTGCCGACCTGAAACGGAATGCTCGTCAGGACAATAGAGCGACGATCGCCTTTGCCTTCCTCAATCTCGTGGCGGGCGCGCTGCATGATCGAGCCCTTGCCTTCGCGATAGGCCGCACGTGCGCCGCCGGTGCCAAGGATCAATGGCCCAGTGGGAAAATCAGGGGCAGGGACGATCTCGATCAGCTCATCAATGGAGATGGCCGGATTATCGATATAGGCCAGGCAGGCCTTGATCACTTCGCCAAGATTGTGTGGCGGGATGTTGGTGGCCATACCGACGGCAATACCGCCAGCGCCATTCACCAACAGGTTGGGGAAGCGTGCGGGCAAAACCTGCGGTTCTTCGCGGCTGCCGTCATAATTGGGTTGGAAATCAACGGTGTCTTTGTCGAGATCATCCAACAGCGCGTTGGCGACCTTGTTCAACCGTGCTTCGGTGTACCGCATCGATGCTGGCGGATCAGGGTCCATCGACCCGAAGTTACCCTGACCATCGATCAATGGAACGCGCATCGACCAATCTTGCGTCATACGGGCAAGCGCGTCGTAAATCGCGCTGTCGCCATGCGGGTGATAATTGCCCATGACATCGCCGACAATCTTTGCCGATTTGCGATAGGGCCGGCCCGCGACAAAGCCGCCTTCCTGGCTGGCGAACAAAATGCGGCGGTGAACGGGTTTCAGGCCGTCCCGCACGTCGGGCAGGGCGCGGGATACAATGACCGACATCGCATAATCGAGGTAGCTCGACTTCATTTCATCGACGATGTCGACGGGCGAAATGTCTGATGGTTCCATTGTAACTATGTCGTCGCTCACAGCGCGAAAATCCTTATATTTTTTGGTTCACTCAGCCATAGACCCAAGTCGGCCATATGACCACAAGCGACTGTCCGAATAGGGGCGTTGTCTACAGCTTATCCACAGATTCACGCAGTGGTGTGGATCAGGGGGCGATGACGCTGCCATCATAAGCGAAAATCTGGCCGCTTTGCTCAGGCTTCAGCCCTGCAAGCACGGCAAGCATATCCGCAGCGGCGCGGGCAGGGACGAAGCGTTCATGCGCCGGATTACCCTTAAATGGCGCGCTCAGCTGTGTCTCGACGGTGCCGGGATGCAGGGCAACCACAATTGATTGTGCATTTTTGCGCTGCCATTCGATCGCAATGTTGCGGATGAACATGTTGAGCGCGGCTTTCGACGCGCGATAGCTATGCCATCCACCAAGCCGATTGTCCGAAATGCTGCCCACGCGCGCGGAAAGCGCCGCGAAACAGACCGGGCCTTGCTTTGCCATAATCGGCAGAAAATGTTTCGCCACCAAAGCGGGGCCAACCGCATTGATGCGGTAATTTTCCATCATCCAATCGGGATCAAGCTCGCGCAGGCTTTTTTCCGGCCCTTTGGCGGCTGTGTGCAGCAACCCTGTGGCCACGATGACCAATTGCGGCGCTGTGCCCGCCAAATCGCGTGCCGCGGCGGCTATGCTTGCCTCGTCCAATATGTCTATCGCCGGCGCGCTTGCGCGATGCAGCCGGATGACGCGGTCATATTGATCGCCCGCATCCAAAGCATCGGCGAGCGCGGCACCAATGCCACCGCGTGCGCCAATTATAACTGCGGTGCGTTCTGGCACTTGAATTTTCCTCTGGTTCGTTCAACGGGAATATATGCGACCGCGCTATGTCAATTGCACTGAAGATGGCAAGGTCCTATACACGACGTCAACCAAAGCCCACGGCAATATATCACTAGTCCCGGAGAGTTACATGAAGCTGGTTTCAAAATTTGCCCTTGCACTTTCATTGGTCGCAGTCACCGCTGCGCCTGCTTTTGCGCAGTCCGATGAAAAGCCAAAGAAGGAAAAAAAGGGGAAGGAAGCCACGCCTGCGGCTCCCAAGAGAAATTATTCCAAGCCGTTCATTGCGGCCTATGTGCCCGTCGCCAATCTTTTGAACAAAACCAAGGATGCCGCTGCGGCGAAGGCTGAATTTCCCAAGATTCTTGCGGCTATTGCCAATGACGATGACCGTTATGAAGCGGGCATTTTGGCCGTCAACATCGGCGTTTCGGCAAAAGACACGGCACTGCAGGATCAGGGCATCGATCTGTTGCTCGCATCCGCAACAACGCCTGTGGAAATGAAACAGGCATATACGTTCCGCAAGGGCGCGATTGCTTATGATGGTAAAAGATTTGCCGACGCTGAAAAAAATATGATGGATGCGTACAACCTGGGTTACCGCGCCAACAATATCGAATTTCTGATTTCCAACGCCATGTCGCAGCAGAGTAAGGATGCTGACGCTATCGTCTGGATCGGCAAAGCCATTGCAGCGAGCAAGGCAGCCGGAGCGGTCAACAAAGCCTATGTCGTTCGTGCCGCCAACCTTTCGGCGAAAGCGAAAGATTTTGCCGGTGCTGCCAATTTCTACAAAGATTTGGTGATCGCCGAAAATAACCCCGATTTCTGGCATGATGCCCTGGCGTTTTTCAACCGTTCGCTCAACACCAACCCTGAAGAGTCGCTTGACCTCATGCGCTTGATGCGCGCGACCAATGGATTGCGCTTTCAACAAGAATATGCCGAATATCTAGATAGTTTGAGCTATATCGGCGTGCGTTATCCGGCAGAGGCTGTGTCGGTATTGGACGAAGGCTTTGCAAAGGGCATCATCTCACGGAACAACGTGACCTTTAGCGAGCGTTACAATGAAGCCAAGGCACGTCTGGCGGAAGACACCCGCACATTGGCGGGAACCATTGCCCCGGCAAAAGCGAGCCCCAGAGCGATGCTGGCGACCCTGACAGGCGACTCATTCTTCTCACATAAGGATTATAAGACGGCCAAGGATTTGTACGAGACCGCGTTAAGCAAGGGTCCAGTGCTGGATAAAGACGGCGGAAACCAGACCGACCGCACCCGTTTCCGTCTTGCCATGTCGAAAACCATGCTTGGCGATTATGCTGGCGCGAAAGCCGACTTTGCGCAGATCACCGGAGCAAACCGCAAGGCGATTGCCGAATATTGGCTGATCTTTATCAGCCATTTGGAAAAGCCCGCACCAGCAGCGGCGCCTGCGGCAACACCAGCAACCTAAGCTGCACCAACTGTTAGGAAAAAGGGCCTGAGCAATCGGGCCCTTTTTTATGCCATGGGTATGGGCACGCCGGGTTCGTCTTTGGCGGTGCGAATAGTCAGCGACGTTTTTACGCTGTTTACATTGGGCGCAGACGTTAACTGCGATGTCAGAAATTCCTGAAATGACTGCAGATCGCGCGCAACGATTTTGAGGATAAAATCAATTTCGCCATTCAGCATGTGGCACTCGCGCACATCGGGGAGCGCCCGCACATGCTGCTCAAACGCCTTCAGATCTTCTTCGGCCTGACTTTTTAAGCTGACCATCGCAAAGACGGTAATTGTATAGCCCAAGGCGCTGGCGTCCACATCTGCGTGGTAGGATTTAATCGTCCCCGACTGTTCCAGCGCACGCATCCGCCGCAAGCATGGCGGAGCAGTCAGCCCAACCTTGGATGCAAGTTCCACATTGGTAATGCGACCATCAGCCTGCAATTCTGCCAAAAGCTTCATATCTATCGCATCCAGGTTCATATTAGCCATGATCTTGTTATTTCCATTTCAATAATGCCCCAGCTTTATAATATAATTATATCATATTGCAATTGTCCCAAAGTGTGACGCACCAATTTTGTCGCTTTCGCACGTCCTGATATCGGTTTATCCGGCGGCCACACCACGGATGATATCGCATTAGGATGTGCTGAATTTGCGCTTTGACGATCGCCTTGAAACCACTTTGCGTCAGGCGGGGGATGATGGCATCGGCTTGGCGGCGAAATGGCAGCAACTGTTGGATATATTAGCGCAAAACCCTTCGGACTTTAACCCGGCTGCGGTCGCCTCTGGTTTGCAAAAAGTGCGGCAACTTATGGACATAGTTCCATTAACTGTCCGCGAAAAATGCGTACGCGCCTTGTCTGGGCGGCTGTGCTCTGCGCCTTTGCTTTTGCTGCTGTCGGGCGATGTTCCGGCGGTGGCCGCAGCGGCGGTCAGTGCCGCGCGGCTCGGTGATCATGAATGGGCCGATATCGTGCCCCATATGTCCCGCCGTGCGCGCGAATTCTTGCGCAACCGCGGGGACATTGGCCCGATGACCCTGCGCGCGCTTCGGTCATGCTCTTCGGCAGATTTTGCGCTGACTCTCGACACAAGCGCGGCTGAGATGATCGTGCGCGCACCGCAGGTTTTGCAAATCCGCGACATTGTTGACCGCATCGAAAAATTGCGGATTGAGCGGGAACGTCACGATCCGGCGGAAATGCCAGCCGGGGCGTCTATCGAACAGGTCGTTTCGTGTGGTAAACCGATTGACGAAATACGCTTCGAAACCGACGAATATGGCACCATCAGCTGGATTGAGCGCGCGCCTGCGGAGGGGGTTGTTGGCGTGGATATTGCGGAGCCCGCATTTGACGAGGGGCCTGGACCAGACGCCTATGGCGCTGCTGCCTTTCGACAAAAAATGCCGCTTGAAAATGCGCGCCTGCGCCTCTGCGGCGCGCCTGCGATTGCCGGAGACTGGCGGATCAACGCTGCACCGTTTTTCGAACCTGCCAGTGGACGGTTCAGCGGCTATCGCGGCATATTGCGTCGTCCCAATCTCGCAGAAGTCGCGCACATTCCGGAAGGTGACACGCATGACGCAGAAAATGTCCAGCAATTGCTGCACGAATTGCGCACGCCGTTGAGCGCCATTATCGGCTTTTCCGAAATCATTGAACAGCAACTCTTTGGACCTGTTACCGAGGAATATCGCACAATAGCCGCGCATATCCTACACGATGCCCAGCGCCTTCTGTCGGGCTTTGATGATCTTTCAACCGCTGCAAAAATTGAGACGGGAACCTATGTTACGGAGGTCGGTTCAACCGATTGCGCGTGGCTTTCGCTTCGGTTGGCAGAGCGGCTTCGCGAATTGAGCGACGCTTTGCACGTTACCCTGAACTTGGTCCATGCCCATCCGGTTCGGCCATTTGCGTTGGATAACCATCTGGCGGAACGTCTGTTTTCGCGCCTGTTGTCCGCAGTGATTATCGGCTGTGAAGCTGGCGAAATCCTCGATGGTCGTTTCCGGACGGAGCCCGGGTTGAACGCGGTTAACCGTTTCGTGCTGAGCTTGCCAAAAAAGCTTGCCGACATGGACGAGAGCGAGCTTTTCGGTTCCGGTCCGCTCGATGATTCTCATGACGCGCCATTGCTTGGGCTCGGCTTTTCCTTACGCCTTGTGCGGAGCCTTGCCCGAAATATTGGCGGAGATTTACGTTTTTACAACCAAGCGCTGATCATATCGCTTCCAGCCGTCAATGACGGACGAGCCGGATTAATGGACGAAGAGCGATAATGATATGGTGGAACAGAAGCGTTCGACCAAAAAGGATGGTGCTTTATGTAAACGTCAGCCGATTTAAATTTTTTTGGTGAGATAAAGGCTTGCAACCTCGCCCAAAGTTCGGCTATCGGCGCGCAGGCAGTTGGCGAGCCGGTCAGGGCCTGTAGCTCAGTTGGTTAGAGCTGGCCGCTCATAACGGCTAGGTCGGGGGTTCGAGTCCCTCCGGGCCCACCAGTTTTCACTATTGTGAAATCTGGCAGGCAGCCAGCCGCGCGGACATTGTTATACCAGTGATCCCATGTCGGGGAGTAGCGCAGTCTGGTAGCGCATCTGGTTTGGGACCAGAGGGTCGCAGGTTCGAATCCTGTCTCCCCGACCATTTTTTCGGAAAACCACATAGAACACCGATAGCGGTGCTGCGTCCGCCGGAAGAGATTATTACCGCGCCACGCCGCCAGTTGCATTGGCCGCATCAATTTCAGCCTTTGCATCCGCCTCAATCAGCTTCGTCGCTTCTTCTGCGGCTTGTTCAATGCTTAGCTTTTGCGCGGCCAGTTCCTTTTTCTGCGCGGCCTCTGGTGTGTCCGCGTCATCAGGCTTGCCCGCTTCGGTGGGGGCCGTGTCGCCACAGCCCGCAACCATAAGCATGAGCGGGAAGACAAAGGCGTGTTTCAACGCGCCGCCTCTGGCTTTAGTTCGCCGTCATAATTTGCAACGAGCGCCAAGGTTGCAACCCATGCCGCGACGTTTTGGCGCAATTCGGCTTTGTCGATCTTGTCGAGCGTGTCATCCGGCGTGTGGTGCAGATCGAAATATTTCGTGCCATCTTGCTGCAGGTCAATGATGCCCAATTTTTGCGCCGCGATGATCGCGCCAACATCCGCGCCGCCGCCGGCCAATTCCTTGCGCGGTACCACGCCCAATGGGGCCAATGCCGAAACAATCTGACCGCGAAGTGCAGACGCGCTTTCGGGCAGGCGGAAATCCACGGCCCAGACTTTGCCAGCGCCAAAATCCGATTCCATGGCGAGGGCATGTGGCTCATTGGCGTGCTTCGCGCCATAATCCCGGCCACCCCAAATGCCGACTTCTTCCGCGCCAGCCCACAACAGGCGCACGGTGCGCTTGGGTTGACCCATCGATTGCAAATGCTTGGCCGCGGCCCCGATGATACCGCAACCTGCAGCGTCATCAATGGCGCCGGTCCCAAGGTCCCAGCTATCCAGATGGCAGGCGATGACAATCATGGGCAGATCGGGGTTCGAACCCTTAACCTCGGCCAAAACATTGCCCGACGTCTGCATCCCGACATTTTTTGGGGTTAGCTTTAGTTTCAACCGCACCGGCTTGCCGCGCGCGATCATCCGCTCCAGATTTTCAGCGTCGGGTATCGACAATGCACCTGCCGGAATGGGCGTGACACCCGGTTCAAAGTTGGTATTCCCGGTGTGCGGGTTGCGATGATAATCGGTTCCGATGGACCGGATAACGATGGCCGCCGCACCCTTTTTCGCGGCAATGTTCGGGCCAACAAAGCGGGCAGGGCCAAATGCGCCGTAGCTGCTGCCGTCCTGCGTGGCTTTCATATTGTGGCTCACAAAGGCAATCTTGCCTTTCAAGCTGCCATCGGGCGCTGCACGTAGATCATCAATCGTCGGGAAATATACGATTTCAGCTTCCAGCCCGGCTTCACCGGTGCTGCCGCTATTGCCCAATGCGGCAATGGCCAGTTTCTGCGGAAAGGGCGCGACGACGGATGCGGTTTCTTCGCCGCGCACCCATGTGGGCATCTGATATTCTTCGATGCGGACATTATCAAAACCCAGCGCCTTCAGCTTGTTGACCGACCACGCCCGCGCGCGGGCTTCGGCTTCGGTGCCGCCTTGGCGTGGGCCGATTTCGGTCGTGAGCCCTTCGACAATGTCATAGGCAAAACTGTCACTCTGATACGCTTTGTCGCGGATCGATGCGATGGCAGCACTGTCGGGCGACGCAGGTGCGCTAAGGGCGAGTGATGGCGAAAGGAACAGCGTGGAGGCTGCGGCGAGCAATAGGATGTTTTTCTTCATGCTTGGCAGGCTTAATCGCATCGTCGGGATTTGCAATCCCACCTTGCGGCGAAACGCGCAGATAGCTAGGGAAGCGGCCAAATCAAAAGTAATGCAACACAGGAATTAAAGCCCATGGCAGCCCAATATAGCTTCGTAATGAAGGGAATGACGAAAACCTTCCCCGGCGCAAGCAAGCCCGTCCTCAACAACATCAATCTGCAATTCTATCCGGATGCAAAGATCGGCATCGTTGGGCCAAACGGCACGGGTAAATCCACGCTGATGAAAATCATGGCCGGAATGGATACAGAGTTTACAGGCGAAGCGTGGCCCGGCGAACATATCCGCGTTGGCTATCTGGCGCAGGAGCCAGAGCTTGATCCGAACAAAACGGTCAAGGAAAACGTCATGGACGGCGTGCGCGCGGTCGCCGACCTTGTGGATCGTTTCAACGAGATTTCGACCATCATGGGCGATCCGCCCGAAGATGCCGACTTTGACGCGCTCATGGAAGAAATGGGCACGCTTCAGGAAAAGATTGATGCCGTTGATGGCTGGTCGCTCGATAGCCAACTGGAGCTTGCTATGGACGCGCTACGTTGCCCTCCCGGCGACAGCCCTGTCACCAGCCTTTCGGGCGGTGAAAAGCGCCGTATCGCGCTGACGCGGCTTTTGCTGGAAAAGCCCGACATATTGCTGCTCGACGAACCAACCAACCATTTGGACGCAGAGTCCGTTGCGTGGCTGGAAAAGCATTTGGTGGATTATAAGGGCAACGTCATCCTCGTGACCCACGATCGCTATTTCTTGGACAATGTCGTCAGCTGGATCCTCGAGCTCGATCGCGGTCGTTACTTTGTCTATGAAGGCAATTATTCGACCTATCTTGAAAAGAAGGCGAAGCGTCTGGAGCAGGAATCGCGGGAAGACGCTGGCCGTCAAAAGGCGATTAAGGACGAGCTGGAGTGGATCCGGCAAAGTCCAAAGGCCCGGCAAACCAAATCGAAAGCGCGTATCAAATCCTTTGACCAGCTGGTCGAGGCGCAGGAAAACCGTGCACCCGGCAAGGCGCAGATTGTTATCCAGACGCCCGAGCGTTTGGGCAGCAAGGTTATTGAGGTGAAGAATGTCACCAAAGCTTATGGTGACAAATTGCTCTTTGAAAATCTGTCCTTCACCATTCCGCAGGGCGGCATTGTGGGCGTCATTGGTCCGAACGGTGCGGGTAAATCGACCTTGTTCCGCCTGATCACTGGTCAGGAAGTTCCGGATTCGGGTGAAATCGAAATCGGTGAAACCGTGCGTTTGGGCTTTGTCGACCAAAGCCGCGATGATCTCGACCCCAACAAAAATGTGTGGGAAGAAATTTCCGGCGGCGCCGACTTTATGAAATTGGGCAAGCATGAAACGCCGACCCGCGCTTATGTTGGTGCGTTCAATTTCAAGGGGACTGACCAGCAGAAAAAAGTTGGTTTATTGTCCGGTGGTGAACGTAACCGCGTGCACATGGCCAAGATGTTGAAGCAAGGCGGCAACGTGCTTCTGCTCGACGAACCGACCAACGATTTGGACGTTGAAACATTGTCGGCACTGGAAGAAGCGTTGGAAAGCTTCGCCGGTTGCGCCGTGGTCATCAGCCATGACCGCTTCTTCCTTGACCGTCTTGCAACGCACATTTTGGCGTTTGAAGGCGACAGCCATGTCGAATGGTTCGAAGGCAACTTTGAATCCTATGAAGAAGACAAAATTGCCCGCCTTGGCGACGAAGCCACCCGTCCACATCGCGCAACCTATAAGAAGATGACGCGTTAATGCCCATATGAAGCGCCGCCTCCTCTGCAACGCCAATGCAGCAGAGGAGGGCGCTTTAGCCATTAGGATAATGTGACGCGGTTTAGGGAACTAGCCAGTTCCCAAGCCATAGATTTTGCGTTTGGTCCCAATGCCATCGTGCGCGCCGGTGCCCGGCATTGGCCAGATATAGCCATTCGATGCGGTCCGCCTGAAACAGCAAAGCCGCGAAATTGCCGCGGTAATCGGCCAATTGATCTTCTTTCGGTTGTTTGCCTTCAATCCAATCGGGCAATCCTGAAGACGGTTGCGCAATCGGCGTGCCGGGCGCAGCTTCGGCCATGTAACAGCGGCGGGCAAATGCCGTTGAACCGGACCAGGCCGTATCTGCGACATCGCCATTGCCGGCAATTTGTGCGCGACCAGACAGCCGAATCTGCGCCTTTGCCGCCGCGTCATAGACCAAAACGCTCGTCGCCGCTTTGTGCTCCAATTGCGCAATTTTGTCGGACCGTGCGTCGGTGTGAAAGCGCAAGGTTCGAAGATCACGCGACACTTCGCGCAGGATCATGATGCGCAAGTGCGGCGTGCCGTCTGTATCAACGGTACCGACTGTTGGTGTGTGTGCGGGACTCTTCCGGTCCGTTACACCGGCTTCAACCACATTCCACGCTTCGGCAAAACTTGCGTCAAGGTCGTTATAATAGGCTGGCAAGGCAAGCTGATGGGTCATTGTGCCTCGAATATGTCGGTCTGGTCATTGAGAACGTGTAGGATGCCATCGGCGATGCCGAAATAGGCACCATGTAGCTTCAGCTGCCCGGATTGCTCACGCTCTGCAATGAATGGAAATGTGCGCAGATTTTTCAAACTCACCCTTATGGCGTCCAGTTCCAAATCATGTTGCGGGTCGTCAGATGCCGACGCTAAAATCTTTTCGCGGGCAGGGCGGATGATGTCGACCCAGCCATCAATGAAGCTGTGCCCCCCCTGGCCGATATTCGCACCTTCCAACGACGCTTTAATGCCGCCGCATTGGGCGTGACCCAGCACAACAATGTGCCGCACTTCCAACCCCAATACACCAAATTCAATCGCCGCAGACACGCCATGCAGCCCCCCGCCGATTTCATACGGGGGAACAAGGCTCGCCACGTTGCGTAACGCGAACACTTGACCGGGCGTTGTGTCAAACACGGTGGCCGGATCGACCCTGCTGTCACAGCAGGAAATGATCATGATGGGGGGTGACTGACCGTCATTTGCGAGCTCATCATAGCGCGCTTTCTGGCGGACATAAGCGTCGGATTTGAAGCGGCGATATCCTTCAACCAGAACAGCAAATTCGGGCATTAAAATCTTTCTCCGCGCACAACCTGCACATCGCCGATGGTGAGCAGCATCCCATAGCTGTCGAGCAATGGCGCAATCGCCTCAATCAATCCGGATGTTTTGGCTTCGGATGCGATAGCCAGCACAATCGTCTTTGCGCTCGCTCCTGTGACATCGTCATGCTGCCATGCGCCAGCGCGGCCACCGCCAGAGTCAACGTGGATGACGCTCCAGCCAGATATGTCGACCGCTTTCAGTTGCGCGACAACCCGCGGCACGAGCGGCGTATCCACCAGAATTTCGATCCGCTTACGGCTGACAGTTTGAATCATAAATCATCCTATTGCTTTGGCGAATGCCGCAAAAATGCTGATGCCAAAGATGATGTTGAAAGGAAAGGTCACGCCCAGTGACATGCTGAGGTAAATGCCGGGGTCTGCTTTGGGTAGGGCAAGCCGCATCGCTGCTGGAACGGCGATGTAGGATGCACTGGCCGCCAAGATGCCAAGCGTTGCGGCGGACGCCACGTCCAGCCCGACCAATGTTCCAACAATAGTACCAATTGCACCGTTTAATAAAGGTATGACAATAGCGAGGCTAACCAAGCGGAGGTTCATCTTGCGCGACTGCATAAGCCGCCGTGCGGCGATCAGCCCCATATCGAGCAGGAACAAGCACAGTACGCCGCGGAATCCGGTGTCGAACAGCGGCTTGATCGGTGCGAAGCCATCGCTGCCGGCGACAATACCAATGACAAAGCTGCCGACCAAAATCATCACCGACGCATTGGTCAGGACTTCGTGCCATGGCGTCGAGGATTTTTCGCCCGTATCTGTGTCGCCACGCCGCGCAAGCATGAGGCCCGAAATAATGGCCGGGGTTTCCATCAATGCCAGAACGGCGACCATATAGCCTGCTGGACCGAGACCTTGGCCCGTAAGAATTTCCTTTGCGGTGACAAACGTAACCACGCTGACGGAGCCATAATGTGCGGCAACCGCGCCGGCGTCGACTTTGGAAAGCCCGCCAAATTGCCTAAGTAAAGCAAAGGCGATGACCGGCAAAAGAAAGCTGAGGGCAAGGCCTGCCAAGGCGGCAGCGGCCACTTCTGCAGTGACCCCGCTGTTGGAAACCTCAACGCCGCCCTTTAAGCCAATGGCCGCCATCAGATAGATGGACATGGCTTTTGCGAAGGCTTCGGGAATGCTGAGGTCGGACTTGAGTGCGGCAGCAATGAAGCCGAGGACAAAAAAGAGAATTACCGGCGACGTCAATGTGTCGATTATCATCATAACCTCTTTGCGAATTTTGCAACCCATAGCAGGCAAGTTGCAGTTGGCAAGTTGAGGCATGGCGGCTATCCGATAGCTATGAACGTTCCGATATCGATACCCGAGCGCCCCGTGCGCGAACGCAAGCCGGATTGGATCCGCGTCAAAGCACCTACTGGCGCGGGGTTTAACGAGACCCGCAAGTTGATGCGGGACTTGAATTTGAACACCGTGTGCGAAGAGGCGGCTTGCCCAAATATCGGGGAATGTTGGACCAAAAAGCACGCAACCGTGATGATCCTCGGCGATGTGTGCACCCGGGCATGTGCCTTTTGCAACGTCAAAACCGGAATGCCGCGCGCGGTCGATCCGTTGGAGCCAGAGCATGTGGCGATTGCGGCCGCGAAAATGGGACTTGAACATATCGTCATTACATCGGTCGATCGCGATGATTTGCCCGATGGTGGCGCGAGCCAGTTTGTGAAGGTGATCGAAGCGCTGCGTCGCAATACACCCAACACCACGATTGAAATCCTGACGCCGGATTTCCGGAACAAGGCGCAATCGGCGGTTGAGGCCATCGTGACGGCGCGGCCGGATGTGTATAACCACAATTTGGAGACTGTTCCGCGCCTATATCCGACGATCCGGCCCGGTGCGCGTTATTACGCATCATTGCGATTGCTGGAGACCGTAAAGCGCCACGACCCGTCCATTTTTACCAAGTCGGGCGTTATGCTTGGCTTGGGCGAAGAGCGGATGGAAGTGCATCAGGTCATGGATGACATGCGCAGCGCGGATATCGACTTCCTGACGATGGGCCAATATTTGCAGCCAACGCCCAAGCACACAAAGGTTATGGACTTTGTGACGCCAGCGGCATTTGACGCATATGCGGCGATTGCCCGTGCGAAGGGTTTCCTGCTGGTTGCAGCCAGCCCGCTCACGCGGTCGAGCTATCACGCGGGCGATGATTTTGCGAAAATGCGCGATGCGCGCGCGGCACAGTTGGCCAAAAAGCGGTAACAGCCCAATGCCGCATCATCACGAACGCCGTCATTTGCCGCATAATGCGGAACAAATGTACAATCTGGTGACCGATGTGGCGCGCTATCCCGAATTTTTACCGTGGGTCAGTGCCATCCGCATTCGCAAGGATGAAGAAGGCGAGATGCTGGCGGACATGATTGTCGGCTTCAAATCGCTTCGGGAAACCTTCAGCAGCCGGGTCGTCAAAACCCCGCATTCGTCGATTGTCGTGGATTATCTCGACGGCCCAATGAAGCATTTGCATAACGCTTGGACATTTGAAGATGTCGCGGGCGGTGGATCAATCGTGGATTTCACCGTGGATTTTTCATTCCGCAACCGTGTGTTTGAGGCACTGGCCGGACAGTTTTTTGATTCAGCCCTGCGCAAAATGACGACGGCCTTTATCGACCGTGCGGATGAACTTTACGGGGCAGGCGGCAGCAAGAGCTCCAGCGCATAAAGCGTTGCAAAAGCGCGGATATCGGCGCGGCTTTTATCTGCACCAAACGCCTTTTTATCGCCGACTACGTCTTCGGGATTTTGGCCCTTAAGCGCGACTGCAAAGACGACCGTGCCCACGGGCTTGTTTGCGGTTCCGCCATCAGGCCCAGCAACACCGCTGATCGCCACGGCAATGTCTGCGCCACTTTTCTTCAACGCGCCCTGCGCCATCGCCCATGCGACCGCGACCGACACAGCACCAAAGGTGTCGATAATATCTTCGTTGACGCCCAGCATCGTCATTTTGGCTTGGTTGCTATATGTGACATAGCCAGAGCCCAATATGGCGCTGCTGCCCGGGACTTCGGTGATTGCGGCAGTCACCAGCCCACCCGTGCAGCTTTCCGCCACAGCGACAGTGCGGCCAGCGGCCTTGTTTTCGGCAACAACACGCGCGGCCATTTGCGCGATATCGGCGGGTAAAACGGTTTCCATCATCAATATTTCTCAAAAGTAGCGGTGGCCTGCGCCGCGATGCCTTCGCCGCGGCCTGTAAAGCCCAGCATCTCGGTGGTTGTTGCCTTTACCGATATGCAATCGATATCAACAGCCATTATTTCGGCCAACCGTTGCCGCATCTGTCCCCGGAAGGGGCCAATTTTCGGGCGCTCGCAAATGATGGTCACGTCGGCATTGGCGAGTGCATAGCCGTCGTCGCGGGCGAGCTGCATCGCATGGGCCAGAAACCTGTCTGATGATGCCCCGCGCCATTGCGGGTCCGTCGGCGGAAAATGGTCGCCAATGTCGCCCTTGGCGATGGCACCCAAGATCGCATCGGTGAGCGCATGCATGGCCACGTCCGCATCGCTGTGCCCCGCAAGACCCTTGTCATGCGGAATAAGCACGCCGCACAGCCACAGTTCGGCATCGGGGACGAGGCGATGCACGTCAAATCCATTGCCACTTCGAAATGACGGCATAGTCGATCCTGCAAAATCGGTTGAAAAGGTGAATTTATTGAGCGCTTCTGATCCCGCAACGATGCGAACCTGCCCACCACTGGCCATCAGCATGCGGGCGTCATCGGTGGGCTCGTCGCCGGTCCAAATTTCGTGTGCGGCTAAAATATCGGCGAAGGCGAAGGCCTGCGGCGTTTGAATGCGCCAGAGATGTGCGCGGTCGACGGTTTCGGACAGATTCTGATCGCCTCTGGAAAGGCTATCGACAACGGGCAGGGCAGGAACAGCGCCGGGGGCCTCGTCGAGCGCGTGGATCAGGTCATCAATGACCGTGCCGGGCAGAAATGGCCGCGCGGCGTCATGGATTAGGATCCGGTCGGCACCGCCACCCGCTGCAATCGCCTTGAGGCCGAAATGCACGCTTTCCCGCCGTGTCGCGCCGCCCTGAACAAAGATCGCCGCGGGCAGGCCGCGCAGTGCTGCGGAAGCGTCAGCCTCTTGGCCCGCGCCAATCGCTACATAAACCTTGGAAATCGATGGATGCGCGGACAGCGCTTCATAGCTGTGCCGCAGCATCGGTTTGCCGCGTACCAGACGAAATTGTTTGGGGATATCCCCGCCCACGCGACTTCCAGAGCCAGCGGCGACAATGAGCGCAACGGTGATGGGTACAGATACCATAGCCGCGCTCTAGCGACAGCACACTTGCCCGCCAAGCCGAAAGCGGGTAACGGCCTGCCTAAATTTTAGGCAAGTTTTGAAAATGCAGCTGAAACCTATCCAAATCGGCAATATTGAAATCAATTGTCCCGTCATTTTGGCGCCGATGACTGGCGTCACCGATATGCCGTTTCGCAAAATCGTCCGGCAATTCGGCTCTGGCTTGAACGTGACCGAGATGATCGCGAGCCAAGCGATGATCCGCGAAACGCGCCAGAGCATCCAAAAATGTGAGTGGGATGCGATTGAAGAGCCTGTGTCGATGCAGTTGGCAGGCTGTGCGCCATATGAAATGGGTGAGGCGGCAAAGCTGAACGAAGACCGCGGTGCAGCGATTATCGATATCAACATGGGTTGCCCCGTTAAAAAGGTGGTGAACGGCGATGCCGGCTCTGCATTGATGCGCGACCTGCCGCTGGCGGCCAGCCTGATCGAGGCGACGGTGAAGGCCGTGTCCGTGCCGGTGACCGTCAAGATGCGCATGGGATGGGACCATAATAGCCTGAACGCGCCAGAACTCGCCCGTATCGCCGAAGACCTTGGCGCAAAGATGATCACCGTCCACGGCCGCACGCGTAACCAGATGTATAAGGGATCGGCCGACTGGGCGTTTGTGCGCAAGGTGAAAGACGCAGTATCGCTTCCCGTCATCGTCAATGGCGACATTTGCACCATCGAAGATGCGCGCAATGCGCTGGAGCAAAGCGGTGCCGATGGCGTGATGGTCGGCCGCGGCGCTTATGGAAAGCCCTGGCTCTTGGGTCAGATGATGCATTGGTTCCGGACGGGGCAGACCATTGCCGACCCCGACATTGATGCCCAGTTCCACCTGATCATGGACCATTATCGCGCCATGCTCGATCATTATGGCGGCGAAGTTGGCCTGCGCATCGCGCGCAAGCATATTGGTTGGTATACCAAGGGGCTGAATGGTTCCGCCGAGTTCCGCAATTTCGTAAACCGCATCGATGATCCCGACGTCGTCATTGACGAGCTGACACGTTTTTACGAACCGTTCCTGACGCGGTCGGCCGCCTGATAGATGTCGCAGGTCACGCATCGCCCCGAATTTAGCCAAATGCTGGCGAGTATTGCGGTGCCGGTGCTTTTGATCTCGCCTGATCATCTTATCACTTATGCGAACGATGCGAGCGAAGCCTTTTTTGGCCGAAGCCGCAGAAGGCTTGAGGGGCACCGTATTGATGAGGCGCTGATCTTCGAAAGTGAGCGGATGAACGCGGCTTTGCTGGCGCGTGAGGGCGACATTTCCGCCCAGGATATGGAGCTGAAAACGCCTTATGGTGTGATCATGGTCGATATCAACATATCCGCCGTGGCCAAAGAACCCGATTGGCGCATAGCCGTCATATCCCCGCGCAATGGCGGCCGCGAACATATTGGGGACCAGCGCGACACCGGGCAGCAACAGGCCATGGGCGCACCTGCGATATTGGGGCATGAAATCAAAAACCCCTTGGCGGGCATAAAGGGTGCGGCACAATTGCTGGCCCGTCAGGTCGATGAAAAAAGCCGGGCATTGACCGAGCTTATTGTCAACGAGGTTGACCGCATTGCCCGCTTGCTGGACCAAATGCAAAAGCTTGGGCGGTCGGAGCGACCCGAACTGGCACCGGCGAATATCCATTTGTTGATTGAGCGCGCCATTCGTTCGCTACGTGCGGCCAACCGGGCCATGCCCGAAATTTCGATCAATTATGATCCGTCGCTGCCCGATGTGTATATTGATGCCGACGGGATGGTTCAGGTGCTGATCAACCTCCTGCAAAACGCGATTGATGCGCTGCACGGGCGTCTTGACGGCGTGATTGGCATTTCGACGCGCTATGTGATGAGCGGCGCGCTGCGCGATACGGACATTGACCGGCGCGCCATTAAATTGCCGGTCGAAATCGCGATATCCGACAATGGCGCTGGCGTGCCGGAGCATATTGTCGACGAACTGTTTTCGCCATTCGTGACAACAAAACGTGACGGGCAGGGGCTTGGCCTCGCCATTGTACGCAAGCTTGTGCAGCAGATGAACAGCAGGGTTTTGTTCGAACGCGATCATGCCCTTGGGCAAACCACATTCCGGCTTTTGCTTCCGGTAGCTTCAGGGAAGGCAAGCGCATGAAGCCAGCGAAGGTTCTGATTGTCGAAGATGACGCGTCCATCGGGCTCGTCGTCTGCGCCGCGCTTGAGGCGGAGAATATCGAAACGCAAATTTGCGATACCGTGGCGGCGCGCGATGCGGCCCTTGCCAATGGCCATTTCGACCTGATGCTGACCGATGTGGTGTTGAAAGACAGCGACGGCCTGTCCACCCTGAAAGAGATATTGGCGCGCACGCCCGACATGCCCGTCATCATCATGTCGGCGCAAAACACGCTGGAGACAGCCGTGCGCGCCAGTGAGATTGACGCGTTTGAATATTTCCCAAAGCCGTTTGATCTCAACGACCTTGTCTTGGCGGTAAAGCAAGGCATCGAAAAACGCCGATCAACCGCCTCTGACCCGTTTGAGTCCTTAAGCGAAGCCAATCTGCCGATGATTGGACGCAGTGCCGCGATGCAGGATGTGTACCGCATGGTGGCGCGCCTGTTGCGGAATGATTTGTCGGTCCTGATTTCGGGGGAAAGCGGAACGGGCAAGGAACTGGTGGCCGAAGCGATCCACAATCTGGGGCACCGCAAGACCGGGCCATTCGTTGCGGTCAACATGGCGGCAATCCCCAGCGAGTTGATTGAGGCGGAGCTGTTCGGCCACGAAAAAGGCGCGTTTACTGGCGCCGTTGGCCAATCCATTGGCCGGTTTGAACAGGCGCAGGGCGGGACATTATTTCTCGACGAAATTGGCGATATGCCGATGCACGCACAGACGCGGCTTTTGCGCGCGCTGCAAAGCGGTGTCATTAGCCGTATTGGCGGAAAAGCGAGCATTCGCCTTGATGTCCGCATTGTCGCGGCGACCAACCAGAACTTGGCCGCTTTGATCGAAAAGGGCGGATTTCGTGAGGATCTGTTCTACCGCCTGAACGTCGTGCCAATCGAGATGCCACCGCTGCGCGACCGCACGGAAGACATTGGCTTGCTTGCGCAGCATTTCCTGATGATGGCGGCAAAGGATGGCCTTCCAATGCGCAAAATCGACGATGGGGCTGTCGGTCAATTGATGGCGATGCCTTGGCGCGGAAATATCCGCGAGTTGAAGAACCTTATTTATCGCCTGGCATTATTGTGCCGCGAAGACACGATCACGGAAAGCACGATCCACCAGTTTGTGGAACCTGCGCACGATGTTGATCCGCCCATTCAAGGCGCGAGCTTCGAAGCGGCTGTTGCGCAATTCCTGCGCGACCAAAAACAACGCGGGCATTTGCGCGAGAAACTATATCCACGCGCCTTGGCCCAGTTTGAAATTCCATTGCTGCAGCATGTGATGAAGCAAGTGAAAGGCAACCAGCTGAAAGCCGCAGCCTTGCTTGGCATCAACCGCAACACGCTGCGCAAAAAGCTGACGGATTACGGGATTGGTCCCGCCGGAGGACGCTAGAACGGTGTTTGGCCAAGATGCATAGCGTTTGAAGGGCAATTTTGTGCTTTTCAGGTAACGCAATGAGTGGCACAGTGTCTTTATGGCAACAATCGGATTAGCGGAGGAAACAGGTTCACCTTCCGCCGTCCGTCGTCTTTTTGAATGGCTTGCCGATCTGTTGGGCAACAGCCAATCGATCAAATTTCTCGAAATCGCCAGTGCGGCGATGGTTGTTGTTGCCGGCATTGTGACCGGCATATTGCTTATCTACCAAGGGCCGCAATCGGAGCCGTTGGCACCGGCTGCCTCCGCGACCATGTTGGTCAGTAACCTGTTGCCAGCGACATTGCTTGTTGTTCTCTTTGGGCGGCGTGTGGCGCTCAAGCGGGCGGAAAACAGCAACATCGGCAGCAAGCAATTGCTGCACGTGCGTTTGGTCGCGATATTTTCGGCGATTACGGCGGTTCCAACGGTGCTTTTGGTCATCTTTGCCTCATTGCTGTTCCAAAGCGGCGTGCAATTCTGGTTCTCGGGTTCCGCGCGCGGGATGCTCGAAAATGCAGGCGAACTTGCCAAGGGCTATTATGATGAAAAGGTGCGCGATGTCGGGGCCGAAACGGTCACCATGGCGGGGGACATCCGCTACATTCTGTCACAGGTAAAAATTGACAGTTCTGAATTTCTGGAAATTGCTTATCCTCAACAGGTTCTGAACCGCAAGTTGAGTGAATCCGCGATTGTAACGATCGGACCAAATGGACAGCAAAACACCGAAGCTGTGCTTGCCGAAAAAGCACGTGGTGACTGGATTAGCGACGACGCGTTACGGAAATTGGAGTCGGGTCAAAATTTTGTCGTGACGGTAAGTCCCAATAACATCGATGCCGTTGTGGTCCTGTATGACACGCCGCGCACATATTTATATGTAAGACGCGCAGAAACCGTGCCTTCATTTGCATTGGGTTCACGCGCACAGTCCGTTTTGCAGGACTATGACAAAATGGTCGCGCGCTCGCGGGCGTTGCAAATCAAGTTCAATGTCGCGCTCTATTTGGGCTCGCTGATGATTATTGGCATCACGCTTTGGATCGCGCTGCGCGTTGCGGACCGACTGGTAAAGCCGGTCAACAATTTGGTGGATGCCGCACAAAGAATTGCGGACGGCGATCTTTCGGCGCGGGTCACGGAAGATCAATTTCGCGATGATGAAGTTGGTTTCCTGTCGCAATCGTTCAACCGCATGACCGCGCGACTTCAGGAGCAAACGGGCGCATTGCTCGCCACCAACCATCAATTGGGTGAAAGGCGCTTGTTTATCGAGGCCGTGCTGGAATCGGTGTCAGCAGGCGTGGTTTCGGTCGATGGCAATGGCGTGGTCCAGCTCGCGAACTCCACCGCGGAAAAACTGCTGAAGCATGAATCCGATACTATTGTCGGTCAAAAATTCGAAGTGGTCGCGCCCGCGCTCGCCGCCTTGGCCAGCGAAAGCCCTCGGGGCGTTGTGCAGCTTGGCGATGGGCCAGAGCCGCTGACGGTTGCAGTCACCGTGTCCCCGCGCGAGCAGGGCAATGTGGTCACCTTTGAAGACATCAGCCAGCAGCTTGCTGATCAACGCCGCGCTGCATGGTCCGATGTTGCCCGACGGATCGCGCACGAAATCAAAAACCCGCTGACGCCTATCCAATTGGCGGCAGAGCGTCTACAGCGCCGCTTTGGCAAGCATATTGCCCAAGATGAAGCGATATTCGCGCAGCTGACCAGCACCATCGTGCGCCAAGTTGGGGATTTGCGAAACATCGTTGATGAATTCTCGTCCTTTGCGCGGATGCCGAAGCCATTGTTCCGGGCGGAAAATGTGCATGACATTGTCGGGCATGCTGTGTTCATGTTTGAGGTTGCACATCCCGATATCCGCTTCACTTATAATCAGGATGGCCCGTTCCCGACATTGATCTCCGACCGCCGCCAATTGGGGCAGGCGATCACCAACATTCTGAAAAATGCCGTTGAATCTATTGAAGAGAAACAGAAAACGGTCGAAGTGGATGGCGCGATAGTCGTCGATCTGGTCGTCGAAAATGATGGTTTAATCATCCGAATATCGGATAACGGCATTGGCCTGCCGCCGGATCGCCAGCGGATTATGGAACCCTATATCACCAACCGGGCAACCGGTTCGGGGCTTGGCCTCGCCATCGTTAAGAAAATTATTGAAGAACATTTTGGAGAGATTTTTCTGTCAGACAACCAGCCAGAAGGCGCGGTCGTGACGTTGAAGTTCAATCCGGAAATTGTAGCATTGCGGGTAGGGAAGCTGAACGCCGCCCCGCCAGCATCCCATTCAGATGAGGTTATGGGCTAATATGGCACTCGACATACTGATTGTAGACGATGAGCAAGACATTCGGGATTTGGTCTCCGGCGTCCTTGATGATGAAGGATATGGCACCAGAACTGCGTCCTCGGCCGATGAGGCATTGGCGGCATTGGACGAACGCCTGCCGTCGCTTATCCTTTTGGACGTGTGGCTGCGCGGCTCGTCGATGGATGGTATTGAGCTGCTGCGCGCTATCAAATTACGCGATCCGCAGATTCCCGTTATCGTCTTTTCGGGGCATGGCAATATCGACACCGCGGTTGCCGCCATCGGCCATGGCGCGGCAGACTTTATCGAAAAGCCATTCGAAGCCAGCAAGCTTTTGCATTTGGTGTCGAAAGCGACCGAGACCGAACGCCTTCGCGCAGAAAACGCGGCGTTAAAGGCGCGGGTAGGGCATTCGGAAGAACTCACAGGATCATCGGCAGCGATCAACGCGGTGCGCGCAACTTTGAAGAAAGTCGCGGGCACGGGCAGCCGGATGCTCATCACGGGCCCCGCTGGCGTTGGGAAAGAGGTTGCGGCCCGTTTGCTCCATAGCTGGAGCCCGCGTTCAGACTCGGCTTTCGTCTCGGTGAGCGCCGCCCGTCTATCCCCCGAACGTTTTGATGAAGAGCTGTTCGGTATCGAAAAAGATGGCCGGCTTGTGCAGGCCGGCATGTTGGAAAAAGCGCATGGTGGCACGTTGTTTCTCGACGAAGTTGCGGACATGCCGTGGACCACACAGGGCAAGATTTTGCGTGTTTTAACCGACCAAAGCTTTGTGCGGGTAGGGGGCGACCGACAGATTAGGGTCGATGTGCGCTTTGTCTCGGCCACTGCGCGTGATTTGGCGATTGAGATTGCGGACGGGCGCTTTCGCGAAGATCTTTTCTATCGCCTGAATGTTGTGCCCGTTGAAATTCCGCCATTGTCTGGCCGTCGGGAGGATATTCCGGATCTCGCCAATCATTATGCGGCGCGCTTTGCTTCGGAACATCGCATTCCACCGCCTTATTTTTCCGATGACGCCATGGCCGCGCTTCAGGCGTGTGAGTGGCCGGGAAATGTGCGCCAGTTGCGGAATATCATTGAGCGGACGATCATATTGGCGCCAGCCGACCGGGTCCACATGATTGACGCGGACATGCTGCCCTCGGAAGTGATCAACAGCTATGAAGGCACGGAGCATAATGTTACGTCGTTGATGGGCGCGCCCTTGCGTGAGGCGCGTGAGGCGTTTGAACGCGAATATCTGCGCGTTCAGATTAAGCGCTTTTCCGGCAATATTTCAAAGACCGCGGCCTTTGTCGGGATGGAGCGTTCTGCACTGCATCGCAAGCTCAAGCTGCTTGGCATTTCTGTGCGGAAAAACGGTCTGGAGGTTGACGAAGATAGCGACGCATGAGTCCAATTGCGCCGTCAGCACTCCTGGTGTATACGCGCTTTTGCCTAGGCTCACGCCCTTCTAGGGTCTCCCGTTAAGCCGAGCACAACAAAAATATAAACGGATAACAATAATGACTGAAAAGAATAACGGACTGCAAGATCTGTTTCTGAACTCGCTCAGAAAATCAAAAACACCTGTGACCATGTTTTTGGTCAAAGGTGTCAAGCTTCAAGGCGTAGTCACCTGGTTTGACAACTTCTCCGTGCTTTTGCGCCGTGATGGCATGTCCCAGCTGGTTTATAAGCACAGCATTTCCACGATTATGCCATCGGTCTCGCCCGATCGGTCGGTGTTTGATGACATGATGAGCCGGACCAGCCACCGTGTCGGCATGCTGCAGGATGTATTCTTGCATGCGATGTGCGACAAGAATGAGCCTGTCACGACGTTCCTTGTCAACGGCGTGATGCTTCAGGGCGGTATTGCGGCCTATGACCTGTTTTCGGTTCTGCTGGAACGCGATGGCACGACGCAATTGGTCTATAAGCATGCCATATCGACCATTCAGCCTGCGCATCCTGTAAATCTCGCCGAATATAATCAGGGCGTGGATGAGGATGATATTTGAGCGTTTTTGAACGGAGCGAAACCGACGAATTTGCACGCGGTGCGCGTGCGTTGGTCGTTTACCCCGAATTGCCCGGACGGGCTTCGGTAGGCCCAGAGGCGCGGCTTGCCGAGGCTGAGGGCCTTGCATTGGCCATCGGCCTGAATGTCGTCCAGAAAAAGCATTTTCGCGTGCGTTCGCCGCGCGCGGTTACGCTGCTTGGCGGCGGGCAGGTGGAGGAAATTGCCCAGATAGGGCGGGACTACGAAATCGACCTGTTGATCGTCGATGCGTCTTTGACGGCCATTCAGCAGCGCAATCTGGAAGAGCGCACCGGATTGAAAACGATTGACCGTACCGGCCTCATCCTCGAAATTTTTGGCGAGCGTGCGGCAACAGCCGAAGGACGGTTGCAGGTTGAGTTGGCCCATTTGGATTATCAGGCCGGTCGCTTGGTGCGCAGTTGGACGCACTTGGAACGGCAGCGCGGGGGCTTCGGCTTTTTGGGCGGCCCGGGCGAAACACAGATTGAGGCCGACCGCCGGATGATCCGCGACCGGATGGCCCGTTTGCGCCGCGAGCTTGAGGAGGTGAAACGAACGCGTTCGTTGCACCGTGCGCGCCGCAAAAGGGCGCCATGGCCCGTGATCGCATTGGTTGGCTATACCAATGCCGGCAAGTCTACCCTGTTCAACAGCCTGACCCGCGCGACGGTGTTGGCCGAGGATATGCTGTTTGCGACGCTCGATCCCACCATGCGCGAAATTGCCTTGCCGGGGGTGGAAAAGGCGATTTTGTCGGACACCGTTGGATTTGTCTCCGACCTGCCGACGCAATTGGTCGCCGCATTCCGCGCCACGCTCGAAGAAGTGATTTCGGCGGATATCATCGTGCATGTGCGCGATATTTCGCACAGCGAAACCGATGCGCAACGTGATGATGTTCTGCAAATCCTACGCGATTTGGGCGTTTTGGACGATGAAGATGCCGCAAACCAACCGCGGATGTTAGAGGTCTGGAACAAGATTGACCTGCTCGATGCCGAAAAACTTGAAGATCTGTCGGCGCTGGTCCAGCGGAATGATGATGTGCTGATGATCTCAGCGCAGACGGGTGAGGGCGTTGATGCGTTTAAGGCGCATCTGTCCGCGCTCATTGCCAAGGGCAATCTTGTGCGGTCTGTTCGATTGATGGCCAGCGATGGCGCTGCGCTCGCATGGCTTCACGCGCGCGGAACAATCAACAGCCAGATTGTGGATGAGGACCTGGTAACCGTCGAAGCCTCGCTCAGCCGCCAATTATGGGGCCAATTCGATAAACAATTCGCCCAAATAGAGGCCTGATTATTTCGCTTCCTTGGCCTTCGCCTGTTGCCAAAGATCTTCTTTTTCATCGAGCGATAGCGATGTGAACCGGTCGCCAGCGGAATCTTCCATATCGCGAAAGCGGCGCTCGAACTTTGCACTTGCGGACTTGAGCGCGGTTTCGGCATCAACGTCATGAAAGCGGGCGAAGTTGACAACGGCGAATAACAAATCACCCATTTCTTCGGCAACATGTTCCGCCGAAGTTGCGGCTGCAACTTCCTCTAATTCTTCAATAATTTTATCGCGCGCGCCGGATTGGTCGGGCCAATCAAAGCCGGTTCTGGCCGCGCGTTTTTGAATTTTTTGCGCACGTAATAATGCGGGGAGGGCGCGGGCGACGCCTGCCAAGGCGCTGTTATCCGATCCCGCTTGGCGCTCGGTGGCTTTGATGCTTTCCCAATTGTCGGGAATGCTATTGGTTGGTGCGTCTTGTGCGCCGAACACATGCGGATGGCGGCGGACCATTTTGTCGCAAATGCTGCGCACGACGTCGTTAAAGTCGAACTGGCCGATTTCAGACGCCATCTGGCTGTGGAATACGACTTGGAGGAGCAGATCGCCCAATTCGTCTTTTAACGCATCGAGATCATTGTTCTCAATGGCGTCCGCAACTTCATAGGCTTCTTCGATTGTATATGGCGCAATGGTGGAGAAATCTTGCTCGAGATCCCAAGGGCATCCGGTTTGCGGATCGCGCAAACGCGCCATGATGTCTGTGAGAGGGGTAATATCAGCCTGCATCGGTCCAGCCATAAATAAGTTCGATAATATATATTATGTTAAGTAAAATTGAATAACGTCGGTTTAAGCACGTCGTAGCGACCCTCTATCATTGCTTCAGCGTCATGACATTTGCCTCGACCTTCCAGCTTTGCATGCTGTCGAGAAAGTTCATGCCAAGGACATTGGTGTCGCCAAAACTTTCCGAAACCACAACATTATGCTGTCCAATCTCGTGCGTTCCAATTTGCAACGATTGAATGATACCGCGCTGCGCCGTTACGCGGCCATTGGCCGTATTTAGGAATACCGGATATCCATCTGTATCGACTTTGATGCCCGTTTCGCGGGCTGTTTCCGCATTTACCGCTGTGGTCGTCGCGCCGCTATCGATCATGAACCGCACTGGCTTTCCATTGACGTCGACCTGAAGCCAATAATGGCCGTCATCCTGTCGCCTGATGGTGATTTCTTCGCCGCTCACGCTCTGGCCAGCGGTACCGGAAATGTCCGCTTTTACGCGCTCCCAGACGGCCCTAAATTCAAACCGGAAGCTGAATATGGCGAACAAAGCCGCGAATATTGCTATCCAGGCAAATGCCGCCTTAGCGACATATCCCCGCGGCAAACGCCGCGCCGCAAGCGAGCTTAATAACAACAATATGCAAACGACGCCCCAGATTAACGATGGGCCGTCTTCCATGATATTCATCGTACGGCCTTGGTAAACAGACTGTAGAAATTGTCTGAAGTCTCTTTAGCCAGAATGTCCGCGTCAACACCGCGCAACTGCGCCACGTAACGCGCGGTATCCGCCACAAATGCGGGCTCGCCAGTCTTTCCACGATGCGGAATGGGCGCCAGAAACGGGGCATCAGTTTCCACAAGCAGCCGGTCCGAAGGCAGCCATTTGGCGACCGACTGAAGATCTTGGGCATTTTTGAACGTGACGATGCCCGACAGCGAAATATACAGGCCAAGGTCCAATGCCGTCCGCGCGAATTCTGCGCTCGCGGTGAAGCAATGAATGACGCCGGCGAATGTGCCCTTGGACATTTCGTCGCGCAATATTTCGGCCGTTTCCGCCTCTGCATCGCGTGTGTGAATGATGATGGGAAGCCCGGTGTCCCGTGACGCCATTATATGTTCGCGAAAGGACAAGCCTTGCTGCGCCCGGTCGCTGTGATCATAGTAAAAATCGAGCCCTGTTTCGCCAATTGCGACGACACGTGGGTGCGCCGCGCGATCAATAAGCTTCGCTGCATCCATGCCGATATGCTGGTCCGCCTCATGCGGGTGAATGCCCACAGATGCCCACACGTCGGGTTCCTGTTCGGCAAGGCCGATAACCTCATCCCACTCGCGTTCGCGGGTCGAAATGTTGAGCATGGCAGACACGCCGCTGCTCCGCGCTCGGGCAAGAATCTCGCCTTGCTGCTCGACCAAGCCTTTATAATTTAGATGGCAGTGGGAATCGACGAACATCAGGCCGCAGTCCCCTCCTCCGCTGGTATTTCCAATCGGGGGAATAGCCCGACAGGCTGGGCAATTTGGTAATTGCTCTCGGCCAAAGGTGAATACCAATGCGATCCTGCCGCATCGAAGTTCCGCACATCAAGGGGAACGCCCATTTGGTCCAGAAGCTTGGTCGCCGACCCGGGAATGATCGGCAAAGCCGCGATGGCGAGTTGCGCGATACAGATGAACAGTGTGGCAAGCACGGTTTCCATACGTTCCGGATCTGTTTTCTTGAGCGCCCAGGGCGCTTGCACGTCGACATAGGCGTTGCAGGCAAAGACCGCCTGCATCCAGCTTTCTAGCCCCTGTGACATCGCCAAATCTTCGTAATGCGCAGGAATATGCTGCGAAACAGTTGCGCCCACCAAATCCAAAAGCGCTGTGTCATCGTCATTATGGCCGCGAATGGCGGGCAGATAGCCTTCGCAATTTTTGAAGATGAGCGACAATGTCCGCTGCGCCAAATTGCCGAAGCTGTTGGCGAGATCAGCATTCACGCGGGTGACAATCGCTTCGGGGCTATAGCTGCCGTCCTGACCGAAGCTGACTTCGCGCAGCAGGAAATAGCGCAGCGCATCGACGCCAAACAATTCCGCAAGCTGCATTGGGTCAACGACATTGCCCAAGGACTTCGACATTTTCTCGCCACGTGAAAGCAGGAATCCATGTCCGAACACCTGTTTCGGCAATGGCAAGCCGGCCGACATCAAAAATGCGGGCCAATAGACCGTGTGAAAGCGGACAATGTCCTTGCCAATGATATGGACATTGGCCGGCCAGAATTTGCGCCATTCCTCGGTATCGTCGGGAAAGCCAATCGCAGAAATATATGTGGTGAGCGCGTCCAACCAGACATACATGACATGATTTTCGCTGCCGGGAACTTTGACGCCCCAATCGAAACTGGTGCGCGAAACGGACAGGTCTTTCAGGCCGCCTTCAACGAACTTAACCGTTTCGTTTTTCCGGCTGTCGGGTCGGATAAAGTCAGGATGCGCCGCATAATATTCGAGCAATGGCTGTTCATATTTCGAAAGCCGGAAAAACCAGCTTTCTTCTACCGTCCATTCAACAGGCGTGCCCTGCGGCGAAAGCTTCTGCCCCCCCTCGCCCTCGGTCAGCTCGGTTTCGTCATAATAAGCTTCGTCGCGGACCGAATACCATCCTTCATACCGGTCAAGATACAAGTCGCCAGCGGCTTCGAGTCGTTTCCAAATCGCTTGACTGGCCTTGTGATGATGGTCCGATGTTGTGCGACAAAAATGATCAAAGGAAATATCAAGAGTACTGCACATTTCCTTGAAATAAGACGACATTTCATCTGCAAGGTCGCGTGTTGCCTTGCCGGCTGCCCGTGCCGTCTGGTCCATTTTCAGGCCATGCTCATCGGTGCCCGTGACGAAACGCACATCACGGCCCATCAACCGCTGAAACCGCGCAATCGCGTCGGTTGCAATCGCTTCATAGGCATGCCCGATATGCGGCTTGCCATTTGGATAGGCTATGGCGGTGGTAATATAAAAAGGTTCAGACATGTGGACTCTTGTATTTTTTGGCGAATTAGCTCGCCTTATGCGCTTGAACCGATGCCAGCAAGCTTCCCATTTGAAAGACGACGCTCTGCTTGTCCAAACTCAACGCTATGGCGCGTGCGGCTAGCCCGCTTGCGGCCTCCCACGCATCAATCCCGGCGCGTAGCTGACCGACGCCAAGCATCCGCGTATGTTCTGCGATCAGTGCGGGCGCGCGGCGCAGAAAGGCTTCATATCTCGGCTGCGCGGCCTTGAGCGACAGTTTTTCGGCCAAAGCGATGCGAATGGCATTATCCCGGTCGCCTGAACGTAAAATGGACGCCATGGCATCTTCCAACTCGTCGAGCCTTAGCCCAAGGAAATCCAGCGCTTGGCCGGGGGCTCCGTTGCCCAGGCGCACGAGAGCGTCAATATCCGACTGGCTCGCCTCGGGCGCGGCGCGTTGCAATGCCTCGGCCATATCTGCGTCACACAAGGGTTCAAAGCGCAATATCTGGCAGCGTGAGCGGATGGTCGGAAGCAACCGGTCGCTGGCATGGCTGACCAAAAAGAAATAGGTCCCAACGGGCGGTTCTTCCAAAGATTTCAACAATGCGTTGGCGCCGCCGCGTTCAAGGTCATCCGCAGAATCAATAATGATGGCGCGCTTATCACTGAGCCCCGGACGCGATGTTAGCGCCTGCTGAACGCTACGGATCTGATCCACCGTTATGCTGCGTTTGAGCTCGGTTTCATCGGTGACGTCTTCATCGTCCTTTGGTGCTTCTTTCGGAAGCCGCTTCACCCACAAAATATCGGGATGGGAACCGCGGGCGATGAGATTTGCGTGCATGTTCGTTGGGTCAACAAGCGCGGACGCCGCCTTCAGGGCGAACGCAGATTTGCCGAGCCCCCTCGCCCCGGCCAATATCCAGCCATGGTGCGTTTTCCCGCTGTCGCAGGCTTTGGAAAACTGGCGCCACGCCTTGTCATGGCCGACATAGTCCATCAGGCGGGTTCCACCAACAAATCGGATATCTGCGCCACAAGCCGCGCGGTCACGTCTGCGGCCGTTCCTGAAGCGTCAACCAGACGCACCCTAGGTTCGCGCTCGGCATATCCCACAAATGCCATATCGACGTCTGAATGGAAATCCTCTGTCCTTCCCTGAATACGGTCGGGACGGTTCTGATCTCTGGCGGCTGCGCGCTGTGCGGCTTCTTTCGGATCGAGGCGCAACACCAATGTGCGATCGGGCAATAGGCCGCGACTGCCGATGCCATGCAGCGTCATGATGTCATCATCTGACAAGCCGGAGCCTGCACCTTGATAGGCACGGCTGCTGTCGATGAAGCGGTCCGCAATGACCCATTTGCCGCTTGCCAAGGCGGGTTCGATCAACCGTTCAACATGGTCGCTGCGCGCTGCGGCAAACAGCAACGCCTCTGCGCGCGGGGCCCAGCGTTCTGCGCTTCCGCCCAGCAACAGTTGCCGGATGACTTCGGCACCCTCTGTTCCGCCGGGTTCGCGCGTCAAAATCACGTCATGCCCATGGCTTCGGATCATGTCCGCAAGCGCGTTGATCTGCGTAGACTTGCCCACGCCCTCCCCGC
Organism: Sphingomonadales bacterium UBA7471; assembly: GCA_002479765.1. Classification (GTDB taxonomy): domain Bacteria; phylum Pseudomonadota; class Alphaproteobacteria; order Sphingomonadales; family Sphingomonadaceae; genus Sphingorhabdus_B. The sequence continues at coordinate 20,322 of DLOZ01000017.1, read as the reverse complement.
CTTCAATCGATAAGAAACGACCGCGCGCGGTCATGCGGCCACCCATGACGCCAAGCCATTAAGGGCGCGCGTTAAAAAGCCTGCTGGGGCTAATGATTCGTCAGCCAATAAGGGCATGATTTGCTCTGTTCCGTCCTCATATTCTGCGACAAGCGGTGCATGTGCACGCCCCGCTTAATAGGTCCCGTATAGCGTGTGCACCTATCAAACGATAGCTGGCTTAATTCCGAACCGCGTCAGCCAATAACCCCACCGACAGCGCGTAAAAATTTGAACAATTATAGTCCAATATCACGCGGTAGTTCCCGCCCAGCAGATATGCGGTTTGGCCGACGCCATCGGGCTCAATCAGGGTCGCCATCATGCTGTCTTTCGGCCAAAATCCGCGCTGCGGCGTGATGCCCAGTTCCCGCCATTCCGCGATGGTTTTCCACTGGCTGTGCCGCCCAAAAACGCGGGGGCAGCGCGGCGATGCCATGCGCGAACTCAACGCGGCGCGGTTGAACGACGCGGGAACGTTGACCGCAAAGCCCCATTCCTCGCCGCGCCGCCAGCCTGTGTTGACGAAATAGTTGGCGATGGAGGTCATGGCGTCCACCTCGCTACGCCAGATATCGGCATAGCCGTCGCCGTCCCCATCGCGCGCCAGGCGCAAATATACCGAAGGCAAAAACTGCGGCTTTCCAAGTGCCCCTGCCCAGCTGCCCGTAATGGCATATTGCGGAACGCCCTTGTCGATCATCTTCAGCACCGCGATCAATTCAGCCTCAAACAACGCACGCCGGCGGCCTTCATAGGCGAGTGACGCCAAGGATTCGGGGGCGTTGAAGTTGCCCATGACCGATCCATAATTGGTTTCATGGCCATAAATGGCGATCATGATTTCTTCCGGTACGCCGGTTTCATTTTCGATCCGCTGCAGCAGTGGGCGAAGCTCGCTATATTTTGCGCGACCCCGGCTAATGCGTGATGCATCGACATGGCGGGCTTTATAGGGCGCAAAATTGGGAACCGGCGCATTTGAAGCGCCCTCTGGCTGTTGCCGGTCAAGCCGCACAACGCGGGCGTTAAAGCTTAACGAAGGCAACACGCGATCGAGCGTCGCCGCCGAAACGCCTTCGGTCAGCGCCCTTTGCCGCACTTGGCCAAGATAGGCGCGAAATCCAGCCTCATGCGCATCATTGGCGCTTTCGGTAGTTGGCGCTGCAATTTCTTGGGCGGCGCTTATGGGCCCAAACACGCACGCACTGGTGCAGATTAGCGTTGATAGCCAAAATTTCCGGTTAATGCGCACAGGGTCTCCATTTGTGTTGAAGGCCGCATCTGCCCTTGCCATCGCTTTGCCGGATGGCTAGGGGCACTTCGTAAGCGGACAGGTGGCCGAGTGGTTTAAGGCAACGGTCTTGAAAACCGTCGTGGGTGGAAGCTCACCGTGGGTTCGAATCCCACCCTGTCCGCCAATTTCCCAACCGAATTTGTTGCACCCACAACGCCGGGATTATTTCTCGGGCGTCAGCTTTGCGCCGCTTTCAACATTTTCGTTGAAGCTGGTGACGATTGAGTCGACGATCATCTGAATTTCTTCAGCCGCAAATTTTTCGGCATCCGCCATGCTTGCGCCGTATGAGCGTTCTGACTTCACCAGAATTTCCTTATACGCGGCGCGCTCTGTTGGGCAGGCTGTATCGCTGGTTTTGATGAAGTCGCTCGGGCTCGCTTTTTCGCCAACCGCGGTGTTGTGCGTTTCAATCATGCAATTGTTGAATGCCTTGCGGGCATTGTCCATTGGGTCACCTTTCATGGCGGCCATGCTGAGCAAAGTTGCTGCGACCAGAGAAATCATAATTCAAACCCCCAGATGTTCATCCTACCCATTCTATTTATCACACTGTGCGGTTCGCAATCAATGCAACATCGCACAGCATGATATTGGCTTTAGTTGACGACCTTGCCACCTTTTACGACGGCATCGACCGATTCCAGTTCGCGAACATTTGTCAGCGGATCGCCATCCACCGCAATGATATCTGCGAAGCGACCGACCGCGATTGCGCCGACATCCTTTTCACGGCCCAAAGCCTGCGCCGCATTGCGCGTGGCCGCTTGGATCGCCTCCAGCGGTGTCATGCCATATTCGACCATGACCTTAAACTGCCCGCCGACCAGTCCGTGCGGCATAACGCCGGCGTCCGACGCGAAGACCATTTTGACGCCTGCTTTATGTGCTTTGCGGAAGTTATCGCGTTGGATTTGCGCGACTTCGCGGTCTTTCCTGAGATTATCTTCAAGCACGCCGTTCTTGGCGCCTTCGGATTGGGTATAGTCGGTGTTGAAGATATCCATGGAGAACCAGACCGGCCGTGGCCGGGCGGCTGCAAGCTTGATGCCTTCATCATCGACAAGGCTGGCATGTTCGATCGTATCGATACCCGCCTTGATCGCGGCTTTGATCCCTTCGCCGCCATGCGCGTGCGCGGCAACACGAAGGCCCCATTGATGCGCCTCATCCGCGATCACGCGAAGTTCACGTTCAGAAAGCTGCTGCTGGCCGGGTTCGGTATTGCGCGAAAACACGCCGCCCGTTGCGCAAACCTTGATAACCTCTGCGCCATATTTGCGCTGACGCCGCACTTGGTAGCGCAGTTCGTCTTCGCTATCGGCGATGCCCTCTTCCTTACCCGATTTCTCCAGGCTGGGTGGCAGGAATGTGGAGTCGCAATGCCCGCCCGTCGCGCCAAGTGCGTAGCCAGCGGGAACAATGCGCGGACCCGTTGCGTAGCCGTTTTCAATGGCTTGTTTCAGGCCGATGTCGTTGCGGTCGCCCGAACCAACGTTGCGAACTGTTGTAAAACCGGCCTTCAGCATCGCTTGCGCCGATCCAACGGCGGTCATGCCCCAAAAGCTGTCTGTGAATTCCAGTCCCCGATAGCCGCCAATATCGGCGGGACTGTCGAGATGGACGTGCATATCGATCAAGCCCGGCAATATGGTTTTGCCGCTGAGGTTGATATGTTTGACGTCACTGCCCCATTTAACGGTGCGTGCGTCGGCAATGCTGGTGATACGCCCATCGGCGCCAACAAAGACGGCGGGATAATCGACGGTCTTGCCCGTGAGAACGTCGATCATTTTGTCCGCAGTAATGACCGTATTTTGCGCGGATGCAGGGGCCGAAACGGCCGCCAACGCCATCGCGAAAACCCCAGCATTTCTCAGAAAGTAGAGGCTATGTCCCATGGTTGTTTCTCCCGAAAAACTGTTAAGATACACGCATGACAAATTCCGCGCGCGGTGGACAGAAAAAAGCGCAGCGGTGCGTATTAAGGTGCGAGGACCGAAGGAAACTGTCCCTGTCGCTGATGCTCGCGATAGGCAATGACCCCGCCCGCCATAAGCGCGAAGGACGCACCCAGCATCCATCCACCCAGCACGTCGGTCGGCCAATGCACGCCAAGCATGATCCGCGAAACACCGGTCAGCAAGATCATCGCCGCCGCCGCTAGCTGCCACACAGGATGCCGCGCCTGCGGTATCAGCATGATGAACAATATGTAGACCACTGCCGCATTATTGGAATGGCCGCTGGGAAATGCGGGACTGGTGACGGGGTCCAGCTGCGCCACCAGATCGGGGCGGACACGTGCGAAAAAATATTTCATGACGTCAGACGTGAGTGCCGCGATCAATGTCGTTAGGCCCATGGCAAGCGCAGAGCCCCACCCCCACCAACGCCATAAAGCGAACGTCAGAACGGCGACGATGATGTAGCGTTGGACGCCGCCACCAATCCAGCTGATGCCTTGCATAAGCCAGATAAGCCAATCAGGGGAAACCCCGCGCTGCATATAGAGGGCGTGCGAGACGGCGAGGTCAAATGCGCGGAAATGGCCTGCGGTAACCGCATATCCCAAAGCAACCACAAGGACGAACAGAACCACCGCCCCCATAAACAGACGAAATGGCAAAATCACATGTGCAACATTTTGCCATAAGCGCCGAGCACGCTTTCGTGCATCATTTCGCTCAATGTTGGATGCGGGAACACGGTGTGCATGAAGTCCGCTTCGACCAATTCCGCTGTTTTGCCGATGGTATAGCCTTGGATGAGCTCCGTCACTTCAGCGCCCACCATATGCGCGCCCAGTAGCTCTCCGGTTTTGGCGTCGAACACGGTTTTGATGAAGCCTTCGGCCTCACCCAGCGCAATCGCTTTGCCGTTGCCGAGGAAGGGGAAGTTGCCGACTTTGACGTCATAACCTGCCTCTTTCGCCTTGGCTTCGGTCAAGCCGACGCTCGCGACTTGCGGGTGGCAATAGGTGCAGCCGGGAATGTTCTTGGGGTCCATCGCGTGCGGATGGCCACCAGCAATCGCTTCGGCGGCAATAACGCCTTCATGGCTAGCCTTATGCGCCAACCATGGCGGCGCGGTGATGTCACCAATCGCCCACAGGCCAGGTACATTGGTGCGGCACATTGGATCGGTTTTCAGGAAGCCGCGGTCCATTTCGACGCCAAGCGCCTCTAGCCCGATATTTTCGGTGTTGGGGACAATGCCGATGGCAACGATGCAGTGGGTGAATTCGGACGCAATGACCTTGCCGTCCTTACCCTTGATCTTCGCAGAAACGCCCGTCGCGCTGGCCTTAAGCTCTTCGACCCCTGCCCCGGTCATGATCGTCATGCCCTGCTTTGTCAGCGCCTTTTCAAGGAAGGTCGAAACATCGGCGTCCTCAACGGGCACGATGCGGTCGAGCATTTCGACGACGGTCACTTCTGCGCCCATATCATTGTAAAAGCTGGCAAATTCTATGCCGATTGCGCCCGATCCGATGACCAGCAGTTTTTTCGGCATTACGGGCGGCACCATCGCGTGGCGATAGGTCCAGATACGTTTTCCGTCGGCAGGCGCAAATGGCAGGTCGCGGGCGCGCGCACCGGTGGCGAGGATGATATTCTTCGCGGTCAGCTCTTCCGTCTTGCCATCTTTGGTGACCGTCAGCGTGTTGGCTGCAGTCAGCTTGCCGTCGCCCATATGGACATTGATCTTGTTCTTCTTCATCAGATGCGTGACGCCCTGATTAAGCTGCTTGGCCACACCGCGCGACCGCTTCACCACCGCGTCGATATCCGCGCTGATATTCGCCGCCGTCAGGCCATAATCGCCCGCATGCTGCATATAATGATAGATTTCCGCCGACCGCAGCAACGCCTTGGTCGGGATACAGCCCCAGTTGAGGCATATGCCACCAAGATTTTCCCGCTCGACAATGGCAACTTTCAGCCCAAGCTGCGCGGCGCGGATGGCGGCAACATAGCCACCGGGGCCAGAACCGAGGACGATGAGGTCGTAATCAGACATATTACGCCACCAACCCCAAAGGCTTCTCCACCAGTTCCTTGAAGACCTTCATCAACTGCGCGCCGTCTGCGCCGTCGATGGCGCGGTGGTCGAAGCTACCGGTGGCCGACATGACGGTGGCGATGGCGAGGGCGTCATCGACGATATAGGGACGCTTTTCGCCTGCGCCGATCGCCATGATCATCGCTTGTGGCGGGTTGATGACGGCTTCGAACTGCTTGATACCCATCATGCCCATGTTGGAGATGGACGCGGTGCCGCCCTGATATTCATGGGGTTGCAGCTTGCCTTCTTTCGCGCGCGCAGCAAGTTCGGCAATTTCGATCGAGATTTTGGACAGCGACTTGTTCGCTGCGTCCGTCACGATGGGCGTAATCAGGCCGGTGGGCACCGATACCGCAACGCTAATGTCGGCGCGGCTGTACTGCAGCATAGTATCGCCGGCGAAGCTGACATTGCATTTGGGCACCTGAATCAGCGCAAGGCCAAGCGCCTTGATCAGCATGTCATTGACCGACAGCTTGATGCCGCGTGGCTCCAGCGACGCGTTGAGCTCTCCGCGCAGCTTGAGCAAAGCATCGAGGCGGACGTCGACGGTGAGGTAGATGTGCGGCACTTGCTGCTTGGACTCGGTCAGGCGGCGCGCAATGGTCTTGCGCATGTTGGAGAGTTTGACGACTTCGTGCGGGATGTCGGTATCGATTGCCGCAACAGGAGCCGCAGGTGCTTCCCGGCGAAGGCCGGGATCCATCGCGGTTGATGGTGCTGGGCTCCGGCCTGCGCCGGAGAACGCCTCGACATCAGCCTTTACAATACGGCCATTGGGGCCAGTTCCGCTAATAGCCGCCAGATCAACGCCCGAATTCGCCGCGATGCGCTTTGCTAATGGACTGGCCTTGATGCGGTCGCCTGAGGAATGCGATGGCGTGGCAACGGGGGGTGTGACTGGCGCGGGCGCTGGAGCAGCGGCCACTGCTGCAGGCTTTGCTTCTTGCGCGGCGACAGGCGCGGCCGCCTTTGGCGCAGCGATTGCACCGTCATCTTCACCCTGAATAATCGCAATGACCGTGCCGACTTTTACGCCGTCGGTGCCTTCGGCAACGAGCAATTGTGTAATCACACCTTCGTCGACCGCCTCAAACTCCATCGTCGCCTTGTCGGTTTCGATCTCTGCGATCAAATCACCGGACGAAACGGTATCCCCTTCCTTCACCAGCCATCTGGCAAGCGTGCCTTCTTCCATGGTTGGGGAAAGTGCGGGCATTTTGAGTTCGATAGACATCGGGTTTGGCCTTTTTTGGTCGCAATTTGAAATAATCGCATAGCCAAGCTTTCCCAAGCGTCAAGCGCGATAAGGTTGCCAAGGATGCAAATTTCGCGCAGGCTATACGAATTCATAAAGGCTGGCCGCAGAGGCTCATGCCGGGGGAAGCGCATGCGGACGTACCTTGTTGTCATTGATGAGACCGAAGAAGCGCGGCTTGCGCTGCGGTTTGCGTCGCGTCGTGCCGCAAAAACCGGCGGGACCGTGCATATCCTTGCGCTCGTTGAGCAGGCTGATTTTGTCGCCTGGGGCGGCGTGCAAGCGACCATGGAGGAAGAAGCACGCGACCGGGCTGAGCAGCTTGTGACCGCCGCTGCGGGATCCATTTTTGACGAAATGGGTGTTCGTCCGGCAATTACCGTTAAGTCCGGTGAAGCCATTGACGTGGTCAAAGCCATGCTTGCGGAACATCCCGGTATCGCCGCGCTTGTGCTCGGTGCCGCGGCGCAGGGCGCACCCGGGCCCCTTATTGCGCACTTTACCGGTATTAATGCAGGGACATTACCCTGCCCGGTTATGGTGATCCCCGGCTCGCTGAGCGATGCGCAGCTGGATGAATTGAGCTAGAAAACCCGTCATGCTGAACTTGTTTCAGCATCTTACTTTTGTTTACTGCTTGAAACTAAGACCCTGAAACAAGTTCAGGGTGACGGAATTTGGTTGAACGCCGAATGTGCCGAGTTTCTAGCGCCGCTTGCCCTGATGCCGAATGTTGCCGGGACGTCCGCGTTTGCCCGCGTCATATTTGCCGGCTTTTGGCTTCCCCTTATGCTTGAACCGGTCCGGCGCATAGCTGCCACCTTCGGGCAATTCGAACCTTAGCGATCCCGAAATAGGGTTGGCTTCTGCCAAGCGGAGTTCCAGGCGCATGCCCGGGCGATATTCCTGCCGCGTTTTTTCGCCGATGAGCACTTGGCTCGCCTCATCATAATGGAAATAATCTTTTCCAAGTGTTGAGACAGGAACTAAGCCATCGCCGCCAACGCCTTCAACAGTCGCGAAAAAGCCGAAATTTTGAACGCCGGTGATGCGTGCCTGAACCACTTGCCCGACCTGCGCCGATAGATATGCCGCGATATAGCGATCTGTGGTCTCGCGCTCCGCTTCCATCGCGCGGCGTTCGGTGCGGCTAATCGCTTCGGCGGTCGCGGGTAATCGTGCAATCGCGGCCTCGGTCAGGCCGGTTATTGGCTCGACATCCTTGATCTTCGGCTTGGGCATTTCAAGCCCATAGGCACTGACCAAAGCGCGATGCACGATAAGGTCGGCATAACGGCGAATGGGGGAAGTAAAATGCGCGTAGCTGCCCAAGGACAGGCCGAAATGTCCGACATTCGTCGGGCCGTAATAGGCCTGTGTCTGGCTGCGGAGGACGGCCTCCATGATTTGCGGGCGGATTTCTTCGTCGATGACCTTTGCCAAGATCCAGTTGAAGGTTTCGGGCTTAACCACCTGCCCCAGCGCAAAATCTATGTCGAAGGTTTTGAGATATTCCTTCAACGCGACCAGCTTTTCGCGGCTTGGCGGTTCATGGGCGCGGTAAATGAGCGATGATTTCTTCGCCTCTAAAGCTTTGGCGGCCGCGACATTGGCCGCGATCATGAAATCTTCGACCAAACGATGCGCTTCAAGCTGCTCACGTTCGGCAACGCCGGTTACACGGCCTTGCGCATCCAGCGTGATGCGCTTTTCGGGCAAGTTTAGTTCCAATGGCGCACGCTTGGCACGTGCCTTCGACAGCAGCCGCCAACATGCCCATAATGGTTTTAGCGCGCTTTCCAGCAACGGATTTTCCATCGTCCCGTCAATCGCGGCTTGCGCGTCGGGATAGGGAATATTGGCGGCAATCCGCGCCACTGCCCGCGTGAAACGCCATGACGTCACTTGGCCCGTCTTGCCAATGGCAAGGTGGCAGGCGAGTACCGCGCGGTCTTCCCCTGCCCGCAAGGAGCATTTGTCCGATGACAATGCGTGCGGCAACATCGGCACGACAAGGTCAGGGAAATAGACACTGTTCCCGCGCTTCGACGCCTCATGGTCCAGCGCGCTGCCCGGACGGACATAATAGCTGACGTCCGCAATCGCGACGATGGCGTCAAACCCGCCCGTATCCGCATTTGGTGTGGCCCAAATCGCATCATCAAAATCACGCGCATCGCGGGGGTCAATGGCGATAATGGGCAGATGGCGCAGGTCTTCGCGGTGATCGTCGGTGACGGGCAGTTCGCGTACACGCTCCGCCTCGCGCTCCACGGTTTCAGGCATCTCAAACGGAATGCCAAATTTATGAATGGCAATGAGGCTGAAGCTTTTTGGCGCAAATGGATCGCCCAGAACCTGCGTTACCCGCGCCGATTTTTTGTGCGCGTTTCCGGTGAGTTCCGCAAGCACCAGCTCGCCAGCTTTTGCATCGCCAACATCACCGATTTGGGTGTCGAACCGTGATTTCTTGTCGACGGATTTTAGCCAGAAACGGCCATTTTCGCCGCCCTCGACAACACCCAATATCTGCTCGCTGCCCTTGGCGAGCTTCTTCATGACATGCGCAGCCCAGCCATTGCCGCGTTCTTCGGTGCGCGCCAAAATGCGGTCGCCAATGCCCAACGCACTGTTGCGCTTGCCCTTGGTCTCGATCACCCGAATTTTGGGTGCTGGAATGCCTTCGGCTTCCCAATGCTCCGGAATCGCCACCGCGTGGTTGCCGTCAATCGCAACAATTTTCAGCACCGTGACTTTTGGCACGCCACCCATTTTGTGAAAGGCACGGCCCGGCGCCATGTCGATCAGGCCTTCATCGGTCATGTCTTTCAACAACGCCTTCAGCGCGATCTTTTCATGCCCGCGCAAGCCGAATTCCCGCGCAATCTCTCGCTTTCGCGCGGGGTCGTTGGACGATTGGATAAATGCGATTATCTGTTCGCGGCTCGGGAGGCCTTCGAACTGAACTTTTTTTGTCGTCATGAGCCACTTTCATTTTGGTTCGCACGAAGACACGAAGACACAGAAGAAGGTCGGTCGTTCAACAAGCGTTTTATTCCATCTTTGAACATGGGGGTGCCAAAATTGATAACGAACCCATGGGTTAAATTGGTCAGGCGAAGATATGTGATTACTTGCTTCGCATGAACCGGCAGTGTTTTTTCGACCGATTTAATCTCAATTATTATGCGTTTTTCGACCAATAAATCGACACGAAATGCTGCAGGAAGATGAACTTGGTCATATTGGATGTCGATCGGCACTTGCAGGTCAACCCCCAACCCGATGCCTTCAAACTTGGCTGCCAAAATTCTCTCATACGCGCTTTCAAGCAATCCGGGGCCGATATCCTTGTGAAGCTTGAAAGCCGCATCGACAATGAGTGAACAGATATGTTCAATTTCCATTCTACCCTCTTCGTGTCTTTGTGCCTTCGTGCGAACCCCTTAATATGTCCGGCCAATAAGTATCCGTTCCACGGCGGGCTCGCCTGTAAAAAAGCATGCGCCGTCGACCGCCGCCGCATCAATTGGGCTATTCCGCATCGTCAGTTTGAGCGCCTTTAGCTGCTCAACGATTTTATCGAGTGCAGCGCCGGTTGGACGTGCCCACTGAACCTCGACCCAGCCAGCAAACTTCGCCTCGTCACCGGCAAAATGTGCGGCAAGGTCGGTGACGTCGCGGCGGATGTTGGCTTCAAGCCGTTCTTTTGCTTGTGTGTACAGCGTGGACTGAATGTCCTCAAGCAAACCAGCGGCCGCCCCGACAAACTCACCACGCGGGGTAAATGCCGTCGCAAGCTTGCCGTCGTCCTTATAGAGGCGATCACGGCGTAAAACGGCCGCTTTGCCTTCGCCCACATCGCGTGGGCCGACTTCAACGATGATGGGCGCGCCTTTCTTGACCCAAGACCAACGCTTGTTCGATGCCTTTGCCGCTTTGGTATCCAGCAATACGCGCACGGGTTCGCCGAACGCACTCAACGCGAGCAGTTCGAGGCGGAGGCTGCGGCAATATTCCAACACGGCTTCGTCTTCGTCATTGTCCCGCAACATCGGTATAATCACGATTTGGTGCGGGGCAATTTGCGGCGGACAGCGCAAACCATCATCATCGCCATGCGTCATAATAACGCCGCCAATCATCCGCGTGGAAACACCCCAGCTGGTGGTGTGCGCAAATTGTTGGCTGCCGTCCTTGTCCTGATATTTGATGCCCGATGCTTCGGCAAAACCTGTGCCCAGATAATGCGACGTACCGGCCTGCAGCGCTTTGCCGTCCTGCATCATCGCTTCGATGCTATATGTTGCAACGGCGCCCGGGAAGCGTTCATTCTCTGGCTTTTCGCCAGCCACGACGGGCATGGCCAGTGGCCCCTCGGCGAAGGCACGGTACATTTCGAGCGCGCGCATGGTTTCCTGCATCGCATCCGCACGATCCGCGTGCGCGGTATGCCCTTCCTGCCATAGAAACTCACTGGTGCGCAGGAACATGCGCGTGCGCATTTCCCAGCGCACAACATTGGCCCATTGATTGACCATCAACGGCAAATCACGCCAGCTTTGGACCCAGCGGCTCATCGCCGCACCAATTACGGTTTCCGATGTTGGGCGGACAACCAGCGGCTCTTCCAACTTGGAATCCGGATCCGGGATCAACTTACCTTTGCCATCACCAATCAAGCGGTGGTGCGTGACAACAGCCATTTCCTTTGCAAAGCCCTCCACATGGTCGGCTTCTTTTTCAAAAAACGATAAGGGAATGAACAACGGGAAATAGCAGTTCTCCACGCCAGCAGCTTTGATTTGCGCATCCATCAACTTTTGGACGCGTTCCCACATGCCATAACCCCACGGCCGGATAACCATGCATCCACGGACACCCGATTCTTCTGCGAGGTCGGCCTCCGAAATGACTTCCTGATACCAGCCCGCGAAATTTTGCGCGCGCGTGACGCTTAAAGCATGTTTTATCAAAATCTTACCTGTTATTTTATAGTGAATATGGGCGCGGAATTAATCTGCCGCAATTTTATCGAGCTTCGCCTGCAACTCCGCAATCTGCCGCTTAAGATCCGCAATGGTCTCTGTCTGCGCAGTCTTGCCCCCCGTCAGGCCGCCAAGATTGGGCATCAACGCTTCGCGTGCAGAACGCATGAATTCGATATTCTGTTTTGCAATATGTCCAAAAGGACCGGAGGTTATTGCGGTTTCAATCGCATCCTGCACTTGCTTTTGGTTCTTGCGGAAATTGTCCATGGAGCTTTCGAGAAACTGCGGGACCATGCCCTGCATGGAATCGCCATACATGGCGATCAATTGCTTCAGGAAGCCGACGGGCAACATTTGCTGCCCGCTATTTTCTTCGTCCATGATGATTTGTGTCAGCACACCATGGGTGATGTCCTCATTTGTTTTGGCATCAACAACTTTGAAGTCGATATCCTTACGAGTCAGTTCCGCCAGAAAGTCCAGCGTAATATATTTGGACGAATGCGTATTGTAGAGCCGCCGGTTCGCGTATTTTTTGATGATGATGGGGCCATCACCATTTCTGCTGGCTGCACGTGCCATTCATGTTCCTTTCACGGATGATAACGGCCCGATAGCACCAAGCTGTGGTGCACTGCAACATCGGCGCGCGGTGCAGCGAAATTTGCCACCCAGTTCAGAGCCTTCTGGGATCACATTGCAGCGGAAATTGGCTGCCGTGCTCTGACTTTTTGATGCCCAATCCTATCCGCTACAGCAGTTTCCCTTATGTGGCCTGACAGCAACATTATCGCAAAAAGCAGTGGTTTTTCTTCGTGAGCTATTGCACATGTGGCGCGTCTACGCTTTAGCGGTTTATTAATTGAAAATGAACAAACAAGCTGGGGATTTTTTTAATGAAGAAGTCACGTTTATTGGTCGCAGGGTCCGCTATCAGCCTCGCGCTGTTTAGCGCTATCCCATCCTATGCGCAGGATGCGCAGCCTGATACAGCCAACGCACAGGAAGAAGAAGCCGAGGCAGAAGAAGCCGTAGAGGAAGGCGTTGGCCAACCGATTCTGGTGACTGGTTCGCGCATTGCACGTCCAACGCTGCAGTCTTCAGTTCCGTTGACTTCCGTTACGATCGAAGACTTGACCGGCACTGGCGAGCTTTCTCTCGGTGACGCATTGAACGATCTTCCTTCGCTCCGTTCGACGTTCAGCTCGGGTAACTCGAGCCGCTTCATCGGAACCGCTGGCCTCAGCCTTCTCGACCTTCGTGGCCTCGGCACCGACCGTACGCTGGTTCTGGTCAATGGCCGTCGTCACGTTACATCGACGCCAGGCGACAATGGTTTTGACGTCAACACCGTCCCAACCGATTTGGTTGAGCGTATTGACATCGTTACTGGCGGCAACTCGGCTATTTATGGTTCGGATGCCGTTGCCGGCGTTGTAAACTTCATCATGAAGCGCGACTATGACGGCGTTGCTGTGCGCGCACAGGGCGGCCTTTCGTCGCGCGGTGACCGTGGCACTTATTTCGTGAGCGCACTTGCGGGTCAAAACTTCGCAGACGGTCGCGGTAACGTTGCTATTTCGGCAGAATATACACGCCAACAACCATTGTACTTCAACCAGCGCGACGGATTGAGCGGCGCGGCGAGCGGTCGTTGCCAGTTCCAACAGACGGATCTTCAGGGTTCTGCCGGTGGCGAAGTTGGTTTCAGTGCGACTGACGGCATTCCAGACACCACCTTCTTGTGTGGCATCCGCAACGGAACGATCTCTGACGCGGGTACTGTCGGTGGCCTCAGTGGCGGCCGCTTCTTGCGCTTTGACGATTTCGGAAACCTGTTCGTCGATACGCCAACACAAAACTTTGCAAGCGTAGGTTCGGGTAACACGCAGGGTGGCTTTGGTTCAACGCTCCGCAACACCGGCAGCCTTTTGGCTGAGGTTGACCGTTATGCCGTCAACCTGTTGGCGCATTATGACGTATCCGATGCTTTCAAACCCTTCATCGAAGCCAAATATGTCCGTACCGACGTATCAGGCGAAGGTCAGCCAAGCTTCTTCTCCGGCGTGCCGCAGACACTTGGTGGCCCAGCATTTCGTTGCAACAATGGCTTCCTGACCGCGCAGAACCTGACTTTGTTGCAACAGAATGGCCTTTGCTCGAACGTGGCGACCGGTACTTTTGGTTTGAACCGCTTCAACATCGACCTTGGTGGTCGTCGCTTTGAAGGTACACGTGAGACCTATCGTGCAGTTGGTGGCGTTGAAGGTACCTTCAACGAAGATTGGAACTACGAATTCGCAGTGAACTACGGCCGGTTTAAGGCAGTTGGTTTCAACACGAACAACCTGGTGATTTTTAAGCAAGATGGTTCGGGGTATGACGGCTTTAACCTTGCTGCCGACGCGGTTGTTGCACCATCAACATTTTCGGGTACAAACTTCGTAACCAACGCTGCTGGCCAACGCGTCATCTGCCGCGTTAACGAGGTGTCGAACGTAAATACCGCCTGTATTCCGGTTAACGTATTTGGTCAGAACCGTGCTGATCCGCGTGCACTCGACTTCATCAACACCGAAGGCCGCACCGACGAGTTTGCAAGCCAGTTCGTCGCATCTGCGTTTGTCGGCGGTGACCTTTCGCAATTGTTTGAACTGCCCGGTGGCCCAGTTGCATTCGCTTTTGGTGCTGAATACCGTCAGGAAAAAGCAAGCATCGATTATGATGAACTGACATCAAGCGGCGCAACCTTCCTCAACGCATTGCAGGACTTCCGTCCACCAGCATTTGCCGTCAGGGAAGCTTACGGCGAGGTTCAGGTTCCATTGTTGAAGGATGTTCCTTTCGCCAGGGAATTGTCGGTAAACTTTGCAGGTCGCATATCGGACTATAATACTTCGACGGGTACGGTTTATGCGTACAACGTTCAGGGTATATATGCGCCAATCGAAGACGTCCGTTTCCGCGCTGCATATGCAACGTCGGTTCGTGCGCCAACGCAGGGCGACTTGTTCTCGACCGCTTCTGAGAACTTTGCGTTCATCGCTGACCCATGCGATCTGGTTTCGCCAGGAAGCACAACTGCAGCAAACTGCTTGGCTGCTGGTGTTCCAGCGACTGCCAACGCGGCATTGGTCGCAGCTTGCGCAACCACCGCGTTCCCGGTTGCTTTGGGCGCTCCGTTCATCAACTGTACTGCGCGTACAGCTTCGACCGGCTTCCTTTCGGGTGGTAACCCCACTCTGATCGAAGAAAAGGGCAAGAGCTTGACGCTTGGCGTTGTTGTTGAGCCAAGCTTCATTCCCGGCCTCAGCCTGACTGTCGACTATTACAAGATCAAGGTTGAAGACCTGATTGCCGCGTTGAGCGCGCAAACAATCATCAACCTTTGCTACACCAACGCTTCGGGTATCAACAACCCGTTCTGCGCCACTGTGCAGCGTGATCCGACAAGTGGTCTTTTCGTTGAGCCTGCGGTGATTTCGGGCGGCGTTAACTTCGCTGCGCAACGTACCAAGGGTATCGACTTCGACCTCGCTTACCGCAAGACTTTTGACAATGGGGATCGTTTCACGGCGCGTTTGATCGCAACCAAGGTTCTTCAGCTGAATAACTTCACTGATCCAACCAACCCTGCGAACCCAAATCGTCAGTTGAGCGAATTGGGTGATCCTGATTTGTCGGCTAGCTTCTCAATGTCTTACGACTTCGGTGATTTCGATGTTTTATATGCCGCTCGTTATATCGGCAAGCAGACGATCGGCACCTATGAGGCGCAGAATAGCTATTTCGGCCAGTGCCCATTGACCGGCACGTTCCGTGGTCAAACTGGCATTAACGGCGGCACTTGCGATGCAGTGTTGGGTAACATTGTGAAGCTGGCTCCATCCAATGCTGATCAGTTCCCACGCATATACTATCCAGATGTACTGTATCACGACATCCGTGTCGGCTTCGACATCGGTAACGACTTCCGCTTCTATGCGGGTGTCAACAACTTGCTCGATAAGCAGCCACCACTTGGCTTGCTTGGAACCGCCGGCGGCGATCCATTTGACAGCTTTGGCCGTAACTTCTTCTTCGGAATCAATGCTGATTTCTAAGTCGAACTACCTTCGAGACAAAAAGAAGGGCGCCCATGTGGCGCCCTTTTTTATTGGGTTATCCGTAATCCGCAAAAGCGGTCGAACCAACTACCGCCAAATGCGTTCGAAGCGGGTTCCCAGATTGGTGAGCAATTCATATTGCGATAGCCCCGTCAGCGCCGACGCTGTGGGCAAGTCATAATCCACGTCTACCCAGTCGCCTTCGCGAAGCTCAGGGGCCGCGCTGACGTCGATTGTCACGAGATCCATCGATACGCGCCCTAAAACAGGCAGGCTGGCCGCGCCATGATGCGCCGTTCCCTTGCTAGAGAAGGCACGCAGATACCCATCTGCATATCCGATCGAAATCGTTCCGACTCTTGTATCGTTCGCACAGATATGCGTCGCATTGTAGCCGATCGGCGCGCCTGCAGGCAGCGACCGCACCTGAAGCACACGTGCGGAAAAACGCGCGACGGGCTTGATGAAAGCCTCCATGCCGGAGCGTGCGATGCCACCATACAGGCTGAGCCCCGGACGCGTCAGATCATAATGATAATCGGCGCCGAGCATAATCCCTGCACTATTGGCAAGGCTCTGGCGTTTCGCGCCCGAAGCTGCCGCATGTGCATGAAACAAGCGCTGTTGTGCTTCGTTCTGTGCACTATCCTCATCCGCCGATGCCAAATGGGACAGCAGTAAATCGATATCTATGCTTCCCAGATCGCATTGTGACATCTGCTCAGGTCCGATGCCAAGCCGATTGATGCCGCTATCGAACATGACATGACACCGCCCGCCACCTGACGCGTGCCAGATCGAGACCTGTTCTGGTGTGTTCAGCACGGGCACTGCGCCCAACGCGCGTATGTGCGGAATGTCGGCGGCCTGAATGCCGTTTAAGACGGAAATCCATGCCGGAGGAATAATATCCGCGATCGCAGCGGCTTCGTCCCAATGGGCAACGAAAAAGTCGCGGCATCCGGCATCACGCAACCGCGCCGCCACTTCGCGCGCGCCAAGGCCATAGCCATCAGCCTTTACCGCTGCACCTGCCTGTGCCGCGCCGCTGTGCGCGTTAAGCGCTTTCCAATTCGACGCGAGGGCTTCGCCATCAAGGATTAAACGCAGCGGGGGTTCAAAATCGGTCATCGGCGGCCTTTTGCCCCTACCCCATTGCGTGTCAATCCAGCTTGGTCTTTCCCGACGTTTCCGGCAGCCATATCAGCGCAACGACAAAGGCCAATGCTGTGACACCGACCGTATACCAAAGTCCGGAGAAAGGCTGCCCGGTCTGCGCGACAATATATTGCGAGATATAGGGCAGAAAGCCGCCAAAATAACCTGCGCCAATATGATAGGGTATCGACATGGACGTGTAGCGGATTTTGGCCGGGAACATTTCGACCAAAATGGCTGCGACCTGTCCATAGGTCATACCGGACAGCGCGACCATCAAGAACACCGCGAGAATGATTTTCCATGGCTGCCGCTGGGCAGGATCAGATTTGTCGGGATAGCCCGCCTTTTCCAATGCGCCGATATAGGCTTTTTCGTCAAAGCCCTGCAACTGGGCATCGCCGACCTGCAATGACACAGTGTCGCCCGATTGCTTGCTATATGCAATGCCGCGCTTGGTCAGGAAGTTCAGCGCCTGCGCGCATTCACTTTCGTGAACGCGGTTCAATGCGTTGAAATCACATTCGGGCATCGACAGCGTGACCGGGTTGCTAACAGTCGCACGCGCGAGTGCGGGGTTGGCCGCATCGGCCATCATCCAGAAAATCGGAAATACGCCGATGATAGAAAGGCCGTAGCCCAGCAAAAGCATCCGCTTGCGACCCCATTTGTCCGAAAGCCAACCGCAGGCAACATAAGTTGGCGCTGCGAGCGCGGCGCCGACCGCCATATATAGCAGGGCATCTTCCTCTGGAACGCGGGCCGTGCCCGTCAGGAAATACAACGTGCCAAATTGTGACGTGTAATAAATAACGGTCAGACCTGCGGCAACGCCGAACAACGCAACGAAGAGACGGCCGATATTGCCGGGATATTGGAAGCTTTCGACAAACGGATTTTTGGACGTGGTTCCGGCGGCTTTCATCGCCTTGAAAACGGGGCTTTCAGACAGTTTAAGGCGCATGAACAGCGATATGGCGAGCAACAAGATTGACGTCAGAAACGGAACGCGCCAACCCCAAGCTTCAAACGCTTCAGTGCTCATCGCATGACGGGTGATAAGGACGACAATAACCGCAAGCAAAAAGCCACCAGCGACGGACGCTTGGATCCAACTGGTATATTGGCCGCGTTTTCCCTCGGGTGCATGTTCGGCAACATATATGGCCGCGCCGCCATATTCGCCGCCCAATGCCAGCCCCTGAAGACAGCGCATCAGCAACAACAGCCCTGCGGCCCAGACGCCTGCGGTCTCAAATGTCGGTAATAGACCAATCGCCGCTGTCGCCACGCCCATCAGCGAGATGGTCACGAGGAAGGTATATTTCCGTCCAATCTTATCGCCGAAATAGCCAAATAATATTGCCCCAAGTGGACGAACGCCAAAGCCGGCACCGAAGATAGCCAGCGAAGCCAGCGTTGCAGCGGTGGGGTTATCTGCAGGGAAGAAAAGCTTGCCGATCAGCGCTGCAAGGATGCCATAGACAAAGAAGTCATACCATTCGAACACGGTGCCAAGTGATGACGCCGTTATGACCAAGCGGTCCCGTTTCGGATCAAGTGTGATTTCGTTCTCTGCAGCAGCGGCCATGATATTCCCCTAAAAACCCTCTTGCCGGTCTTAATCGCTATGTCGCGGCGTTCAAGCGGCTTGTTGCGCTTATCCACAAGGGCGATTATCGATTGGGTCGAGGAGAAGAGCATGCCGGTATTTATTGATCTGTCGATCCCGATTACCAACGACGTCATTTCTGATCCGCCGGTCATGCGGCCGCAGATTTCCTATATGACGCATGAAAATACGTGGGAGCAGATCGCGATGTTCTTCCCGGGGCTGACGCAGGATGACCTTCCCGATGGCGAGGGTTGGGCGGTCGAAAGCCTCACTCTATCCACGCATAACGGAACGCATATGGACGCGCCGTGGCATTTTCATTCGACAACCGATGGCGGTGCACGCCCTGCCCCGTCGATTGACGAAGCGCCGCTCGATTTGTTTTTTGCACCGGGCGTGAAGTTGGATTTTTCGGATTTGCCCGCTGGCCATGTCGTCAGCGCGGCGGAAGTCGAGGCGGAGCTCAAGCGCATCGGCTATACACTCCAGCCACGCGACATTGTTCTGGTGCAGTCTGGAGCGGTTTACGGCACGGATAATTTCACCGACCAAGGCGTGGGCATGGGTGCGGAAGCAACGCTGTATTTGACCTCGCTGGGCGTGCAGGTCGTCGGCACCGACGCATGGAGCTGGGATGCGCCATTCAGTCACACCGCAAAGCGTTGGGCCGAAAAGCGCGACCCGTCGATCATTTGGGAAGGGCATAAGGCCGGACGTATTCAGCCTTATTACCAAATTGAAAAGCTTACCAATTTGGAAGCATTGCCTGCGTTTGGTTTTACGCTGTCATGCTTCCCCGTTAAGATCGAGCGTGCCAGTGCGGGATGGATACGGGCGGTGGCGATTTTGGATTAAGCCACCGCGCGCGTCCTATTCCATCTCCAAAATGACAGCATCGACGGCAAGGCTGTCCCCTGCCTTGGCATTGACAATTTTCACCGTCCCGGATTTTTCGGCACGCAGGATATTTTCCATCTTCATGGCTTCCACCACGGCGAGCGGTTGCCCTGCTTCCACAGCATCGCCCGCAGTGACGTGCAATGTCGTCAACAGGCCGGGCATGGGGCAAATAAGGAATCTGGACAGATCCGGCGCGATCTTTTCAATCATGTGATCAGCAAGATGCGCGATGTGTCCTGGCAAGACGCGTGCGATATGCGTTGCGCCCCGGGTGGTTAGCTTAAAACCAGTCCGCATCTTCGCAATTTTGACAGCCAGTTCTTCGTCGCCGACTTCAGCTTCGATCAAGCGATCACCCGGATCATATTCCATCGAAAGATCGAAATGCTCCCCGTCGACGTGCATGTCACCATCGACCATTTCGATATGATGGACAGCGTCACCGATCTTCACTTGCCAGCGTGCGGGCGGCTCCAACGTATCGCCCAACTGGCCGTCAACATGGCGTGCACGGTCGGCTTCTGCCGTCGCCACGAAGCCAGCGATGGCCGCGAGTGATTTGACCAAATCGGGCGTTGATGCCGCGCCGTGGAAGCCGTCTGGATATTCCTCTGCGATGAAGCCCGTGGTCAATTCGCCAGAACGGAAGCGTGGGTGCTGCATGATAGCGCTGACGAAATCGATATTGTGGCCCAGGCCTTCGATTTCGAAACGGTCGAGCGCGGCGATTTGCAAGTCAGCCGCTTCGTCGCGGGTTTTGCCCCATGTGATCAGCTTGGCGATCATCGGATCGTAGAACATAGACACTTCGCCGCCTTCGGCCACGCCGTCATCAACGCGGACTCCGTCGAGACCGCGTAACCCCAAATCCTCCCCGGAACGGGGAGGTG